>CAJJZP010000001.1 GCA_905197665.1 uncultured Collinsella sp.
CCGCGCCGCGCTGGGAAGGGCCGCGTAACGGTCCAAGAAATCGTCCGCAGTCCCGTCTAACACAACGTACATAAGGGACCGTTCGCCCGTTTGGTTCGGTGATGATTGTTAAGGCGCGCCTCGATTTAAAGCTGTGGCTGATACTATGGATGCTCGCAAGCGATATGAATGAGGATGCTCATGGCATATGACGAAAGGGAGACCGGGCTGACGGTCGAGGACCGCGGCTCAAAGTTGGGTCTTCCCCAAAACCAAGATGCAGAGGCCAATGTACTGGCCGCCATGCTGCTATCGCCCGAGGTGGTCGAGGAGGCCCAGGTCGAGCTGCAGCCCGATGACTTCTACCGGCCCATTCATAAGACCATCTATACCGCGATGGTCGATATGTACAACAGCCGCATTCCCATCGACTCCATCTCGCTGATCGATTACCTGCGCAGCATCAACAAGCTCGATGCCGTGGGCGGCGAGGCGTACATTTTGGAGCTGATGGGTCAGACTCTGTCGCTCGTGAACTGGCAGCACCATGCCGCCATCGTTCGCCGCGATTCGATGCTGCGTGAGTTGATCGGCGCCACCAACGAGATCAACGCGCTGGCCTATAACGCCCCCACCGATACCAAAGAGGTCGTGGAGCTGGCCGAGAGCAAGCTGCTCAAGGTCACGGCGCGCGAGGTCAAGTCGAGCTACAAGACGCTGACCGAGTTTATGGTCGAGGCCTATAACGAGGCCGAGGAAGTGTGCCAGGCCGGTGGCCAGGCTGCGGGCGTGCCCACGGGTTTCCCGTCGCTCGACCGCATGCTCATGGGTTTTCGCGAGGGTCAGCTCATCATTATCGGCGCCCGTCCTGCTGTAGGTAAGACGTCGTTCGCCCTGAATCTGGCGCTCAACGCTGCCGCTGCTGGTTATACCGTCGGCTTCTTCTCGCTGGAGATGTCGGGCAAGGAAATTGCCCAGCGTCTGATCTGCGCCTACGCGATGATCTCGATCAGTGACTTTCGCATAGGCCGCATTAGCCCTGAGCAGTGGGCCAATATCAACGAGGCCACGCAGACCTTGTCCAAGCTCGATATTCTGATTGACGATACGCCCGGCACCACAGTGACCGAGATTCGCGCCAAGAGCCGCCGCATGCTCCACAACAAGGAGAAGGCCATCATCATCCTGGACTACCTGCAGCTGGTGAGTCCTCCGCCGGGACGCCGCTCCGAGAGCCGTACCGTCGAGGTCTCCGAGATGTCGCGTGGTCTGAAGATCATGGCCAAGGAGCTCAAGATCCCGCTCATCGCGCTGTCGCAGCTCTCGCGTCAGGTCGAATCCCGTACCGGCAAGCGCCCGCAGCTTTCCGACCTTCGTGAATCGGGCTCCATCGAGCAAGACGCCGATATCGTTATGTTCTTGGACCGCTCCGCCGACGAGGCCGAAGCCTCGCGCGGCGATCGACCCGACGAGGGCGTTACGCGTATCGTCGTGGCCAAGAACCGTTCGGGCCCGATCGGCGACGTCGACCTGATGTTCCTGCCGGCATCCACCAAGTTCTATGAGCTTGATGGGGCACATGCCGAGGAGTAGGACAGGCGCCCGTTGCACGGGTATACTGGGAATGTTTTGTGCTTCTGCGTGCCGGCGTGGCGCGTAGACAGTCCATGAATGTAAGGAGTAAACATGCCGTCAACCGTTTTGGTCGGTGCCCAGTGGGGCGATGAGGGCAAGGGTAAGATTTGCGACCTGGTCGCCGGCGACTTCGATGCCGTCGTGCGCTACTCGGGCGGCAACAACGCCGGCCACACCATCGTCGTCAACGGCAAGAAGTACGGCCTGCACCAGGTGCCTTCCGGCATCATGTATTCCGACCACGTGTCGGTGATCGGTAACGGCTGCGTCGTCAACCCCAAGGTTGTCCTTGAGGAGATCGACATGTTCGAGGCCGACGGCATCACCACCAAGAACCTCAAGATTAGCGGCAACGCGCATGTCATCATGCCGTACCACATCGATCTGGATGGCGCCTTTGAGCAGAAGCTCGGCAAGAAGAACATCGGTACCACCAAGCGCGGTATCGGTCCGTGCTATCAGGACAAGATGGCCCGCATTGGTCTGCGCATGCAGGACATGCTGGACGAGACGCTGTTCCGCGACAAGCTGGAGACCGCTCTCGCTCGCGTGAACCCCGAGCTCGAGCTCATCTACAACCTGCCCACCTACACCGTGGACCAGATTTGCGACGAGTACCTGCCCATGGCCGAGCGCCTGCGTCCCTACATCACCGAGACGAGCCTGCTGCTCAACAACATGATTGATGAGGGCAAGAACCTGCTGTTTGAGGGCGCCCAGGCGACGCTGCTCGATATCGACCACGGCACCTATCCGTACGTGACGTCTTCCAACTGCACCGCCGGCGGCGCCATCACCGGTTCCGGCGTGGGCATGAAGAACGTCGACCGCGTGCTGGGCGTCATGAAGGCCTATATCACCCGCGTCGGTTCGGGCCCCATGCCCACCGAGCTTTCCTATGAGTCCGAGGCCGGCCACACGCTGACCGAGGAGGGCTATGAGTACGGTGTGACCACCGGTCGCCGTCGTCGCTGCGGCTGGTTTGACGGCCCTATCGCCAACTATGCCTCGCGCGTCAACGGCCTCACCGATATCGCCCTGACCAAGCTCGACGTGCTTTCGGCCTTCGACACCATCAAGGTGTGCGTGGCCTACGACGTCGATGGCGAGCGCTACACCAGCGTGCCCGAGCATCAGGTGCGCTTTGAGCATGCCAAGCCCATCTACGAGGAGCTCCCTGGCTGGAAGTGCGACATCACCGGTTGCCGCAGCTTTGACGAGCTGCCGCAGGAGGCTCAGGACTACGTGGCGTTTATCGAGGACCTGGCACACACCCGCGTGACGTTCATTGGCGTTGGCGCTGGTCGCGAGCAGATCATCAACCGATTCTGGAAGTAATCGGGACCATTTGGTTATTGCGATATACCCCTTTGCAGCCCAAGTGGGCGGCCGAGGGGTATATTTGCTTGCAAAGGGCTCGCGCGGAGCGGGCCATTCATCCATAGAGGAGGCACCCTTGAAGGCGGACACTCAAACCATCGACATCCTGTTGTTGGGCAGCGGCGGCCGTGAGCATGCTTTGGCAGCTAAGCTCGCAGCATCACCGCGCGCCGGCAAGCTCTACATTGCGCCGGGTAACGGCGGCACCGCGAGCTGCGGCGAGAACGTTGTTCTCGACGACTGCGATCCTGCGGCCGTGGCGGCGTTTGCGCAGAGCCATGGATGCGGACTCGTGGTAATTGGCCCCGAGGCTCCGCTCGTGGCGGGCGTGGCCGATGCCGTGCGCGCGGCGGGTATTCCCTGCTTTGGCCCGGGTGCCGAGGGCGCCCAGATGGAGGGCTCTAAGCTGTTCTCCAAGCAGCTCATGGAGCGTGCGGGCATTCCGACGGCAGCCTATGGTTCGTTTACTGACGAGGCTTCGGCTCTCGCCTATGTGCGTGAGCAGGGTGCCCCGCTGGTCGTGAAGGCTGACGGCCTTGCCGCGGGCAAGGGCGTTATCGTGGCGACCGAACTTGAGCAGGCCGAAGAGGCCGTGCGCGAGTGCTTTGGCGGCACCTTTGGCGATGCCGGCAACACCGTGGTTATCGAGGAGATGCTCGTTGGCCCCGAATGCTCGCTTTTGGCCTTTACCGACGGCAAGACCGTGCGTCCCATGGCCACCTCGCAGGATCACAAGCGCGCGCTCGAGGGCGATCTTGGCCCCAACACGGGCGGCATGGGCGTTTACAGCCCGGTGCCTATCGTGACCGACGAGGAGCACGCCACCATGGTGGCGGTCATGGAGCAGACCGTGGCCGAGCTTGCTGCCGAGGGCATCGACTACCGCGGCTGCCTGTACGGCGGCTTTATGCTTACCCCCGCCGGCCCCAAGGTGCTGGAGTTCAACGCCCGCTTTGGCGACCCCGAGACGCAGGTCGTGCTGCCGCGCCTCAAGAACGACCTGGTCGAGGTTATGCTCGCCTGCGCCAACTGCGAGCTTGATCAGATTGAGCTCGACTGGCGCGACGAGTGGGCCGTGGCTGTTGTCCTGACGAGCGCGGGCTACCCCGGCAGCTATGAGAAGGGCAAAGTCATCACCGGCATCGCCGACGCCGAGGCCATGGAGAACGTGACCGTGTACCATGCCGGCACCGCCGTGGTGGACGGTCGGCTCGTGACCAACGGTGGCCGTGTGCTTGCCGTGACCGCGCTGGGCGACACGTTTGAGAACGCTCGCAACCTTGCTTACGATGCCTGCGAGAAGATTGATTTTGAGGGCAAGACCCTGCGTCACGACATCGGTCTGCGTGCACTGCGTGGCCGCGACGCCTGGGATGCCTAAAGTCCGAGAGGAATGAGACGGATGGACGAGAAGAACGAAGAGCTCGTGGACGCGCAGATCGTCGAGGAAGATAGCCGCGCGTACGGACACGCCGAGGGCGAGCCGGGTGGCGAGGTTGTCGACGAGCCGATGCTGGTGCTGGGCGATGACGACCCGCACGATGCCGAGCTGCACGAGAAGATTCTTTCGGAGGAGTGCGCCTGGAAGGGCAAGATCCTCGACGTCCACCGTCTTGAGGTTGAGCTGCCCAACGGCCACCGTAGCGCCCGCGACATCATTCGCCATCCGGGCGCGGCGGCCGTTGTGGCGCTGACCGAGAGCGGCAAGATCGTGCTGGTGCGTCAGTACCGCACCGCCATCGACCGCGTGACGGTCGAGATTCCCGCCGGCAAGCTCGATCCAGGCGAGGACCCGCTCGATTGCGCCAAGCGCGAGCTGCACGAGGAGACGGGCTTTAGGGCCGGCCGCATTCGCTTTTTGACGTCGATCGTCACGACCTGCGGCTTCTGCGACGAGATCATTCATATCTACCTGGCCACCAAGCTCGAGTTCGATGCGCCCAACCCCGATGATGACGAGTTCGTCAACGTGGACCTCGTGCCGCTGCACGAGCTGATCGACGCCGTGCTCGACGGCAAGATCGAAGACGCCAAGACCGTCGTGGGCGCCTTGGCCTGCGATAGCATCGCGCATCGACTTGGTGGAGCCGAACTGTAACGAGCGGGGATGATCCCGCAGGTTTGTATAAGTCAGCGAAAGTGCTCCATTTGAGACAAGGTGGCCTAAAAGAGGAGGGAAGCGTATGGATATGCGCGACCGACGATTGAAGGCCAGATTGTCCAAATGGAGCACTTGCAGCGTCGAGACGAAACGCGGTTTGGTAAAACCGCGTAAGGTGATTATGTTTAAGAGGTTTTTGTCGTATTACAAGCCCCAGATGGGGCTTTTTGTTGCCGATACTGTTTGCGCCCTGGTGCTTGCCGCCATCGATCTGGCGTTTCCTATCATTCTGCGCAATCTGACCGGCGGGCTCTTTACCCAGGGTCAGGCTGCGATTATGCAGGCGCTCGGTATGATCGCGGTTGGCCTGGTACTGATGTATGCCATCCGTTGTGCCTGTCGCTACTTTGTGAGTTACTGGGGCCACGTGATGGGCGCGCGCATGGAGTCCAAGATGCGCGAGGACCTGTTCGATCAGTACGAGCGCTTTAGCTTTGCGTACTTCGATCGCAACAGCTCGGGTGACATGATGAGCCGCGTGGTCAACGACCTGTTCGATATCTGCGAGGCGGCACACCACGTGCCCGAGTGGATTATCATCTGCGGCATCGAGATCGTCGGCTCGTTCGTGATTCTCTTTGCTATTGCCCCGGTGCTGGCGCTTGCCATGGCCGTGGTGACGGCGGTGTTTGCGGTCATCATGTTTTGGCAGAACATGCGCATGCGCGAGGTCTTTAGCGACAACCGCAAAAAAATCAGCGGTATTAATGCTCAGCTGCAGGATTCGCTGGCAGGCATGCGCGTGGTCAAGAGTTTTGCGAACGAGGAAGCTGAGCGCTCCAAGTTCCGCGCCTCTAACGACCGCTATCTTTCGTCCAAGGAGAATATGTATCACGCCATGGGCGTCTACACTGCGACGTATGGCCTGCTCTCGGGCGTGTTGTACGTGATCGTGGTGCTGCTGGGTGGTTGGCTGGTGGCGCAAGGCCAACTGCAGCCGGTCGATATGGCAACCTTCGCGCTCTACATTTCGCTGTTCTGCACCCCGCTCGAGACGCTTGTGAACTCGGCTGAGACGTATCAGAAGGCCATTGCCGGCTTTAAGCGCATGGACGAGGTGCTTTCGACCGCCCCGGATATCCAGGACAAGCCGGATGCCGCGGACCTGCAGGTGACGGCGGGCGCGGTTGAATATCGCGACGTGTGCTTTAGCTACGAGGATGTTGAGTTGGGTGGCGGCGAAGAGGCTCGTCCCGTGATTGACCATATGGATCTGTCCATCAAGCCCGGCCAGACCATTGCCCTGGTCGGCCCCTCGGGCGGTGGCAAGTCCACAACGTGTTCGCTGCTGCCGCGCTTTTATGACGTAGCTGCTGGATCCGTCAGCATCGACGGCCAAGATGTGCGCGACGTGACGCAACAGAGCCTGCGCCGCGCTATTGGCCTGGTGCAGCAGGACGTCTACCTGTTTGACGGTACGATTGGCGAGAATATCGCCTACGGCAAGCCGGGTGCCACGGCAGAAGAGGTCGCCGAGGCCGCCCGCCGCGCCAATATCGATGCCTTCATTGAGTCGCTGCCGCAGGGCTATGACACCGTGGTGGGCGAGCGCGGTAGCCGTCTTTCGGGCGGTCAAAAGCAGCGCGTCGCCATTGCGCGCGTGTTCCTCAAGAATCCCAAGATTCTTATTTTGGATGAGGCGACGAGTGCTCTGGATAACGAGAGCGAGGAGGCGGTGCAGGAGTCGCTCGAGCGCTTGGCGCGCGGGCGCACCACGATTATCATTGCCCACCGCCTCTCGACCATTAAGCATGCCGACGAGATTGCGACCGTTGAGCATGGTCGCGTTGTGGAACGTGGTACGCACGAGGAGCTTCTCGCCCGTGGCGGCACCTATGCCCGTTACTATCGAATGCAGTTCGAAGGTGCGCGTGCGCACGAGCTCGACTGATTGATATGACAGGAAGTTTATGGCTGATAAGAACCCTTTGACTCCGGAAGAAGTGACGGAGTTATTCTCCGAAATCGACGCATCCGGTGTCTTGGATCCGACGCTTGCCAAAAAGCGCACCGAGCGCATGCGCGAAAAAGAGGCTGCGGCCAAGCGCGGTGACAAGACTGCGCTGGCACGCCTGCGCAGCGAGGACCGCGCGAGCCAGGCAAAACATATCGACCCGCTGTCCGAGGATGACCCTTCGGGTTCGCGGGTGAGCCATACCATTACGAAGACTGCCATGGCCGTAGTTATCGGCATTCTGGTGTTGATCGTGGGCATGCAGATTGGCTACGGCGTGATGCGCCGCCTGAACACTGCCAACCTGTCCGAGAGCGTTTCGGTGGATACCGTTTCCACGGCACTGAAGGGCGGCCTTGAGTGGGGCAACGGCTTTACGCAGTTCCCGCTCGACTTTACCGTCGATGAAGCCGATGAGCGTACGGGCACGGTCGAGGTAACGGTGTTGGACACGTCTTCGGCCAATGAGCTCGAGCTGCTGTCCAATGGACAGATTCAGGCGGCGGCGCTTGCAACCAATGCCCTGCTCAACGATAAGATCGACCGCGTGGTGTATAACGTGCACGCCTATATCGACGAGGACAGCAACATCCAGCACGATTCCTTCTTTGGCATGTTTCCCGCACGGGGCCATCAGAGCGCCATTCTGACGTTCGTGTGGACCAAGAGCTCGTCAAATGCCACGAGTATCGACTGGAAGATGCGTATCGTGAGCATGGACGACACGATTGCCGAGCGCATCCAAAAGCAGGTGAACTCGGTTTCGTCGCTTATCGAGGACCCGGCGGTAAGCCAGACCAAGATCACGGAAGAAAAGGCCGAGCGCGACTTGGAGCATCGCCTGCACGGTCGCGAGATCTTCCGCGGCGGCAAGCCCGACCGCACGCCGTCCGATCTGCTGGAGCAGGATAAATAAAGCGAATCATCCCGCGTGAGTCACAAGCCCACGCGGGATGATTTTTAATCCCCGTCCCAGAAAAAACATTATGCATGGGAAGTCATAATTATCATTTTGTAAACAATTCTATGTAATTAATGCCATATGCGATGCTTACGGTTAGAATACCGCGAGGCCTAACTACCAACCTTTAAGCCGGTCCTGTGAGACCGGGAAGGAGAATTATGGCGAACAACCATATTGCGGGCGCTGCCGCCCGCACCATCGCGCCCAGCGAGTTGTGCCAGCGTATGCTGGCAAAAACCAGCAAGGGCACCTGCGGTCCCTGCATCCTGTGTCTTGAGGATGGGACCATTTTTTATGGCCGTGCATGTGGTGCCGAGGGTACCGCAACCGGCGAAGTCTGCTTCAACACCTCGCTCGAGGGCTATTTTGAGGTTATGACCGATCCGAGCTATGCCGGCCAAATCGTAACCATGACCTATCCGCAGATCGGCAACTACGGCATCGACGAGACCGACGTCCAGTCAGCCTTCCCCGGCGATACCGCTCGCCCTGCGAGCGCTCCCGCTATGCGCGGCATGATCGTGCGCGACATGTGCGCCACGCCTTCTAACTGGCGCTCGGCCGTCAGCGTGCCGGAGTACCTGCGTGCTCACGGCATCGTCGCCATCGAGGGCGTCGACACCCGAGCCCTGGTGCGCCACCTGCGCGACAACGGTTCCAAGATGGGCATTATCTCGACCGAGATCTTTGACGTCGACGAGCTTGTCGAGCGTCTGACCGCAGCGCCGACGCTGGTGGGCGAGAATCTGGTCAAGACCGTGAGTTGCCCTGAGCCCCACGCTTTTGCCGCGAGCGATCTGCCCGCCGAGCATAATTTTGCGCTTGCCCCTGCCGCTCCTTCCCGCCACAACGTGGTCGCCTACGACTGCGGCGTCAAGCGCGGCATCCTGGAGGGCCTGGTCCGTGCCGGCTGCGACCTTACTGTCGTGCCGTGGGATACGCCCGCGAGTGAGGTGCTCGACATGAATCCCGATGGCGTCTTTTTGTCCAACGGCCCCGGCGACCCCGATGCCGTGGTGGAGACCTACGAGCAAGTGCAGCAGCTGATCGGCAAGGTGCCGGTCTTTGGCATTTGCCTTGGTCACCAGATGATCAGCTTGGCGTGTGGCGCCCAAATGGAAAAGCTTAAATTCGGTCACCGTGGCGGTAACCAGCCGGTTATGAACTTGGTGAGCCGTCGCGTGGAGATCACCGCGCAAAATCACGGCTTTGGCCTGCTGTTTCCCAGTCTGGGCAAACTGATCCCGGAGCTTTCCGGCGGCGAAACCGAGCATGCGGCCGATGGGGATCTGCGCGTCTGGGTGCGCCACGGCATCGCGCCGGTCGTGATGAACGAGCGCTTCGGCCGCATTCGCCTGACGCACGTAAACCTCAATGACGGCACCGCCGAGGGCATCCAGCTGCTCGACGCACCGTGTTTCTCGGTCCAGTACCACCCCGAGGCCTCGCCCGGCCCCACCGATGCCCACTATCTCTTTACCGCCTTTACGCGACTCATGGACGGCGAGGAGAACTACCTGGACATCGACACCGCGAAGGACCGCCTTGCCGGCTGGAATTTCGCCGATGGTGGTTCCGCCGCGACCAAGAACGAGGAGAACTAACATGCCTAAACGTACTGACGTCAAGCGCATCCTCGTCATTGGTTCGGGCCCTATCGTTATTGGCCAGGCCTGTGAGTTTGACTACTCCGGCGCCCAGGCCTGCAAGGTGCTCAAGGAGGATGGCTTTGAGGTCATCCTGGTCAACTCCAACCCGGCGACCATTATGACCGACCCGGGTCTTGCCGACCGCACCTATGTCGAGCCCATCACCGCCGAGTTTATCGAGCGCGTGATCAAGAAAGAGCGCCCGGACGCGCTGCTGCCCACGCTGGGCGGCCAGACTGGTCTGAACGCCGCCGTCGAGCTGGCGAAAGACGGTACGCTCGACAAGTACGGCGTCGAGATGATCGGTTGCGACCTGGCCGCCATCGAGCGTGGCGAGGACCGCAAACTCTTTAACGAGGCCATGGCCGAGATCGGCCTGGAGGTCGCGCGCTCGGGCTATGCCTACAGCGTAGCCGACGCCGAGGCTATTGCCGAGCGCGTAGGCTATCCCTGTGTACTGCGCCCGAGCTTTACCCTCGGTGGCGCCGGCGGCGGCATCGCTCACACCCACGAGGAGCTTGTCTCCATCGTGAGCCAGGGCCTGGAGCTCTCGCCTGCCCACGAGGTGCTGGTCGAGGAGTCCATCGAGGGCTGGAAAGAGTATGAGATGGAGGTCATGCGTGACCACGCCGGCAACGGCATCATCGTGTGCTCCATCGAGAATCTCGACCCCATGGGCGTGCACACCGGCGACTCCATCACCGTGGCGCCGGCGCAGACGCTCTCCGACCTTGAGTATCAGCGCATGCGTGTCGCGTCGCTCGCCATTCTGGAGAAGATTGGCGTCGAGACCGGCGGATCAAACGTGCAGTTTGCCGTGAACCCCCAGACCGGCCGCCTGATTGTCATCGAGATGAACCCGCGCGTGAGCCGTTCGTCCGCGCTGGCCTCCAAGGCCACGGGTTTCCCCATCGCCAAGGCCGCCGCGCGCCTGGCTGTGGGCTACACGCTCGACGAGATCGTCAACGACATTACCAAGGCAACGCCTGCCTGCTTTGAGCCCACGATTGACTACTGCGTGGTCAAGGTGCCGCGCTTCGCTTTCGAGAAGTTCAAGGGTACCGACCCCACGCTCACCACGCGCATGAAGGCCGTGGGCGAGATTATGGCGATCGGCCGCACCTTTGAGGAGGCCTTCGGCAAGGCCATGCGCTCACTGGAGGACGGTCACCAGGGCATCTGCGCCGGTGGCAAGGAAGGTGCCGACAAGCTGAGCGACGACGAGCTCGCCCAGGCCGTGGGCACCTCGACCGAGCACCGCATCTTCTTTGTGGTCGAGGCCCTGCGCCGTGGCTGGGATGTCGCGCGCATCCATGCCATCTGCGGTATCGATCCGTGGTATCTCAACCGCATCAACGATATGGTGCAGGTTCAGGAGAGCATCCGCGGCCTGCGCGTGGAGGACATCGACGTCGACGCGATGCGCCTGCTCAAGCAGTATGGCACGAGCGACGCCGAGATCGCCGCGCTGACCGGCTCGGACGAGCGCTTTGTGCGCGCTTACCGTAAGGGTCTGGGCGTGGTCCCCAGCATGAAGACGGTCGATACCTGCGCCGCCGAGTTCTCGAGCGCCACGGAGTACCATTACAAGACCTACGAGAACATCTACCGCACGAGCCCGGATGCCAAGAAGTGCGTGGCTCCCGACGAGACCACGCCGGCGGACAAGCCCAAGGCGATGATCCTGGGCGCCGGTCCCAACCGCATTGGCCAGGGTATCGAGTTCGATTACTGCTGTGTGCACGCGAGCTACGCGCTGGCGGCCCGCGGCTTCGAGACCATCATGGTCAACTGCAACCCCGAGACCGTCTCGACCGACTACGACACCTCGGACCGCTTGTACTTTGAGCCGCTCACCTACGAGGACGTCATGGACGTTATCGATGTTGAACGCCCCGACGGCGTCGTGGTGACGCTCGGCGGCCAGACCCCGCTTAAGCTGGCGCGCATGCTCGAGGAGAGCGGCGTGAACATTATGGGCACCAAGCCCGACGCCATCGATTTTGCCGAGGACCGCGAGCGCTTCGCCGCCCTGCTCGACAAGTTGGGCATTATGTATCCGCCGGCGGGCCAGGCAACCTCGTTTGAGGAGGCCGAGGCCGTGGCCGCGCACATCGGCTACCCGCTGCTGGTGCGTCCGAGCTACGTGCTGGGCGGCCGCGGCATGATGATCGCCTACGATGCCGAGCATCTGCGCGATTACATGGCAGAGGCTGCGCGCATCAGCCCCGACTACCCGGTGTATCTGGACCGCTTCCTGGAGGGCGCAATCGAGTCCGATGTCGACGCCCTGTGCGATGGCGAAGAGGTATACATCGGCGGCATCCTGGAGCATATCGAGGAAGCCGGTATTCACTCCGGCGACTCCGCGACCTGCATCCCGCCGTTCAGCTTTAGCGAGAGCCTGCAGGCGAAGCTCCGCGAGACCACGCGCCGCATCGCGATGGCGCTGGGAGTCCGCGGTCTGGTCAACGTGCAATATGCCATCAAGGGCGAGACCGTCTACGTGATCGAGGCCAACCCGCGCGCCAGCCGTACCGTGCCGTTTATCTCCAAGGCCACCGGTGTGCCGCTGGCCAAATGCGCGGCGCGCATCATGGCAGGCGATTCCATCGCGAGCTTGGGCCTGCCGAGCGACGAACGTCAGCTGGACTGGTTCTGCATGAAGGAAGCCGTCATGCCCTGGGGTCGTTTCCCGGGTGCCGACGTTATCCTGGGGCCCGAGATGAAGTCGACCGGCGAGGTCATGGGTATCGCCAAGAGCTATCCCGAGGCATACGCCAAGACGCAGCTGGCGATCGACTACAACCTGCCCGACCCGAGCGCCGGCAAAGTGTTCATTAGCGTGTGCGACCGCGATAAGCGGCATATTCTTTCGGTCGCCCGTATCCTGCGCTACCTGGGCTTTGACATCTGCTCCACCGAGGGTACGGCGCGCGTGCTGCGCGGAGGCAACGTGACGTGCGAGATCGTGGAAAAGATCAGCGGCCCGCACGACGGCGAGCGCCCCAACATCGGCGACCTCATCGCCGATGGCAAGATTGCGGTAATCATCAACACGCCGTACGGTCCGGGTTCGCGCGGCGACGGCTATCTGTTGCGTACCGAGGCGGTGCGCCGCGGCGTAACCTGCGTGACCGCGATGTCCGCTGCCAACACGTACGTGAGTGCCATCGAGGCGGTGCGCGAGGACCAGCAGGGTCACGGCAGCGCCAACGACATGGGCATGGACGTCATCGCCCTGCAGGACTTGCCGCAGTACACGGTGTAGCGTGGGCTGTCCGGCCGGGGCGGGAGGGGCGGAGATTTCCCCCTTTCGCTCCGGCTGCAAGCAGAGTCGCTCAGGAGGAAACTCCGCCCCTCCCACCCCGGCCTACGGTGACTCGGTTGTACCGTGTGCTGCCGAAGGGGCTTTGCGCGATGACTAGGGCTGAATAAAAAAGAGAGTGTGGGCAGAGCCCACGTTTTGTGTGGGGTCCTCCGGTGAATTGTATTCACCGGAGGACCTTTTTGTGGCTGGCTGAGAGTGCCGCTGGACAGTTAGTTCAGATTTGTATTTTTGTGAGGGTGGAAAAGGCCGATTTGAGCTCAAATGAGCCGTTTATGGCGGTCTGATGCGATAAGGATGCTCAGTCTGGAATGAGGAAGGAGCATTATTGGGTCTAAAACGGCTTCAAAACGATACGTTTGCACGTAAGGACCCGGCCAAAAAATACAAATCTGAACTAACTGTCCACCACCCTCCGTCAACCTCTCATTCCAAACCAAATCAGCCAGCGTACGTCATAGCAATCCCCGGTAGGTCGCGGGGCGGCGGTCGAGCCTTTCCCTCGGGAAACTTCGCGAAGCCCAGTTCCCGAGGGAAAGGTATGGTCTGTGTAATACCAGATAAACAGTACATTTTTGCTAGATTGGTATTTGACTGAAGAACCAATTGGTATGGCTTATTAAGCCCACCTTGCCGTTGACGCTCATTTTACTGCCGCTGGTGGAATTCCGAACTTGGTTGCGCAAGTGCTCCCATATGTTGATATGACCTAGTAGGTGGCTATCTGGTTACTACCAGTTGGCCCCTTGGTAACGGGTGGCCCCATTGTGCGGAATGTACCGAACATCCCCGTTTGATACGTTTTCCCATGCTGCCGGGGGGGGGCGTCCTCGGCATGTCGGAAGAAAGGAGCCCGGGTGCGCAGGAATTCCATTTTTACGAAACGGTGGGTGAAGGGAAGCGCGGTCCTCGTTGCCACTGCAGCGACGCTCGTGTTTGCCAATCCCCAGCAGGCGATTGCCACGCCACTCAAGGGCGTCGACTCAGCGACCGTGTCCCAGTCTGCCTCGAATGTCGTCGACATCGATTTCGCTGACGGCATCAAGGGCCGTATTACGTTCCTCGAGGACGGTATTTTCCGTTATAACGTCGACCCCAAGGGTGAGTTTTCCGATTACGCCACACCGCGCAGTAAGTCCCACACGGCTAAAATCCAGGCTCAGCCCGATACCTCGGACACCTACAGCAAGCCGAGCGCGACGGTTGCCGACAAGGGCGACACTATCGAGATCACCGGCGGAAAGGCGACCGTGATCCTGGACAAGGCGACTGGCAAGATGAGTATCAAGTCAGGCGACCGTGTCGTGGTTTCCGAGTCCGCGTCCCTCGACCTTGATAAGAAGGGTACCGTCCAGACGCTCGCCAAGGAGAAGTCCGAGAACTTCTTTGGCGGCGGCACCCAGAACGGACGCTTCCTGCACACCAACCAGACCATCGCCATCTCCAACACGAACAACTGGACTGATGGCGGCGTTGCCTCGCCCAACCCGTTTTATTGGACGAGTGACGGCTACGGCGTACTCCGAAACACGTTTGCAGAGGGTTCCTACGACTTCGGTTCCACGGACTCATCGACGGTCACGACTTTGCACAGCGAGAATGAGTTTGATGCCTACTACTTCGTGGCGACCAACGAGGGCGCTTCGAACGTGGCAACCGAGATGCTGCAGGACTACTACAAGGTGACCGGTAACCCGGTACTGCTGCCCGAGTACGGGTTCTACCTTGGTCATCTTAATGCCTATAACCGTGATGGCTGGTCAACGACCTCGGGTCAAAAGAAGTGGGAGACCAAGGGCAGCAAGTCCTCGAGCGAGAAGGGCGACGTTAAGTACGAGTCTGGCATGTCGACGGGCTACAAGCTCGACGGCACACTTGCGGCCGAGACGCTCAACGGTGAGGGCCCTTCGGTTGATACCGAGAACATGAAAGCGACCGATTTCGACCGCCAGTTCTCTGCTCGGCAGGTTATCGATGACTACGAGGACAACGACATGCCGCTCGGTTGGTTCCTGCCGAACGACGGCTACGGCGCCGGCTATGGCCAGAACGGTTACTACAAGACCGGCGGCGTCAACTCCGACGGAACGAGCTCGGCCGACCGTCTTAACGCTGTGCGTGCCAATGTCGACAACCTTAAGAAGTTCACCGAGTATGCCAACTCCAAGGGTGTGAGCACGGGCTTGTGGACCCAGTCCAACCTTGAGCCCGACAGCAACTCCGAGACCCCGTGGCACCTGCTTCGCGACTTCGACGCCGAGGTCAAGACGGGAGGCATCTCTACCCTTAAGACCGACGTCGCCTGGGTTGGATCTGGCTACTCCTTTGGTCTTAATGGCATCAAGACAGCTTATGACACGGTGACGACCGGCGCCAACAAGCGCCCCAACATCATCACACTCGATGGTTGGGCCGGCACGCAGCGCTTTGGCGGCATTTGGACCGGCGACCAGTATGGCGGTAACTGGGAGTACATTCGCTTCCATATCCCCACGTATATCGGTCAGAGTCTTTCGGGCAACCCCAACATCGGCTCCGACATGGACGGCATCTTTGGCGGCGACCCCATCATCTCTGCGCGTGACTACCAGTGGAAGACGTTCACCCCCTCTATGCTTGACATGGACGGTTGGGGCACCTACCGTAAATCGCCCATGACGCACGGCGATCCCTACACAGGCATCTCGCGCTTCTACCTCAAGCTCAAGGCGCAGCTTATGCCCTATATCTACACGAGCGCGGCCTCGGCGGCCAACATCGACACGGGTAACGGCGATGCCGGCCTGCCCATGATCCGCGCCATGCTGCTTTCCGACAACTCCGAGTACGCCGCAAGCACTTCGACGCAGTACCAGTATATGTTCGGTGAGAACTTCCTAGTGGCACCGGTGTATCAGGATACCCAGGCAGATGAGAACGGCAACGACATTCGCAATGGGATCTACCTCCCCAACTACGGCACCGACGAGAATCCCACCATCTGGATCGACTACTTCTCGGGTAAGCAGTATCGCGGCGGCCAGGTTCTCAACAACTACGAGGCTCCGCTTTGGAAGCTGCCGCTGTTTGTGAAGGCCAACGCTATCGTGCCGATGTACGCCGAGAACAACAACCCCGAGGCAGTGAGCGGCACCAACACCAAGGGTACCGACCGCAGTCAGCGTATCGTCGAGTTCTTCGCCACCGAGGGCGACGGCACCTTTACGCAGTACGAGGACGACGGCTCCTCCATCGAAAACAACACGACTGAGGACGATTCCTACGGCACGATCGACAATATCTCCTACGGTGAGCATGTGAGCACCGTCTACAGCTCCAAGGCCGCAGGCGGCACCGCGACCTTTACCGCCGAGGCCTCGCAGGGCGGCTACAACGGCTACGACTCCAACCGCACCACGACCTTCGTGGCCAATGTGTCCGCCGAGCCCACGAGCGTTGTCGCCAAGAACGGCGGATCCGCACTCAACGTGATTGAGGTCGACTCGCAGGAGACCTTTGACGCCGCGACCCCCGAGGCCGGCCAGGCGGTCTACTTCTACAGCGAGACCCCCAACCTCAACCACTACGGCAGCGATGCGGACGGCACCGAGGCCGAGCAGGGCGAGAGCTTTAACAACACCAAGATCACCACGAACCCCAAGGTCTACGTCAAGTTCGCGAAGACCGATGTTGCTGCAGCGGCGCAGACGCTTGAGCTGGGCGGTTTCGTGAACGCCGACGCCACGCTCACAGCCGATCGCCTCAACGAGAACCTCTCCGCACCCACGAACCTTGCTGCCCCCGAGGACGTCACGACCCCAACGAGCATCAAGCTCACCTGGGGAAAGGTCGATGGTGCTACCTCCTACGACCTTAAGGTCGACGGCACTGTGTTTGCCGTGGGTGATGCGGCCGAGTTCACACACACCGACCTCGCCTACAATAGCAAGCACACCTACCAGATTCGTTCGCGCAACGCCGAGGGTTACTCCGCCTGGAGCGATGTGCTCGAGGCGAACTCCGCACTTGATCCGTGGCGGAACGTCCCCGACGCCGAGCAAATCACCTGGGAGGGCTCGCTTTACGGCAGCCATAAGGCCGAGCTCGCCTTCGACCATGAGTTCCAGTCGGGCGACGGCGGTTTCCACTCCGGTGGCAACGATCTGGGCAAGGCGCTTACCGTTGACTATGGACGCGCTTACAAGCTCGATAAGCTCGAGTACTATCCGCGCGATGACGCCGGCAACGGCACTGTGACCAAGATGCGTGTTGAGACGAGTCTCGATGGCGTCCACTGGACGAGCCAGGAGGTCGATTGGGCACGTTCCGCTGATTGTAAGACGGTAGCGTTTGACGGCACCGTGGCCGCCCGTTACATGCGCATGACACCGCTCGCCTCGGTCGGCAATTTCTTCTCCGCGTCCGAGATTGCCATCTACAAGACCGACGGCACGGATGGCTTCGCCGTGGGCTCCAACCTCAACAAGGCCACGATCTCCGACGGAGACTACTCCAACATGAAGAACTATCTGGGCCTCGAGAATCGCGATCCCGATACCCCGACGTTCGGTTCGCAGATCCGCGACCACTTCGCCGACCTCAACGATAACGGCGTTTACGACGTCTACGATTACTCGTTCACCATGGCGGGTCTTGACGGCGGCACTAAACAAAAGGGCAAGGTCGCAGGTTCGCTCGCGGTGATTCCGAGCAAGACCGAGGTCGAGGCCGGTGATGAGATCACCGTTGATGTCTATGCGGCCGACGCCAAGAACGTCAACGCCCTGGGCGCTCTCGTCAACTTCAAGAGCGACCAGTTCGAGTTTGTGTCCGAGAGCATCGCGCAGGACGGCTCGACTGCCGGCATGGAGAACCTGTCTCGCGAGAAGGTCCAGTTCGCGGACAGAACGCAGACTATCAATCTCGCCTTTGCCAACCGCGGCGATGGCAAGCTCTACAACGGTACCGGCGCGGTGGCGAGTTTCAAGCTCAAGGCCAAGACCGCCGGCAAGGTCGAACTGCCCTCGACATCTTGGCTCATCGGTCCGGCATGCGACGCACTTGAGTTTGCGAGCGACGGCACAGTGACGATGCCGGATGTTCCTCAGCCAACGGTCACCGAGTACGGTCAGGATGCCTTCAACATCACGATGACCAACGATGAGCTCACGACTGACGACGGGACCAACGTCGAGAAACTTATCCAGCAGAAGAGCTATAACGCGCTGTTCGATAATAACGAGGGCGACAACGGCTTTGAGTTCCTATGGAACTGGGAGCCCAACTATGACAGCGAGGGTAAGCTTCCGAGTTACGTGAAGCTTCCCACCACGATGACATTCGCATTTAAGACGCCGTCGAAACTCGATAGTGTCGAGGTCGTTAACCGCAACGGTGGCAACGGAACCGTGCAGAAGATCAAGGCTGTCGTGACGTTCGAGGATGGCTCAACCCAAGAGTTCGCGGGCGGGGAGTACGATTCCTTCCGGGCTCGCTACGCCTTTGGCCTCTCTGCCGAGAACAAGGGCAAGAAGGCGACCAAGGTCGAGGTCACGCCGCTTGAGGCATCGGGTGACCAGATGCTCACACTGCGTGAGGTCAACTTCAACTACACGCAGGGTGTCGAGGCCATCGAGGGTGTCGAGCTAGGCAAGAACCAGACCGAGTTCTTTGAAGGCGACGTTACGCTCGTCGACGCCAAGGCCACGCCTGAGAGCGCCGGCTACCCCTATGTGACGGTCGAGAGCTCCGACCCCTCTGTGGTAAGCGTCTCCGCTGTTCAGGCTGGCGATAGCGTGAGCTACTACCTGCGTGCCAACAAGGCCGGCAAGGCAAAGATCACGGTGGCGTCGGTACTCGACCCCTCCAAGACCGCATCCTATGAGGTCGAGGTCAAGGCTGGTGTCGATACCTCTGCGCTCGTGGCGGCGCTTTCCAAGGCCGCGGGCTACAGCGAGTCCGTCTACACTAAGGATTCCTATGCAGCTCTCACCGCTGCGGTCGAGGCGGCTCAGAAGCTCCTCGACGGCGGCCAAGGCAGCTATAGCAAGAAGGATGTCGCAGACGCCACAGCCAAGATCGAGAAGGCAATCGACGGCCTCAAGATGCGCCCTGTCGATGAGAAGATTCTTATCAACACGCCCGAGAACCGCAAGAACGTCAAGGTGGCCGGCTTCTCGAGTGAGGCCGACTACGAGGGCAGCAACGCCGTCAACGCTCTCGACGGCGACGAGCGGACGCTTTGGCACAGCGACTGGGCCCATGGGACCGGTATGCCCCAGTATCTGAGTGTCGACCTGGGCCGCGACTACGATCTCACCGACGTTACATTCCTGCCGCGCCAGGACGGCGGCACTAACGGCGATATCTTCGAGGCCGAGATACTGGTCTCCGACACTGCCGACGGTTATGAGATGGGCACCGCCGCGTCGATGGGTACGTTCGCCTTCGACAACGACGGCCGCGTGCTCACCGACCGTGGCGACTGGAAACAGATGAGCTTTGGCGCCGCGCGCGGTCGCTACGTGACCGTCAAGGTGATTCACGCCGGCGGTGGCAACGTTGATGCCTACTGCAGCATGGCGGAGCTCAAGTTCTACGGTACGGCCGTCCCCGATCCGGTGGCGAAGGATGATCTCGCTACCGCGATCGAAAAGGTTGATGCCGAGGTTGCTGCCGGCGACCTCAAGGCCGGTGACTACACCGAGGCCTCCTGGACGGCGCTCGAGAACGCCCTGGCGAGCGCCCGCGCCATCTTGAGCGACGAGAAAGCCACGCAGGACGAGGTCGACCAGGCGCTCAGGGCGCTCGAGAGCGCCCGCGGCGCGCTCGAGAAGACCCCGGTGGCCCCGGTCGAGAATCCGACTAAGAAGCAGCTCAAGGCCCTGGTCAAGCAGGCGAAGGAGGCTGACACCAGGGGCAAGACGGCCGAGTCTGTCAAGGCCCTGACGGATGCCATTACCTACGCCGAGGACGTCTTGGGTGATGAGAATGCTTCCGACACCCAGCTCCAGGCGGCCTATGACCAGCTCAAGCTGGCTATTGAGAGCCTCAAGGATGCCGATTCCGGCAATCAGGGCGGCTCGGGCAACCAGGGTTCCGGCAATGGCTCGAACGGCGGCAACCAGGCGGGCAAGCCCGCAGGCGACAAGGCCCAGGGCAGCAAGAAGAACGGTTCGGCGATTCCCAATACCGGAGACCAGACGGCGGCGACCGTCGCGACCGTCGGTGGTCTTGGCGCCATCATCGCCGCGATCGGCGCTTTCTTCCATCGTCGCAGCAAGGCTAAGTAGCCCCAGCAACAGCTAAGCAAGCGTGCCCGCCGTCCCACCCAAGGACGGTGGGCACGCTTTTTGAATGTAGGCGGAAAGCTCCGACCCTTCGGCCTTAATCTCGCAAAGCGTTCCGTCTCCCGCCGAACACATCGGCATCGGCGGCTATACTTGAATTATTTGCAGTTAAGGGTCGCGGATTCGCCGCGTCACCGCTCTCAACAGGAGGTCTTTGTTTATGGCAGATCAGAAGCCGGTTGTCGGGATCATCATGGGCTCCAAGTCCGATCTGGGCGTTATGGAAGGTTGCACCGCCGAGCTCGAGGCACTGGGCGTGTCCTATGAGCTCGTGATTGCAAGTGCGCACCGCACGCCGGCGAAGGTCCATGAGTGGGCCTCGACTGCTGCCGACCGCGGCATCAAGGTGATTATCGCTGCTGCCGGCAAGGCTGCTCACCTGGGCGGTGTCGTGGCGGCCTTTACGCCGCTGCCGGTCATCGGCGTGCCTATGAAGACGAGCGATCTGGGTGGTATGGACTCGCTGCTGTCGATGGTGCAGATGCCTTCGGGCGTGCCCGTTGCCTGTGTGGCCATCAACGGTGCCAAGAACGCTGCCATTTACGCCACGCAGATTCTGGGCGCATGCGACCCCGAGTACCGCAAGGTTATCGAAAAGATGAAGCAGGAGATGGCTGACGCCTAAGCGTTCCGCCGTTTCACCGCAGTATAAGGAGAGCCATGTCCGATTATCAGGGAAAACGATTCAAGGCTTCTCAGATTCCCAATCCGTCGAAGCCGGGTGCTGCCCGTGCGGCACAGCAGGGTCGGACATCCTCTCCTCAGCAGCCGCGCGCGCCGCGCCCCGTGACACCGGCGACGCATCGTCGACAGGACGCGCCGGCCGCATATCGTCCTTCGTCTTATAGCTCCGCTAAGAAGCCGCCCCGGTCTTCATCGCATGCCGCGCCGTCGGATCGCACCGAGCCGCCGCGCAAAAAGCGCCACTCCATTATTCCCATTCTGCTCATCATCATCGGTATCGGTCTGATTGTCGCCGCCGCCGCTATTTTTATTAATGCCCAGATTGGCTATAAGCAGGCGAGCGATTCGTATCAGAAAATCGAGAAGCAATATGTAAGCGATAAGGACGCCAGCGGCGTGCCGATTATCGACTTTGATGCGCTTGCTCAGACGAACCCCGAGATTGTGGGTTGGATTTACGTGCCGGGAACCAACATCAACTATCCCGTGGTGCAGACCAACAACAACTCCAAATACCTCAACACGCTGTTCGATGGCACGTCTAACGCCTCGGGTGCCATCTTCTTGGATAGCGATGACACCGCGCCGGGAATGGTCGACCAGCAGACCACGATCTACGGCCACCATATGAACGATGGGTCGATGTTCAACGTGATTTCGGATACGACTGACCAGGCAACGTTCGATAGCATTGAATACGTGTACTACATCACGCGCGATGCGACGTATAAGTTGCGTCCGCTGGCGACCAAGGTGGTCGAGGACACGTATGCCAAGGCGCGCACGACCAATTTTGAGGGCGACGACGGACTCAAGAACTACCTGTCCGAGATGCTCGACGGCGCTTCTGCCGTGGCGAGTGATGCCACCGATCGTGCCGCTTCGGCAACTAAGGTTGTAACGCTTGTGACCTGTCGTTCGCTGTCGCTGAGCAACACACGCGCCGTCATGGTGCTCACGCCGGTCGAGGAATAAGTTGTTCGAGAGTAGCTAAAAAGGCCCCGTCCCAAATTGGCTACTCGACGACGGTAAGGGAGAAATGATGCTCGAGAGTGGCAAATTGATGCCTTCGATTGATGCTTGGCTGCGCGAGGCCAAGGCCGATGCTTCGGCGGCAGGCTGTGGGATGTATCTGACGCATAACGGTGTGGTGCGCGCGACGCCCAAGGCTGAGGTGCGCGGAGTCGAGGCCGATGGCGTGGCGCCTGGGCATAAGGTGGGCGGCATGGTGTTTGGCTTCGATGCTCAGAAGGTGCAGGCTGCTATCGAGGCGACGCGTGCGATGCCGGGTATCGGCTATGTGCGTGTGTGGCTGGCAAGCGGCGAGCTTGCCGTAGGTGACGACATCATGCTCGTGCTCATCGGCGGGGACATTCGCCCGCACGTGGTCGATGCGCTGCAGGCGCTCGTTGGCACCATTAAGAACGAATGCGTGAGTGAGGTCGAGCGCGAGGCGTAGAGGCTTGCGTCGATAGAAGGATCGTTTATAAAAATGCCCACCGGTACGTGTGATACCGGCGGGCATTTTGCGTTTTGGGCGCGGTGGGCGCTACACGCGCGTCGCATCCTTGGGGCTCATGGTCATGCTCTGGAAGCGGTTTTCCATGTACTCGTTATCGAAGTGCTCTCCGTAGAACTGTGCGACGGGAATGTCCGGCTCCGTGTCGTTAACGCGCTGGTACCAGTAGTCGAGCGACTGCAGCGTCATGACGCCGTCGACCAGCATGATAACGGTAAAGATGACGGTGGCCGAGTAGCGGCTCTTCCAGGGGATCTTGTTGATAAGCTTAAGCAGCCTCGGCAGCAGCAGCTTGATCCAGATGAGGCCGCCCAGGCCCCACAGGCAGGCGAAGCCCGTGCAGGTGCGTCCGCCCGTGAGGACCACGAGCGGATCGGGCAAACCGAACAGCGTTATGTGCGAGTAGCTCCACGAGACCACGCCAAACGCGGTCTGCATAAACCAGCCCACGAACACCTCAAAGCTGGCGCCGAGCAGGGCGCTCACCAGGAAAATGATGATGGGGTTCTTTTTGTAGAAGCGGTTAAGCACCATGGTCATGAGCACGGCGCCAAATCCGTAGATGGGGCTGAAGGGGCCAAACAGCATGCCGGCGCGGTTCTGATAGACGCCCGGGTCGTCGACCGTCATGTGCCAGATGTCCTCGGCGATCAGGCCGAGTATGCAGCAGACAAAGAACACCCAGAACAGGTTGAAGTAGTTGAGCTTGATGTAGCCCTCGCCGGTTTCATCGCGGCCGAGCATGCCCTCGGCGGCGGCGTCGCGGTCGAGCATCTCCTGCAGGCGGCGCTGCAGTTCGCGCTCCTGACGCAGCGTGGGGTCGACGGTTGCCGAAAGTGCAACAAGGATGCCGAGCTGGATCGCGGGACGCAGCAGGAAGGGCCCGATGCCCTGGAGCATCACGTCGACCAAAAGCTCGACGACGGTGAATGCAATAAGGATGTAGGACAGGCGGGCGGCGTTGCGGCGCTGGTTTTTGATAAGGTCCAGGCCAAAGATGATTAAGATGACGGCACTTGTCGCAGAGAGCATGATGCCGGCGACGATAAGGCCGACTGCGACGAGCGTGTTGTCGCCGAGCTTTTCGGTGGCGTTGCCGTTAACAAGTGCCGTGATGACCTGCCACATAAAGGCAGCGACCGACGGGAGCGTGCCCACGCCGGAAAGGATGCACAGGACGGCGTACACCTTAATGATGAGGGGAATCTTCTTGACCTCTGTGGCGCTGGGGACGCTGGGGTCGAGTTCGTTTCGATCCATACAGAACCTTTCTCGCTTTGTTGTAGGTTATAAGGATACGCCGCCGACCTGCCAAAAGACAGGGCGAACGTCCCAATTGCAACTTTGTAATCCCCAACGGCGGACGCGGCGGCCATCTGGGGGCGCGGGCACTTACACTGGACAGACCGATAAAATGTTTGGCTGCAAAACGGATTATAAGCTCGGTGGGCTTTTAAAAAGCGCTGTTCATGCGCGGGAGTGCTTGTCTTGCCGTGCGTATAATAGGGCAGGTAACGCCAAATAACGAGGCTCTGAGGGGATGCCATGTCTCAAGAAACCATCCGCGCGGCCGAGCGTGCCGCGGGACAGGTGAACACCATGTCGACGTATGATCCGGACTCCGACCAGCTGCATGAGGAATGTGGCATTTTCGGCGTATGGGCGCCCGATCGCGACGTGGCTCGACTGACATACTTTGGCCTGCGTGCGCTGCAGCACCGTGGCCAGGAATCGGCTGGAATCGCCGTGGGTGACGGCGGCACGGTTATGGTCCGCAAAGATCTGGGCCTGCTCGACCGCGTGTTCTCCAACGCCGACCTGTCGACGCTCTCCGGCCAGCTGGCCGTGGGTCATGTGCGCTACGGCACTGCCGGCGCCAAGAGCTGGGAAGCCTCTCAGCCGCACCTCTCTACCATCAATAGCGTCATTATCGCGCTCGCGCACAACGGCACCCTCGTCAACACCGACGAGCTGCGCCGTCAGCTGATCGAGCTGGGCGTGCCGTTCCTCTCCAATTCGGATTCCGAGGTCGCGACCAAGCTTATCGGCTACTTTACCCAGCGTACGGGCCACCTGCGCGAGGGTATTCGCAAGACCATGGAGCTCGTGCGCGGCGGCTACGCCATGACGCTCATCAACGAGCAGGCGCTCTACGCATTCCGCGATCCACACGGCATTCGCCCGCTCGTGCTGGGCAAGCTGGTGGACGAGGGTCTGGACCAGGCCGATGCCGCAGCCGTTTCGCAGCTGCCGTCGCAGGACGGCGCCGCGACGGTCGACTCCGCCGTCCGTGTCACGCGCGCCGGCGGCTGGGTCGTTGCTTCCGAGACCTGCGCACTCGACATCGTGGGTGCCGAGTACGTCCGTGACGTCCGTCCCGGCGAGATCTTGCGCATCAGCGCCGAGGGCCTGGTATCCGAGCAGGGCGTGCCTGCAGCCGAAGAGCCCGCCAACTGCATCTTTGAGCAGGTCTACTTTGCCCGCCCCGACTCCATCATGAACGGCAAGAGCGTCTATGCCTGCCGTTACGACATGGGTCGTCAGCTGGCACATGAGGAGCCTGTCGAGGCCGACCTGGTCATCGGCGTGCCCGACTCCGGCCTGCCGCCTGCGGAGGGGTATTCGCACGAGAGCGGTATTCCCTTTGGCGAGGGCCTTATCAAGAACCGCTACGTGGGCCGTACGTTTATCGAGCCTACGCAGGAGTTGCGCGCCATGGGCGTGCGCATGAAGCTCAACCCGCTGCGCGACAACATCGAGGGCAAGCGCCTGGTCGTCATCGACGACTCCATCGTGCGCGGCACCACCATGGTGCAGCTCGTCAAGATGCTGCGCAACGCCGGCGCCAAGGAGATTCATATCCGCATCAACTCGCCCGAGGTCATCTGGCCGTGCTTCTACGGTATCGATACCGACGTGCAGTCGCAGCTTATCAGCGCCAACAAGACGGTCGACGAGATTTGCGAGTATATCGGCGCCGATTCGCTGGCCTTCCTTTCGGTCGAGGGCCTGCTTAAGGTCATGCCCAAGGGCGGTTACTGCGATGCGTGCTTTACCGGCCGCTACCCCGTGGCGATTCCCGAGAGCTTTGGCCGCGACAAGTTTATGGAGGGCTTTAAGCCCCGCAACCTGGACAAGCCGCTGCACTTTGACGACGACGCCGTGATCGAGAAATACGACGACCGCAGCTGGGAAGAGGAGCACGGCGAGGCATAAAACCTGCCATATGGGGACAGGTTAATTTTGGTAGGTTTTACCTGCTGTTTTGTTGATATGACGGCGCGTGCTGTTATGGCGCGCGCCGAAATGAACGCAACTATGAGCACCGTTTGGCGCCCGTGCGGCGCCACGGTAGTGGGAGAGGAAGGCTCAGATGAGCGACAGCAAGCATGTGACGTACGAGGACGCCGGCGTCGACACCGCCGAGGGCGGTCGCGCCGTCGACGCGATTAAGCAGATGGTCAAGGACACTAACCGTTCCGAGGTTATCGGTGGCATCGGCGGCTTTGGCGGCCTGTTCTCGGCCGCCGCGCTCAAGGATATGGAAGACCCGATCCTGATTAGCGGTACCGACGGCGTGGGCACCAAGCTCGTGCTCGCCCAGATCATGGACCGTCACGAGACGGTTGGCCAGGACCTGGTCGCTATGTGCGTCAACGATATTCTGGCTTCGGGCGCCGAGCCGCTGTTCTTCCTGGACTACGTTGCCATCGGTCACATCGAGGCCGAGCACATGGCAAAGATTATCAAGGGTGTGGCCGACGGCTGCAAGCTCGCGGGCTGCGCGCTCGTGGGCGGTGAGATGGCCGAGCACCCGGGCGTCATGGCTCCTGCCGACTACGACCTTGCCGGATTTACCGTGGGCGTCGTCGACCGTCCCAAGATGCTCGACCCCGCAAACGTCCGCCCGGGTGATGTGATCCTGGGCCTGCCTTCCACCGGCGTGCACTCCAACGGCTACTCGCTCGTGCGTAAGGTCATTGGCGTCGACGGCGTTAAGCCGGGCACGCCCGAGGCCGTCGCTAAGGCCGAGGAGCTGAGCCGTCCGCTCGAGGAGCTCGGCGGTGCATCGCTGGCAGACGCTCTGTTGGCCCCCACGCGCATCTACGTCAAGCCGATCCTGGAGCTGCTGCGCGGCGGCGCCAACGTGCACGCCATCGCCCACATCACTGGCGGCGGTATTACCGAGAACCTCAACCGCGCGCTCGCCGACGACGTCGACGCCGTGGTCACCCGCAACGGCGCCGAGATGGGATGGGGCGTTCCGCCCGTCATTACTTACGTGTCGCGTCAGGCCGAGCTCGCGCCCAACGAGGCATGCAAGACCTTCAACATGGGCGTCGGCCTGTGCCTGATCGTCGCCCCCGAGGACGAGGCCGCCGTGACCGAGGCCCTGGTCGCGCTGGGCGAGAAGCCGTTCCGCGTGGGCGAGTGCGTCGAGGGTTCCGGTAAGGTCGTGTACTCCGATGAGCGCTAACGAGCAGATGGCTGCTGGTGAGGGCCTGGGCTATGTGCCCTACACCCGTCCGACCGGCACTGATACGGCTGAGCCGCTCAAGATTGGCGTGCTCATCAGCGGTTCTGGTACCAACCTGCAGGCGCTGATCGACCTGATCGCTGCCGGCAAGCTCAACGCTTCGATTGAGCTCGTGGTGTCGAGCCGTCCTTCGGCCAAGGGCTTGCAGCGCGCCGAGCGTGCGGGCATCCAGACACTCACGCTGTCCAAGGATGTCTATGCCGACCCCATCGCGGCTGACGAGATCATCGCGCACGAGCTGCTCGAGCGCGGCTGCGAATATGTGGTCATGGCCGGCTACATGCGCATGGTGCACACGCCGCTGCTGGCGGCGTTCCCCAATCGCGTGGTCAACCTGCATCCGGCGCTGCTGCCGAGCTTTACCGGCGCGCATGCGATTGACGATGCCTTTGCGCGTGGCGTCAAGGTGACCGGCGTGACCGTGCACTTTGCCAACGAGATTTACGACAACGGCCCCATCATCGCCCAGCGTGCGCTGACTGTCGAGGAAGGCTGGGATGTCGACACGCTCGAGGAGCACATCCACGCGATTGAGCACGTGCTGTATCCCGAGGTCGTGCAAATGCTCGCCGACGGCCGCGTCCATGTGCTGGACAGCGGCAAGGTCGCAATTGATCCGGCACGCTAGTCGTGTGTAAGAGGGCTCATTGAGCGTTCTTTGGGACGTAAGCGATCTAGAAAATCTGATAGGGCCCTGTCCGTGCGCGGGCGGGGCCCTTTTGTGTGGTCTGCTCTGTTTGCTATACTGCTAGCAAGTAGAGAGGAGCCGCTATGGGTACAGCAACGGTGCAGCTCAACACACGAATCGACCCTATGCTCAAGGCCGGTGGCGATGCGGTCCTGACTCGTAATGGGCTGGGGCCGAGTGACGCCATTCGTGCGCTTTGGACCTATCTTGCCGAGCATCAAACGTTGCCGGGATTTATGGTGACGGATAAGTGCGAGACGCCCCGTGCGAAGAGTCTTGCCGAACAGGGGTGTGGTCTGGCTTTTTCCTCATTGGGGTTGAGCTTCTCAGATTTTGCGCCAGGCGAATCATCGGCGGACAACTGGGATGCCGTACGCGATGATATGTATGACGCGATGATTGCCGACATAGAGGCGAATTGCCGATGATTGAGGCAAAGCGGCTCTTGGTGGACACGAATGTTTGGCTTGATTACTACCTGCAAGAGGGCGCATTCGACAACGTGAGAAGATTGGTTGAACTGGCCGAAGCGGGAAAGATCGACCTTCTGTACGCGCCAACGACGGCAAAGGACGTGTTCTACATCTTGCCTCGGCGTCTAGCTCGACGGAATGTGAGTGGGATTAACGCTTCGTTCGGTCCGGCTGCATGGGCATGCGTCGAGCATATGATGCAGGTGGCAACGGCTTCCCCGCTTTCGATGGCGGAGTGCGAGATGGCGCGCATGCTTGGCAAGCGCATGCCGGACCTCGAGGACAATCTCATTATCGCCTCGGGCGATACGGCGGATGTTGACTACGTAGTCACGAGCGACCGACGCATGTTGGAGACGATGCCCGAGGTATGCTTGACGCCCGCGCGCGCACTCGAGCTCATCGGGATCCTCGGCTGACCTTGCATACCCCGTTTCGCTATCATATTGAGCATTGTGGCCCTCATGCAACTTTGGAGGACGGTATGGCGGATAACGAAGCACTGTTTACGCCTGAGCTGGTGTTTTTTGATTGGGAGTGCGCGACGCCCGCCGAGGTGTTTGCGCGACTCGAAGGCGAACTTGCCCCACGCGGCTACATTGGCACCGGTTGGCTCGACGCCGTCCGCACGCGCGAGGATGCCTATCCCACGGGGCTTGCCATGCCGGCGGCCAACATTGCCATCCCGCATACCGATCCGGGGTTTGTGGCTAAGCCCTACATCGCGGTGGTGAAGCCGGCCACGCCCGTGACATTCAATGCTATGGCGGGCATGGGTGCCCCTGTGCCGGCGCAGATCGTCATCAATTTGGGCATTGCCGAGCCGGGCGGCCAGGTCGAGGCCCTGCAAGCGCTCATGAATATCTTTATGGACGCGGACGTCGCAGCCGATGTGCTCGGCCAGACCACGCCCCAAGGCATGGTCGACGCCATCCGCCGCCACTTTTAAAGCCGGCACTTGGGGACTGTCCCTAACTGCCGGCAGAAAAGGAACGTCCCCAAGTGCCAGGGTTGCCCCTTTGTCGCGGGGGCTGCGTTGTGACACAATGGCGTTTGTTCGATTCGTGATGCGAAAGGCCAACTATGGCAAACAAGAAAAAGAACTCCGAGGCCGTACCGACGCCCGAGCAGCAGGCCCGCGCCGCGTCGAGCTCTCGTAAGAAGCAGCGCAAGACGTACGTGTCTAAGACCGTCAAGATCGTTCTGGTGGTCATCGGCGTGCTGGCGATGCTGCTTTCCGTCTCGGCCATGGCATGCTCCGGCCTTATGTCGCAGACCGAGGACACCTCGGGCTACAAGCTGACCGGCGGTGTTGCCGCCACCATCAACGGCACCAACCTCACCGAGGACACCGTGACCAAGCAGATCATGAGCATGCGCACGTCCTATGGTTATACCAAGGACAAGGATTGGGCGCAGTACCTGGTCAACAACGACCTTACGCCCAAGAAGTATCGCAAGCAGCTCATCGATTCCTACACGCAGCAGATTCTGCTTCAGCAGGCGCAGAAGGAAAACGGCGTGACGGTGTCGGATGAGGAGGTCGAGAAGGCTTGGAAGGACGCGTGCAAGAGCGCGGGCGGCGCCAAGACCTTTAAGAAGACCCTTAAGACCTACGGCCACACCGAGGACACCTATAAGAGCTCGCTCAAGGAGAGCCTGGCGCAGCAAAAGCTCAAGGAAGCCGTGGCGCCTACCAGCAAGACCGAGGACAGCGAGATCGTCGATTACATCAACGAGAACCTGTCGAAGTACAACGATGCCCGCCGCTCGTCGAACATCCTGATCAAGGTCGATTCCGACGCATCCGACGAGGACAAGGCTGCCGCCAAGGCCAAGGCGCAGGAGTGCCTGGACAAGATTAACTCCGGCGAGCTGAGCTTCGAAGACGCCGTGGAGCAGTATTCCGACGACACCGGTTCCAAGGAGAAGAGGGGCGATGTGGGCTGGGACAAGCTCACCACCTTCGTCGACAGCTATCAGGCAGCGCTCGAGGGGCTCAACAAGGGCGATGTGAGCGACGTGGTCGAGTCGACGTATGGTTACCACATCATCAAGTGCACCGACTACTTCCATGTCGATAATCAGGTCGATGACATCAAGCAGGTACCCAAGGACATCAAGAAGTACGTCTCCAACGTGGTGAAGACGCAGGCGGCCAGCACTGCGTACAGCGAGTGGCTGGAGCAGTACAAGAAGGACGCCGACATCACCGTTAACCCCATGCCCAAGGACGTGCCGTACAACGTCAGCCTGAAGGGCGTCACCAAGAGTTCGACCGACAATTCGTCGACGACTGAGTAATCATGGGGCGGCGCTCGTGTGAGTGTCGCCCGCACTATTGAGGAGGATTTGCAGATGACCAACGAAGAGCTGCAGAAGGAAATGATCGCGGCCATGAAGGCCAAGGACAAGGTTCGCCTGTCCATCATTCGCCAGGTTAAGGCCGAAGTGAAGAACATCGAGGTCAACGAGCGTCGCGATGTGACCGAGGAAGACGTCAACAGCATGATCAAGCGTCTGATTAAGCAGACGAGCGAGACGCTGGAGATGTCCATCAAGGCCGGCACCGACCAGGAGCGTACCGACAACCTGACCGAGCAGGTCAAGATTCTGGAGAGTCTGCTGCCCGCGCAGGTTTCGGGCGAGGAGCTCGAGGCCCTGATCGAGCAGGTTATCGCCGAGCTGGGTGCCACATCTAAGAAGCAGATGGGCCAGGTCATGGGCGCTCTGGGCAAGGCCACTGGCGGCAACTTCGACAAGCCCGCCGCGGCCAAGATCGTCGGAGCCAAACTCGCGTAATTTGTTACGCGGTTTTACCAAACCGCGTAACGGCTCGACGCTGTAAACCCGTACACGCGGCAATCTGACGTTCAATTTCAAGGGCGCGACCATAAGGTCTGCGCCCTTTCATTTCACGTCACCTTGCTCGCGTGTACGGGTTTTCGCTGACTTATGCTCAACAAGGGCGGTTGTATTATTTTCGATGCCCATTGGGGACAGACTTAAATGAGTACCCACGGGGGTACTCATTTAAGTCCGTCCCCAATGAGTGGGTGGAAGATTGCGGGTTCTTTACGGGAATGTAGTGTGGGCTGCGGAAACGTGGTTCTTTCCGTACAATAGTTCAACTCGTGTAAACGCAGGGAAGGGACATTCATGGCAGACATGATCGAGATCAAGCATCTCAACAAGTACTTTGGCGACCTGCATGTGCTCAAAGATATCAACCTCACCGTCAAGCGCGGCGAGAAGCTCGTAATGATCGGGCCTTCCGGCTCGGGTAAGTCGACGCTCATCCGCTGTGTCGATTATCTTGAGGAGCCCACGTCGGGCGAGGTCATCATCGACGGTACGCCGCTCACCAAAAAGAACCACCTGGAGATGGCTCGCAAGTATAGTTCCATGGTGTTTCAGCAGTTCAACCTGTATCCCAACATGACGGTGCTGGGCAACCTGACGCTCGCGCCCATCAAGCTACAAAAGAAGAGCAAGGAGGAGGCGACCGAGATCGCCATCGCCGCGCTCAAGCGCGTCGGCATGGCGCATAAGGCCGGCGAGTATCCGCAGAACCTCTCGGGCGGTCAGCAGCAGCGTATCGCCATCGCCCGCGCCCTGTGCACCAAGCAACCCATCATCCTGTTTGACGAGCCTACCTCGGCACTCGACCCCGAGATGGTCCAGGAGGTTCTGGACGTTATGATTGAGCTCGCGCAGGAGGACATCACCATGATCTGCGTGACGCACGAGATGGGCTTTGCGCGCCAGGTGGCCGACCGCGTCATCTTTATGGAGGACGGCCGCATCCTGGAGGAGGGCACGCCCGAGCACTTCTTCGATAACCCCGAGAACCCGCGCTGCCGCGAGTTCCTGTCCAAGATTCTGCACTAGGCGCGGTGATGGACATGACGGATATGACGAGGGCGGCCGTGTCGCGCCGTCACTTTTTGCAGCTGGCGGGCGCTGGCATGCTCGCGCTGACGGGGACCGCGCTCACCGGTTGCGGCAACTCCACCAGCGGCGAGGGTTCCGACAAGGGATCCAAGCTTGCGGCCATCAAGTCGCGCGGCCATCTGAATGCCGGCGTCAAGAAAGATGTTCCCGGCTACGGCTATTACGACACCGCCAAAGGCCGCTTTGAGGGCATGGAAGTCGATTTGTGCTACCAGATCGCCGCCGCCGTCTTTGGCGTGAGCTACAAGGAAGCCCGTGCCCAGGAGCTTGTCGAGTTTACCGACGTAACGCCCAAGACACGCGGCCCGCTGATCGATAACGGCCAACTCGACGTGGTCGCAGCGACCTACACCATCACCGACGAGCGCAAGAAGAGCTGGGATTTCTCGACGCCGTACCGCACCGACTACGTGGGACTCATGGTCAAGAAGCGTTCGGGCTTTACCTCGATTGAGGACTTGGACGGCAAGGTCATTGGCGTGAGCCAGGGTGCCACCACGCAGGGCCTGATCGAGCAGATGATCAAGGACAACGGCTTTAGCTGCAAGCCCGAGTTTAGGGCCTTTAGCGGCTACCCCATCATCAAGAGTTCGCTCGACGCCGGCAATATCGACGTCTTTGCCATGGACCGCTCCACGCTGGCCGGCTACATGAACGAGACCGTTGAGCTGCTGCAGCCCGAGGTCAAGTTTGGCGAGCAGGGCTACGGCGTGGCGACCAAGAAGGGCTGCGACCTTTCGGCCGTGGTCGATCAGGTGATTTGCGATCGCTTGGCCGACGGCTGGCTCGACCAAGAGGTCAAGACCTGGGGTCTTGTATAGGCGCATCGTCCAAGGAAGGAATCAAATGCTCGAAGGATTATTTGACGCCGACCGTTGGTCGACGACATTTCAAAACATGGGGCCATTCTGGGAGGGCTTTGGCGTGACGCTGCAGGTGGTCGTTGCCGGTCTGCTGCTGTCGCTGGTGCTGGGCACGCTGCTGGGCGTGTTCTCTACCACCCGTTCGCGCGTGCTGCGCGCCATAAGCCGCGTGTACGTGGAGTTTTACCAGAACACCCCGTTGCCCGTGCAGGTGCTCTTTATGTACATGGCCGGTCCGCAGTTTTTGCAGGCCATAACCGGTGCCGGCCAGCCGGTGCGCATCGCGCCGTTCGTGCTGGGCTTCTTGGGCGTGGGCCTGTACCATGCGGCCTACATCTCGGAGGTTATCCGCACCGGTATCGAGGCGGTTCCGCGCGGTCAGATGGAGGCGGCGCAGAGCCAGGGCTTCACCCGTGCGCAGGCGTACTGGTACATCGTGCTGCCCCAGACATTCAAGATCATTCTGCCGCCGCTGTGCAACCAGGCGCTCAACCTGGTCAAGAACACGTCGGTGCTGGCGCTTGTGGCCGGCGGCGACCTTATGTACCGTTCCGACAACTTTGTGAGTCTGTACGGTTACCTGCAGGGATACATCGTCTGCTGCCTTATGTACTTCATCATCTGCTTTCCGCTCGCCATGCTGGTGCAGTGGCTCGAGCGCCGCTCCAAGGAGCGTCCGCGCGGCGTGAGCCTCGCCGAGCTGGGGCTCGACAACGTAGAGGAGGCCTAGCGCATGGAAATCTTCAACGCGACCAACCTGCTCTACATTTGGGGCGGCTTTGTTAAGACGATCGAGATCTCGGCGCTGTCGATCTTTTTCTCGCTCATCTTTGGCACGGTGCTGGCGCTCGTTAAAAGCTATGCGCCCCGCCCGTTCCGTATTTTGGTGAGCGCCTATATCGAGCTGTTCCGCTGCACGCCGAACCTGCTGTGGATCCTGTTTATCTACTTTACGGTGCAGGGTTTGGACATCGTGATTTCGACCATCGCCTTTACGCTGTTTACCAGCGCTGTTATGGCCGAGATTGTGCGCGGCGGCCTCAACTCGATTCCGCGCGGCCAGTTTGAGGCAGCGCAGAGCCAGGGCTTTGGCTTCTTTGCCACCATGCGCTACATCATTCTGCCGCAGACGTTTAAGACGATCATTCCGGCGCTGTTTAGCCAGTGCACGACCGTCATCAAGGACAGCTCGTATCTTTCGGGCATTAACGTGGCCGAGCTCATGTACACGGCAAACGTTGTGATGGCCCACGCGATTGATCTGTCGCAGGTGCTTATGCTCTACGGACTGGTGTTTGCGATGTACTTTGTGCTCAACTTTGGTATCTCGCTGCTGGTCCGAGCATATCAGCGCCGCATCGTAGCCGCATAGTCCTGCTTCCCCAAGCACGGCACCTTGCCCCTCAATCGTCGCTTGCGTACATTTAGTACGCGGCGCTCCTCTTTCGGGGCAATCTGCCGCACTTGGGAAACCAGGACGGTCGTAAGTGACAAAATGGGAATCAGGAATCGCCTTTTTCTCATTTGTTAGAAAGGAATCGCGATGAGCGATCTGGAGAATAAGAAGAATCCTGTGGTCATTACCATCGCGCGCGACTTTGGCGCCGAGGGCCACGAGATTGGTCGCATGCTTGCCGACGAGTTGGGGATTCCGCTGTATGACAACGAGCTGCTGGTGCGTGCGTCGCTGCGCGCGGGCGAGTCGCTCGATAAGATGGCCGCCTATGATGAGCGCCTGGCCGTGGAGAACATGGCGTTTCTGCCCGACCGCTACGATGCGCGTTCGTACTCGGATAAGTTGTTTCAAAAGATGAGCCAGGTGATTTTGGACCTGGGCGAGACCGAGAGCTGCATTATCGAGGGTCGCCTGTCCGATTACCTGCTGCGTAACAACCCCAACCACATTGCCGTGTTGGTGACCGCACCCTTTGAGGACCGCGTCGAGATTGTGCGCAAGAAGCGCGGACTTAACAAAAAGAAAGGTGCCAAGCTGGTCAAACAGCAGCAGAAGGCGCGCGAGGCGTTCTATAAGCGCTACAGCGCCGGCAAGTGGAAGATGACGAGCGGCAAGGATATCGTCGTCAACCGCGCCAAGCTGGGACGCGAGGGCTGTAAAGACGTCATCGCTGCAGCCTACCGCTACAAAGTGGCTCAACTCGAAGGCTAGCCGACCAAAAACCACCACAAAGGGGACAGGCACCTTTGTGGTGGTTTTTGTTTTAGGCGGAGGGGAAGGCCTTGGTGAGACCGGCGCGCGTCTGCGTGTCGGTCTTTTGATAAATGGAGCTCAGGTGGCGCTGGACCATGCGCATCGAGATGCCGAGCTCCTCGGCGACCTGCTTGAGCGGGCGTTCATCCTGGGTTACGGCTATGAGCGCGTCGACTTCGCGCGGGGTGAGAGCGTGATCGGTGATGAAGGCCCGACGCTGCTCCTCGATATTCGGTGCTGCCAGCGCCTCCTCGGCAAGCTGTTGATGTTCGCGCTCCTGCTCGGTTTGGGGCAGGCGGAACAAGCCGGCTGCCACGAATGCTGCGCAGGCGGCGACGAGCAAAATGAGCGCACCGATCATGATGAGAGCAACATTGCCCGAGGTCACAAGCGCAAGCGAGACGCCCGACGTGGTGAACGCGCACACGTTATTGGCCGCACGGCCCATGCCGGCCCAGAAGGCGGGTACGTGCATGTGCGGTGCCAGCTGAGTAAACGTGGCGGTAAAGAACGTGACGAAAAAGCCCGAGCTCAGGTAAAAGACGACAAGGCCCAGGTTGGGATCGGCGCCCGCTTCCACGGCCAGGATGGAAATGGTGGAAAGCACCGTGACGCCGAGCATGACGAGTCCCATATAGCGACGCTCGGCAAGGTCAAAGACGATGCCGGCAAGCAGACCGCTCGCTGCCAAAAAGAGGCGTGGCCAGGTTTGCACGGCGATGGTGCCGTGGGCGTTGGAGAACGTGACCACGTTATCAAGAGTAGAGAACAGGCAGGCGAGAATCATGACGAGCGCGATGCTCCAGCATGCCTGTTTGGCGAGGGCATGAGAGGGCTCAACAAAGGGATTGATGGAGGGACTGGAGCTCTCGGCAGCCTTTTGGGGAACGACGCTGAGGGCGGAGACGGCGATCGTTGCCGCGCCAAGAATGATGAGCTCTGCGATGCCGCCGCAATTGAGCAGGTTGATGGCGAACTGCATCAGGATGCCCGCGGCATAGGCTGCTCCCGCACCGGTGGCGAGCTTGGGATCGTCTTGGAATGTCGTTGCGAAGGCATGGTGTGCCGCGCCGCCCAGTAGGCCGAGTCCGAGGAATGCGAGGCATCCCAGAATCTCGAGCGCAAGCGGGCTCGTGGGGGACTGAATCTGAGTCAACCCCAAGATGGCGATGGGGACGGCGGCGCTGACAACTGCCTGAGGCCGGCCTTTGCGCTGTGCGAGCCCGAGCAGCGGCGCATATCCGATAAAGCCGATCACGCTGGCGCCCAGGATAAAGCCCTGTGCGAGCACAACGCGTTCGGCACCGGTGAGTAGCCCGACATTGATGTCGAATCGAAACTCGGCGGCAAGAAAGACAAAGGTAAAGAGCGCAAGTGCCAGAAGCGCGTTGATTTTAGGCTTACTCAGGTTCAAGGACGGTCCTTTGGGTGGACGGAACAATCGTGCCCTCGATTGTAGACCATGACGGTAGGGGGCAGGCCTTTCGTGGGGGGCGGGGTGCGCTTGCCAATTGCATGCTCGTTGCCTTTTGCGCTGGCAGGTGCGCCACATGAGAATTTGTGTCCCAGGATCCGGATATCTTCCCGTAACATGGTGTTATAGAAGCACCCCTTACGACAAGGAGGCTCACATGCGAAAGCAAATCCATGACAACTCAATCAACCACGGCCGTGCGTGCTCGTTCTCCCACGGAACATGGCGCCGCGTAGGCACAAAACTCGCCTGCGCGGGGGCCTGCGTGCTCATGGCCGGCCAGCTGCTGCTGCCGAGCGTGGCGCTCGCCGCCGACTGGGTCAACGTGGGCGGCACGCAGTACGACGCGGGCACTGCCGCCGGCGACGATGCGGGAACCTGGTCCTGGGATGGCGCTAACGACATGAAGCTCAACGGCTACGACGGTACCGGCATCAGCGCTCAGGGCAACCTCACCATCGATGTGGCGGGCACCAACACCATCACGGCCGATGCCGGTCAGAGCGCCATCGCTGTTAAGAACGGTAACCTTGCCATTACCGGCGACGGCACCCTTAATGCGACGGCCCAGACCGATGTGATTGCGGCGGAAGGCGACGGCAATGCGGGTGGCGATGTGACCATCAGCGGCGCCAACGTCAACGTGACGGCTTCGGGCGCAGTGAACAGTGCGACGGGCATTCGCGCGACGGCCGGCAGCGTGACGATCGATAAGGGCGCCGATGTCAAAATCGAGGCAAAATCGGCGGAAGGATCTTGGCGTCCAACGGTGGGCACCTACGGTATCTTTGCCGATAACCTTCCCAGTAGACACGCTGCTCAGGAAGGCGAGCAGGAAGAACCGGATTATGTCTCCGTGCACGGGGGCGACGTCACGATCGATGCCGCCAACCTGTCGATCAAGACAGCCGATGCCTGGCAGGTTTCCGTGTGCATCAATACGGTCGGTATCAAAAAGAATACCCTCATGAAAATCGTCAACAGAGCCGATGTCGCGCTTTCCGCCGGCAGTGCGGCTTCGCTCTCGGCGGGCATCAGCGCGCGTTCGCAAAGCGGTGCGGTGTGGATGCTTGTCGAGGAGTCGAATCTTACGTCTCGAAGCCTGTCTGCTGCAAACGGCATCGATGCCGTCCGCAATCAAAGTTTTGGAATCATGGCAGAGGCAAACACCGGGTCGGAAACGCCTCGTATCAAGATTCGCAAATCGAAGATTGAGGCCTCGGGCGCGACTGCGGGAATCTATGCGATCAACTGCAACGACGCGACTGCGACGCTGTTCCGTGCCGCGATGATCGATTTACGAGGAAACGCGATGATTACGACTCCGACGGACGGTGCCGTGCGCGATGTGAAAAAGGTTGTCGATACGGGGAAATGGCCGAGCTCCCAGAACGGGCAGGTCGTCGGTGTTGCCGGTTCGTCTGCCATTACGGATATCGTCGGTTCTGCCGAGGTCGCCCATGATGTAGTGATTGATTTTGGAGACGGACAGGAGCCGGAGCCGACGCCCGATCCAGAGCCGACGCCGGAGCCCGATCCCGACCCCATACCCAATCCCGAGCAGAAGCCTGGCCTCAAGTCCGTAGACAAGGACGTAAAGACCAACACGGCGGTCACCAAGACCGTTACGACCAAGACTGCCGCCGGCGCCAAAAACGCTTCCGGTGTTCTGGCTGCCACAGGCGACAACGCTGCGATGGCGGCGGCAGCCCTCGGCATTGCCGGTGCGTCCGTCATCGGCGCCGGCTTCGTCGCGTCCAAGCGCCGCAATCGCTAGCGCAAGCTTTCATAGTCATTTTCAGCCGCCGCGTGGGCATAAATGCTCTTGCGGCGGCTCTTTGTATTTCCGCAGGTAGAGGCCTAGGTTCGCATCTACGAACCTAGGCGTACGGAGTCATTTGGCGCATCTTGGTCGTACAGGGCCACCGCAAAGGGGACAGGCACCTTTGTGGTGGTATGGCCCATCGACCAAGGAGGCCGTTATGAACGGAAGCCACTTTGATAAGCAAACTCAGCGTGAGCGTACCTGCTCGCTGGTTCACGGTACCTGGCGTTGTGTGGGTGCCAAAATAGCTTGCGCCGGCGCGTGCGCGCTTATGGTCGGTCAGTTGCTGCTGCCGAGCGTGGCGCTGGCGACGGAATGCGCCGATCCCGTCGGTGCGATGGACGAGGTTGCCGCGGCTCCGGTGACGCCGACGGTTGCGGAGGATACGGCGGCAACGACCGCACCGGCTGCTTCGACCGCACCTGCAACCGATGCTGCTCCGGCGGCGCAAGCCACCGCTGAGCCTCAGCAGACGGCCCCGACTGGCGCCACCGATGAATCCAACGATGCGGCACCCGCTGAACAAAATACTCCCAGCGATAACGCCGCCACGCCGGCGAATGACGCCATCATGCCCTGCGGTGTGACCGATGTTGTTGGCGGCAGCGGCGTTAGGGTCAATATTACGGTGCGGAACAATTACACCGACATCAAGAAAGAAGAAACGATTGAGTATGTGAAGGGGATTGCCCTTGTAGATGGAGACCAGTCTGCTCTCGATGGCAGCGCTTTGACTTTTATCGGCCTGGGGGACTTGATCGTCCATGCGGCGTATGACAGTGCGAGCAATAAAACAACGCTTACCCTGGATATCAGCAAGATTCAGAGACAGAAGGAGGAGCAGAAGTACTTTACGGAGTACAAGGAGAATAAGTCCAAGATGACGACCACCTATGATGGATCCAAGCTTACGTATACGGGTACAGAGCCCGGGAATATCATCATCGGTGATCCGGACGACGCCTTTAAAGGAGACACCGAGGCGACCGGGAAACCCACTATTAACGAGATCCGGGATGACTACTACACCCGCACCCATGTCTACGAGAGGGCGTGCCTTGTTATCCCGGCAGCGGAATCAGAATCGGAATCCATCTCCTTTGCCAATGTTCAGAATACGAACTTCAATTGGCAGCTGGATACTGGTCCGCAGGCGACGGCAGGTGTCCCTAACTACGATGCAGATAAATACGAAATCGCTTATGAATGCTGGCAGGAATTTGAAAACAACGAACCCGTTGCTGCCTGGTATTCCGATAACGGCTCACATGGTTCCCTGCCGACTATTACAAAGTTTAAAAGCGGGAAAGAGTACGTGTATTCTCTTATGCTGAAGCCAAAAGACGGATATTCCTTCAGCGATGAAACCGTTGTTACCGTAAACGGGGAAACCGTAAAGTCGAGTCTAAGCGGAGAATTCCTGTATGTCCCTGCTATTAAAACAATTACGATGCCTACTTCGTCGGAAAACGAAGCTCTTGAGAATCTAAACGTCAACGATGTGAAAACCGACTACGCGCCCGGCGAGGCGCCGCGTGCGACCGCGACGATTCCTGCCGCCGATGCCGACAAGTATGAGATCGCGTATGAGTGCTGGGAGGAGATGGATGGCAGCGACCCTGCGGAGCTCACGCCCGTTGCCTTCTGGTATTCCGACCCTGCCAAGTATCCGACGGGCGCGAGGAGGATCGAACACTTCGAAGAGGGCAAGTTCTACATGTACTCCGTTGAGCTGAGGCTCAAGGGCGACAATACCGTGGCCGATGACTGCATGATGTACGTCAACGGTCATTGGGCGCACCACATCAAGACCGTCAACGGCGTCTTCGCGCCAAACGCTGACAATATGCTGTGCGAGCAGCCGATCGACGAATGGCGGGCCATCGACGTTATCGAGATCAACGGCGCCACGACCATCTTCAAGGCGGGCGATAAGCCGGTCTTTACGGCGAATGTTCCGACGGGTTCCAACTCCCTTCCTCAGTGTGAGTTCTGGACGGGCAGCGATGGCAGCGAAGTGAACTCTCAGAAGTTCTGGGATCAGAACATCACGAATCACATCGACGTCTTTAAGCCCGGCGTGACCTATCGCTACGGTATCTACCTCAAGTCCGCGCGCGGCTTCTACTTTACGCCCGACACCAAGCTGGTGATCAACGGCCAGGAGTGCGGCTACCAGGTCGCGGATAGCGTATCCGATGAGGACAGCGGCTGGATCTACACCCTGTGGCTCAACACCGATCTGACCTTTACGCCTGAGGCCACGCCGACTCCCGATCCGCAGCCTACGCCGGATCCCAAGCCGACACCGCAGCCTGAGGTTAAGCCTGAGACTAAGCCCGAGGTTAAGCCCGAGACCAAACCCGCGGCCAAGTCGGCCACGACAACCGCTACGACCAAGACGGTTGAGAAAACCACGCCGGCCAAGAAGAGCGATGCTGTCCTGGCTACCACGGGGGATACCACCGCGATGACGGTCGCTGCCCTAGGCATCGCCGGCGCAACCGTAGCCGCCGCCGGCCTCGCCGCGACCAAGCGCCGCAAGCGTTAGGTTTTGGTGGCGGCGCCTATCCTCGGCTTTTGCAAGATCTCAATCTGTAACACCAAGCCAGATATTTGGGCTCCAGGTGTTACAGATTGAGATGAACCGAATGGCCGCCAATCTAATGTCTCGATCTGTAACACCAAGCGGGGAATTTGACCTCTAACTGTTACAGATCGAGACAAACTGGCCGGCCAAGTCCAGAACCGCCACAAAGGTGCGTGTCCCCTTTGTGGCGGTTTGCGCAGGTAGAACGGTAGGTTCGTATATATGAACCTACCGTTCGCTTTGTTTTTGGACAACGATTACGCTGGATGACTTTTGGTTTGCAGGAAAGGAACGACCATGAGGTGGACTACTGTTCGAGCGCTTTGCCGCCGCCTGACCATTGCCGCGGTGACCCTCACTATGGTGACGGGCTCGTTGCCTGTGGGCGCGTTTGCTGAGGTGTTCACCACCGATAGCACCTTTGTGCAGACGGATGTCGACCAAGTAGACGCCGTCGACCCCGCCGACGCCGCGCCCAATGTCGATGCCGCCAACGCTGCCGACACCGCGCCCGATGCCGGCGCTGCCGACCCCACAGTGCTCGATACCGGTGACACCCCTACGCCCCCGGACTCCGAGATTGCATCAGCGGCAGGCCTGACGGGTGCTGGGCAGACCGAGAGCACGCCCGTGGGCACGCTCGCCATCGATCTTGTCGAGGGCAAGGAGCTCGCCGAACAGCAGAAGCAGGAGGAGGCCGCCGAAGCCGAAGCAACCTGGAATGAGGATCTTGGGCTCTGGATGACCTCGAAGGGCGCCACGGGCGTAAAAGGCGAATACGATGATGGCTACGTGGCCGGCGAGCAGACTCCCGCGCAGTACTACTTCTCGATCGATAGCCTCACCAACGAAATTTCTATCGAGTATGGCGACGCGGGCATTACCACGTTGGAGGTGCCCTCGACCATCGACGGCAAGCATGTCGTAAGCCTTACGGGTATGGGAAGCGCTACGCTCACATCGATCACCTTCGCCCCTAATTCGCATGTCCGCTCGGTTGGAGGCTTGGGCGGCAGCAGCATCAAAGAGATCGCACTGCCCGATTCGGTCGAGGAGCTCAAGAGCTATGCATTCTACAAAAGCAAGACGCTCCAAACGGTAACCTGGCCCAACAACGCGGCCTTTACCACGATTCCCGAGCAGGCCTTTAAGGAATGTGAACAACTTGACGACAATGTGGTGGCAACGCTGCCGCCTTCGGTCAAAACTATCGACTATCTTGCATTCGCCTATTGCGGCGTGCCGCAGTTCTATGTCTCGGACACAACAGTGCTCACCTTTACCCAGATCAACGTGCCGGGCACGGTGGAGCGGATTGAGCGCAATGCCTTTGACGGGTGCTCCTTTGTGTCGTCGGTGACGATCGGCGACGGCGTTAAATATATCGGAGCGCACGCGTTCGCCTCTCTTGATCCTGCGATTGCCGGCAAAGAGATTGTGCTACCCAAAAGCGTGGAAATGATAGAGTGGGGAGCTTTTGAGAACACGAGATACGGAAACGAGACGAACCATAATGCCGTTGCCCTGCGCGTGATGAACCCCGATCTTCAGTTTGGTGAGGCGGGCTATTCGGGCGACTATAATGAGCGCGTGACAATCGATGGCGTAACGTATGCGATTCCCTTTAGTGAAGGCCAGACCATCTATGCCTATGCGACCGATTCGACTGGCAACCCCTCGATGGTCAAAAAGCTTGCCGATGCCGTGGCCGATCGCAAGGACTCCGTCGATTCCTCGAAGCCTGCCTACACGTTTGAGTGGATGGGCGAGGCGGCCCAGGTGACGGGCAAACTTCCCCAGAGCGCGACGGCTACACTCGTGCAGGCGGGGCAGTCCACGCCGCTGGCGGTTGGCGATGACGGCAGCTTTACAGCGGACGCTCTCTCCAAGACAGCAACCACCCTGCGCATTTCGCTCAGCGGTTACTATGACATGGTGCTGGCGCGCCCGGGCGACCAGATGACGGGCACATGGAATATCGGAGAGATTAAGGCGGAGGACTTTACCAAGATTCCGGCCTCGCGCGCGATTGAGCTCAACGTGGGATATCTTGAACCGATTGTGGGCCAGGATAAAACTGAGCGGATTGAGCTCGACAGTCTCGATAACATCGATCTGACGGTGAAGAGCGGCGGCAAGACGCTCAAACCTGCCAAGGGTGACAAAGAAAACGACTTCCGTATCCAGGGCACAGCACTCGTGGTGTCGCAGGCCATTGCCGACGCGGACCAGGATCTGGAGATAACGCTCGAGCCCAAAGACAGACTCAAGCTGGGCGGGGCGACGGCGACGGTGAAACCTTCGGCCGGCAAGGTTGATATCGACTTGAAGCCCTGGGGTACGGCGACGGTCACGACCAAGGGCGACTACCAGGGAGCCAACCGCGTGCTGGTGTTCCGTACGTCCGACGGCAAGCTCGTTGCCGACGGTGTAACCTATTTGATGGGTTACGAAGACGATGGCACCACGCCTATCATGAAGGCCGAGACGCCGCGCCTTAAGGCCGGTTCGTACACCATCGTCGCCTTTAACAAGACGAGCTACGACATCCAAGCGACGAGCTATTCCACGTTTAGCCGCCTAGGGCTGACCGTGGGTAAGCATATCGCGCAAAAGCAGGTGAAGATTGAGGACGGCAAACAGCTCGACGTGACGCTCGACGTCCCCACCTTTGACGTGGAGACGTATCGTGCCGAGCGTGGGCTGACGGCGGGCTCGGTTATCGCTGATTCGTCCGCGGTCGTTGGTGTGGAGACCGAGCTGCGCATTCATTACGAGCTCAAGGACAGCCAGGCTGCCAAGATTGAGATTCCGCTGGCCAAGGATGCCGTCGAGGATGTGTCCGCAGGCGCTCGCGAAGCCGGCGCCAGCTCCGATGCCATGTGGGCTGGCACAACTTGGGAGGGCGACAACCTCGTTCTCAATATGAGGAAGGGCATGGGCGCCGATGTGTTTGTGCGCTTTAAGCCTAAGGCCGCGGGCATCTATGCCGTCTCGCCGCTCATTACGCTGGGCGAGGTGACATTGCCGCTGGGAAGCACCACACTCGAGGTTAGCGGATCGCGCATCGAGGTCGACAACACCGACGTTCACAGCCTGCTGGGCAATGTGGCCTACGTATACGCAGCGCCCGGCAAAAGCGTGCAGCTTACCGTGGGCGCGGGCGCCTCGGCTGCAAAGTACACCGGCAAGACCAATAAACTCGGCCGTGCCAAGATTGAATACGAGCTGCCGCAGGATACGCTTGCCGCCGAGCGCGTGACGCTCGAGGCGCGCGTGGGCTCGACCGACGTCGCCGCCGCTGCCGCAGAGGTGACGGCTCGCAATTATGTGCGCTATGTTCCGGGCGCTTCGGTCTGGAACTTTGATGTGACGTATCGTGGCGGTACGCAAAACTTGGTCAAGGACGGTAAGGACACCGGCAAGAGCCTGTGGACCTTCCATCATCTGCCACAAAAGAAGAACGCCTACTGGACCTTTGACATCACGCTCGAGGTGGGAAACGAAGAGGCCGCCGACACGCTCGACCTGTACGTGGACTGCGTGGATGGCAAGACGGTGACGATTCCTCTGGCTCAAAAGTCGCGCGAGGGCACCCATGTTCGCTATGTGGCGGAGTATGTGGACGAGGGTTACCTTAAGCTGCTCGATGAGTTTAACAAGGCGAATGACTCGACCTATGTGAACTGCGGCAACTTTGAGCAAATCTTTATGCCGCAGACCTACCGCATCTCCAATGCTCAGCTTATGACCATGCTGAGTTTTGACGCCAAAGCTTCGGCCAAAAAGCATTCCGCCGCGGCCGAGGAGCGCCAGCAGGAGTTCTCGAATGCCGTGCAGCAGTGGCACGAGTATATGATGGATAACTCGTTTAATGATGTCGACGAGGCCTTTAACGACGCGATTGACCAGATGGTCGCCGATGCGTTTGCCGAGGAGGATGAGAACGGTAAAGAGGACGAAGCCCAAGGTGGAGCTGCCCGTAAGGCTCGTCGCGCCCCTGCCGCCAGCGAAGGCGAGAGTGATGATGCTGGCAACGACGAGGCGGCGCAGTTTGCCGCCGAGCTTAAGGCTGCGGTTGGTGGCTCGTCGGCGCTGCTGACCAAGCAGGGCGACAGCTATGGCGTCAACGTGGACAAGATGATCTTTGAGGACGCGTACGGCACCGGTGAGGATTGGTACCAGGAACTCGCGTCGGCTCAGGGTGCAAGCGCGGCGGACGCGGCGGCGCTCAAGGAGCTTGTTGACCATGCATCGCGAGCGGAGTTTATTGCCCAGCAGGCCGAGGATCTGGTGGGCCAGTCGATGGGTATCGGCCAGCTCAACCAATACGGAAGCTGGAATGACGCAACCGCTGCGGCGCTCAACAAGTGTGCGGGCATTAAGGCCAGCGAGTACAACGGCCAGTCGACGAGCGGGTTTAACGATTTGGGCCAGGCGCTCGGCAGCTCGCTGAGCTACAAGGCGGCTGACGACGATACCGTCAAGGGCTTTAAGGTCGCCGCGCCCGATGGCGAGCAGACGGCCTATATCGAGTCCGAGTTTATCGAGAACTCCAATAACAACAAAAACCAGGCGCTGCTGTTTAACTCGATCGCCATGCAATGCGACATTTTGGACAATCTGTACGATAACTGGAACGTAGTCCACAGCCTCAATAACTCTACGATTCGCGGATGGCTCATGGCCTGGAAGCGCAACGGCGACGTGAGCGCCCATATGAAGCTCATCCGCACGATCCGTTCGCTCAAGAGCTATAAGATCGAGTGCGAGATGTTCGGACAGGTCTTTAAGACCGATGCGTGGAAGGCGGCCGGCCAGGCGTTTCCCGCGGCGACCCAGGGCATCGGCATCTTTACCGGCATTTACGGCGTGAACGATGCCAGCAAGAACTGGGAGAACGTGAACATCCGTATGCAGAAGGTGAAGGGCGAGCGCGAGGGCTATGAGCTTCAGCATACGCGCTTGCTTGCCAAGCCCGAGAAGACCGAGGACGACTGGAAGTGCATTTACGCGCTGCGTGACGCCATGGAGAAGGCGCGTGCGTTTGAGGATCTGCTGTATCGCCAGCTCTGCCACGACAGCACCGATGTGGCGGTGGGCTCCATTATGACAATTGCCGGCGTGCTGACGGCCGGTTCGGCGGGTACCGTGGTGGGCGCTGCCTATGATGCGGCTTCGACGAGTGTGGGCTCGGAGCGCGCGATTAAGTTGACCAATGCCGAGTGCGCCTACGATGTCGCCTGTGAGCAGGTGGAACGCGCGTGCCAGAATCGTATTACGGTCAACTGGGGCGAGCTGACCGATGCCGAGGTCTACAAGGCCAACAAGGACGGCTTGATCTCGGACGAGAAGATGCAGTCGATCTTTGAGGCGCGTTATCGCCATGTGGCCGCCAAGGCTGCACCCGACCCTGCGGGCGTGGTGTACGAGGGTCTGCTGTCCAATACGGTTGAAGGCGCGACGGTTGAGCTGTGGAGCGCCGACGATGCGGCCGGTACCAATGCAGTGCGTTGGGATGCCGAGGAGTATGAACAGGACAATCCGCTTGCGACGGGTGTCGATGGCGCGTACAACTGGAACACGCCGACCGGCTGGTATCAGGTGCGCGTGACTAAGGACGGGTATGAGGAGGCGCGTTCGGCTTGGCTGCGCGTGCCGCCGATTCAGACTGAGGTGAACATTGGTTTGGTGTCGACGGCGGCGCCCGAGGTAGCTTCGGTCCATGCCTATACCGATTGCGTCGAGGTTGAGTTTACGCAGTATATGGATGCGAGTGACGATGCCCTGGTCGCATTGTGCGCGCAGGGCTTGGGCGACGTGACGTATACGTGGCTCGACAAGCAGGACGATCCCAATGGCAAGCCGCTGTCGCGCGTGCTGCGTATTCGCTATGCCGATGCGTGTGAGGCGGGCTCGACGGTGTCGTTTGAGCTCGACGGTGCTCGCAACTACGCCGGCAAGGCCATGGCACGCTGGGCAAGTGGCGAGCTTGCCGTGGGCGTTCGTGCCGACAAGCTCAAGCTCAACGTGGAACAAGCTGTGACCATGCTTGAGGGCGGCGACTTTGAGCTGGTGGCACACGTGACCGATAAGGCGGGCAAGCCGTTTGCGGGCGCCAAGGTTAGTGTTGGGCTGGAGTCCTCGGCTATCTGCTCTGTCGATGCCACCCAGGCAGTGACGGGCGAGGACGGCGCGGCGACGTTTGCGCTGCATGGTGCTCTGCCTGGTTTGACGACGTTGACGGCGGCGGTGGATGGCACGGCGCTGTCCAAGCAGGTTGACGTGCGCGTGTCTGCCGAGGCAGTGCGACCGGTGCGACCGGTGGCGACGATTGGTGCGACGACGTTTGGTGCATGGTCGCCCAAGGAGAACTACATTACGGTGCCCAAGGGCACGAAGCTGGAGCTTTCGGCCGAGGATGGCACGACCATTTGGTATACCACCAACGACACCTGCCCCTGCCGTGACGAAGGCCGCGTAAAGTACACCGAGCCTATTGCGCTCGATAGCAATATGTATGTGCGCATTGCGGCGCAGCGTCCCGGCATGTCGTATAGCGAGTATTCGGAGCGCTTGAACATTACGATTACGGTGACCGATGAGGCGACGCCCGATCCCGGGCCGGAGCCCGAGCCCAAGCCGGAACCCAAGCCGACGCCTGGCGGCGGCGAGCAGGGTGGCGGTGCGGATGGCTCTGGCGGTACCGGGGTTCCTGCGGGTGGTTCGACTTCGACGACGACAACGGTGACGACGGGCAAGTCCAAGGGTAAGGGCAAGAACGGTAAGAAGTCCGATAACGCTGTGCTCGTCAACACGGGAGACGCCACTGCGATGACGGTCGCCGCCCTGGGTATCGCCGGCGCAACCGTTGCCGCCGCCGGTGTTGCCGCGACCAAGCGCCGCAAGCGCTAGGTTTTGGTGGCAGCGCCCATCCTCGGCTTCGGCAAAATCTAAATCTGTAACACCTGACCGTCCAAAACGGCCCTAGATGTTACAGATTTAGATGAACCGAATGGCCGCCAACCTAACGTCTCGATCTGTAACATGTAGCGAGGAATTTGGCCTCTAACTGTTACAGATCGAGATGAACAGGCGGATGTTCGCACAATATCTTGATCTGTAACAACTACAAGGCTCAACAGGCTCTAACTGTTACAGATCGAGACAAAACGACCGACCAGACCCCAGATCACCATAAAGGCACCTGCCCCCTTTGTGGTGGTGGGGCGGTCGGCATAGAAAAAGTCCCCGCCGGGCGTGTGCTCGACGGGGACTCTGCCGTTTGATGGCTAGCGCTGTGGGTGATTACTCGCCCAGCAGGCTCTTGGTGATGGAAGCAGCGGCCTTCTTGCCGGCGCCCATCGCCAGAATGACCGTAGCGGCACCGGTGACGATGTCGCCGCCGGCCCAGATGCGGGGATCGGTGGTCTGGCCGGTCTCCTCGTCGGCAACGATGTAGCCCCACTTGTTGAGCTCCATCTTGCCGCCGATCTTCTTTGCGAAGGGGTTGGCGTTGGTGCCGATAGCCGAGATCGCGACGTCGCAGGGGATCTCCTCGATGGCGCTCTCGATGGGCACCGGGCGACGACGGCCGGACTCGTCGGGCTCGCCGAGTTCCATCTTCTGGACCTTGACGGCGCACACGGAGCCGTCCTCGCCAGCGACAAACTCGAGCGGGGAGACGAGCGGCAGAACCTCGACGCCCTCGGCCTTAGCATGGTGCAGCTCGGCGCGACGGCAGGGCATCTCGTCCTCGGTACGACGATAGGCGATGATGGCGTGCTCGGCGCCCAGACGCTTGGCGGTACGGACGGCGTCCATAGCCACGTTGCCGCCACCAAAGACGACGACGTTCTTGCCGTGCTTGGTGGGGGTGTCGTACTCGGGGAACTTGTTGGCCTTCATCAGGTTCACGCGGGTGAGGTACTCGTTAGCGAAGAAGACGTTGGGCAGGTTCTCGCCGGGGACGTTGAGGAACTTGGGCAGGCCTGCGCCGGTCGCCACGTAGATGGCGTCGAAGCCCTGCTCGAACAGCTCCTCGGCCGTGGCCATGTTGCCCACGACGGAGTTGTACTCAAACTTGACGCCCATGTCCTCCAGGCCGTCAATCTCGCGCTTGACGACTGCCTTGGGCAGACGGAACTCGGGGATGCCGTAGACCAGCACGCCGCCGCCGGTGAAGAAAGCCTCGAAGACGGTGACGTCAAAGCCGTTGCGGGCGAGCTCGCCGGCGCAGGTGATGCCGGACGGGCCGGAACCGACGACGGCGACCTTCTTGCCGTTCTTGGGGGCCATCTTGGGCGTGGAGGCGAGCTCGGGGCGGTCACCCAGGAAGCGCTCGAGCTGGCCGATGGCCACGGGCTCGGACTTCTTGCCACGGATGCACTTGCCCTCGCACTGGTTCTCCTGCGGGCAGACACGGCCGCAGATGGCGGGAAGCATGGAGTCCTCGCGGATGGTATCGAGGGCGCCGCCGAAGTCCTTCGCGCGGATCTGCTCGATAAAGCGGGGGATGTTGATGTTGACGGGGCAGCCCTCAACACAGAACGGCTTCTTGCAGTTGAGGCAGCGCTCGGCCTCGGCCAGCGCCATCTCCTCGGTGAAGCCCTTGTCGACGGGGCGGAAGTCGCAGGCGCGCTCGGCAGCCGGCTCCTCGTTATCGGGGGTGCGGGGCGACTTCATATCGGCAACGAAACGACCGTTAACTAGTGGCATGCGCAGCTCTTTTCCTCATAGGCCTTGAGGGACTCGCCCTCTTCGGAACGGTAAGCGGCCTGGCGGGCACGAAGGTCATCCCAGTCGACCAGGGTGGCATCGAAGTCGGGGCCGTCGACGCAAGCGAACTTGGTCACGCCGCCCACCTCGACGCGGCAGCAGCCGCACATGCCGGTGCCGTCAACCATGATGGGGTTGAGCGACGCGGTGATGGGGGTGTCGTACTTCTGGGCGGTGAGGGTCGAGAACTTCATCATCGGAACGGGGCCGACGCAGAAGACCTGGCTCACGGCCTTGTCCTGCAGCAGGCGCTCCAGCGGAGCGGTGACAACGCCCTGCTCGCCGTAGGAGCCGTCGTCGGTGGTGATGTGGATGTGGTCCTCGTCGAGGAGCTCGCGGAACTGGTCCTCCATGAGCAGGAGGTCCTTGGTGCGGGCGCCCATGATGGCGTGCACCTCGTGACCGGTCTCGACCAGGTGCTTGGCGACCGGGAAGGCAATTGCCAGGCCGACGCCGCCGCCAATGACGGCGCAGGGGCCCTCGGCCATCTCGGTGGGAACGCCCAACGGACCCACGACGTCGCGCAGCGACTCGCCGGCCTCATAGGTGGACAGCATCTCGGTGGTCTTGCCGATCACCATGAAGATGAACTCGACCCAGCCCTCGTCACCGTTCCAGCCGGCCAGGGTAAACGGGACGCGCTCGCCCGTCTCGTTGGCGCGAACCATGAGGAACTGTCCAGCGTGCGCATGCTTGGCGATTGCGGGCGCCTCGATGCGGAACTTGAACACCTTCTCCGAGAACTGCGTCTTCTCCAGGATCTTATACATAGAACCCCTCTCTTGTTAGGGCGGCCGAACCGTGCCTCCACGGAAATGGACGGTAGCCCGAGTAAAACCGTACGCGCACAGGCGTTGTGCAGACATACGGTGCAAATTATACCCTCATGGACATGCTGTTTACGTGTGTCTTCGGCGGTTGGGAAAAGGGTTTATCCACTTCGACCTACCAAATAGGGATAGGTTTATTTTGGTCGGTTTTATCAGGCAAAACGGCAAAGGGGTCCGGCCTCGGGTTGTGATGAGGCCGGCCCCCTTTGGGGTGTTATGCGTGTATGGCAGCGCGGGGTTTATTGCGATGCGGCCACCGGGGCGTTTCTGTAGATAAAACCTGCCAAAATAAACATCCCTAAATGGTAGGTTTTAGTGCTTGCCGTTGGCGGAGGCGGCGCCGTTGACGTGGTCGCGGGCATAGACCACGCCGTGCACGATGGCGAGGCCCGCAGCGTCGGCCGCGCGGGCACAGGTGTCCTGGAAGTCCTCGGCCTCGCGGGCGCGCAACTGCTTAAGCACGTAGTCGGCGACGGCCATCTTGCCGGGAGGGTTGCCGATGCCGGTGCGGATGCGGCTGAAGTCGCGGCTGCCCATCTTGTCGATGATGGAGCGCAGGCCGTTGTGGCCGGCGTGCCCGCCGCCCACCTTAACACGTACGTCGCCGGCGGGAATATCGAGCTCGTCGTGGATGACGAGCAGCTCCTCGGCCTTGATTTTGTACTCGCGGCAGAGCTTGGAGATGGGGCCGCCCGAGGTGTTCATGTACGACTGCGGCTTGACCAACACAATCTGGCGCTTGCCGCCCTCTTCCTCGGCATCGTTGATATTGATGAGCGCGACCTCGGCGCCGGCCTGGTTTTTCCAGTACGTGACGCCGGCCTGACGGGCCAGCTCGTCGATCGCCTTAAAGCCGGCGTTGTGGCGGGTCTCGGCATACTCATCGCCCGGGTTGCCAAGTCCGGCAACCATGCGAATCTTAAGCGGCTGTGCAGCTGCCATGTTCATCCTTTCGTTGATTTGTCGCCTGCTATGGTGAGCGACCCTGTTGCCGCTGTCAAATGGAGGGCAATTGAGGTTGTTTGGGGGCGTTTGGACGGCCGTCAAAATCCGAGGCGGACAGTTAGTTCAGATACGTATAAGTTCTGAGGACTCGAAGTGCTTAATTCGATGCCGATACGTTGTTTTGGAGCTTTAGTTGGTCCATATGACGCTGTTTTGAAGTCTACCCTGCCTTCAAATAGGGCGAATGGTATAGAGATAACTGCAAAACAGTCTAATTCAATGTGTCCATTTATACGTATTTGAACTAACTGTCCAGCCCTGCTCGACGGCGCACGGGTGATTCGCCGTTTAGACCGGCGCGAGGCCGATTCCGGCCCGCAGAGCGTTGAGCCAAGCGGCCTGACGTTTGCGATAACCCTTGATGCGATAGCGGAACCGAACCCCAGCAAGTCGATGCATCGTCTGGGCGAAGGCTTCGAGCGCAACAAGGTCTTTCATTTGGTCGCGATTGATAACCAGGACGTGGATACCCATGGCTTTAAGGCCATTGTTGCGATTGCCATCGTGGATGCGAGCATTTTGAAGCTCATGCCCAATTCCGTTGTATTCGTTGTCGATTCCTGCAGCTGGGCAATATAAGTCGCAGATGGCATAGGGGATGCCGGAGGACATGTTGACCGCAAGAGTGTCGAAGTCAATTCGATGGTTGAGTAGCAGGCCTCCCATGGGCAGGCTGCAACATCCGAATCCGCCAAAGCGCATGGGCGCTCCGAGAACGGCAAACATTAGGGATTCAGCTGGGGATGCAGACCCGGGTCGGGCGAGATTGACTGCCGTGCGAAACGAGGCGTAGGAGCTACTTTTGGCAAACTGTGCGGCTGCCTCGAGCTCATTTATGGTTGTGGCAGGCTCGCATTTGTAGTGCGCCTGTTCGTAGCGGGTTTCGGTCTGCTGTTCGGCCGCCGACTGGTCGCCCCGGCAATCGAGGTCGTCCATCGCTTCGTAGCCATCGCCCTTGGGCCAGATGTCGTCATAGGCAATGGGGTATGTTGCCCCGGGAGGAAGGGAGTAGGTTCCGAGCAGTTCCATGAGAAGCATCAAGGTTTTGGCGACTGATTCATTTTTGGAACAAAGCATGGCTGTCATGGCAGGAGACGTTGCGTAGATGTCGGCCTCGACGTGCATAATTGCACCTTCAGGAAGCGGAGCGGAGAGAATATGCTGAAGAAGTCGCTTGTCGGGGCGTCTGTTGTCTTCGTTTGAAACGAGAAGATCGAGCAGTTCGGAATCATCTTCATTCCAGGCATCGAGTATCGAAAGTGCGCCAAAGTCTATCGCGTCATTATTGGGAATGCAGCTAGCCAAGGCCTGTGCTTGCTGTTCACTATCAACGGAGTCCCAGGGTAGGGCAGAGTACGCCCGTCGTGCGCGACGAATTGCGCGGAGGGCGGAGAGATGTGAAATCACGGTCGTCATAGCTATAACGTACTAAGTTGGCGGCAGAATGCGACCGCCATACCGTTCTTTTCGCTCAGCGGGGCGCTGCGCGCCATGAACGGCTGGGTGTTATGAAATCGGTGGAATCGGTTGAGGGGATTGCAGGAAATTGAGCTCTGCCGCGAAGGTTGACGATAGCTACTGGACAGTTAGTTCAGATACGTATAAGGCGGCGGGCGTTCGAGGCGTTCCTAAGGGGCTTCGAGGGCGATTTGAGGGTAAATATGCGGCGGTTGTACTCGAAAACGATGAGCATTGGGCGGCATGGCATCCGCCGGGGAGCTCAGAACGCTCCGAACGGCCCTTTGGGGCTTTAAAAAAATACGTATCTGAACTAATTGTCCAGGGAAGGTTGGCGAGGGATAGAAAAAGGGTCGGAAGCGAGCTTCCGACCCTTTAAAAGCATCAAAGATGATGCGATGCGCGTTGGATTACAGTGCGAAGTCGCCGCCGACGAGCGTGGAGACGGGCTCCTCGTGGTAAACGGCGGAGATGGCCTGAGCGAACTCCTCGGCGACCGAGATAGTCTTGATCTTGCCGCCGACCTCGACGGGGATGGCGTCGGTGACGACGCACTCGACGATGGGGGCATCGTTCAGGCGCTCGATGGCCGGACCGGAGAAGATGCCGTGGGTGGCGCAGACGTAGATGTCGCCGGCGCCCATAGCCTTGAGCTCCTTGACGTTGGCGCACAGGGTGCCAGCGGTGTCGATCATGTCGTCATTGATGATGCAGGTCTTGCCCTTGATATCACCGATGATGCCCATGACCTCGGCGGCGTTGTGGCGCGGACGGCCCTTGTGGGCGATGGCGAGGCTGCAGCCGAGCATGTCGGACAGCTTCTTGGCGGCTTTGGCACGACCCACGTCGGGGGAGACGACAACCAGGTTGTCGGTGTCGAAGTGCATGTCGTTGTAGTACTGGCCAAACAGCGGCAGTGCGGACAGGTGGTTAACCGGGATATCGAAGAAGCCCTGGATCTGGCCCTGGTGCAGGTCGAGGGTGATGATGCGGTTGACGCCGGCGCGCTCGAGCAGGTTGGCGACGAGGCGGGCGGTGATGGGCTCGCGCGGGCCGGCCTTGCGGTCCTGGCGGGCATAACCGTAGTGGGTGATGACGGCGGTGATGGAGCGGGCGGATGCGCGCTTGGCAGCGTCGGTGGCGATGAGCAGCTCCATGAGCATGTCGTTGACGTTGCCGCCGGCCACGGACTGAATCAGGAAGACGTCGGCGCCGCGGACGGTCTCGTCGTAGCGGGCGTAAATCTCACCGTTGGCGAACTGCTTTAGCGTAAGGCCCGAAAGCTCGACCCCAAGGTACTCAGCGATCTTCTGAGCGAGGGGACGGTTGGAGGAACCGGAATACACGCGGATGGACTTGCGCATATTCTCCGACTTCTCGGGATCATTAATCGGCATTACCCTTCTCCTTTATATCGAATGCCATATAGATGCCTTGTTGCATTGTAACCGCGCGACGGGATTTATCGAGTCTTGATAACGTCTTTACCGTCAACGGACACGAACCGACCACTCATCCGGTCGCGCAGGTCAGCATAGAAAAAGGAGCCGTCCCCATGGGAACAGCTCCTTAGATGCTTGGTAAAACGTTATGCCTCGTCGTCCTCGTGCAGGCGGCGGCGGTAATCGGCGGCCCAGCCCTCAATGTTTACCTGACGGGCGCGGCCCAGGCCGAGTGCGTCTGCCGGGACCGGCTCGGTGATGACGGAGCCTGCAGCCACGAGTGCGCCGTCGCCGATCTGGGCGGGCGCGACCATCATGGTGTCGGAGCCGATGAAGGCGTCCTTGCCGATGACGGTCTTGTGCTTGTGCACGCCGTCGTAGTTGCAGGTGATGGAGCCCGCGCCCACGTTGACGCCGGAGCCCATGGTGGTGTCTCCGATGTAGGACAGATGCGGCACCTTGGAGCCCTCGCCGATCGTGGACTTCTTGATCTCCACGTGCGTGCCGGCTTTGGAGCCGTCGAGCATGTGAGTGCCCGGGCGCAGGTAGGCGCGCGGGCCGCAGTCGACGCCGTTCTCGATGACGGCCTCGATGGCGATGGTCTCATCGATGGTGCAGCCGCTGCCGACGGTGGTGTCGGTGAGGCGGCTGTTGGGGCCGAGCTGGCACTCCTCGCCCACGGTGACGTGGCCGATCAGGTGCGTCTGCGGCCACACGACGGTGTCGCGGCCGATGACGGCGTCGGGGCCGATCCAGGCCTGCGTGGGGTCGATGAAGGTGACGCCCTCGGCCATCCAGTGCTCGTTGATGCGGTCGCGAGCGATGGCAGTGAGCTGCGCGAGCTGGATGCGGCTGTTGACGCCCAGGCCATCGCGGTAGTCGTCGCAGTGGAAGATGGAGACCGCCTGGCCATGGCCTTTGAGGATCTCGAGCATGTCGGGCAGGTAGTACTCGGCCTGCGCGTTGTCGTTGCCGATCTCGTCAATGTGGGCGGCGAGCTGCGCGCCGTCGAAGGCGTAGCAGCCGGCGTTGCACTCGAGTAGCTCGGCGGCCTGCTCGGGCGTGCAGTCCTTCTGCTCGATGATGCGCTCGATCTGACCATCGGCGCCCAGCTTGATGCGGCCGTATCCGAAAGGATCGGGCGGGGTCATGGTCATGACGGTGCAGGCGAGCTCGCCGGTGGCGACGGTCTGTGCGAACTTGGCGACCGTGTCGGCGGTGATGAGCGGCAGGTCGCCGTTGAGCACCACGACGGGGCCTTGCGTGATGCCACAGGCCTCGAGTGCGACCTTCACGGCGTGACCGGTGCCCAGACGCTCGGTCTGCTCGACGCACTCGACCTTGGTGGCGCTGTTGGCGTAGGCGCCGTCGATGAGGGCGCGCATCTCGTCGGCATGGCTGCCGATGACAACCACGACGCGGCTGCAGCCGGCCTTGATGGTGGCGTCGACGATCCACTGAACCATGGGCTTGCCCAGGATCTTGTGCGAAACCTTGCAGTGGTTCGACTTCATGCGGGTGCCCTCGCCGGCGGCGAGGATAATTGCGGTTGCGTCCATGTGATCTCCTGTTACGTTATAGAGACGTGTGTTTGGAAACGATACACGGCGCAATATGATACCGCAGGCATATGATGAGCGCGTAACGATTGGTTTGCGGCGGTTGAGGCTTGCGCCGCCGGCGTGGCGTTTGCACTGCTTGCGTGCGGCGTTGGCGGTGCTGCGGAGCTGTTGTTTGAGCGAGGGGACGGGGGTGCCCGTGGACAACATACGAGAGGAGTTTGGCGGCGAGCCCGTCGCGGCATTCTCGATGTCGCATCCGGCTGTGCCGGCACTCTATATAGTGCTGACGCTGGGACTCACTATGTTCTCGATGCAGCCGGTGCTGATTGCGCTGTCACTTGCGGGCGGGCTGGCGTATGGATTTGCGATGCGTGGGGCTGCCCGCACGCTGGGCGCACTCCGCTGGCAGCTGCCGGTGATTTTGATTATCGCGCTGGTCAATCCTCTGTTTAGCGCCTCGGGCTCGACGGAGCTGTTCCGTATTGGCATGCGCGCGGTGTATCTGGAGAGCATGGTATACGGCCTGTGCATGGGCGGGCTGTTTGTGGCGAGCGTGCTGTGGTTTGAGGCGGCGGCGTCGATGCTCGAATACGACAAGGTGCTCGCGCTGCTGGGCAATGCCGCGCCGGTGATTGCGCTCATGATCTCGATGTGCATGAGGCTTATCCCGCAGTTTTTGCGCCGCGGTCGTACGGTGCTGGCGGTGCAAGATGCGATTGACGTGCCGGGCCGCGCGCCGGCCGACCCCGTACGCTCGCGCCTGCGGGCGTCGAGCGTGTTGATGGGCTGGGGCATGGAAGATTCGCTGGAGCGCGCGGACGCGATGCGCTCGCGCGGGTGGGGTGCCGCGACGCGTCGTACGACGTATGCGCGGTATCGGCTGGGGCGCAGCGACGTTGCCGCGCTGGTTGGGCTTGCGCTGTTTGGTGCCGCCGCGGTGGCGGTGGCATGGACCGCGACAACGCAGTATTCGTTTTATCCGCAGCTTTCGGTGCCGGCGCCGTGGCTGGGCTATGTCGTGTACGCTGCCTGGATGATGCTGCCTTGCGCGTCGCACGCGATTGATGAGAAGAGGTTTGGCTGATGGCTCGGTTGGATAGGGGCCCGGTGTCGGGCGCGGCGTGCGGCCCGGATATTCCGGCGATTGAGGTGCAGGGCCTTAGTTTTGCCTATCCCGGGGCCGGGGCACCGGTGCTCGAGGGACTTGATTGGCGTGTTCCCCAAGGTGCATTTGCGCTGCTTGTTGGCGGTATCGGATCGGGTAAGTCGACGCTGCTGTCGCTGCTCAAGCCCGAGATCGCTCCGGCGGGCGAGCGCACTGGCGATGCGCGCGTGCTGGGCGAGAACGTTGCCGACATGGACGTGCGGGCATCGGCGGAGCGCGTGGGCTACGTGTTTCAGGATCCCGAGAACCAGATCGTGTGCGAGACCGTGTGGCACGAGATGGCGTTTGGCCTGGAAAACTTGGGGCTAGCACGTGATGAGATGCGCCGTCGCGTAGCTGAGACCAGCTATTTCTTTGGTCTGGAGGACTGGCTTCATCGCGATACCGATACGCTTTCGGGCGGCCGCAAGCAGCTGCTGTCGCTTGCCGCCGTCCTGGCGCTGCGTCCGCGTGTGCTGCTACTCGACGAGCCCACGTCTCAGCTCGATCCCGTTGCCGAGAAGAGTTTTCTGCACGCGCTGTTTCGTGTGAACCGTGAGTTGGGCTGCACGGTTGTTGTGGCTACGCATCAACCGCGCCCAATGCTCGAGTATGCGACGTGTGCGTACCGGATTGAGGACGGTCGCGTGCGCGAGGTGGCGGATATGGCTTCTTTGGGACGCCGAGAATCGTTGTTTTCCGACGACATGTTGGGGTGGGGTGCCGTCCGATGTGCAAAAAACGGAGTATTCAGCGGGCGTGAGGACAATTTGGGCTCTCTGGAGCCGCCCGGGGACGTATCGAGCGCGAAAAAAAGTTCGGAATTGGACAAATCGTCCGAATTTGTGGCGCAAACGTCGCTCGAGAACGGCTCGGAAGCCTTCCCGCGCACGGATGGGAGCAGAATACTCCAAAAAATGCACGGCGGGTCGGCTACCACCCTGGCAGGGAGCTGGTTTCGCTACGATCGCGCGGGCGGCTGGGTGCTGCGCGGGCTCGACGTGGCGTTTTCGGCCGGTGCGGTGCATGCGATCGTGGGCGGCAACGGATGCGGTAAGTCGACGATGCTCTCGGTGCTGGCGAAGACCGCCAAGCTGCAGCGCGGCCGCATGGTGCGCGGAGCGGCCTCGGCGGCGCTGCTGCCTCAGAACCCCAAAGCATTGCTGGTTGCCGAGACGGTTCACGATGAGCTGATGGAATGGGCCTCGACCTGCGGATATGACGAGAACTTGGCGCGGGAGCGTGCGGCGAGCTTGGGGCTGTCGGGTCTGGATGGGCGCCATCCGTACGATCTTTCGGGCGGGCAGCGTCAACTGCTTGCATTGGCAAAACTGCTGCTAATTGGCCCCGAACTGCTATTGCTCGATGAGCCCACCAAGGGTCTAGACCTGGCAAGTCGCTGCATTATCGCCCGCGCCCTGCGTGACCATGCGAAGGCTGGCGGCACCGTCATTATGGCCACGCACGATCTGGATTTTGCCGAGCAGGTTGCCGATGACATTGCCATGATGTTTGACGGCGAGATCGCCTGCATGGAGCCGCCGACCGACTTCTTTGCCGACAACGTGTTTTATAGGGCGTGATGGGATGACGGATTATCGCATCGTGCGCCTACTCGCAAAACTGGAGATACCGCTGCTGCTGGCGGTGCCAGCCGTGATGGCTGCGGCGTTGCTGGCGGGCGTTGAGCAGGCGGCGCTCGCCATGCTTGTCGTGGTGGCGCTGGTGCTTGCGCTGTTCTTTGCAGGCTACGAGGCGTCGCGACCGGGCCTGCGCCAGATTATGCCAACGCTGGTTCTGGCGGCGTTGGCCGCGGCGGGGCGCATCTTGTTTGGTCCCATTCCCGACTTTAAACCGGTGAGCGCCATCGCCATTATCGCGGGGGCGACGCTTGGTCGCCGCAATGGTTTTATGGTTGGCGCGCTGGCGGCGCTGACCAGCAATTTCTTTTTTGGACAGGGCATGTGGACGCCGTGGCAGATGTATGCCTGGGGGCTCGTGGGATACGTTGGCGGTGCGCTGGCGCATGCCGGCGCTTTTGATCGCGCCGATGGCACCGTGCGTATGCCGGCGCTGCTGACCTACGGCTTTGCTTCGGGTTTGCTGTACGGCGTTGTGATCAACGCCTACGACATTATCGGTTTTGTTCAACCGCTCACGTGGGCGGGTGCCATGGCGCGTCTTGCCACCGCCGTACCGTTCGATATCACGCACGGCCTTGCGACCTGCGTGTTTTTGGCCGCCTTGTACAAGCCTTGGTGCCGTCGCATTAACCGTGTCGTCGTGAAATACGGGCTGTAGGGCTGGTTGCGCCGGGGCGGGAATCAATACTGCCGAAGTGCCATTCCAAAACTATGCCGGTTTACGGGGCTAGATTGGCGCGGGCCGACTATACCAGCATTTTTCGAAATAGGGCACACCGTCTACCTGCGGTTTTATTATCTCGGAATTGCATATGGTTGGGGGTTCGCGATTCAGCCCCGTAAACCGGCATAGTTTTGGAATGGCCGGCTGATATGACGGGCATCGTGGCCCTCAGAGATCCAAATTGATCCATTTTCTTCCGTCCCCAGATGTCCCCAGGGAATCAGTTGACGGCGCTTGCCACGAAACTGGCCCATCTACTACGTTTAGCTTGATACTCCCGACCATGACCGCGTTTTATGAAAAACCGCAGGCTTTCTACCTGCGGTTTTCTTTTTGCGTTGTTCGCTGTGGTTGAGGGTGGTGGCTTAAACGTAGTAGATGGGCGTGTTTCGTGGCGGATGGGTCACGTGGATACCCCCACGAGGCCCAAAATGATTCGTTTTCCTCCGTCCCCAGGGGATCAGCTGGGGCTAGAGCTCTAGCGTGAGGGTGACGGGGCAGTGGTCGCTGCCAAAGATGTCGCCGCGGATGCCCGTGTCGCGCACGTTGCCGGCGATTGCGTCGCTTACCAGGAAGTAGTCGATGCGCCAACCGGCGTTGTTCTTGCGGGCATTAAAGCGGTAGCTCCACCAGCTGTAGACACCCTCGACGTCGGGGTTTGCCGCGCGCCAGGTATCGGTAAAGCCGGCGTTGAGCAGCTCGGTAAACTTGCCGCGCTCCTCGTCCGAAAAGCCGGCGTTGCCGCGGTTGGACTTGGGGTTCTTAAGGTCGATCTCCTCGTGCGCCACGTTAAAGTCGCCGCAGGTCACGACGGGTTTGCCGGTCTCGCGCTCGAGCGCGTTCAAAAAGCCGCGGTAAGCATCGTCCCAGGCCATGCGCACGTCGATGCGGGCGAGTTCATTTTGGGCGTTGGGTGTATAGACGTCGACAAACCAGAACTTGTCGAACTCCAGCGCGCAGACGCGGCCCTCGGTTGCGGCTTGGGCGACGAGTACGGCCGCCTCGCCCTCGCCGGCGTGGGGTAACAGCGCGTCGGCATGCAGCACGCACAGCGGTTCCTGGCGGCTAAAGACCGCAGTGCCCGAATAGCCTTTACGCTCGGCGTGGCTCCAGGTTTGGTGATAGCCGGGCAGGTCAATATCGACCTGGCCTTCTTGCAACTTGGTCTCTTGCAGCGCCAGGATATCGACGTCGAGTTCTTGCGCGATCTGGATAAAGCTCGGGTCCTTTTTGAGCACGGCGCGCAGGCCGTTGACGTTCCACGAGGCGAAAGTGTAAGTCTGAGGCATGGTGTCCTTTCGACGGGGTTTGCAGGCTTAAGATTAGCGCAACAGGGGCGGGGTGGGCTCCGTGGGCGACGGCGCAATCGCAGCCGCCCCGACCAACATGGACGGAGGACAAACATGACGCAAGCGATAACAGATCCCAAGCAGGCCTCCGCGGCGTTGGCGGAGCTGTTCGACACCCACGAGCGCGTGGTTTTCTTTGGCGGCGCGGGCGTTTCCACGGCGAGCGGCATTCCCGATTTTCGCAGCGTGGACGGCCTGTATCATCAGCAGTTTGCCTATCCGCCCGAGACTATGCTCTCGCATAGCTTTTATGAGGCGCATCCGGCCGAGTTCTTCGACTTCTACCGCACCAAGATGATTGCGCTTGGCGCCAAGCCCAACCGCTGCCACACCAAGCTGGCGGAGCTGGAGCGTGCCGGCAAGCTAAATGCCGTGGTGACGCAAAATATCGACGGCCTGCATCAGATGGCCGGCTCACAGCGCGTGTTCGAGCTGCACGGATCGGTCCATCGCAACATTTGCCAGTCGTGCGGCGCGGTCTATAGCGCCGAGTGGATTTGCTCGCGCGAGCACGAGGACGCCGCGGGCGTGCCCGTGTGCCCCGCGTGCGGTGGTCGCATCAAGCCCGATGTGGTGCTATACGAAGAGCCGCTCGACGAGCATGTGTTGACCGGTGCCGTTGTCGCCATCGCCGCGGCCGATGCCCTCATTGTAGGCGGGACCTCGCTCGTGGTGTATCCGGCGGCGGGCCTTACACGCTACTTTACCGGCGATACACTGGCCATATGCAACCTTGCCCACACCGATCAGGATGCAAATGCCGACCTGCTGATTTCTTGCGACATCGCGGCCGCGTTTGCGTTCTAGCCCGCGCGCGCGGATACAATAGAAAGACTGAGTGCAAAGCGACCCCGCCGCCAGCTCCCCAAGCTCGGCGGCGTGGGCATTTTAGGAGGATGTTCATGGCGAACGACAGCAAGACATGGCGGTGCGGAAAGTATGAGCTCAGCTTTGACCGTCCGCGCATCATGGGCGTCCTCAACGTGACGCCCGATTCGTTTAGCGATGGCGGGGAGCACTTCGACCCGGACGCCGCGATCGAGTATGGCCTGACGATGCTCGACGCCGGCGCCGACATCATCGACGTAGGCGGCGAGTCCACGCGCCCCGGCTTTACCCCGGTTAATCCCGACGAGGAGGCTCGCCGCGTGCTGCCCGTGGTGCGCGCGCTGGCCAAAGAGGGCGCCATCGTCTCGATCGACACGCGTCACGTGGCGGTTGCCAAGGCGGCCGTGCGCTGCGGCGCCTCGATCGTCAACGACGTGACCGGCTTCACCGACCCCAAGATGGTCGAGTTTGTTAAGACGAGCACCTGCGGCGTCATCGTGATGCATGCCGGCGAGGTCGCCGCGCCCGCGCGCACGCACGCAACGGTGCAGCTCGATACCTCGGCAGCGGCGTTTGTTGCCGAGAAGGCACGCGAAGCGGCTGCCGAGGCCGCGCGCGAGGCCGAGAAGCCGGCCCGTCGCCGTCGCGGCAAGTTGCTGGGCGAGCCTAAGCCGGAGGCCAAGCTTCCGGGCGGCGTGGTGCAGCCCTCGTTGCCGTTTGGCGAACCTGAGCCCGCGACCGAGCCTGCAAGCGAGCAGGAGACGCCGGCCGCCGAGCAGGCTGCTGCTGCCGAGACCGTCGCGCCCGCGCCCGAGGCCACCGAGGCCGCATCGGAGCCCAATGACCGCCTGGCCGCCATGATGCGCCGCAGCGCCCGCCGCGAGGAAGCCTACGTGCCCACCTCGCAGCTCCGCCGCTTCACCCTGCCCGATTCGGCGCCCATCATGCGCCGCGTCATGGGCTTTCTGTCCGACCAGGCCCGCGCGCTCATCCACGCCGGCGTGTCGCGCGACCGCATCTGCATCGATCCCGGTCCGGGCTTTGGCAAGACGGCCAACGAGGACATCGTCATCCAGCGCGAGACTGCCAAGATGGCGTCACTGGGCTATCCGCTCATGTGCGCCGTATCGCGCAAGCGCTTTGTGGGCGCCGTCTCGGGCGTGACCGAGGCCGCCGAGCGCGATGCCGCTACGTTTGGCGTGTGCCTGGGCGCCATCCAGGCCGGTGCCAACATCGTGCGCGTGCACGACGCCGCGGGCTTTGCGCAGTTCCTGAACGGCTACTGGGCGGTTGCCAAGCCGCAGCCGCGCCGCGCGTTTGTGGCCGTGGGCTCCAACCTGGGGCATCGCTGTGACAACATCCGCGCCGCACGCGACATGATCGCCGAGATTCCACTCACCTGCGTGTCCAACTCCTCCAAGATCTACGAGAGCGAGCCGGCCTACGAGACGCGCCAGGACGCGTTTGCCAACGCCGTCATCGAGATCAAGACCGAGCTGGCGCCGTTGGTGCTGCTCGACGAGCTCATGAAGATCGAGGCCGAGCTGGGCCGCGACCGCTCCAAAAAGGCCAAGGCCAACGGTCCGCGCACCATCGACCTGGACCTGCTGTGGATGGACGGCGAGACCCACGGCGGCAAAAAGCTGCGCCTGCCGCATCCGCTCATTGGCGAGCGCGACTTTGTGCTGGTGCCGCTTGAGGACCTGATGCACGACCCGGCGCGGTTCTTCCGCTATAACGGTGTCGAGGTCAAGGAACCCGAGGATCGCGTGGGCCATATCGTGGGCGAATTGGGGCGTATGTAGATGATCGAGATGAATGCTGTTGTCGCCGGTACCGAGCTCGACGCGGCGCGTGACGCGGGCCGTGAGGGCGTGTCCGCGGGCTGGTGCGCATGGAACGCGGGCGATGCTTCGCTGACGTTTTCGCTGGTCGTGCGTCCGGATGTGAATATGCACGCCTTCCACGGCCTGCCGTTTGTGGCCGCGATGGGCATGATGGACGCGCTCGTGGGCACGGCTTCGACGCCGGGGTTGGGCCTTGCCGGTAAGGTGGGTATCCAGTGGCCGAGCGATATCGTGTGCGGTGCGCCTGCGTTTGAGACGTCGTTCGCGCGCGTCGCCGTCAACGGCGGTGCCGGTGCCGCGGGCATGTTTGCCGCAGTGACGGTTGATATTGAGCGTGCGGCGCTGGGTGAGCTTGGCGTGGATATGGCCGACGAGGTGCTGGTCGAGGCATTGGCCACCGCCGTGCTGACCCGCGTGGACACCTGGGCGGTTGCCGCCAACACACCACAGGGTGCTGCCGGCCCGCTGGCTCCGGTGCTGGGTGAGTACTTCGATATGGTGCCGCTGCTGGGTCGTCAGGTTGCGGCGGTGTCGCCCAACGGTTTGCCGCTTGCGGTCGGTGTGTTTGCGGGCCTGGACATCTGGGGCCGCGCGACCATCAAGACCGATGCCGGCGAGCAGGAGTTTCCGCCCGAGGCCGTACGGATTCGCGGACTGTAACGCGAGGCGCCCGCGCTCAAAGATAGACATGACAACAAGACCCTCCTCGGCCTGTGCCGGGGAGGGTTTCGCCTATCTGGGGAATGGGTTGCCAGCGCCCTATTCCTCAAAACTGAAAAATTTTCGTTTTTGAGGAATAGGATTAAGGCGGCTCGGTCTTTCGCGAGGTATATTCGCTATAGAGCCTATTCCTCAAAACTGAAAATTTTTCAGTTTTGAGGAATAGCGATAAAAGACCGCGAGGAGGCCCCGATGAAACTCATCAATAGAACGTCATATATGGACACGTTGACGAGTCTTATTGGCGTGCCGGACATCAAGGTCATCACGGGCATCCGTCGTAGCGGTAAATCAAAATTGCTCGAGGCCCTCCGCGATTACGTGGAGGCACATCTGTCCAATTCGAATGTCATCCATATCAACTACAACCTCGATGAGTTCGAGAACCTGCTCGAGTATCACGCGCTGCTCGCCTATGTAAAAGAGCATCGAGTGTCCGGCAAACAAAACTTTCTGCTTATCGATGAAGTTCAGATGTGCGACGGTTTTGAGCGTGCGATCAATAGCCTTCACGCATCCGAGCAGTACGACATATTCATTACCGGATCGAATGCCTTTTTGCTGTCGAGCGATCTGTCGACGCTCTTTACGGGGCGTACGTTCGAGATCGAGGTTTTCCCATTCTCGTTTGAGGAGTATCGTCTCTATGGCGACGAGGGCGAGGTCGACCGCGACTTCGATGAGTACGCGAGAACCGGCGGTATGTCCGGCTCTTACCCTTATCCACTGCAGGAGCAGCGCTATCAATATCTCTCCAACGTCTTCAAGACGCTCATTGTGAGAGATATCGTGCAGCGGCATAACGTGAGAAACGAATCGGCGCTGCTGCGCATTGCCGATTACATGATGGACAACGTTTCCAACATTACGTCGGCACGCAACATTACTGATGCATTAAATGCGGATGGGTTAAAGATTACGAACAAGACGGTCGGCACGTACATGGGGTACCTGTGCGATGCGTTTGCCTTCTATAAAGTTCGTCGGTACGACATTCGCGGCAAAAAATACCTTAAGAGCGGCGAGAAGTACTATCTGGCGGACCATGCGTTTAAATATGCGCTTCTTGGTACACGTGATATGGATTGGGGACGCGTATACGAGAACATGGTGGCAATCGAGCTGCTGCGTCGCGGATACGAGGTATACGTCGGCGTGCTCTATAAAAAGGAAATAGACTTTGTAGCAATCAAGCGGAGCGAGAAACTCTACATTCAGGTGAGCGACGACATCAGCTCGGATAAGACATTTGAACGCGAGATTTCGCCACTGCTGAGCATTGGCGATGCGTATCCCAAGATGATTCTCGCCCGCACGCATCACGAGGCCACGGATCGCGACGGAGTGCAGATCGTGGACCTGGCGAGGTGGTTGTGCGGCGAGGCGTAGCAGAAAGCCTATTCCTCAAAACTGAAAAAATTTCGTTTTTGAGGAATAGGACCGATGCATTGCTTAGTCCGCCGCTCGCGCCCGTGCTCGACTTAAGCCCCTGCCTTACCCCAGCTCCTGCATGCGGCGGTAGATTTCGCAGATGCCCTTGATGGTGAGCTGTCCGTCGACCACGTCGAAGGCATCGGTCGAATCGGCGACGATGCCGGCGAGACCGCCCGTGGCGATAACGGTGGCATCCTCGCGGCCCAGCTCGCGCTTCATGCGCTCGACCAGGCCCTCGGCCATGGCAGCAGCGCCCACCACGGCGCCGACCTTGATGCACTCCTCGGTATCGCGGCCGATGGCATGCTCGGGCGCCTCGAGCGGCACGCTGGCGAGCTTGGCGGCACGGGCGGCAAGCGCGTCCATGGAGATGCGGATGCCCGGCGCGATCGCTCCGCCAATGTAATAACCGTCCTCATCGATGACGTCGATATTGGTCGCGGTGCCAAAGTCCACCACGATTGCCGGCGCGCCGTAGAAAGTTTCGGCCGCAACGGCGTTAGCGACGCGATCGGCGCCTACGGCTTGGGGACGCGCCGCGCGCAGCTTGGTCACGGCGGCCGTCTGCGGCCCGATGACGATGGCGTCTGCGGCAATGCGGTCGGCCACGGCGTGCCACTCGCGCGAGAGCTGCGGCACCACGCCCGCAAAGGCGATCGCATCAACCGCATCGAGCGAGAGGCCGTACATCTTAAAGAAACCCATCAGGCGCACGTGGATCTCGTCGGCGGTATAGGAGCGGTCGGTGGGCATGCGCCACGACTGCACCAGCTCGTCTCCGTCGAACAGGCCCATGGCCGTCTGCGTGTTTCCCATATCGATAGCGAGCAGCATGTCTACTCCCAGTGTTGGCATAAAAGGACGCGCACCATTGTATACGCGCCGTCGACGGCGCTCGGCCGCGATTCGTTTACGGTGATAGGGGCTGAGGGGTTTAAATATGAAGGAATTATGCTCTACGAGATTTTCCTTGCCGTTTACCGAACTCCCGCGTAATATTCTTTCTTGCGCACATGAGGCGCCCAGACATTGCGGGGTGGAGCAGTCTGGTAGCTCGCCGGGCTCATAACCCGGAGGTCGTAGGTTCAAATCCTGCCCCCGCGACCAAGAACTTGCAGCTCGTCGGCCTAGCCGGCGAGCTTTTTTGTTATTCCGGGACCGTGTTTTCGGTCCAATTCCCAACCTCTCAATCAAAGATCTCGATCTGTAACATCTAGACCCGATTTGGGCGGCTAGATGTTACAGATCGAGATATACCGGTGGATTGGGTCCCGTTTGTCTAAATCTATAACACGAGGGACGGATTTCGCCGAGTTGTTGTTATAGATTGAGATTTTCTAGCAGGCGGGTCCCGTTTGTCTCGATCTGTAACAGTAAGACCCGATTTTGCCGCGTAACTGTTACAGATTGAGATAAACCGACGGGCCGCCCCGCCCATCCCCATCCACCCGCCGCCACCTGATATTCGCCGATTTCCGTTGCGCCACTGTGCTCCCATGCCATATCCTCTAGACAACTACGCGGCACCATCGCCGCCGCGCCTACAAGAGAGGAATGTCCATGACCGCACCTGCATCCAAGCTGCTCCAGCCCATTACGGTTGGCCCCCTTGAGCTCAAGAACCGCATTATGTTCCCGCCGCTGACCACCGGCTACGAGGAGCGCGACGGTTCCATCGGCGAGCGCAGCCTGGCTTTTTACGAGCGCCTGGCCCGTGGCGGCGTGAGCTACATCGTCATCGGCGACGTCGCTCCCGTTATGACCGCAAGCCCCACGCCCAAGCTGGCGACCGACGCTCAGATCCCCACGTTTAAGGCCCTGGCCGACGCCGTCCACAAGCACGGCGCCAAGGTCGCGCTGCAGCTGTTCCACCCCGAGTACGACGTCCCCGGCGTCGGCCGCATGGTCATGGGCTCCATGGCCGCTGCGAAAGCTGCGCAGGAGGCAAAGGCCGCCGGCGACGAGGAGACCTTTGCCGCCAAGATGGCCGAGTCCAACGAGATCCGCAAGCAGGCCTACGCCAAGCTGCACCACGACATGCAGCACTTTGTGAACGAGGCCAGCGTGGAGCAGCTCACCCAGATCAAGGAAGCCATCGCCGCCTCGGCCGCCCGCGCACAGCAGGCCGGGATCGACGCCATCGAGGTCCACGGCGACCGTCTGGTGGGTTCGCTGTGCTCGGCCATCCTCAACCAGCGTACCGACGAGTACGGTGGCTCGTTCGAGAACCGCGTCCGCTACGCGCTCGAGGTCGTCGCCGCCATTAAGGACGCCGCACCGGAGCTGATGGTGGAGTACAAGCTCCCCGTGATTATGGAGAACCCCGACGGCACGCCGCGCGGCAAGGGCGGCCTGCAGCCCGATGAGGCTTGCGAGTTTGCCAAGCTGCTCGAGGGCGCGGGCATCGATATGATCCAGGTCGCGCAGGCCAACCACACCGGCAACATGGGCGACACCATTCCGCCCATGGGCGCCATGCCCTACAACTGGACGCTGCCCGTGGCCGAGCGCGTCAAAGCCCTGGTCTCCGTGCCGGTGGCAACCGTCGGCCGCGTTGTCTCGGTCGAGGCCGGCGAGAAGATTCTGGAAGACGGCTCGGCCGACATCATCGCCTATGGCCGCTCGCTCATGTGCGACCCCGACATTGCGCTGAAGGCCGCCACGGGTGAGCCCATCCGCGAGTGCCTCAACTGCAACAAGGGCTGTGTCGACGCGATTCAAAACCGCAAGTACATCTCGTGCGTGCTCAATGCCGAGAACGGCGACGAGGCGACCATCGCCATTAAGCCGGGCGAGGGCGACAAGAAGATCGCCGTGGTGGGCGGCGGTATTGCCGGCCTGGAGGCCGCGCGCGTGGCGGCCAAGCGCGGCTACGACGTGACCGTCTACGAGGCGAGCGATCATCTGGGCGGCCAGATTGTGCTGGCGGCTGCGCCCCCGCGCAAGGACGAGATCATGCGTTCGGTCGAGTATTACGAGAAGATTCTGCCCGGCCTGGGCGTGAAGGTTGAGCTCAACCACGCCGCTAGCCCCGCGGACCTCAACGCCGCCGACGCCGCGATTGTGGCCGTGGGTGCGCACGACGTGGTCATCCCCGTTCCGGGCGCCGACTCGGACAAGGTCGTCTCGAGCTGGGACGTGCTGGCCGGCAAGGTGGAGCTTACGGGCCGCGTCGCCGTCATCGGCGGCGGCCTGGTGGGCACCGAGACTGCCGAGTACCTGCTGCAGCACGGCTGCGAGGTGGCGATCGTGGAGATGCTCGACAAGATTGCCGCGGGCGAGTCCGAGACCATCCTGCCGCTGATTATGAGCGACTTTGCCGAGCATGGCGTTGAGCAGCACGTGAAGACCCGCCTGACCGCCATTACCGACGAGGGCGTGGAGGCTGTCCGCACCACCGAGGACGGCGCCGAGGAGCCGGTGAAGATCGCTTGCGATTACGTGGTGATGGCCGTGGGCTCCAAGGCCAACGCGTTTGACCTGGACGGCGTGACGGTGCCCGTGACCTGCGTGGGCGATTGCTCGGGCGAGCGCACCGCCGATATTGCGAGCGCCATTCGCACGGCATATCACGCGGCCAACGAGCTGTAGTTAACTTCGCGGCCAGGCGGGGCGGTAGCACGGATCCGCCCCGCCCGACTGCGTCCCTGCGCACATAGACCATCAACCGGGGTGGGGCCTGCAAGAACAGCGGGCCCCACCCCGGTTTTGGTGCAGGGGGCAGATTAGTTTGCACCAAGTCCTTGGCATATGGGCGTGGCTGCTGTTCGTAATCTTTAAGACATCATTAAGGCTTGCGTTGTGGAGCAAGCCGCAGGTCAATGCTATTCTTTTACCTTATCGTACGGTGTTGTATTCTGCCTGAATTCTCTACCTGCGAACAACGGATAAACGCGACCGAGCGGAAAGGATGGCACGCCCGCTAGCAGGGCAAACGCAAACGATGAGTGGCATGGACCGACATAGCGAGCTCCAGCAGCACAAGACGGCGGCCGAGTACCGCCAAGCTGCCGACGAGCATGTGCGGACCCTCAAGGATTTCTGGAAGGATTTCCTGGTGAGCGGTCTGTTTGTGCTGGCCGCCATCGTTGCCATCTTTGCATGCCTGGCCTGGTTTGCCGCGAATAACCGAGTGAGTGCCACGGGGAGTACGATCGGGGCGAAGGGCCCACGGTTTGTGCTCTCGGGAACGAAGGGCGGCACGGCAGGTAAGTACGACGCCCAGGACAACTACGCGTCGGACAGTACAAGCCTTGCCGTGAACAATCTTTTCAACCTCAATAACATGAGTGCCGATGGCAGTCTTTCTCCGGGGTCGGCGGGCCAGCTTCAGCTCAACGTCAAGCCGCTCTGCAACGACCTGCACGATATTACGGTGGAGATGACCTGGGAGATTTCTGTCCAGACGAGCGTTGCGGGCACGGACGGCACTGCTACGGACGCATCGAAAAATGAAGAGATCATCAACTCGCTTAAAAATCTGGTGCGCGGCCATATCTTGGTTTTCCAGGGCAAAGACACCTCTGGCTTTTACTCCAATCCGCTGGTTCCCACGACAACCACGGTGACCCAGGACGGAGCGAGCGTCACCGTCATCACACAGAGCTTTACCATTCCGGCGAAGAGCTTTCGTGCTGAGGGCTCAAACAATACGACCGAAACCGTCACCAAAACCCTCTACTGGATTTGGCCGGAGCAGTTCAAGAGCTATGTTCGCACGGGCAACGCCGGCTACGGTGGCAACCTTTTCGCTAACACAGGCGACGAGGGGGGATACACGACCCTCGTCGGCGACATCAACAATAACCACGCGTGCTATTTCCGCGCCGATAGCACGAGCGTGCCAGGTCAGGCGCCTAGCGCGGTTCCGCCTGTCGGAGCCGGCATGTCCTCTGCGGATGTGGAAACCTGCGCCAATTATTACAACAACGCCGACGAGATTATCGGCAAGAACGTCAAGTACATTCGCGTGCGCTTTACCGCCAAGGAGGCGGATAAATAAATGGACGAGCAGCTTAATGCCCGCGAGCAGGGCGATATCAAACACAACGAAGGAGCGGCAAACCCCGGCGGCAACGGGTTCGGCTCGCACGGCGAAGCGCGTCCGGCTGGCCGCATCGAGCGTATCAAGGCTTGGGTGAGCGGCCACCGTCGCGAATCCCTTGCCATCATGGGCTTGCTTACCGTGCTTCTCGTGTTGCTGGGATTGACGCTCGGATGGTTCGTCGATGCCAATCGCGGCTCCACCGTCGGCAAGATCAAGGAGCCGGCAGAGCTCAAAGTGCTGGGCCCCAACGCTACGGCAACAGAGCAGATCGACCTGAGCTACAACCCCGAATACGGCGATACCAAGACTGGCAACACGGTGACGCTCAAGCGCGCGTTTTGCGTGCAAACGGGCGGTGACGGTTTTGAGCTGCAACTCGCGAATACGACCAACATTACAGGTCTCACTATTGAGCTGTACAGAGCCGAGAACACGTCTGCGCTCCAGACGCCCGACGTGAGCGGTACCGCAGACGGCAAATCTTATAGCTGGAAAGCAACCGGAGAGAACCTGCTGACGAGCTTCGAATATATCAACAAGGAGAACGACGGTCTGGCAGCCGTGCCGGGCGAGGGCGCAAGCGACCCTACATTCAAGGACTATCAAAACGTCCAGCGCAACGCGCGCCCGCTCTACCGATACAAGAAATTCGGCAAAGGCGACCTCAACGCTAAGACACTCGACAACTCGACTGGCAATGACACGCTTAACTTTATCATCAAGCTTTCGTGGGACGAGAGCGCCAAAGAGACCGACGTGATTTACCTGATCGCGCGCAACACGAGCGGCAAGTAGGAGAGGGGGCGCACATGGAGAAGCAAGAGAAGCAGCAGGATGCCGAGCGCGAGCAGCTGGCAAAAAGCAAGAGCCTAGTCAAGAACAAGCTGGTTGTGGCGGCAATCGCACTTATTTGCGCCGTGGCGCTCGTGACGGGTGGCTACTTTACCTATTCCGCCTACACCGCCAACGGATTTCTAAAGTCCGTCGCCGCAACGGGCACTGCGCAGAGCCTATTTGCAAGCGATTTGCTCACGGGCTATATGAGTGCGCCTAGCCCCGACGAGCTCGCCCGTGCCCAGCGCTCCGTTACGGTGTATCCCAACAACGGGCAGTGCAACTTTACCTTTAGCATCTACAACTACTTGCTGGGCAACAGCAACTTCTGCAACGACAAAAATGTGACATACACCTTGACGGTCGAGGGGCACGGGCTCGATGGCGCCACGTGGAGCTATGCGCCCCAGCCCGGTAGCAGCGTCACGCTTCCGGAGAATCAACCTACCAAGAACGACTACACCGTGACCTTCCCCGAGGCTAAGTTGGGACAAGCATACTTTGTGATTAAGGCCACGGTCGTATCGGAGAAGAGCCCCGGCACCGAGCTAGCCTGTCTGGCGGCGAAAGTCGTGCCGTCAAAGAGGGCCGAGGTCAAGACCGCTGCGGTTGAGGGCGCGCTGGTCGATGAGGCTGGCAAGTTTGCTGATTACGCTGCATACAACTACCGCGTGACGGTTACGGGCGCACTGGCAAACGTCACGCTCACGTGGGGGGAGAACGTGGAGATCGACCCGTTCTTTGAGACCAACCATAGCGCGACGGTGGATGCTGCAGCTCGCAAGGCTACGTTCACCATGGAGCCGGGTTCGATGGTCGTCAACTTTTACCGAGCGGACGGCAAAACGCCCGGTGGCTGGGGCGACCTGGACATTAGCGTGAGCGGAACTACTCTGACGGGCGCGACGGAGACTCGATAACTCTGGAAGCGGAGTTTTAGGATAAGAGGTACGGAATCGATGAGAACGGCAAAGCGCATATTCGCAGAGTTCATGACGGTGGTCATGGTGCTCCAAGCATGCTCGCCCACGGTGGCTGCTGTGGCGGCAGGCTGGCAGAACATCTCGAACGAGATTGCTGCCGCATCTGCGAAGGCGTTGGATACTGCCGAGAGCGGCGAGACCAACGGCGATGTCACGATCGGGTCTGGGTCGAGTGATGCCGGCGCCGACAGCGACAGTGCTGGGGATGACGCGGTGAAGGATGACGCTGCAGCAGGCGATACCACCGATAGCGCCACTGGTTCCGATTCCACGGGCGACCAGACGGAAGGCGACGATGCCGCTGACGATGCCGCCGCTGACGACGCCGAGCAAGATGCCGATGATGCGACTTCGGAGGACGCTGATGCCCAGGCGGGTGCGACGATCACGGATTTGAATAAGCTCGTCGAGCTGCTCGAGAAGAACGGCGCGGAAAGCATCGTGCGCAAAGACGACGAGAGCGGAATCCGAAGCCTTGATGTCAAGTCGTCGGAGGCGTTCGCCGTCCTGTCTAACGCCGACGCTTCGCTTTACTATGATGCGCAGATCAAGGTTATCATCACGGGCGATGCGAAGCTCACCGAGTCGGCTAATAACGGCATGTCTTTCCAGGGTCTTGGCAGTGATGAGCATCCGTTTGAAGGCAAAATCTATAGGTCGTTGAATGGCGTTGATAGCCCTGTTGAGCTTACGTCTAACCGGACGGTTTTCAATAACTTCAAACTGACTGACCAAAACAATACGGTCAAGATAAAGTGGATAGGCGCAACTACCTATAGCGCGCCGATGGTCGCTACGAAGGTCAGCGGTGGGGGCAAGACGCTCAACGCTGTGGTCAACATCGCAGATCCCGTAGGCACCGGCGGGACGGATACGACTTCCGCTCTGACGGCGCCCCTTTTGGGTGAGGCGATGGGTGACCTTACTACAGAGGTCACCTATGGCCCCGCCGGTTCTCTCGAGCAGCTCAACGTAAATGCAGCGGGAAACATCGGTCTTTTAGCGAATACAGTCAAGAGCGGAACCTTTACGGTGGGGTCTGTTAAGTTTCCCGATAGCCTTGCCGCGGGCGGTGTCGTCAAGACGAGCTCCGGTAATGCCGGTCTGCTCGTAGGCACGGTCGAGGATGGCGCGACTCTGAACGTCGGCACCCTTAATATTCCCGCTGCTACCGTTCAGTCTGCAAGCGGTTCCGCCGGTGGTGTCGTAGGTCTCGTCGGTTCGAACACAGGCGCCACAGTCAACGTCACGGAGGCTCTCGACCTGCACATGCTCACCGTCAAGGGCACCACCGCCAGTGGCGGCTTCATCGGTAAGGCGACCAAGCTCGCGCTGGGCGCGGACAACAAGAAGTTCACCTGTCCCGCCAACGTCGGCGATAAGAACAGCAAAAGTTCCGGCGGCTTCATCGGCGACGTTAGTTTTGCCGGCCCGGTCGAGTTTGCCAACAACGACCAAATCGATACGGGCGAGGGCGTGAATCTTGGCCAAAGTGGGGACACGGGCGCGGGCGGCGTGTTCGGTCTCCTGGACACAACGAACGGCGATGTCGCAATATCAGGTGGCTTGTATACTAGTAAACTGGTGACGGGCTCCAGCTCCATCTATGGCGGTCTGGTCGGTAGAGTTCAGGATGTGACCAACACAGAGAAGTCGAACAACACCCTTCATATAAAGACGGGTGCCGCGGACAACCGCTGTTCGGTTGATACTACATGCAGCGTCGCGCCGCGACTGGCAGGAGGCCTGGTCGGCTGGGTGGCAAAGAGCAACAATACTGGAGGCGTTGTAATCGTTGACGGCGCGGACGTCACGTGCCATTCTCCAAAAGCCAATGGAAAGAACTGCGGGTTTGGCGGTGTTGTTGGCGCCTTGGATAGCGGCTATAGCGTGGGCGGGCGTTCGCGTTTTGGAATTCTGGACTGCGGGGACGTTCGCGTTGAAACTGATAAAAACGAATCAATCGCATGTGGTGCCGGAATTGTGGGTTCGGCATGGAACGGCGTCTTGCGCTTGCGTGGGACTACCGATTTATCCGATTGCAAGCTCGAGGCCAACGGTAATACCAGCCAAATTCTTAGATCCTTGGATGGATGCGCCCCATTGGTGTTTGCTCTAGGTTCAGGCTCGGATGCTGAGGCAACGAACGATAATTATTGGCTTTACAAACGTCCTGCTGCGGCGAGGATCGATGACCTGACCTATAACCAGGTTATCCGCCTGACCGGAGAGGAGGGCAAGCTCAGCAAGGATCTTATTAAACTTGATGAAAGCACCTTTTATCAGCCGTTGTGCAATCTGAGTGGTGCTCCAGATGCTGGCAGCAGTGCTGGCTACTCTTGGGGTTATCAGCTACGGTCCCAAAATGGTGACGGGAAGTCGGGTACATACCTCATTAATGATGCGGATACATTCGCATGCATTGCCATGACGGTCCAAACGAACGGCTACTTTGGCGGTGTATTCGGCATCGGCACGGCTAATATTACGAGCTGGTATGGTAATAGTGGGAATGCTATCTCAATTACTTCCGACATTGACCTGCGAGGTACAGGCCTTGAAGGTCTTGCATGTGATGGGTCCGGGCAAGTTAATGCCTTCGTAGGGGCTGTCGAGGGCAACCATCATACCGTTACCTTGGCGATTGGCGAACCTTACGGTACGCGCAACGGCAATGCGCTTGGCGCAAACGATTCGACTGAAGGCAACGGCAAGATTTACCGGCACAGCCGTCTGGGCCTCTTTGCCGCTATCGGCGGTGGCGCGACGGTGAATAACCTCACCGTCGATGGCGTTATGAAGTTCGATAACGGCTTAGGCGTCGACGCTGGCTCGCTTGCGGCAACTATCACTGGCAAGACAACGCTCAGCGGCGTTACGTGCAAGCCGAAAATCACCTGCGATGATACGTTCGGCAACGATGTCAACATTGGCGGCATTGCTGGTAGCGTGAGGGGTGGTGGAACCGTTACTTTCGGCAGCAGCAACATAAGTGGCAGCACGAAGGCGCAAGCGACCGTCAAAACGGGCGCTACCCTCAACGGCAACACGCGCATTGGCGGCGCTATCGGTTATGTGGCGGACGTTGTCGCTATCGTCAACGTGACGAGTCTCGAGGTCGGTGACGCGACCGCGAGCGAAAATGCGATTACCGCGGGCGACAGCGCGAGCAATAAGAAATCCCAGATTGGCGGCCTTATCGGCTGCATCACTCAGGGCACCGCGGCGAATACGACCAACGTCAACATCACAGGACTTACGTTCAATTCGTTCAGCATGACCGTTGGCAAGAACGGTGACGCGAAGAACGGCGCTGGCGGTCTTTTGGGCTACAGCTGGGGCAATACGGTTGTCACCATCGGGGATAGCGCAAACACCAGCGACAGCACGTATGCTCTCAAGACGAACAACGCTTCCATAACAGCAAACAGCTCAGGTGAACTCGGCGGGCTCGTATATGCAGCCAGCGGTCACTGGGTTATCAACAACTATGCCATCGATCTTTCTGGTGCAACCATCAATGCCGAGAGCGCTACAACGCTTGGTCTGCTCATCGGTCGAGGCGGTAGGACGGAGAATTCCACAACATATGGAGTGGAAACTTATAGCGGCTTGTATCTGGAGAACAAGGCGGGTTGGGACACTGCATATAAGGTCAATGGTGTTGCTGCGGGCAATGGCGTGAAAATCAACAACACGGCAATCAAAAGCAACGACAATGCTACTTCGTTTGATGAATGGGTCGGCAACAGCACGAGGCCTGCCTATGGAAATAAAGACGCCAGCAAACTCATGGACGGCGAATGGAATGTCGTCGTTTCGCTTCATACCAAAGACGGCGTTAATGACGGCAAGCTCGACATGAGCGGAGAGCCGGGAAACGACAACAGCTATCGCAACCGTTCCGATTTCGGCAAGAACCACAACACGAATGCCTGGACGAGGTATTACTACAACCTCGACAAAGCCTATGCGGCACTTGGGCAAGGCAGCTCCAAAATTAGCAAAATCGATACGGCGGAAAAGCTGCTCTTATGGTCTGCTTATCGCTATGCTCCAGCCGCAATTCGCTCGATGATTGTGCCGCAAGCGTTCAACGACGCCGTGGCCATCGGCGGCGAAAGCGGCAGAAGCGTCGAAATTGATTTGACGGGCTATAGTTACTATCCCACCCAGCCGAACGGAAAGGTGACGGTTGGTAATGCGACCATCACCTTCCATTACTCCGACATCAAGGCCGAGCAGAAAAGCAACAAGCTGAACTCTGCTGCTACCCAGCACGAGAACATGCACTGCGGTCTTTTCCGAACGGTGGCAAATGGCGATCTTACGGTGAATGCCGTCACTTTGGGTGGCACTGTTGGGCCCGTTGTCAATGACGGGAGAAGCAAGAATGATATTGCCGCCGCGGGTGGAAGCTCTTCGGGCGCGCTGGTGTGTCGCTACGTGTATGGGTCTAACAATGGCACGACCACCACTATTAGAAAAATCTCGATTGATGGCCTTACGCTCAACAATTTGACCGTCGATGGCGCTAGTGAGGCCACGGGCGCTGATGCTTATATGCCTCTGCTTATAAACGAGATGCAGACGTACGTGAACCTGAGCGCGAAGAACATCACGGCTACGGGATACGGCCGCAACACCAAGGTGGCAACCTCACTTTTTGGAAGACTGGGCGTGGGTTCGAGTGCCGACCAGGTTACGGCGACGTTTGGTACCATCAACGTGCCGAGTGCTACGAACAACGCCATCTTTACCCGTGCAAGCTTGCTTGAGAGCTTTGGCTACGGCGAGGGGAAGACCGGCTCGGCGGTGTATACCTTTATAAAGGATGACCAGACAAACGATAAGGTCACATTCGGCAGCGAGATCGACTCGAAGGGCGAATACTCTGGTAAGCAACTCTGGTACTACAACGAGAGCACCTATGGGACCCGCGCTGGCCTCGTCACCGTTGACAACAAAGAGGCAAATGCGGATACTCCGCAATTCGGTGGTTATCTCCCGTATGTGAAAAAGGGCAATGTCAACGAAAACAAAGTCCAATACCATGAAATCAAAGTTAACCAGCGCGTGCCCAAGCTTACGACAGGCTGCGGCACCTATGGTGATCCCTATACCATAACCAAGGCAACGGAGCTCAACACGGTTGCTGAGTACATCAATACTCAGAATCCAAGCGACGGCTGGGAAGTTACGATTGCGGCCGATCAGGAAACGCTATGCCAGCGCCGCTCGTCCAGCAAGGATGCTAGTAATGAAGTGACGTACGTCTACAAGCAGGCGAGCAAAACATGGGTGAGAATGATCGGGAACGACATCGACCCCAATGACACGCTTGACGATACGACGATGCACAGCTATCTCCAGAGTGCCTACTACAGCATCGAGCCGGAGAACGACAAGGGGGAAAGCACTGACACGCTTGAGCTGGACGCTGCCGTTTTTCAGGGCTTGGGTAATAAAGATTACCCGTTCCGTGGCGTTATCGTTGGTAATCTGAGGGGCTCGTCGCAGGCAGCTACGCAGGCGACTATCAAGATCCACAACTCCAAGGACACAGGTGCGCTTTCTGGGTTGATCCCGTATAGCTACGGTAGCGTTGTGAGTAATCTGAACATTGAATACTCGGGCAAGGCGGCCTCTATTGCACATAAGAATAAAGACGCCTCTGGCGTGCCGGGCGCGTTTTTTGGCGGCGTGATCGGTTGCATCATGGGCGGTGACAATATCATCGATGGCGTGTCGGTGAAAGCGTCTGGCGGCTTTAGCGTTGCTGGGGCAGCAGGCGATAATGGCGGCGCGCACCTTGTGCCCGTTGGCGGCTACGTTGGTGCTGTTGCGGGTGGCGGCGTCATCTTCCGCAACTCTTCCCGCGGCGACGGTGCCCTTAACGACTGGCATAGCGCTGGCGCTTCTCTCTACGACAACCCATATGTTGGCCGCGTGATCGACGGCTATGCGTTCAGCGAGCTTACCGATGATAAGAGTCTCGACAACACTGATCGTAACTACAAGGTGAACAATCTGGATACTTCGAAGACGGGGTGCATCAAGACGGATGCGACGCAGGGCCGCTATAGGGGAGACGACGCCAATAGCTCTGCGATAACCACAACCGTCAATGACTCGCAGGGACTGCTCGTACTCTCGGCCATCATCAGCGGCGGTGCGGCCGGCGGTTCGGCGAATACGAATACCACGAACGATGCGTATGGAACGTATGCGGGCTCGCGTGCCTACATGGGCGGCAACAACGCAAAGGGAGTGTACCAATTCGGCAACAAGCAATACGGCAAAGTTCGCAACGCGAGCTATACACATGTTGGAAGGCCGGCGAGTGCCGCTGAAGACTTTGCTAATGCGATAAGCGATGACATGAAAAGCCCCGGTATCCAGTTAGAGGGTAACGCGCTTGGCTACGCAGGCGATGGCTCGGGCGTTAACTCCCCCTACCTAGTAAAGAAATACGCAACGTGGCAGACGGGTAACATCTGCGCCGCGCAGGTCTCGGGAATGGATTTGCAGTTCAAAGCGGGTGAAACCTACGACATGACTACTTATGGCACGGGTTACACGGGTCTTTCGGGCCGCTACTACTCAAACGCATGCGCATCCGGTAAGGGCGCCGACCGCGATCGCATCGTGCCGCTTGTTGCGTGCATCAACGGTAACGGTGCAACAATTAAGGTCGGTAGCAAAGAGGCCAGCAAGGTATATGGGGTCACGGAGTACGCCGATGATAATTACAAACTCACCGGAGTGGGCGCTCTCTTTGGTACCGTAACGTATACCTCGACCAACGTGTTGGATAGCATCGGCACTCCGGCAACGGACGGCGCTGCTGCTACGGGCAACGGCGGCTATACCGTCCAGAACCTAAAGTTCGATGACTGCAATATTTCTCTTACGTATATCAATGCAGCCGGCGCCTCCAGTGGTGCGGGTAATGAGCAGGTTGGCGTCGGTCTGCTTGCGGGTACTACGGCGAACGCGAGCTCGCTGGCAGATTACGGCAAATATGCAGGAATTACCACGAATAGCTGCAGGGTGAATGGCCCCAATAACGTTGGCGGATTGCTCGGCGCATCCGGCTATGGTAGCCGCAGGACTGATAAAGATACAACTTTGCTGGTGAATCGTAACGACACCTCAAATTCGAACACGCGCTATTCTCCGGTCAAGCTTTACGATTGCTCTTATAGCAACATGGACATTTCTGGCGTGCAAAACGTCGGCGGCTTCGTCGGCAAGCTGAACCAAAATTCCGCTGGTGGCGTTTGGGCAAAAACGAATATGCCTATTGCCGAGAGTTCCACAATTATGTCAACTGCTGCCAGCGCAAGGACCGGCGGTATCGTGGGTCTTGCCGGAGGTGGTTTCCTGGTGAACACCGATGACGCTGGAACGCCTTCGCAGGGTGCCGGAAAGGCGGAGATCAGCAATGTCACGCTTCAGCCGGCAGCATCGAGCGCGACCGAGGGGACCGGCGGCCTTATCGGAAGGTCCGAAAATGGAATCGTGTCTGTCTACAATCTGTGCATCCATGGCGACGTGCAGAATAAAACGGTATTTGGTGTTAGAGGATCGAATAATCTTAAGTACGTTGCTGGTGCAGTCGGCGAAGCAGCTTCGGGCGGTGCATTTAAGTTCGATAGCTGTGTAATAAAAGACATCTATCTTGGTGCTCGTGAGTGCTCTGCCGGTTTAATCGGTGATCTGAAAGGTGGGTGTGCCCTCGAGGTCAAGAATTCAACTATCACTGGACTGGTCGTCGATGGTTCGTATTCTGGTGGTGTTGTTGGCTCGATCGGTAACACGGCGAACTCTGTCACGCTTTTGAACTCGACCATTGGCGAGAATAACTTTACCGGTAGCAAGAACGCTGCATGGAACTCATCGCTGGGAAGTTGTTCTGGTGGCGTGTCTGGCGATGGCCGTGGCTCATTTAGGCTCGTAAATGTGCTCATGGATCGCAATATCTTTGGGGCGCAAACTAGCCAGGGCTATTTGTTCGGAAATAGTTCATCCGCTGATCTCGTCAACGTTTTTGTCGCAGGAATTGCCATTAGACCAAACAGTGCGAGTGAATCGCTCAAGCTGATGCGCAATTCTTCCGGCACCGACGACCTTAAAAAAGTGAACAAAAAGTCATACATCGCATTTGCTGCCTACGAAGACAAGCTTTCCGATGCCAAGGGCGCGACACTGTATGGCAACGATGCTGCGAACGGCAATGTGACGGTGGCCGTTTCGCCCTACGTCACGACGAGTCCGACGAGTGGCCTTGTTGTGCGCGCCTCCGATGCTGACACGGCCGGCCGTTATCTGTTCGGCGACGGCATGAACGTTGGCCTTGCCACGGCTATCCAGAATCCGTCGAGCCCCGGCGTTGCCAACCGTTATACCTACACCAACATCGGCGGCATCAATGACGATGGCGCCTATCAAAATACGTCGAGCTATAACGCCAAATCCGTGGCGAGCATGTTCAATGCGAATAACGATGCAAGCGACAGCAAGGTTGCAACGGATTTTCCCGTTTTGGTGATCTCGGGTACCGATAATACGACGGCCAAGAGCTATCTAAACATCATCACGAACGGCGGCTTCTCTGACGCTTGCAGATTGAATAACGAGAATGGCACCAATCCGCACGTGACGGCCAAAGCAGATGTTTTCCAACTCAAGGATGGTGTGTTCGTTAAAGACGGTGACGCGTCGAACAATCCCACGCTTCGCGTAGTGAACAATGGCAAGAACAATATGTCGTTTAGCCCAAGCTCCGATTGGGACAACGGCAAAGGTCGCTTTACGCTCCTGACCGTTACCTTTACCGAGGCGGGTCAGAGCTACAACGTTCAGGTGCCGATCATCGTTAAGCGCAAGCTCGAGATCGATTTCACTGCAACGTATGATTACGGCACTCAATTTAAAGAAAAAGACTACGCTAACCTTGGAAAAGATGCACACGTGCTTACGAGCTTTGGCGAGCCGATGACGGGTCTGCTTACCTGGACATACAATTCTGCCAATGGGAAGGAAGTCGACTTTGGCTGGGACAGCTATATGGCTGCTGGCGGCTCGATGAAGGGGCTCGGCAAGAGTATCCTCTTCAATGGTGCCGACGGAAGGTTGCCCCAGGGCACCCAGCTTACGCTCATCGATGCGAACGTTGATGGCAAGGCCGGTGGCAGAGAGTATCACTATACGGTGGGCGAAGGCGGAGCAACGAGCGTTTCGCTGAGCGGAAACGACGGCTTTAGGGATTCTGCGCGCAATCCATATCAGGAGCGATGGCTGAGCGAGATTTTGGATGTGTCGGCCACGCAGGATGGCGCCGGCACATGGACTAAGTGTGATAAGGAGGCTGAGGCGACCGCTAAGGCGAAACTCGATGGCAAGTGGACGCTGTTTAAGGTTGCGGGTGCTGACGTTCCCAGCAACAGTCGCTATACGCTAAAGGTACCTAAGGAGAAGGATACCGGCAGAGAGAAGCGTGCATCGGAGAGCGTCTACCTAGTTGTCAACGTGCCCAAGTCGGGCGACGGCGTGACGCAAGCTAGTATCAACGGTTTTACGGCTTCGTCTATTGACTCGAATTCTTCGGGTGGCCGCATATCTTGGAATCTGCATCATGTTTTACGCACTGATGGCAGCGACGATATTCAAAACAGTACGGCATCGACATACAGCATCTTGTCCAATTATGAGCAGAATGTAGTCGACAAAAAAGATGGGGCGTGCATTCCGGTTTCGAAGTCGGAGGACGGTGCCGCCTACGTTCTTTCTCTTGACGTCAAAGATACGGTTACGTTTAGCCCGAGCCAATACTATACAGAGAGCGACCATCTGTTCTATCAGCTCGATACATCGCTGTGTCGCTATGGCGCCAACAACAACCTAATGGGAGTAAGCAGTTTCCCGAGCGGAACCTCGGCAATTGCGAAGTTCTATGTTGCCGTCGGCGATCAGAACTACATGTGGAATGGCAGCGATTGGAAGAAGTGTGACGCTTCGACGCCTGCGTTTACACAGATTGTGACGGATACGGGTGATGACTCACTGAGGCTCACGCTCGACCATGATCTTGCCGGAATCCGCAAGCGTGCAACGGGCGGATCCTTTACCGTGCGTACGGCAGTGGAAGAGATTCGTCTTACGCCGGACGGCTGCAACAAGGTCATCTCCCTGTCCAAGCAGTCTGGCGAGGACGCCTGTACCAAGATGTCCTATACCGCCAAGCTTTCGACGCGCGATTCTAGTCTTGCCACCTCGAGCCTGGCGATGACGAAGCGCGGTAACGTTGGATACTATCGCATGGACACGGGTGATACGACCATTACGCTATCGGCGCCTGAGAAGTCGCAGCTTGGCATTAACGTGGACGACCTGCGTCCGATCGCGAATGGCACGATTGGTCTGGGTGCCACGTATGAACTGGGTGGACTCAGCAACGCCGCCGAGGCAATTGCGAACGCAGACTCTGTTGTGTACACGCTCGAGCTGCAGCGCCGCGGAACCGACGGCACGTATGAGAGTGTAACGGATGATATCTCCAACTACGTAACAGTGACGGAGAGTAAGCTTGCCGCGGTCGCTCCCTCCGGTAGCACGATCACCTTCACTGACTCGAAGGAGAATGGCAAGTTCAAAACGCAGAACGGTGACACTACGTTTAGCCTGCCCTTTACCGTTAAGGTCAACACGCAGGTTGAACAGCGTGAGCAGTTCTACGCGAACTATCGATTGGTAATGAGAGCGAGCCTGGTTAAGGGTGACGTGGCGAGCGCAAAGCCTCAATCGCCCGACTATGTGACCTATACGCTCACGAGGGTGAACCTCAACGGCATCGACCACTAGTTCCGAAGCCAACTAGCTTCGCAAAAGGGGCGGCAACCACCCGGTTGCCGCCCCTTTTCTTGTTCTCCTGGCCTGCTGCTGCCCCAGCTTCCCATCTAGCTTTCCAGCTTTCCACCTTAGGTGGTAAGTTAAGTGGAAAGCTGGAAAGCTAGGTGGAAAGCTGGAAAGTAAGTGGAAAGTTGACATGTAGGTGCGGGCTGAAGAGGGGTTAATAATTACACAAACCATACCAGCCAAACAAAAAGATACCAATCTGGTTGGTAAAACACCGTCAATGAGCCGCGAGCTAACTAGCTGCGTAAATAAAACCTAAAGAACTGTTGCAAATTAATGGCAAATGCCCAGATGCCGCCGTGCGATTTTCAATTAACTGTTACGCGCAAACAGCAAAATGCTACTATCTAACATGCACGTAAGAAAGCAGATTAACGGTTAAGGCTAAGAAGTGGCAGGTATGTCGGAAGCAACAAGGACTCGCACGCATGCGCCCGAGGTTAGGCAGCGCGCCGTCGAGGTCCTCCAAGAGGGGGTCGGTCATCGCGCCCTCGCCGCGGAGCTCGGCATTCCCCAGGCCACGGCTCGTCAGTGGGCCCGCGCATATGCCGTGGGCGGTGCCGACGCCGTTCTCAACGCCGGTTCGCATCATCACACCTATTCGTACGAAGTTAAGCTCGCCGTGGTCAAGGACCGCTTGGAAAACGGCTTAACGGTTCGCGAGGCCATGATCAAGCACAAGATTCCTAGCGAGTCTTCGGTCAAGGCTTGGTGCCGTCAGTACCGCGAGAGCGGTGAGTCCGCACTGGTCGATAAGCCGCGCGGTCGCAAGCCGCGCGTTAAAAAGGCGGAATAGCAAACGGGATGGTGCACCCACAGGGGCGCATTTTTCTTGCCGCGCCAACTTTTTGGACCGTCGTGAGCCTACTGGAACATCCTCCAAAGTGGTTAATAAACCGCGCGCAGTGGCCCGTGCGCCCGCCGCCGCGATAGGGGGAGCGTCGCCTCTCTGCTCCAAAGCGGACAGACTCGTTACCCCGTACGCCTAAAACTCCCCAGTTGACCGAAAACCCGCCGCCGCTACTCCTCAACTGAGCTATAACGTTAAACAATTGCAGCGTTTTTGCATGGGGGAGTGATGGTATGACGCTACTGTATTTCCTTACCCTGTTTCCGCTGGTACCGGCGCTGGGCATGCTGCTCGCGCGCGGTGACCGCGCCCGCGATGCGGTAGGGCTTGTAGGCTCTGGCATCATTATGGCGGTGACGGTTGTAGTCGCCGTCATGTTTTTTGGCACGGGCCCGCAGAGCTTCGAGGTTGCCCCCGGCACCTCGCATGTGCTCTCGATCATCAGCTCCGTCATCGACGTGATCCTGTGCGCCGTCATCCTGTACAACGCGCGTAAATATAAGAGCACGCTCACCACGGTGCTCGGCGTGGTGCAGCTGGTGGGTTCGGTTACCTTCGCTGCCATGACGCTGCCCGCGGCCGAGGTTGTCACCGCCACGCCGCTCTACCTGGATTACATGAGTGTGATCATGGTGCTTGCCGTCGGCATTGTCGGCAGCCTTATCTGCGTGTACGCCCTGGGCTACATGAAGGACTTCCAGGCCCACGACGAGCACGAGGCAGCGCTGCGCGGGCAGGCGGCGCCCGACCGACGCCCGCAGTTCCTGGCGCTTATGTTCCTGTTCCTCTCGGCCATGTTCGTCATCGTGACAAGCGACAACCTTGAGTGGCTGTTCTGTGGCTGGGAAATCACCACCGTGTGCTCGTTCCTCATGATTGGCTACACGCGCACGCCCGAGGCCATAAAAAACGCTTTCACCCAGATCATCCTCAACATGCTGGGCGGCATCGCGTTTTTGGCCGGACTCATGTACCTGCACGTTAACGGCATGCCGCTGACCATCTCGGGCATGATCGAGCTTTCCAGCGCCGGAACCGCGCAATCCGCGCTGCTGGTGATGCCGGTCCTGTTGCTGTCGCTTGCCGCGCTCACCAAGGCCGCACAGATGCCGTTCCACACTTGGCTATTGGGTGCCATGGTTGCCCCCACGCCCACGAGTGCCCTGCTGCACTCGTCAACCATGGTCAAAGCCGGCGTGTTCCTGATGGTCAAGCTCAGCCCGCTCTATGCCATCTATCCCGTGACCGGCTTTATGGTCACGAGCGTGGGTGCCATCACGTTTTTGCTCGCTGCCCTCATGGCCATCTCGCAGAGCAACGCCAAACGCGTCCTCGCGTACTCCACCATTTCCAACTTGGGCCTCATCAGTGCTTGCTTGGGTGTCGGCGCGCCCGAGGCCGTATGGGCCGCCATCTTCCTGATCCTGTTCCACACGGTGGCCAAGTCGCTGCTGTTCCTGTGCGTGGGCACGGCCGAGCATCATATCGGCAGCCGCAATATCGAGGACATGGACGGTATGTTCAGCCGCATGCCGCACCTTACGCGTCTGATGATGCTGGGCATCATGGGCATGTTCGTGGCACCGTTTGGCATGCTCGTGTCCAAGTGGGGCGCCCTGGTGGCGTTCGCGCAGACCGGCAACGTGCTCATGATCATGGTGCTTGCCTTTGGCTCGGCCGCGACGTTCTTCTTCTGGGGCAAGTGGCTTGCCAAGCTTTCGGGCGTCGACCCCACGGCTCAAAACGTTGAGGTCAATGTCCATAAGACCGAATGGATGGCCCTCAACACCATCGCCGCGCTGCTGATTCTTTGCTGCGTGGCGTTCCCGCTCATCTCGAGCGGCCTGGTGTCGCCTTACTTGGCCATGGTGTTTGGCCGCGTGCCGTACGTTATTGGCAAGGACGCCATGTATCTGATGGTGGTTATCGTGGCTTTTATCGCCGTGGTGCTGCTGACGTCATTCCGCGTGAGCAACAAACCGCACGTCAACGTGTACCTTTCGGGCGTGGGAACCGACAAATATCGCCATTTCCGCGGCTCGATGGGACACGAGGTGAAGGCCGAAAAGCGCAATTGGTACTCGGAGGACGCCCTTGGCGAGAAGCGTATTGGCCCCGCGGGTAGCGTCGTATGCTGCAGCATTATCTTGTTTGCGCTGCTGTGTTGCGCATGGATTGGGCCCGAGCGGCTTGCCATGAGCGCGCCCTCGGTGCTGCGCGGCAAGTATTTCGAAGGTTCGGGCGTCGTGGGCATCTTTATTGGCACCGTGGCGTTTGCCTTGCTGGCGCCGCTTGCGGGCGGCTTGATCGACGGCATCGACCGCAAACTTTCGGCTCGCATGCAGGGCCGCGTGGGCCCGCGCCTGCTGCAGCCCTTCTACGACGTTGCCAAGCTGCTGCGCAAGGCCCCTGCCAGCGTAAACACCATGGACGATACCTATATGGCGTGCGCGCTCATCTTTACCGTCGTGGGCGGCGGCATCTTTGTGTCGGGCTCCAACACGCTGCTGTGCGCTTTTATGGTGACTCTCGCCGCGATCTTTGTGGTGCTGGCGTCCGCCTCGACGCAAAGCCCGTTTGCGCAGGTCGGCGCCGATCGCGAGCTGCTGCAGGTTATGAGCTACGAGCCCGCCGTTCTGCTGATGAGCGTGGGCCTGTATCTTGCCACCGATAGCTTCGATTCCATCGCCGTGACCGGGCAGTCGGCGCCCATCATCGTGTACAGTGCGCCCATTTTCCTGGCGCTGCTTGCGGTGCTCACCATCAAGCTACGCAAGTCGCCGTTTGACCTTTCGTACTCGCATCACGCGCATCAGGAGATTGTCCAGGGCATCGCCACCGAGATGAGCGGCGGCACGCTGGCCAAGATGACCCTTATGCACTGGTGCGAGACCGTGCTGTTTTTGATGTGGGTGGGCATGTTCTTTGTTTGGGACAACCCGGTGAGCTGGGTCGTAGCCCTGGTCGTGATGGCCGCGACGTATTTTGTCGAGGTGCTGATCGACAACACCTTCGCACGCAGCACCTGGCGCAGCTGCTTTAAGCTCGGCTGGGGCGTGGCGCTGGTGTTTGGCCTGCTCAACCTTATGCCCATCCTCGTCGACGTGTTTATTTAGGAGGCGGCATCCATGGATCATAAAATGTCGCGCTCGCCGTGGGTTATTCATTACGACGGCTCGAGCTGCAACGGATGCGATATCGAGGTGCTTGCTTCGCTCACGCCACTGTTCGATGCGGAGCGCTTTGGCGTGGTCAACACCGGCAACCCCAAGCATGCGGATATCTTTTTGGTGACGGGGTCGGTCAATGCCCAGAACCTGCCCATCGTGCGCCAGATCTACAACCAGATGCTCGAGCCCAAGTGCGTGGTGGCATGCGGCATTTGCGCGTGCTCGGGCGGCGTATTCCGCGATGCCTACAACGTGATCGGCGGCGTGGACCGCGCGATTCCCGTGGATGTGTACGCGCCCGGGTGCGCCATTCGTCCCGAAACGGTGATCGATGCCATCGTGGAGGCGTGCGGTATCCTGGACCAGAAGGAGGCCGTGATGCGCGCCGGCGGCGATCCGCTCACCGTGGGCGGCGCCGCCACCTGGGACGGTGGCGTTGAGCTGGGCGAGGACGGGTTTGTGGCTGCGGGGGCCGGGACTGACGGTGCCGGTGACGCGCCTGCCGGGAAGCCCGCCGCACCCGCTGCTGGCGACGCACCTGCTGAGACGCCCGTCGCTGCAAAGGAGGCCGAGTAATGCAAAAGGCTATCTATACCACCGTTGGGCTCGACGAGCTTCTGTCGCATGTCCAGGCGCTCAAGGGCGCCGGTGCCCGCTTTGTGCAGATGCACGCCGAGCGCTGTGTGGACGACGGATCGTATCGCCTGGTCTATACGTTTATCAACGTTCGTGCTGCTCAGGAGCATATTGCGCAGGACGGCAGCTATGCGATCGAGAATCTGGTGGTTGAGGGAATTGATCGGTACCAGGAGATTCCGTCCATCAGCTCGTACTATCCGGCGGTATTCCCGTTTGAAAACGAAGCGCACGACCTATTCGGTCTTGCCATCACCGATATGCAGATCGACTTTAAGGGCTTTTTCTACCAGGTCTCGACTGCCGAGCCCATGAGCGTTATCACGCCCGAGGTGAAGGCTGCGCGAGAGAAAGCCATGAAGGTCCGTGCCGCTGCCGAGGCCAAGGCGCGCAAGGCCGTGGCCGAGAAGGCCGCCGCTGCTGCGGCTGCTGCAGGGGAGGGCGCCGCGGGCGCTGGTGATGCCGCGGGCGCCGCCGTCGCTCGGCCCGCTGCGGCTGCCGGCTCCGATGCTCAGCATGACGAGGCCGCGGCCAAGGCCGCACTTAAAGCCGCCGAGATGGAGGCAAAGCTCGCCGCCATGGATCCCGAGAAAGCGGCCAAGGTCCGCGCGGCGCTTGCCGCCAAGGTCGTCCGCGACAAGCAGAAAAAGGAGGCGTAAGGTCCATGGCACATCGCTCCGTTATTCCGTTTGGCCCGCAGCACCCGGTGCTGCCCGAGCCGCTTCATCTGGACCTGGTGATCGAGGACGACCGCGTTCTCGAGGCAATTCCGCAGATCGGCTTTGTGCACCGCGGACTCGAGAAGCTCACCGAAAAGCGCGACATGCATCAGTTTGGCTACATCGCCGAGCGCATCTGCGGCATCTGCGCCGTGGGCCACAGTTACGGCTATGCCAGCGCCTGCGAGCGCATGCTCGGCATCGAGGTGCCCGGGCGCGTGCAGTATATCCGCACCATTTTGCACGAGCTTTCGCGCATTCACTCGCACCTGCTGTGGCTGGGCCTGCTCGCCGATGCCTTTGGCTTTGAGGCGCTGTTCTATCGGTCGTGGACCCTGCGCGAGCAGATTCTCAAGATCTTCGAGAGCACGTGCGGTGGCCGCGTGATCCTTTCGATTAACGAGATCGGCGGCCTAAAGCACGACATTGAGGACTCCGAGCTGGCTGGCATTGTCCAGACGCTCGATGCCATGCGTCCCGACTACGAGGCCCTGGTGCATACGTTTTTGGACGACGTCAGCTGTGGCGAGCGCCTGCATGGCGTGGGCGTGATCAGCAAGAAGGACGCGCTGGATCTGTCGATGGTCGGCCCGTTTGGGCGCGCCTCGGGCGTGGACTACGACGTGCGCATGTTTAGCGACGGTGCCTATGCGGACCTGGCTGCGTTTGAGCCGGTTGTCGCCACCGATGGCGATTGCTATGCCCGCTGCCAGGTGCGCTGTGCCGAGGTCACGCAGGCCATGGACATCATTAAGGAGCTTGTGGGCAAGATTCCGCACGACGGGATCGGCGGGCGCACCAAGCTTACGCCGGCCGACGGCGCACGCGGCGAGGTTGTGATTGAGCAGCCGCGCGGCGAGGCGTATTACTATGTGCGCGGTAACGGCACCAAGAACCTGGACCGCTTCCGCGTGCGCACGCCGACGTCGCAGAACCTGGCGGGTCTGACACATGCGCTGCAGGGCGTGCTCCTTGCCAACGTGCCCATGATTATCCTGACCATCGACCCCTGCATTAGCTGCACGGAAAGGTAGGCGCGGCATGAGTTTGCTGACATTTGCCAAGACGGCCTTGGGCTCTATGGTCAAGCAGCCGGTAACGGTGTGCTATCCGCAGGAGAAGCTCGCGGCACCCGAGCGCTTGCGCGGGCATATCGTCAACGACATGGACGCGTGCATCTGCTGCGGCATGTGTGCGCGTCGCTGTCCGGCGGGCGCGCTCGCAGTCGATCGCAAGGGTGGAACGTGGTCGATCGACCCGTATGCCTGCGTGGTGTGCGGTGAGTGCATCGAGAGCTGCCCCAAGCACTGCCTGACTATGGACACCGCCCGCACCCCAGTCGCAGCGGACAAGACTCCCACAGTAGAAACCAAGCCGGAGTAGCGCAGGGGTAGAACTGGAATAGGGGCCGGCGGGGCAAAAATGCCCCGCCGGCCCCGCGCGTGAGCGCGCGGTTGTGCCGCTGCGAACAAAACTATGCCGGATTACGGGACTGGATAGCGAACCTCCGACCATATCGAAAACCAAGATAATAAAACCGCAGGTAGACTGCTTGCTGTTTTTCAAAAATAGGGGGTATGGATGAGGGCTCCGACTTTAGCCCCGTAAACCGGCATAGTTTTGAAATGGCACCATATCAGTAACAGCCTTTGATCTCCCGTGGACAGAGGGAAACGGATCATTTTTGCCTTGCGAGGGCTGCCGCGTGACCCGTCTGCCACGAAATGGGCCCATCTACTATGTTTAGGCGGCAGCCCTCGACCACGGCAAGTAATGTGAAATGAAAACCGCAGGTAGAACGCCTGCGATTTTTCATGAAACGCGGCTATGGTCAGGGGTATCGGATCAAACGTAGTAGATGGGCCCATTTCGTGGCGGGCGCCGTCAGCCGATCTCCGCGGGCGGAAGAAAGCAGATCATTTTGGTCTCGCAAGGCTTGCGGAGGCACTCGCGCAGGGCCGCCCGAACAAAACTATGCCGGTTTACTACGATGAACTCGACATTCCCGACCATGACTGCATTTTTCTAAATATCGCAAGCGTTCTACCTGCGGTTTTGGAAGCGTGCAATTTGCCGTGGTCGAAGGTGGGCGATTCATCGTAGTAAACCGGCATAGTTTTGAAATGGCATTAAATCGATAGCAGCCATTTTGCTATGCCGGGGTGGTCGGTTGTTGGGCAATTACCCTCGCAGGTAGGCGATGGCGATCTGCGTGCGGTTGCGTAGGCCCATTTTGGCAAGGATCGAGCTGATGTGGTTGCGTACGGTGCCTTCGCCCATGTAAGCGGCGGCGGCAATCTCCTTGTTATCGAGGCCGCGGGCGATGAGCTCGGCGACTTCGAACTCACGGTCGGTCAGGCTGGCAAAGGCGGCGGGTCGGCGAGGCGTGCTGGCATCGGCGCCTGTCCCGTCAAAATCGATGTCCTCGATCGCCTTGCCCTCGAGCACGCGTTTGCCGTCCATGACCTGCGCCAGTGCCGGTGGAATGGCGGCGACATCGGTTTTGATCAGGTAGCCGCGGGCGCCCAGTTTGAGCGCCGACACAATGTACTCGTCATCCGAGAATGTTGTCAGAAACACCACGCGCGCCGCAGGGTCGCGCTCGAGGATCTCGCGTGCCGCCGAAAGGCCGTCGCGCCCCGGCATCTGGATGTCGAGTAGCGCGATATCGGGCGCGTGCTCGGCGTAGAGCGCGACCGCGTCGTCGCCATTGGCGCCGGTACCCACCACCTCGATCTGCGGCTGTGCGCCCAGGATAATCTTGAGCGAATCGACCACCAAACGGTCGTCGTCGACAACTATGAGCCTCATCGGGCCTCATCTCCTTGCTGTTTGGGAACGGTGGCAAACACACGCCAGCCGCCGGCGCCGGCGCGCGGGCCGGCGGTGAAGGTGCCGCCAAGCGCCTCGACGCGCTCGCGCATGGAGCCGAGCCCCATGCCCTCGGCGATGCCGCGACCGCCCGTCTGGGTCCCGCCCGTGCCATCGTCGGTAACGATGAGCTGGTAAAACGATGGATGCTCCAAGCATCGCACAACAACGTTTTGCGCGCGGGCGTGGCGCATGGTGTTGGAGAGCACCTCGCGCAGGACCGCCGCAAAGCAGTTGGTGATGTTGGCGGGCGCATGCTCGGCCAAAACCTCAAGCTCAATCTGCGGGCCGCCATCTGAGCACGCGCCTTCCACGATGCACTCGAGCTGTACGGAGAGGTCGGCGGCAGTGTCATTGAGCGCGTGGACGCTGGCGCGCACAAGTTGGAGCGCCTCGTCAACGGTGTGCTTGACGTCGGCGAAATCGGCGGCAACCCTGGGCTCGTCGGCGTGCACGACGCGCAGGGCCTCGGTCTGCAGCGAGGCACGTGTAAGTTGGTGGCCAACGCTATCGTGGATCTCGCGCGCGATGCGGGCGCGTTCGGCGAGTGTCGCGAGCTCGACTTCGTAGTCCTGGCGGTCGGCAAGGTCACGGTTGCGCGCTTCGAGCGCGAGGGCTCGTTCCTGCAGCTCGTCGCGGATGCGGCGCATGCGCTGCTGCTCGCGCTCCAACTGGGCGGTACGCAGTGACAGTAGGGTGGCGGCGACTGAAAGGATGGCGGTCAGCAGGAGCGTTCGAGCGGCAAGCGCGTCGGCGCGAAGGTCCGCGACGAGTGCAAAGACAAAGGCGACGCCAATGCCCAGCGCGACCCAAACGCGTTCACGGCGCACGCGCCGCGCGATGTCATAGAGGGCGAGGGGCGCAAACGGCACAAACGGCGGCACGAAGACAGCCGCGATGATGTAAGCGTAGCTCGCGGCCTCGCTTGTGCGGCTCGTGCGTTCCTTCTGTGCGAGCTCGGCCAGCGAGGTGGCAATAACGCCAAGGCAAAACGCCGCGACCAGGCGAGCGTCCACAGCAAGGCCCGTGGCGGCCGCAATGCAGCACGCCAGCACGATCGATTTGTCGAAAAGCCTGTTCATACGGGTATTGTACGCGAAGCCGCGCGCGGGGGAGGCGCCGCCCGGGGCAACCGTGACATTCCTCCCGCGCGGCAAAGCGGCGTCGATCGCTCGCGCGAGCGGGGGTTTCGCCTCCGCCCCCTCGCACTCGTGACAAAGCTCACTGGTGCGCGCCGTCCGCTCCTGCGATGATGCAATCGTACCGGGCCACGACCAACAGAAGGGCCGCCTCATGACAGACATCGTCCACGTCGAAAACCTCGTCAAGCGCTACGATGACCTTATTGCGCTCGACCACTTTAACCTGAGCATCGCCCCCGGCGAGATCTTTGGCCTGCTGGGCCCCAACGGCTCGGGCAAAACCACGTCCATCAACTGTATCTTGCAGCTGCTTGCCTACGACAAAGGCACCATTGAGCTGTTCGGCGAGCCCATGACGCCCACCCGCTACGACCTTAAGCGTCGCGTCGGCGTGGTGCCACAGCAGGTGGCGGTGTTCGACGAGCTCACCGTGCGCGAAAACATCGACTATTTCTGCAGCCTCTACGTCAACGACCGCAAGCGCCGCCGCGCGCTGGTGGACGAGGCGATCGACTTTGTCGGCCTGGGCGACTTTACCAAGTTTCGTCCCGGAAAGCTCTCGGGCGGCTTGGCACGCCGCCTCAACATTGCCTGCGGCATCGCGCACAAGCCCGAGCTCATCTTTTTTGACGAGCCCACGGTGGCGGTCGACCCGCAGAGCCGCAACGCCATCCTGGAGGGCATCTGCCGCCTGCGCGACGAGGGCGCCACGGTGGTGTATACCAGCCATTACATGGAGGAAGTCGAGCAGATTTGCAGCCGCATCATGATCATGGACGGCGGGCGCGTGCTGGCGCGGGGCACCAACGACGAGCTCAAGCGCATGATCCAGATGGGCGAGCGCGTGACCGTCGAGGTCGGCGCCGTCGAGCCCGTCACGGTCGAGCGGCTGCGCGCCCTCGAGCACGTGCTTTCGGTCGAGCTGTCCGGCGGCGAACTCGTCTGTACCTGTGAGGCGAGCCCGCACAATCTGGTCGACATCCTCGACACGCTGCGTGCTGCCGACGTGGCGCTCGGCCGCATTTATTCCGAGCCGCCGACCCTCAACGACGTGTTCCTCGAGATCACCGGCCGCGAGCTGCGCGACTAGGGGGTGGCCATGTTCAACACTATCATCACCACGCTCAAGACGCTATTGCGTCGACCGAGTACATGGGTTTGGGGCGCGATCTTTCCCATTGCGCTTTCAACGATGTTCATGTTTATGTTTGTGAACCTCAGCTCTGACGGAAAGGTCGACCCGGTGCCGGTTGCCGTCGTGGCGGACGAGGCCTGGGACGCTTCGACCTTTAAGAACGTGGCGGCTTCGCTTGCCAAGGAAGGTGACGACCAGCTGCTCGAGATTCACGAGTGCGAGGATGCGGACGCCGCGAACCGTGCGCTCAAGTCCGGCGAGGTCGCGGGCATCTATACGGTCGACGCTGCGGGCACGCCCAGGCTCACGCTGCTGTCGAGTTACGACAGCTCGCGCGCCTCGTCGGTGCTCACCGACCGCAGCATCCTTGAAACGGTGGCAAGCTCGTATACGCAAAATGTCGAGCTCATGCGCCAGATTGCCCAGGACAACCCGGCGGTGCTCGCCGATCCGGCGGCGGTTGCGCACGCCCTGTCGCTCGAGGGCGGAACCCGCCGCGTGAGCCTGACTCGTGCCACGCCCGATGGCACGGTCATCTACTACTACGCGCTCTTTGGCCTGGTCGCGATGATGTCTGCCGAGTTTGCCGCCTTGAGCGTCGTCGATTTGCAGCCTAATCTGTCGGGCCTTGGCGCGCGCCGCTGCGTGGGCGGTCTTTCCAAGACGGCGTCGCTGGCCGGCATTTTTGTCGGCTCGTGGCTGGTTTCCTTTGCATCGATGGCGGTTGCGATCGGCCACGTGCGCCTGGTCGTGGGCGTCGACTTTGGCGGGCGCGAGGGGTTGTGCCTGCTGGGCGGGGCTGCATCCGCGCTTGCCGCCACGGGCCTGGGGCTTTTTGTGGGCACGCTTCCCGTTAAGGGCGGCAAGGCATCCAAGTCGGGCATCCTCACGGGCTTTGCCACCACGTGCGCCCTGTTCGCCGGCCTCTACGGCGAGCCGGCGATGGCGCTTGCCGACGACGTCGCCCGCGCTTGTCCGGTCGAGTGCTGGCTCAACCCCGTCAAGCTCATCTGCGACATGTTCAATCGCCTGTATTTCTTTGAGGACCTGGGGCCCTTCGCTGTTCGCGCCGGCGCGCTCGTCCTGATGGCCCTGGTGTTTGTCGCCGCCGCTACGCTGATCTTTGGAAGGAGCCGCTATGAGCACCTTTAAGACCGCGCTTCGCATGGCGCTGGCGCACCCGTTCTACCTGCTCATCTATACGGTGTTCATCTCGCTCATGGGCGTATTCATCGCGGCTTCGGTGAGCTGGAACTCGTCGCAGCTTACCGAGTACAAGCCCTACGACACCAACGTGATCGTGGTCGACCGCGACAATAGCGACCTTTCGCGGGCGCTTACCAAGCACCTGGGCTCACGCTTTGACCTGGTCACGGGCGTCGGCGACGACACATACGACCTTGCCGACGCGCTCTCCAAGAGCAACAGCGCCAAGGGCAGTGCCGATTGCGTGTTCTTTATCCCGGAGGGGTTTGAGGACGATCTTGTTGCAGCCGCCCGTGCGGGGGAGGCCCTGCCCAAGCTCGACGTGACCTATGGTTCCGGCACCATGGCGGCGGCGCTTTCGTCCGCCGAGGCCTCGCGCTGGATCTCGCTCGCGGGCGCTGCGGCGGCGCTTGAACCCGCTGCCTCCAACGGTGACGTCGCAAGGGCCGCCGAGCACGCGGCCGCAAAGCGCGCGGAGGTCCAGATCGAGCAGGTCAAGGTCGACTCGACTGCTGCTACCACGCTCGAGTCGTACTTCAACTTTGGCGCGTACGCGATCCTCTCGTCGGTCATCGTGTCGGTGGGACTGGTGTTTTCGGGCATGAACGAGCCCGAGCGCGTGCGCCGCATGGATGCCAGCCCGGTCTCTGAGCGCCAGCGTTCGCTCGCTGTGTTCGCGGCCGCCGCCGTGCTCGCCGTCTGCATCTGGCTCGTGTCGAGCATGATGGGCGTCGTGGGCTTTGCCAGCGCGGTTGCCGAGGTCGGCGTGGGTCGCGTGTGCCTGGCGCTGGCGGCAACGTTTGCCCTGGCGTGCACGCCGCTGGCCGTTGGCTTTACGCTGTCGAGCCTGGGCGCGCGCGAGGAGCTGCTCAACGGTGTGGGCAACCTGCTCGGCATGCTCATGACGTTTTTGGGCGGCGCCTGGATGCCACTGTCGCTCATGGGCTCGGCCGTGCAGACGGTGGCGCACTTTGTGCCGACGTATTGGGTGAACGACGCGATCGGCAAGGCGCTCGCCGCGGACCTGACGTCCACCGTGCTGGGCGACATCGCCTGCGATCTGGGCGTCACGGTGCTCTTTGCCGCGGCCATCGCCGCCGTAGGCCTAGCCCTCGCCCACAACAAATCCCGCGCCTAACCGCCTAGCCATTGGGGACGTTCTTAAACGACCGGTCGCTGGGGACAGTCTTTGCCGATTCGCCGGCTCGCCGGCCGGACTGGCAAGAGCTGTCCCTGGCGGCACTCATTGGGGACAGACTTAAATGAGTGGTCTCAGTCATTTAAGTCTGTCCCCAATGACTAGTCTGAAATAAATTCCAGGCCTCGCTCCAAAAATAGTTCGCCCAGGTTTACTATTATGCTCATAAAGTAGCAAGAGGCTAACAATGGGGGATGACATGGCAGCGCAGAAAGCCTACGTCCAGGTCAACGGGCTCAAGAAACACTACGGCGACGGTGATGCACGCCTGACGGTGCTCGACGGCATCGACACGTCCATCAACCGCGGCGAGATCTGCGTCATGTTGGGGCCCTCGGGCTCGGGCAAGTCGACCTTTCTCAACCTGATCGGCGGCCTGGAGGATGCCGACGGCGGCTCCATCATGGTGGACGGCTGCGACCTCACGGTGCTCAAGCCCGCCGATCTGGGCGAGTACCGCCGCCGCGAGCTGGGTTTTGTTTTCCAGTTCTACAACCTGGTGCCCGACCTTACCATCAAGGAAAACATCGAGGTCACGGCGCACCTATCCAAAAGCCCGCTCGACGTCGACGATCTGCTGCGTTCGCTGGGCCTCTACGAGCACCGCAACAAGTTCCCGCGTCAGGTTTCGGGTGGCCAACAGCAGCGTTGCGCCATCGGCCGCGCACTCGTCAAAAACCCGGGCCTGCTGCTGTGCGACGAGCCCACGGGCGCGCTCGACTACAAGACATCCAAGGAAATCCTGCAACTCATGGAGGACGTCAATCGCACCTACGGCTGCACCATCATCATCGTCACCCACAACGCCGCCATCGCGCGCATGGCCAACCGCGTGCTGCGCCTGCGCGACGGCCGCATTGTCGAGGACGAGCTCAACGCCGATCCCGTGCCCGCCGCCGAGCTCGATTGGTAGGCGACGCCATGACACCTCTCGCAAAACGACTCCCGCGCGAGCTGCGCCGCAATATCGGCAAGTACCTGGGCATCTTTTTGCTTATGTGCGGAAGCATCGCCCTCACGTCGGGCTTTTTGCTCGCGGCGCATTCCATCGGCTGCCTCATCGACGACATGCGCGACGAGTACACGATTGAGGACGGCCGCGTGACTACCTCCTTCGAGGCCACCGACGAGCAGCTCAAGGCTGCCGAGGACGCGGCAAAGGACGTCGGCGGCGTTGCGCTCTACAAGAACTTCTCTATCGACGCCATCATCAAAAAGGCGTCCGGCGACGACGGCACCAAGCGCACCCTGCGCACCTACGCGCATCGCACCAAGGTCGACATTGCGTCCTACTGCGAAGGCAAGCAGCCAAAGGCGGACGACGAGGTGGCCATAGACCGCGTCTTTGCCACCAATAACGACCTCGCCATCGGCGATAAGGTCGAGCTCGAGGGGCGCACCTACACCATCTGCGGCATCATGACGCAGCCCGATAGCCAAGCGCTGTTCCTCAACAATTCGGACTTTACGGTGAACACCATTACCTATGGTGTCGCCGAGGTCACCGACGCCGGCTTTGCCGCGCTCGAGGATGCCGGCGGCGCGCCTGCCTACACCTACTCCTTCACCTTTGCCGATCGCGACCTCCCCACCGCGGATCGCATCGATGCGGAGCAGGATATGGTCGAGGCGCTGACCGATGCCGATGCGCGCGTGGACGATCTGATCGATGCCGATTCCAATCAGGGCATTGGCTATGCGCGCGACGACGTGGACGGCGACTCCATGATGTGGATGACGTTGCTCGACATCATCATCGTGATCATGGCGTTCGTCTTTGTGGTGCTCACCGACGCCACCATCGAGGAGGAGAGCGCCATCATCGGCACGCTGCTCGCCAGCGGCTATCGCCGCCGCGAGATCGTGCTGCACTACCTCGCGCTTCCCGCCATCGTGGGCGTGGTCGCGGCGCTTTTGGGCACCGCGCTCGGCGTCGCGTTCTTTACCGAGCCCATGCGCGGCCTCTATTACGGTTCGTACAGCCTGCCTCCCTTCCAGGTGTATTGGAGCTGGGAGATCTTTGTGAAGTGCGCCGTGGTCCCCGCCGCCGCGCTCATCCTTATCACGCTGATGGGTCTGCTCCGCAAAATGGGCAAGACGCCGCTGCAGTTCCTTCGCCACGAGGCGAGCGGCAAATCGGGCACCAAGCGTGGCGTGCGGTTGCCGGAGCGCATGGGCTTTGTTTCCCGCTTCCGCCTGCGCGTCTTCTTGCGCAACCTGGGCAACTTCGCCACGCTTTTCGTGGGTATTGCGTTTGCATCGCTGCTGCTGCTCTTTGGTCTGGCGATTCTGCCCACGATGACGCACTATGCGGACAACCTGGAGACGAGCCTGGTCGCCGAGCATCAGTACACGCTCAAGGCGCCGCTGGAGCTCGAGGGCACTGCCGAGGAGCGCGAGCAGTGGTCGGCGCTCGAGCGCTTGCAGTCGATTGACGGCGCGCTGCTCTCCGCCGCCCAGGATGCCGATGACGAGCTTGACGACGCGGCCGATGCGGCGCAGACGGCAGCCGATGCCGCGACCGCATCTCCGTCTGCCGAGAGCCTGACTGCAGCGCAGGATGCGCTTGCTAAGGTCAAGGACAAGAAGGATGCGCTCTACGCACGCCTCGACGATCTTGCCGATGCCCTCGGCTGCGACCGCGATGAGGCCATCGACCTGATCGACAAGGCCTCTAAGATCGACACCGACAACGACGACATTCACCCGATCAACACGACCGACAACGGCGCGGGCGCAATCGCGCAGGCCGAGAAATATGCCGTTTACCAGCTGCAATACGACCGCGGCGATGGTAATGGCGAGGAGACGATTTCCGTCTACGGCATTTCATCTCATTCGCGCTATTGGAAAGACCTCAACGTCGGCGACGGGCGCGTCGTCTTTGGCGGCGGTCTGCTCGATAAGTTTGGCTGGAGCGAGGGCCAGAAGGTCGAGCTTCGCGACAAGTACGAGGCTCGGGATTATTCTCTTGAGTACGCGGGTAAGGACTGCATCTGGGGTCCAAAGTCGGACATGAATATCTATATGAGCATCGATGACTTTAACGAGCTGTTCGACAACGACGCCGCCTACTTTAACGGCTATGTGAGCGACGAGAAGCTCGACCTCGACGCGCGCTACTTTGCCGGCGACACCACGCCCGACGACATGCGCGCCGTGGGTGATCAGTTCATCGGCATGATGAGCGACATGATCGGCATGATGGTCGGGCTCGCGGTGTTTATCTTCCTGCTGTTTATGTACCTGCTGACCAAGGCTGTGATCGACCACAGCGCCCGGTCGATTAGCTACATGAAGGTCTTTGGCTATCGCGATGGCGAGATCTCGCATCTGTACATCCGCTCGATCACGCTGTGCGTGGCGGCATCGCTCGTGCTGAGCCTGCCGGTCATTATTGGCTCGCTCACGGCCATCTTCCGCTCGATGCTGCTCTCCTACAACGGCAATATCGAGATTTACGTGCCGGCCTGGTCCATGGCGGCATGCGTGGGCATCGGCTTTGCAACGTACCTGGTCGTTGCGTTGCTGCACATGCGCTCCATCAGGCGCGTCAGCCTGGCCGAAGCTCTCAAGGTGCAAGAGTAGCCATTGGGGACGTTCTTAAATGACTAGTCATCGGGGACAGTCTTTGCCGATCTGCCCGCTCGCCGGCCGGGCTGACAAGGGCTGCCCCTGGCGACACTCATTTAAGTCTGTCCCCAATGAGTGGCCAGGTGCGGCGCTTGACTTCAACCCCGCTTTAACGGGTACCATCCTCTATGTCTGTAACACCATATAGACCGAGGGGATATAACTATGACCGCAACTGCACCCACAGCACCCGCTAAGGTGTACTTTACCAACCTGCGCACGCATGCTCGCGAGAGCCAGCTCGACAAACTCAAGCGCCTCATTCGCCGCGCCGGCATTGAGCAGATCGACTTCGAGAACAAGTTTGTCGCCATCAAGATTCACTTTGGCGAGCTGGGCAACCTGAGCTTTTTGCGCCCCAACTACGCCCGCGCCGTCGCAGACGTCGTGAAGGAGCTGGGCGGCAAGCCCTTCCTCACCGACTGCAACACGCTCTATGTGGGCAGCCGCAAAAACGCGCTCGAGCACATCGATACCGCCTACCAGAACGGCTTTACCCCGTATGCCACGGGCTGCCAGATCATCATCGCCGACGGCCTCAAGGGTACCGACGAGGCGCTCGTCCCGGTCGAGGGCGGTGAGTACGTGCGCGAGGCAAAGATCGGTCAGGCGCTCATGGACGCCGACATCGTGATTAGCCTCACCCACTTTAAGGGCCATGAGCAGGCCGGCTTTGGCGGCGCCATGAAGAACCTGGGCATGGGCGGCGGCAGTCGTGCTGGCAAGATGGAACAACATGCCGCCGGCAAGCCGAGCGTCGATACCACCAACTGCGTAGGTTGCCGTGCCTGCGAAAAGATCTGTGCGCACAACGCCATCACGTTTGACGACACGCGCGAGCGCGAGCTTGCCAACGGCAGCACCCGCACGGTTCGCGTGGCTGCCATCGACCACGATCGCTGCGTGGGCTGCGGACGCTGCATTGCGGCGTGCAACCAGGACTGCATCAAGCCCGACTATGATGCCGCGGCCGACGTACTCAACTACAAGATCGCCGAGTACACCAAGGCCATCGTCGACGGCCGCCCGAGCTTCCACATCTCGCTCGCCATGGACATCAGCCCCAACTGCGACTGCCATCCCGAGAATGACACGCCCATCGTCAACGACATCGGCATGTTCGCGAGCTTCGACCCGGTCGCCATCGACCAGGCCTGCGCCGACGCCGTCCTGGCATCCGAGCCGCTGCCTAACACCGAGCTTACCGACAGCGCGGCCAAGATGGAGCATAACCACGAGCATTTGGAGGGCGAGCAGGCGCGCGACCCCTTCTGCATCACGCATCCCGACACCGACTGGCGCGCGTGCATCGCGCATGCCGAGAAGATCGGCCTGGGCACGAGCAAGTACGAGCTCATCGAGGTCAAGTAGCTCTTAGCTATTGGACAAAACAAGCGCCTTTGTGGCGCAAGTCGAGCAAAAGCCGCCCGTGAGCACAGCGCCCACGGGCGGCTTTTCGGAAGTGCTAGGGGGTCATATAGACCAGTAAACCGTACTATTTGTCTAAATAATACTCGTCGAGGAAGTTGTCGACCGTGTTCCAGTAGAGCTCGGGGTCAACTTGCGCACTCTTGGCGTGGGTGGCGCCATGGATGGTGAGCTTTTGCTTGACCTTGCTGGCGCACGCGTCGTAGTTTTGGTCGAGCATGTCGTACGGCACAAAGGTGTCCTGGTCGCCGTGGATGAACAACATGGGAACCGTCGCGTGTTTGAGTTGTTCCACACTGCTCGCCTTATGAAAGTCGTAGCCCGCGCGCACGTTGCACACCAAGTTTGCTACATCGAGCAAGGGAAAGCTGGGCAGCCCGAACACGTCCTTGAGCTGCAGAGAAAACTCGTCCCAAACACTCGTATAACCACAGTCCTCGATAATGCATTTCACGTTTGCGGGCAGAGATTCCCCCGCGACGTCCATGGCGGTTGCCGCACCCATCGACTCGCCAAAGACCAGGATGCGCGCCTCGGGGTCAGCCTGAACGATCCGCCCAATCCATGCAACGACATCGAGCCGCTCGGGCCAACCCATGCCGATATAGTCGCCGCCGGAGCGCTCGTGGGCGCGGGCGGCGGGTGCGAGTACGTTCATGCCGCGGTCGTGGAATCGTTTGACGTATCGGGCCATGCCGATGGGCTCATCGGTGTATCCGTGTAGGCAGATAGCGTAATTGTGCGTGCTCTCTGGGGCGGCAAAATACCAAGCGGCAAGTTCGGTTCCGTCATCTGCGGTGAGGCTGCTGCTCTCGCGGTTCTCTTTAAACCATGCCCGCGCCTCGGTTCCCTCGGCATCCGGCTGCTCACTTTCTTTGTCGTCCTTGCCGTCCTGCATCATCTTCATGGTGTATGGCGCGCGGGGATTCAGCGCGAAGTCAAACAGAAAGTTGCCGGCAAATCCGAGCAGCGCAATGACAACCACCAGTGCAACGATGCCGGCTATCTTGAGCTTTCGATGGGAATGTGCGTTTTGAGCCATGCGGTATTCTCCTATAAGATGTTAATGCATCAACATTTAATGCAAGCGCATTATGGACGTTCGCCGTTGATGCGTCAACAGGCAAAGAATGGGTAAACAAAGGGTCACGTATGGTGCAAATTTCGCACGCACCCAGACGCTTTGATATAGTGTTGAGAACTCTTTACGTTAGAGGATGTAACCGGCATGTCCGATTCGAGCGACAGTTCCAAGCCGCGACCCAAGGCCGCGGCCGTTCCGCACTACACGGTGGGCGAGGAGATCATGAACTCCGTCACCCATGGTGTCGGCTGTCTGCTGGGTATCGCGGGCCTGGTGCTCCTGATCGTATTCGCTGCCCTGCGCGGCGGTGGCCCGGCCCACATGGCCGCGGCAATTGTCTATGGCGTCAGCATCATCCTCGAGTACCTAGCCTCCACGCTCTACCATGCGATTCAACCCGCGCGCGCCAAGCGCGTGTTCCGCATCATCGACCACAGCTGCATCTACCTGCTCATAGCCGGCAGCTATACGCCGTTTTGCCTCATCACGCTCGCAAACGACGGCGGCGCTGCGCTGTTCTTCGCCGTATGGGCCATCGCCATTATCGGCATTGCCCTCGAGTGCTTTATGCGCGAGCGCCAGCCGCACTGGGTAAGCGGCCTGGTCTATCTGCTGATGGGCTGGCTCGTTGTCTTTAAACTGCCCGCACTCGTGGCGCTGCTGAACCCCGTGGCGCTTGCCCTGCTCGCCGTCGGCGGCGTGTGCTACACCGTGGGCGTGCCGTTCTATATCGCCAAAAACGTGCGCTATCTGCACAGTGTTTTCCACTTGTGGGTGCTCGCCGGCAGCATCTTCCAGTTCATGGCGGTGATTCTCTTCGTAATCTAGCGACCGCGCCTGCGCGCCCGCGTCCTCGTTTGGGCGCCGGTGCAATTGCCGTATCCGTCATCAACGTTTTGACCTGACGTCCCGAATCTTGGAGGTTCGAGAAACTCCCGATGGACATAACCATCTCCCTTATCACTACCCTCGTTTTGACCCTCATCAACGGCTACTTCTCTATGTCCGAGATGGCGCTCACCACGGCCAAGCGCGCCGTGCTGGAGCATGAGGCCGAGGAAGGCGACAAGCGCGCCGAGCGTGCCATTAAGCTGGCCGCCGACTCCGACCAGCTGCTCGCCACCATCCAGGTCGCCATCACGCTCGTGGGCTTCGCCTCGTCCGCCGTCGCCTCGACGAGCCTGTCCGACCCGCTTGCCACGTGGCTCATGAGCTTTGGCATCGCGCCGCTCTCCGCCATCGCGCGCGGCCTGGCGCCGGTCATCATCACCGTCGCCGTCGCCTTTGTGTCCATCGTGATCGGCGAGCTCGTGCCCAAGCGCATCGGCCTTGCTAACGCCGAGGGCGTATCCAAGCAGGTCGTGGGACCGCTCTCCGTATTCCAAAAGATCGCCCGTCCGCTCGTGTGGCTGACTGGCGCTTGCTCCGATGGCCTGGCCCGCATCTTGCGTATCAAGAGTGCCGACGACCGTCAGAACGTCTCGGAGGAAGAGATCAAGTACATGGTCTCGGAGCAGGACGACCTGCTCGACGAGGAAAAGCGCATGATCCACGAGATCTTCGACCTGGGCGACACCGTTGCCCGCGAGGTCATGGTGCCGCGCGTGGACACCACCATGTGCGAGGACGACGAGACGGTCGCCGACGTGTTGTCCACCATGCGCCAGACCGGCTTCAGCCGCATCCCCGTCTATCACGAGGACCCCGACAACGTCGCGGGCATCGCGCACATCAAGGACCTGATCCAGCCCGCGCTCGATGGCAAGGGCGACCAGCCCATCGCCGGCTTTTTGCGCGACGCCACCTTTGTGCCCGACACCAAGGACATCCTGCCGCTGCTGTCCGAGATGCAGACCTCGCACGACCAGATCGTGGTCGTCGTGGACGAGTACGGCGGCACGGCCGGCATCATCACCATCGAGGACATCGTCGAGGAGATCGTGGGCGAGATCGAGGACGAGTTCGACCCCGACAACAAGTACCTCACGCGCCTTTCGCGCCGCGAGTGGCTCGTCGATGGGCGTTTTTCGTGCGATGACGCGATTGAGCTTGGTTGGCCGCTCGAGGAAAGCGATGATTATGAGACCATCGCCGGCTGGATTTTGGAGCTTTGCGACTCGGTGCCCGACATCGGAGAGGTGTTTGAGGTCGCGGGGTACAAGTTTAAAGTGCAGTCGATGCGTGGCCAGCGCATCTCGCTCATTCGCGTGATCGCTCCGGCCGAAACCGATAAGAAGGATTCCGAGTCTTCGGCAGAGAAGCCGGCGGCGTCGGGTGCGGGCTCTGTGGATCCGCACGATGGCGACGAGTAGGACAAGGAAGAGTAGGGGAGAGTTATGGCAGGCCTGTTCAACATCCTTAAGGTCACCGTCAGCGAGGACAAGATCTGTGCGCATGTGCTGGTGAACCCCGGCATGCCGCTCATGACCTCGGAGGACATCGAGGCCACGGCGCGCGTGTACTACCTGGTACCGGCGATTGCCAAGCACCTGTGCCTGGGCGATTCCGGCCGCGAGTTCCAGGACTGCATGGGTCAGACCGAGCTCTGCCACCTGCTGGAGCACGTGACGGTCGAGCTCATGAACGAGACCGGTCTTGCCGGTAGCATCTCGTGCGGCCGCACGCGCGTAAGCGAGCATGACGAGCGTGTCTTTGAGGTCGAGCTTTCGTGTCCCGACGACGCACTGGCCATCGGTGCGCTGTCGTCGGCCACCTTTATGATGGACTGGGCGTACCTGCACGCCGACCAGCCTGCCCCCGACGTGGAAGGCACGGTCGCGGGCCTGCGCAACCTGGTGCTGGGCATGCGCGCCGAGGCCGAGGGCAAGGATCCTCACGAGGCCGTCGCTGCTGCGAACGGCGAAGATGCTGCCGAGGACGAGGGCGCTGACGAGGGCGATGTGCCGGTCGACGCCGAGCCCGTTGCCGATGCGACCGCCGAGCCCGTTCCCACCGAGCCCCAGGGCGTCCCCAACTTTGACGACGAGCCCCAGGTGGCGATTGATACCGAGGGCGCGGTTGCCGAGAACCACGAGGCCTCCGCTGCCGTCTTTGGCGGTGCGGCGACGGTTCCGGCAGGACCTGCGCATGAGGGCGGCCTGCCACTCGTGGACGGCGCCGGCGAGGACCCGGGTGCCACGGTGGCCATGCCGGCTATGCCTCAGGAGTAGGCCTACGCGTTTATCACCATCACGTACCTGCGCCTTTGCCGTACGCAGATGAGCGGAGCGGCAAGTGATGCGCTGCGGGTATAATGGACAGCATTCAAACGGTGGGCACCGACGTGCCCGCAGGAGAGGAATGATCATGGGTAAGACTTTCAGCTTTGTCTCCGGCGCACTTTTTGGTGCCGCTGCCGGCGCTATTATCGGTGTTGCTCTGGCCCCGCGCTCGGGCGCCGAGACCCGCGCCATGGCTGCCGATATCGCCAACGACGCCTGGGACAATATGCGCGACACCTACGAGCACAGCGCCGAGGAGGCCCGTGCTGCGGTGAATGACTTTGGCCCGATGGTCGACGCCAAGACCGACGACCTGCGCGCCAAGGTCGACCTGGCCCGCGAGCGCATGGACCAGCTGCGCGAGCAGCTCAACGACGCCATTTCGGGTGGCAACGTGACGCCTGCCGCCGACGTCATGGTCGAGAACGCCGTCGAGGCTGATGCCGAGGCTGCGGAGCCCTCGACCGAGGCATAATGCGCGCCGGGGATTTTGTCGGCGCCAAGATCTATCGCAAGCCTGCCGAGGACAAGCGCACCAAAAAGGACGGCACGCCGCGCAGCCCTAAAAAGCTCGGAAAGATTCACTTTCCGGTCTTTACCCCGGGCGGTACGCGCGTGGTCGGCTTTATGGTCCGCCAGTCCGATATCGCGGGCATGATCGAGCGTCCCGACCGATTCGTAGCGCTCGACGCCATTGGTGTCTACGAGGGCGCCATCGCGGTTGACGACGTCAAGGGCACCTACGATACCGCTGCGGCCAAGCGCCTCGACATCAACCTGGACGATTGCATCATCTGGGTCGGTATGGACGTGCGCACGGAATCGGGCGACGTCGTGGGCTATTGCTCGGACGTTGAGTTCAAGCCGCGCTCGGGCATCGTGCAGGCATTCTATGTGACCGCCGGCGCTGCTTCGAGTGTTTTGGTTGGTGACACGCAGGTGCCGCCGACGATGCTGCGCGGCTACGAGAACGGCGCGATGGTCGTCTCGGACGAGGTCAAGTCGCTCGGGTATTCGGGCGGTGCGGCTGCCAAGGCCGCCGAGGCCAGCGTCGTGGTGGGCGACAAGGTCAAAAAGGGCGCCAAGGTGCTCGATGACAAGGGATCGGTCGCCGTGGACAAGGGCAGCCGCGCACTGGGCAAGCAGCTCGGCAAGACGCGCGGTATGTTCAAGGCCTTTAAGGACGAATACCAAAAGGCGAGCGGAGGCTCGTCAAAAGCTACAAAATAGCGACGTACCAAATGATGGGAGGCAAGCCGGAGACCTGTTGCTCCGGCTTGCTGTGTTTATGGGGGAGGGCACATGCGCCAAAACGGATCCAACTTAAACGGGCGTTCGGGTGCGCGTCCGACGGCGCGCCGCGACCTGGGGCAGCTGCCCAGCGGTCAGCGCCGCCGTCACCGTAAGCCCGGCGCGATGTATCTCAACCATAGCCGCGGCTTTAGCGATCGCAGCGCGCGCATCGGCAACAGCCGCACACCCCGTCGTTCGTCTCGCCTGCCCTACGCGCTCATCGCCGTGGGTTGCGCGCTCGTGCTGTTTATCGCTGCCGTCGTGGGCTACGTCAACCGCAGTGTGGACGTGGAGCTCAACGGCCAGAAGACAGCGGTGCGTGTGGGCTCTACGCTGCAGAATCTCATCGACGACCAGGAGTTGACCGATACCTACGACGCAGGCGACCTGCTGGCCGTCGATGACAGCGTGCTCAAGCGCCATGGGGGCGAAAAGCTGTCGGTGAAGGTCGACGGCAAGCGCGTGAAGCAGGGCAAATGGGATAGCCGCGAACTTGAGGGCGGCGAGAAGGTGACGGTCAAGGATGGCCGTAACACCTACGAGAAGCACGAGGTTCAGGCTACGGTTATCGAGCCCAAGCTCAAGGTCGAGGGTACGGGCGCTATCGAGTATGTGCAGACGTGGGGTGTCCAGGGCCGCTCCGAGGTGTGGGTCGGCGAGCAATCGGGCAAGACACAGGACCGCGGCGAGGTCGTGCCCGCCACCGATTGCGTCGTTGCGTGCGCCAGCGTGGCGCCCAAGGGCAACAAAAAGTACGTGGCGCTGACGTTTGACGAGGGTCCGAGCAGCGCTACCAAGCAGATCTTGCAGGTACTCAAGGAAAAGGGCGTCACCGCGACGTTCTTCCTGTCGGGCGATGCGGCCGAGGCCTCGCCTGCCACGGCCAAGGCGATTGTCGATGCCGGGTGCGAGATCGGATCCAACAGCTACAGCGACGATTCGCTCAAGGGTCAGGACCGTGAGGCGGTACGCGAACAGATCACGAAAGGCACCGATGCGATTAAGTCGGCGACCGGCGTGAAGACGATGCTGCTGCGTGCTCCCTACGCTGCCTTTGACGAGCAAAACTGGATTGATGCGATGGACCTGGTCTCCGCCGTGGTCTCGTGGAATATTGACTCGGGCGACTGGCTGCTCAACGGTGCCGACGAGCAGGTCTCGACGGTGCTCGATTCGGTGACGCCGGGCAATATCGTGCTGCTCACCGATAGAGACGAATGCGCCGAGCAGACGCTCGAGGCGCTGCCGCAGATTATCGACGGCCTCATTGCCGACGGCTACAAGATCGTGACGCTCAGCGACCTGGTCAAGACGGACGCGTCGCTGAGCAAAAAGCTCACCTCGCTGACGAAGGTCACCATGCCCAAGGATGCCGTGTTCCCCCAACTTGCCGAGGACAACGACACCACAGAGTAGTTATTGGGTAGTCATTTAAGAACGTCCCCAATGACTATGTCACGGATGCGTCAGCGTTTGGTATGCCTGCAATGTGCAGCGCATAAATTCGATGCCGCAGGGCGATGCTGATGCTATAGTTACTGCGGTTAATGAGGGTCAAGAGAAAGGTTACAGGTGAAATCCAAACCTCGACCATACAGTCGATGACCCCATGCAGGTGCTTTTTGCGCATGCACGGGGTGTAAGCGTCGAGCGGCGTGCCGCCCGCGCATGCGTATACATATCCAGAAGCTCCCGGACGCCGCACGCGCGGCCGCGTCCGGAGGAATAATGATGGGGAGCACCATTGAATTATCTGAGTGAGATGCTCAAATTGCCAGTCTTGGACGTCGACGGCGAAAAGCTCGGCGTGGTCAACGATTTTGGCATTGCAACCGGCGAAGTTTTTCCGCACGTGACGTCGCTCGCGTTCCGCGGCCCCGGCAAGACGCCGTTTATGATCAGCTGGCGCAAATGGGTCGACCGTATCGACGAGACAGGTGTACACCTTAAGACGTCGGCCACCGAAATCCGTTTTTCGTACCTGCAGCCGACCGAGCTCTTGCTCGCACGCGACGTGCTCAACAAGCAGATCGTCGACACGCAGGGCATGAAGGTCGTGCGCGTAAACGACATCAAGTTTTCCATGTCGGGCGAAAACCAGCTGCGCCTGCTGGGCGCCGAGGTCGGTGCCCGCGGTCTGCTACGCGCCATCAGCCCCGCGCTCGAGCATATCGTCGAAGGCTTTATGAAGCACCTGGGCAAGCCGCTCAGTGAGGACATCATCGCTTGGTCCTACATGGACCTGCTCGACCGCTCGACCAAGAACATTCAACTCTCGGTGTCGCACAAGACGCTCGGCGAGCTGCACCCTGCCGACATCGCCGACATTATCGAGCAGCTCGACCCGCGCCTACGTGCGCAGGTGTTTGCGCAGCTCGATACTGCCCAGGCCGCCGAGGCCATCTCGGAGTTCGATGACGACGAGCTTATGACCGAGATGCTCGAGGGCCTGTCCGATACGGACGCATCGTCGATGCTGGCCATGATGGACCCGGACGATGCAGCCGACCTGATCGACGAGCTCGATTACGAGAAGGCCGAGAAGCTCCTGCGCCTGATGGGCGTCAAGGAGGAGAAGGCGATTCGTAACCTGCTAGGGTATGAAGACAACACCGCCGGCCGCATCATGACCTCGGAGTTTGTCTCCCTGCCCGCCACGGCAACGGTCGGTGACGCCATCGAGGCGATTCGCGAGCTCGACGAGGACTTCGAGAGCGTCTACTACGTCTATACCGAGGATCCGAGCGGCATGCTGACCGGCGTGCTTTCGCTGCGCACGCTGATCGTAGCCGACCGCGACGCCACGCTGGGTCAGCTGGCCTATCGCGACCTGGTCTATGTGTCGCCCGACGAGGACCAGGAAGACGTAACGGACGAGATGACCAAGTACGACCTGGTTGCCATCCCTGTCTGCGACGAGAACCGTCATATCCTGGGTATCGTAACCTTCGACGACGCCATGGACGTTATTGCCGAGGAGCATCAGGAGGACCTGCAGATCGCCGGTGTCGGCTCGGGCGATAGCGCGTCGGACGACTCGACGAACGTGCTCAGCTGGTTCGTGCATCGCCAGTACTGGGTTGTTGTATGGGGCATCGCGTCGTGCATCATGGCGACCGTGCTGGGAACGGCGCTCGGCTCCGCGCATCTGGTGGTGTTCCCCATGTGCGCCATGCCGCTCGTGCTGCTGGCGGCCTCGCGCATGGTGTCGTTCGTCAAGAACTACTTCCTGGAGTATGACGGTCACGACGATGAGCCCAAGCCGTATCTGGGGTTCTTCTTCCAGAGCACGGGCATGGGCCTGATTCTGTCACTCGTGACCTACCTGTGCGCCCAGCTGGTGCGCACCGCTGCGTTCCCCGATGCGTCCATGTTTGAGGAGCAACTCTTTACCGGGTGCTTTAACATCGCGGCCATCGTCTGTCTGATTGGCAACATGAGCGCCGTGATTTACCTGATGGTGCTGTTCTGGCGTGACGAGCATGACCTCAACACGTCGGGCACCGCCATGAACGTTATTGCCGTCATGATCTCGTGCGTAGCGTACTGCGTCGCTGCGGTGCTGCTCACCATGTCGGTCATGGGTTAGGTGGTCGCGTGCAAGATACCAAGCAAAAGTCGGGCACCAAGCAAAAGTTGACCATCGCGGCCATCTTTGGCGCTATGGGTCCCGGTCTGCTGGCGGCGCTTTCGGGCAATGACGCCGGCGGCATTGCAACGTATTCCAGCGCGGGCGCCAGCTATGGCTATAAGATGCTCTGGATGCTTCCCGTCATGACTGTGCTGCTCATCGTGACGCAGGAGACCGCGGCGCGCTGCGGCTGCGTCACGGGTAAGGGCCTGGCATCGCTCATTCGCGAGCGCTTTGGCGTGCGCAAGAGTGTACTTGCTATGGCGGCGCTGTTGATCGCCAACACGGCTGTGACCATTTCGGAGTTTGCGGGCATCGCCAGCGGTCTTGCTCTCTTTGGCGTGCCGGCGAGCATCTCGGTGCCGTTGGTGGCGCTGCTGGTGTGGATGCTTACCATGTCGGGTAGTTTCCAGCGCATCGAGAAGATTCTGCTGCTGGTGAGCTGCGTGTTCGTGACCTATATCGTCGCCGCGTTTATGGCTGGCCCCAACTGGGGTGAGGTCGCGGTCGACCTGGTCGTGCCCAACATTCAAAATGACCCCAGCTACGTGTCGCTCGTGGTCGCAACGATCGGTACCACTATCGCGCCGTGGATGATTTTCTTGGCGCAGAACAACGTGGTCGATAAGAACGCGGGCGAGGACGATATCGTGCTGCAGCGTATTGATACCGTGAGCGGCTCGATCGCTGCCGATATCATTGCCGGCTTTATTATCATCACGACCGGCACGGTGTTGTTCCCGGCGGGTATTCAGATCAGCGATGCTGCCGATGCTGCCCGCGCGCTGGAGCCTATTGCGGGTCAGTGGTCTACGGTACTGTTTGCCTCGGGCCTGGTCGCGGCGAGCTTCTTGGCTGCCTGCGTGCTGCCGGGCGTTACGTCGAGCGCTATCTGCGAGGCATTTGGCTGGGAGCGCGGTGCCGACCGCAGCTGGGACGAGGCCCCGGTCTATCGCGGCATCATTACGGCCATCATCGGTATCTCTGCCGTGCTGGTGCTTATGCCCGGCGTCGATCTGTTCCAGATTATGATGACCTCGCAGGTCATCAATGGCGTGCTACTGCCCGTGGTTCTGGTGTTCCAGGTGGTTATCGCCGCCGACCGTCACATTATGGGCGCCAACCGCAACGGCCGCGTATGGAACGTGCTCACGTGGGCGACCATTGGTGTGATTACGGTGCTGACGGTTGTTATGTTTGTCCTGCAAGCGATGGGCTACAGCGCTTAGCGCCTCTTTTGGACTCCAAACAGGCCGCTGCCATGGGTTGCGGCCTGTATTTTGCCTGTTATAGGGGGTTAGTAATATGCGAGTGGACAAAAAATGCCAAATATGAGTACTGTTGCCTGGCCGATAGCATTTACGACCAAGAAAATAATGAACATAGCTAAGAATCTGTTCATTAAAAGCGGGTCTCCAAGTCCTAAGTCGGCTATTCTGGTCAACTGGAAGGGTCGCGCGCTACCGCAGGGGCGCCATTTTGGGTGGTTTTGCCTGCTACTAAAATGGTAACAGTACTCATATTTGCCACTTTTTGTCCATGACCTCTTGGAGTCGGCTCGAAAAGAGTGATTTTGGGTTGTTTGCTGCGGGTGTGGGCTTGGAAACAACGCTCGGGGTGGCGAGGTACTCAGAATTCGGTCGCAAGGAGGGCGTTCCTCGGCTGTGTCAGGAGTGTCCCTGGGTGCCGGCACATAAGGAACGTCCCTAACTGCCGGAGGGGTGCCTGCCGTGGCGGGCACCCCTCCGGATGTGGGAAGTTTGCGCTGCAGGTTACTTGTCGGTGCCTAGCTTGTGCGGTTTGAAGGCGAGGGCGTTAACGAGCGCGTCGGTGGCAGACTTGACGGCTGCCGGCTGCGGATCGTTGACGTGATCCTCGGGGTGTACGGGCAGGTCCTTCTTGACGGCATCGTGGATCAAGTTGAGGTACTCAGTCACGCCAGTGGTCGATAGATGCGTGCCATCGCCATCGAACAGGTCGTTGCGGTTGGCACTGTATCCGTACCAGTCGATAACGCGCACGTTCTTGTAGCGCGTGGCGGCGTTGGCGATGGCCTGGTTGGTAGAGCCAACCCACGGCTGCGGGCTGCGCGTGTTCACAAACACCACAATACGCTTATCTCCTGCATCGGTCATGATGGCGTCGATCTGGTCGTCGGTTACCAAGCCGTTGGTGCCCAGTGCAAAGACCACGATCTTGCCGGCAAGGTTCTGTTGGAGATAGCCCTCAAATGTCGCGCGGCCCGCATCGAACTGGCGGCCCTTTTCGGCATCGATGTGACTGTGGGGGAACACGCCGTCGAAGGAATCGACGGCGCGCAGCGACACGGAGTCACCGATCATCAACAGGTCGTAGGAGCCATCGGGGAAGCCGTCGTTGTCCTTGTCGGTGTCGTCGGCTGCCTGTTGGTCCGTTGGCGCGGTGTTTTTGGCTTCCTTGTTGAGGACTTCGGCGCCCTCACCGCTCAGTGCGGAGGTCTCCGGCACAAAGATCAGGCCGCCCAGCGCGATGACAAGCACGATCCCGCAAGTGGCGCACACAGGAATATGCGCGCGCACCCAGTTGGCGGGCGTGGTGGTGCCATCGCGGAATTCGGCGACGGTGCGGCCGAAGGCGCCCTTCCTAAACGGCGTTTCGATAAAGCGATAGGAGCATTCGGCTACGGCGACCACCAACAACACCTGCAAAATGTACTGCCACCACGGCGTATCGTTGATGTTGGCGACCGGGTTCATGAGCAACAGTAGCGGATAGTGCCACAGGTAGATGCTGTACGAGCGCTTGCCAACCCACACGAGCGGCTCGGCGGACAGTGCGCGGGCAACCATTCCCTGGGGCTGCACGCAGGCCGCGATGACCATGAGCGTGAGGATGGAGCATAGCAGCGTGCCGCCGCGATACTGGAACGCGGTGTAGCCGTTGGTGAGCGCGACCATGGCGGCAAGGCCAACCAGACCCACGACGCCCAACACATCGATGGATGCGGGCGAGGACCAAAAGCGCACGAGGGCGCTCGGCTGTGCCGGGACGGTCTCGGCTGCGTTGTCGGCCTTCTCGCCAGGCTTGCCCTCGGCGTTCTTGCCGTGCTTGGCGGCGCCAGCCAGGCGATTGAGCCCCAAACGATGAGCGAGACGCACCGGCGCCAGGTCGCGATCGGGGATAAAGGCCATCCAGGCGCCCAGCAGCAGCGAGAAGACGCGGGTGTCGGTGCCGTAGTACACGCGGCTGGGGTCGGCGGCGGGGTTATAGAGCACCATCATGGCGATGGCGGAGACAGCAGCCAGGCCCAGAACCATGCGGCGCGTGTTGGGCTTGCTCATGTGCATGGATACCATAGCGAGCAGCAGCGGGGGCCAAACCAGGTAGAACTGTTCCTCGATGGCGAGCGACCAAAAGTGCGTAAGCGGCGAGGGATCGCCCAGGGCGTTGAAGTACGAGACGTCCTGCATAATCTGCCACCAGTTGTTAAAGAACAGCAGCGACGGCAGAATGTCGGGACGCATCTTGGTGAGCATCACGTGGTTAAAGATGGTGCACAGCGCGCAGGTCACGAACACTACCGTTACCACGGCGGGGACCAGGCGACGGATGCGGCGAATCCAGAAGCTCTTAAGGTCGATGCGACCGGTCTTAGCGACTTCGTTGAGCAGCAAGCGCGTGATCAGATAGCCCGAAAGCACAAAGAAGATCGTGACGCCAAGCAGGCCGCCCTGAGCCCACGTGAGGTTGAGGTGATAGAGCACCACTGCGACGACGGCAAGCGTGCGCAGGCCGTCAAGGGCAGGGATGTAGCGGGACTTGGGGCGAGCAGGCGTCTGCTCCGCGGCGGGAGTGTTGGCGCGGCCCGCGTTGTTGGCAGAAGCGCGATGGAGGCTCGCGGTGCGTCGCGGCTCGTTGGCACGGCGTTCGCCCTTCACGCGTTCGTGCGGCGCCGGCTCGTTGCCCGTGCAGCGTCGACCGCGCGAGCCCGATTGCGAGAATTGTTCCATAAAACATCATCCAATGACGAGAATAATCAGCACGTATTCATTGTAGCTGCCTGCCCCTGTGAATGCTTGCTGCTGGCGTAAGCTCAAGCGCGCGTCCACATCAAAGTGGACTAAAGTTATAGGGGGTGCGAGAGTGCACAATCGTTGGTCGACGGTGGGCGCAAAGCCTGAAGACGAGGAGGTTTCCATGGCGGATCACAGCATCGTTGCGGTGTTCGGCAGCATGAACATGGACCTTTCGGTGGCGTGCGAGCGCATGCCGCGTGCGGGCGAGACGGTCGACGGCAGCGGTTTTATCACCAACGCCGGCGGTAAGGGAGCCAATCAGGCCGTTGCCGCTGCGCGCATGGGTGCGCGCACGTGCATGATCGGCGCTGTTGGGCGCGATACCTTTGGCGATGCGCTTGTGGCAGGGCTCCAAGATGCCGGCGTGGGCGTTGAGTTCGTGACACGTCTCGACGACGTGGAGACCGGTACTGCGACTATCATTCGCTGTGAGAGCGACAACCGCATCGTGCTGTCGCCGGGCGCCAACCATGCGCTTGCGGGCGAGGACGTTGCCCGCGCACTGAGGCGCTTGGTGGCCGACGAGCTCGACGGCGATGCCAGCGAGATTGCCCCGGCTGCCGGAAGCGTCTTTATTGCCCAGGGCGAATGTGACCTTGCAGCAACGGCCGCGGCGCTTTCTTGCGCTCACGAGCTGGGGTTCTATACGATCTTTAACCCGGCGCCCGCCTGCGACCTGCCGGCAGGAGCGTGGCCTGCGGTCGACCTGGTCTGCCCCAACGAGACCGAGTGCCAGGTGCTGACGGGCATTCTGCCCACAGATGATGCGAGCTGCGTCGCCGCGCTCAATGCGCTGCTCGATAAGGGCGCCGGGGCTGCGGTCATCACGCTGGGCGGCGCCGGCTCGGTTACGCTCGGCGATGGCGGTGAGCCGCTGCGCATGCCGGCGCTTTCGAGCGTGGTGGTCGATACGACGGCCGCGGGCGATACATTTATTGGCGCGCTTGCTGCAGCTCGTCTGGAGGGCCTGCCGCTCTTTGAGTGCATGGCGGCGGGCGCTCGCGCCTCGGCGGTGACGGTGTCGCGCCTGGGCGCTCAGCAATCAATTCCCACGCGTACGGAAGTCGAGCACAAGTTTGGTTTAGACGGTTTGGATGTAGACGGAGAAGCGGAGTAGAACAATGGCAACCAAGAAGCTGATCCTTGATCTGGATATGGGTGTGGATGATGCGATGGCGCTCGCCTATGCCATCGCAAGCCCCGAGGTGGAGCTCGTCGGCATCACCACGTGCTTTGGCAACGTGCGCGTCGAGCAGTCGGCACACAACTGCTTGGCGGTGCTCGACCTGTTGGGTCGTCCCGAGGTGCCGGTGTACCTGGGCGCCGATCGTCCCATGAAGGCGACCGAACCCTACACGCCGCCGGCGTCCACCACGCTTATCCACGGCAAGAACGGTATTGGCGGCGCAAGCGTGCCCGCCTCGCCGTACGAGCCGGTGGGAGCGACCTCGGCCGACGGCAACGCGGCGGTCGATTATCTGATCGATGCCGCGCGTACCTATGGTCCCGATCTGGTCTACGTAGCGACTGGCCCGCTCTCCAACCTGGCGCTCGCCCTGGAGCGCGATGCGGCGGCGATGATGTCTATCGGCCGCGTGGTCGTGATGGGCGGCGCCCTTACCGTGCCCGGCAACGTGAGCGCGGGCGCCGAGGCCAACATGGCGGGCGACCCCGAGGCTGCCGACGCTGTGTTGCGCTCGGGCCGCAAGCTCACCATGGTGGGCCTGGATGTGACGCACCGCGTGGTGCTCACACGTCGCGACGTTGCCGGCTGGACGGGCTCGGGCACTATGGCTGGCTGCGCGTTTGCGAGCATGGTCGAGCACTATATCGGTTCGTACGAAATGAACGCGCCCTACCTGGGCGGCTGCGCGCTGCACGATCCGCTGGCGGTTGCCGTGGCGATTGATCCCACGCTCGTGGGTGCGCTCGGCTGTAACCTGCGTGTCGACCTGCTGGGCGAGTATCGCGGCCGCACCATCTGCGACGAGCACCGTCTGTCCGATCCAGATAAGAGCGCGCTCGTGGCGCTGACCGTCGACGCCCCGCGCTTCCTGTCCGAGTTCAAGGCCCGTATGGCTCGTGTCCTGGGCTAAATGATTTTCACGCCCCGTCCCATGTAGTCAATTTGGGACGGGCTTTTTTAGCTACCGAGTAAATACGCCCGTTGGGGGAATAGTCGCGTCGCTTCGCTTGACAACAGGCTAAACTAGCTATTAAACATTTACTATTCTGTTTAGATTGAATTTGCGGTCGTTTAGTTGTCGAGTCACGGGGCGGTCAGGCCATGATGCTCCGCCACGACCGTTGCTAGGGGGAACAATGGCCAAAGCAAGTGTTCGCGAAATCAGCCGCATCACCGGTTTTTCGCCTGCGACCGTGTCCAACGCGCTCAACCGCAAGCGCAGCGTGAGCGAGGAGACCGCCAAAGTCATCCTGGAGTGCGCGCAGTCGCTCGGCTATCAGCAGTCGACGCAGCTCGAGAGCATCCAGTTTGTGCTCGCGCGCAAGACGGGCGCCATCCTGGACGAGAGCACCTTCCACCCCGCGGTCATCGAGGGCGTGGAGCGCCAGGCGCGTCGCCACGGCATGAGCACGAGCTTTGTCTCGCTCGACTTTAGCGACCTAGACGCCGTGCGTCCGCAGGTCGAGGGCCTGATTGCCGATCCGGCCGCCGCTATTGTACTAATGGGTACGGAGTTGGGCGAGGAGGACTACGCCCTGTTCGCTAACGCCGCCGCCCACCTGATCGTGCTCGACGGCTGGAGCGATCGTCAATACTTTGATGCCGTGGTCATTGCCAATACCGATTCGGTGCTGCGCGCCGTGGACTACCTTATCGAGAAGGGTCACAGGCAAATCGGCTATCTGGCAGGCGATCTTCGTATCCGCAACTTTAAGGATCGCGAGCGCGGCTATCGCCAAGCACTTGAGGATGCGGGCCTCGAGGCCAATCCGGCATGGCGCGTCACGCTGGGCACCACGCTCGAGGGCGCCTATCGCGACATGGGCGCGTGGCTCGACAATTCCTCGCGCGAAGATCTGCCAACGGCTTTCTTTGCCGAGAACGACGTGCTCGCCGTGGGTGCCATGCGCGCGCTCAACGAGCACGGCATTCGCGTGCCCGAGGATGTCTCGATCATCGGCTTTGACGACCTATCTCTGGGCGCTTTTTCCAACCCGCCGCTCACCACGGTGCATGTTCCCAAGCACGAGGTGGGTGAGATCGCGGTGCGCCGCCTGGTGGGCAACATCCGCAACCCCAAGAGCTACACCTGCAAGACCGCCGTGTCGACCTATTTTGTCGAGCGCCAGAGCGTGCGCGAGATCTAGGCGGAGACGGCATTGCCTGCAGCGTGCCAAAGCTCGCTAGGGCAGTTAACATAGTGCCATTCAGAAGAGGATCCTTCGGGGTCCTCTTTTTGTTTCCCTTGTATGTTCAGTTTGTTTACATACCGTTTAGGCTGATTTCTCTACCGTTTACGAGACTTTCGCGCTAAACTTTTAAACAAAAGAGTAAAACATTTAGTAAACAGAACAAAACGAAACATGCGTCTGTTTACTGAACATGTGACTAGGGGAGGACGTACATGGATAAGATCAAGCTCGGTTTTGTGCCCACGCGCCGTAGCATCTTTAGCGCGCCGGACGCGATCAAGTATCGCGGCCTTACGGCTGATCGCCTGCGCGAGATCGGCGTCGAGATTGTGGATATCGACGACATCAACGACGAGGGCCTGCTGTTCGACGACAGCCATATCGCGCCTATCGTCGAGAAGTTCCGCGCCGAGGGCGTCGACGGCATCATGCTCTGCCACGCCAACTTTGGTACCGAGTATGTCTGCGCCCGCCTTGCCCGCGAGCTCGGCTTGCCCGTGCTGCTGTGGGGTCCGCGCGACGAGCGCCCCGAGCCCGATGGCACCCGTCTGCGCGATAGCCAGTGCGGCCTGTTCGCCACCGGCAAGGTCCTGCGTCGCTTCCAGGTTCCCTTCACCTACATGACCAACTGCCGTCTGACCGATCCCGAGTTCGAGCGCGGTGTCTGGGACTTTTTGGCCGTGTGCAACGTGGTCAAGACTTTCAAGCACACCCGCATCCTGCAGATGGCCACCCGTCCGTTCGATTTCTGGTCGACCATGTGCAACGAGGGCGAGCTGCTCGAGAAGTTCAACATCCAGCTTTCGCCCATCCCCATGACCGAGCTTGTCCAGGCCGTGCGCGACGCCCAGGCTGACGAGCAGGCCATGGCAACCATGCTCGCCCACATTGGTGACAGCTTTGAGATCTGCATCCCCGAGGACAAGGTTCCTGCGGTCGCAGGACTCGCCATTGCCATGAAGCGCCTGGTCGAGAAGTACGGCTGCAACGCCGGCGCCATCCAGTGCTGGAACGCCCTGCAGGACGAGTTGGGCATTATGCCCTGCGCCGCCAACGCAATCCTCAACGAGATGGGCATCCCCATCGTCTGCGAGACCGACATCCATGGCGCTATCACCGCGCTGATGGTCGAGGCCGCCGACCTGGGCCGTCACCGCGGCATGTTCGCCGACTGGACCGTGCGTCATCCCGATAACGAGAACGGCGAGCTGCTGCAGCACTGCGGCCCCTGGCCCTGCAGCTGCGCGGCCGTCAAGCCCAAGCTCACCTATCCGCTGGCCTTCGATCACCCCGGCGCGCTGACGGCCGAGGCCAAGCACGGCGACCTCACCCTTGCCCGCTTTGACGGCGACAACGGCGAGTACTCGCTGCTGCTGGGCAACGCCCGCGGCATCGACGGCCCGGCCGGCATGGGCACCTACCTGTGGGTCGAGGTCGACAACCTCAAGCGCCTCGAGGCCAAGATCGTCGAGGGTCCCTACATCCACCACTGCGTCGCCATTCACGCCAACGTGGTGCCGGTGCTCTACGAGGCGTGCAAGTACATCGGCATTGTCCCCGACCTGTACGACCCCATCGAAGAAGACGTCAAAGCTTACCTGCGAGGAGAGTAGAAATGGCAACTATCGAAGAGCTTGAGTCCCTGCGTTGGGACCTTCGCCGCGATTGCGTCGATATCATCATGGCTGGCGCCGGCGGCCACATCGGCGGCGACATGTCGGTGATCGACGCCCTCATGACCCTCTACGCCAACCATCTCAACATTTCGCCCGAGACCGTCGACGATCCCAACCGCGATCGCTTCGTGCTCTCTAAGGGTCATGCCATGGAGGCCTACTACGCGGTGCTCTGCCACGAGGGCTATCTGGACCTCGATGACGTCAAGGCCCGCTTCTCCAAGTTCGGCAGCCCCTACATCGGTCACCCCAACAACAAGCTCAAGGGCATCGAGATGAACTCGGGCTCGCTGGGTCACGGTCTGCCCGTGGCCGTGGGCATGGCGCTTGCCGGCAAGATGGACGGCCGCGACTACCGCGTCTGCACCATCATGGGCGACGGCGAGCTTGCCGAGGGCTCGGTCTGGGAGGGCGCTATGAGCGGCGGCAACTACCAGCTCGATAACCTGTGCGCGCTCGTGGACCGCAACCGCCTGCAGATCAGCGGCAGCACCGAGGACGTTATGAAGCAGGACTCGCAGGAGGAGCGCTGGGCCGCCTTCGGCTGGAACGTGCTCTCCATTCCGGGCAACGACGTCCAGGCCATCGACGCCGCGCTGACGCTGGCCGCCGAGACCAAGGGTAAGCCCACGGTCATCATCCTCAACACGGTGAAGGGCTACGGCTCGCCGGTTATGGAGGACAAGGCCTCCTGGCATCATCATCTGCCCAACGATGAGGAATATGCCCAGATCATCGCCGATTTCGCTGCCCATAAGGAGGCTATCAATGGCTAACAAGATCGCCAACCGCAAGGTTATCTGCGACACGCTGCTCGAGGCCGCCGCAACTGACAAAGACATCGTCGTCCTGTGCTCCGACTCCCGCGGCTCCGCATCGCTCACGCCGTTCTTCGATCAGTATCCCCAGCAGTCCATTGAGGTCGGCATTGCCGAGCAGGACCTGGTGAGCATCGCCGCCGGCATGGCCTCGTGCGGCAAGAAGGCCTGGGCCGCCTCGCCGGCGTCCTTTGTGACCACGCGTTCGTATGAGCAGTGCAAGGTCGACGTCTCGTACTCCAACACCAACGTCAAGCTCATCGGCATCTCGGGCGGCGTGTCCTATGGCGCCCTGGGTATGAGCCACCACTCCGCGCAGGATATCGCCGCCATGAGCGCGATTCCCAACATGCGCGTGTATCTGCCGAGCGACCGCTTCCAGACCGCCGAGCTTGTGCGCGCCCTGGTAGCCGACAACAAGCCGGCCTACATCCGCGTGGGGCGCAACCCGGTCGAGGACGTGTACGCCGAGGGCGAGTGCCCGTTCCAGATGGATCGCGCCACCTGGGTGCGTCGCGGCACCGATGTGACGCTTGTCGCCACCGGTGAGATGGTCCGCCATGCCGTGGACGCCGCCGATTTGCTGGCCGAGCAGGGAATCTCGGCAACGGTGCTCGACATGTACTGCGTCAAGCCACTCGACGCCGAGGCCGTGATCGAGGCCGCCGGTACCACGCGTGCCGTCGTGACGGTCGAGGAGCACAGCCCCTTCGGCGGCCTGGGTTCCATGGTCGCGCAGGTCGTGGGCGAGCATTGCCCGCGTCCGGTCAAGTGCCTCTCCCTGCCCGATGCGCCGGTCATCACCGGCACGAGCCCCGAGGTCTTTGCGCACTACGGCCTGACGGGTGCCGGAATCGCGCAGACCGTCGCCGAGTTCTTGCCCGCAGAGTAACTGGAATGTGACAAAGGGACCGCCCCTTTGTCACATTCGTTTTGAAAGGGGTGGCCATGGGCCGCTACATCATCGGAATCGATCAATCCACGCAGGGTACCAAGGCGCTGCTGGTGGACGAGGGCGGCCATTTGATTCATCGTGCCGATCGCCCGCATCGCCAGATTGTCAACGAGGCCGGCTGGGTGAGCCATGATCCAGCCGAGATCGCCGCTAACGTGCTGGCCGTGGCACGCGCCGTGGTGGAGGAGACCGGGGTCGATCCGGCCGACGTCGCCGGCATCGGCATCTCCAATCAGCGCGAGACCACCGTTGCCTGGAGGCGCACGACGGGCGAGCCGCTGTGCGACGCCGTGGTGTGGCAGTGCGCCCGCGCCCGTGAGCTGTGCGACGAGCTGGCCGCGCGCGAGGGTGTGGCCGAGCTGGTGCGCGACACGACGGGTCTGGTACTCTCGCCCTACTATCCGGCGGGCAAGATGGCTTGGATTCTCGCGAACGTTCCCACGGCTGCCGAGGCCGCGGCGGCAGGCGAGCTGTGTCTGGGCACCATCGATGCCTGGGTGGTTTGGACGCTCACGGGCGGCGCGGAGTTCCGCTGCGACTGGTCTAACGCCAGCCGCACACAACTCTTTGACCTGCGCCGTGGCTGCTGGAGTGAGCCGGTGTGTGAGGCCTTTGGCGTCGATCCTGCCTGCCTGCCGCAGGTGACCGACTCCGATGGCATGTTCGGCACGACGGATCTGGGCGGCTTTTTGCCGGCGCCCGTGCCCATTCACGGTGTGCTCGGCGACAGCCATGCCGCCTTGTTTGCCCAGGGCTGCCACAGCCGCGGCATGGCCAAGGCGACCTATGGCACCGGCAGCTCGGTCATGATGAACGTCGGCGTCGAGTTCGTTGCCAGCTCGCACGGGCTTTCGAGCTCGCTTGCGTGGCGTATGGACGGCGTGACCGAGTATGTGCTCGAGGGCAACGTGAGCTACGCCGGCGCCGTCAAGACGTGGCTGCGCGACGACCTGGAGCTCATCAACAATCCCGAGGAAGTCACCGACCTGTGCTACGCCGCCAATCCGGCGAGCCGTGTCTACCTTGTGCCGGCGTTCACTGGCCTGGGCGCGCCGCACTGGGCGAGCGATGCCGAGGGCTGCGTCTTTGGCATGACGCGCACCACGGGCCGTGCGGAGTTCGTAAAGGCCGCCGATGAGTCGATCGCCTATCAGATCTTCGACGTCATCGATGCGATGGTCGAGGATTCGGGTGCGGCGCTGGCCGAGCTTCGTGTTGACGGCGGTCCCACGCGCGACGCGTACCTGATGCAGTTTGAGAGCGACTTGGTTGGCTCGCCCATCCGCATCGCGAGCAACGACGAGATGAGCGGCCTGGGTGCGGCCTGGGCCTGCGGCATTGCGCTGGGCATGTACACGCGCGATGTCGTCGACGTCTACGGCGCCCGCGACATCGTGGAGCCTGCCATGCCTGCCGACGTGCGAGCCAAAAAGATCGCCGGCTGGCGCCATGCCGTGAAATCTACAATCGCGTACACCGCCTAGAATGATTTTTCTGGGACGGGGATTAAATAATCACTCGGTCCTCGTCCCGCGTAGCTCATTTGGGACGGGGCTTTTTTGACTGCTATTATTGGTGACGATTGTTGTGACCAGCTAAAAGAGCCCCGTCCTAAATTGACTACCGAGAGGATCTGCCATGGAGCGCATCGCGAGTTTTTCCGTTGACCATCTGCTGCTCGAGCCCGGCGTGTATGTGAGCCGCATCGACCGCGATCCGGCGACCGACGCCGCCGTCACCACCTTTGACCTGCGCCTGACCACACCCAATAAGGAGCCGGTCATGAACACGGCCGAGTGCCACACGATTGAGCATTTGGGCGCGACGTTCCTGCGCAATCATGCCGAGTGGTCGAGCCGCATTGTCTACTTTGGTCCCATGGGCTGCCGCACGGGCTTTTACCTGGTTGTCTTTGGTGAGCTGACGAGCGAGGAGATCTTGCCGCTCGTGCGCGAGCTGTTCGAGTTTGTCGCGGGCTTTGAGGGCGATGTTCCCGGTGCCGCTCCCGAGGAGTGCGGTAACTACCTGGACCAGAACCTCCCCATGGCCAACTGGCTTGCGCGTCGTTATCTCGACCGCGACCTGGCCGATATCGACGAGAAGCACCTGCACTATCAGCAGGCATAGGGCCGCCCTCTGCCTCCAAACCGTTCACACGGAGATATCGACCGTTTAACTGTTTAGAAGTGTTTATTCGAGGTCATTAGCACTAGCTCGCTTAAACTAGTCCTCAGAGTGATATTCAGGCAAGGCTCCTGAAGCAGCATCTGTCGACATTGATTGTCGGATTCTGCTTCGGGAGCCTTGTTCTGTTTAGGGGGGGGGGACACATGGAAATTGTTAAACGAATTAATACCAGCGCTGTCCTCTGCGTCGATGGAAATGGCAGACAGTTGGTTGCATTCGGCCGTGGTCTGGGGTTTAAGAATGTCGGAGACGAGGTCCCTCTTTCGGAGATTCAACGAACGTTTTATAACGTTAGCTCTCGCTACATCGCTCTCGTTGACGAGGTCCCCGACGAGCTTCTCGAGCTTACCTCGGATGTTATTGATATGTCGACAGGTTTGCTGTCTTATGAGGTGAGCCCTAATTTGCCGTTTATCCTTGCGGACCATATCGCGTATGCGGTTAAGCGCAAAGAGCAAAATATCGTTGTCCGCATGCCTTTATCGTTTGATGTCCGCCAACAATATCCCGTCGAATTTAGAATCGGCGAGTATGCACTTAAGATAATCAGGAAACGTCTTAACGTTAGGCTTCCAGCTCATGAGGCAGTTGGAATTGCCATGGCGTTTATCAATAACATGGCCGATTCGGACTCATGCGAAGTAGTTAAAGAGTTTAGCGCGGATATCTACGATCGTGTTCTGGAGGAGTCAACCGTTGCTGTTGAAAATCGGCTTGGCATTCAAGTTGATCGGGAAGGTTTCGATTACGCAAGGTTCGCAACCCATCTTCAGTACTTATTCAATAGGTTGAACTCTGACGAAAGCATCGTGAGCGACAACCGCAAGATGTACCTCTCGCTCAAAAAAGAATATCCGGTGGCATCAATGTGCGCCGATGATATTGCTTCTGTTCTCAGCCGACTGACGGGGCGGGAACTTATAGACGAAGAAAGACTCTACCTCATGATGCACATCAATCGAATTGCATCGAAAACAAGGTAATTAGTTGGCAAAGGCGCGCGCTTTGCTGATGGTTACATATAAAACTCAACATGGGAGAAATGGTATTTATGGCAGATACAACCAAGCTCGCTGCCGAGATTCTCGAGATGGTGGGCGGCGCAGACAACGTTTCATTTGTAGCTCACTGCATGACTCGTTTAAGGTTCAACCTTAAGGACGAAAGCATCGTAGACGATGCAAAAGTCAAGGCGATTGATGGCGTGATCGACATTCGCCATTCCGCGGGGCAATATCAGGTGATTGTGGGACCTAAGGTCGATAAGGTCTATGAAATCGTTGCCAAGGAAACCGGGATTGATGCCGGAGATTCCGAGGCAAGCGAAGGAGAGACTAAGGGCTTTCTGGGAAAGCTAATGAAGCTCATCAGCGGCATCATGATGCCCGTTCTTCCTGCCTTGATCGCATGCGGAATGATAAACGCCGTCCTTAGTATTCTGACGACGGCGGGTGCTGTTTCCGCCGAGAGCGGAATATACACTCTGCTGTACGGCATGGGAAATGCCTGCATGTATTTTCTGCCCGTTCTTGTCGGATCATCTGCTGCTCAGTTCTTTGGAACCGATCGATATATCGGTGCGGTACTCGGTGCAATCCTGATTTATCCGACTTTCGTTGCTGCGGCCGGAGCGGGCGATGCGCTGGATTTGCTCGGCATGAAGTTCACAATGGTGAGCTATTCCTCCACGGTGTTTCCTGCTATCGTGGCGGCTTGGTTCGCATCCGTTCTTAATAAGTGGCTGCGGGCGGTTCTTCCCGATGTTGTGGCATTTGCGCTCGTCCCGTTCCTGACGGTTGCTGTTGCCGCCCCCGTCTCGCTCCTTGTGATCGGCCCCGTTATTCAGCAGGCGAGCTCTTTGCTTGCGACTGCAGTGCTGGCGGTCTATCAGTTCAGCCCCGTCCTTTGCGGCGTTATTCTCGGGCCGATATTCGGTCTCGTTATGATCCCCCTTGGACTCCATTGGGCCCTGATCGTGCTTTCCATCAACAATATTATGACCGTCGGCTCCGATCCTATCCTTGGACTTCTCTGCTGCAGCATGGGTGTTGTCGGCGCTTGTTTGGCGTTTGCCCTCCGCTCGAAGGACCCGAGTGAAAAGAGTCTTGGGTTCAGCTGTGCCATTACGGGCTTTTTCGGGATTACGGAACCGGCGCTGTACGGCATCATCTTGGAGCACAAGAAGATCATTATCGCTTCCATGGTCGCCGGAGCAATCAGTGCTGTTATCCCGGCGATTTTCAACACCTGTACGTTCGTTATGACGTCGAGCGGCATTTTTAGCTTCCCCGGTTATATGGATCCTTCTGGTGATATGAGCAGCCTCATCGGCGCAATTCTTTGCAATGTCGTCGGTTTAATTCTTAACTTCGTTCTCGTTTACATCCTGTATCGCCCTGATGAAGAGGCAGTAGTGGAGTAGACAATTATTTGGGATGTAAGCTGCCGAAAACCCCGCGGCAGATTGCATGTGGTGGGCTTGCCGTTGATTCACGCGAGCCCACCCTCATTTTTGGAGTGACTAGCTATGACAATTACAGCCGATATGACGTTTGGCGAAATCGCGCTCCTTCCTGAGTTCGCTGGCTTTGGCGAGCACCTTATGCTTTGCCGGCCTTCAACTTGGGAGCGCATGTGGAATAAACCCATCGTGTCTCATATGAATTCTGATGCTAATCCATATGAAACTACTCGCGTTTTGCGTGGATTGAATCGGATTGTCGAGCTCGTGGATGACGGGAGGCAAGTTGCCTACGATATATGGGATGAAGCCGACTGCATCCGTGATCCGACTCGACGCAACACGAAACTGTTCTTCTTTCCCGGGAGACCCGGGGCTCCCTTTATCATTGCGGTTTCGGGCGGAGGTTATCAGAGCGTTTGTCATCAAATGGAAGGCTTTCCCGTTGCCCCCGAGCTCAACGATGCGGGCTATAACGTGTTCGTGCTGTCATACAGGGTGAGGGTCGAGCCTTTGATGCCGCGTCCAATCGACGATTTAAATCGAGCTGTCCGTTTTGTCTTCGAGAATTCAGCGAAATTTAATGTCGCAAAAAGTTATGCAGTTATCGGCTTTTCTGCTGGTGCGCATTTAACTGCCGAGTGGGGGACGGACAACAAGGGATTTGCGTCCTACGGATGCGAGGCACCCAAAGCCTTGGTCCTGTGTTATGCACCGATTGATCTTCGTGGCTTTGAGAACGCATCAGACAATAGATTTCTTGATTCGGTGTGCGGCGGGGCTGGTCGCGACTCGCTCGATGATTTCTGTATTAATCAGCATGTGTGGGAGCAGTATCCTCCGACATATCTTTGGCAATGCGCTGACGATGATATTGTATCGCCCGACAATTATGAAAAGATGGTCGATGCTCTGGATGCAGCTGGAGTACACCATGAGGGAGTCATGTATTCAGAAGGGGGGCACGCATTGATGAAGCCCCATGCGCCGGAGACCGACTACTGGTGTATGAGCGTTATTGAGTTTCTTAAAGATTATCTCGACTAGGAAGCTGCATGTCGCTTTTTGAGCGGGTGATTTCGTCATGCAATGTTTTCGGTATTGATCGTGGTCGTGGATGAATGATGTTCTAGAATGTTCATACTGTCACATAAACGAACAGGAGCGAACATGCATATCTACTCTGTATCAGATCCCGAGTTCAAATCCTATGGTCGCGTGTGGGACGACGTGCCGTCCAACCTGACCGCCCCGCTTGTCGAGGCGCTTGCGGCTACTCCCATTCCCGAGGGCACCAAGTACGTAGCAAGCGCGCCGGAGCTCGAGGGCGTCAAGGATGCCGACAAATTGGGCTTTCTCATGTTTGGCGGCCGTCCTTTCCAGCTGGGCTGGTGCAACGGCCACAACACGCAGCTCAACTGCCTGGAGTATCACCGCGCCAGCGAGTTTAACCTGGGCGCCCGCGACTTTATCCTGCTCGTGGCGCATCGCTGGGAGATCGAGGACGGCAAGCTCGACACCGCTCAGGTCAAGGCGTTCCGCGTGCCGGCGGGTACGGTCGTCGAAGTCTTCAACACCACGCTCCACTACACGCCGTGCATGGTCGATGACGGCGGCTTCCAGGTGATGGTGGCGCTGCCGGCGGGCACCAATGGTCCGCGCCCCGAGGCTGCGGCCGACATGCCTGCGACCGGCGACAGCTACTGCTATTGGAAGGCCGACAAGTGGGTCCTCTGCCACGCCGACAGCCCCAAGGCAGCCGAAGGCGGCTACGTAGGCCTCGTCGGCAAGAACCTCGACATCACCGTGGACTAGGGGCTTTTGTCTCGATCTGTAACACCTAGCGGGCTAAATCGCCTCTACCTGTTACAGATTGAGACAAACCGTATAGGGCCACCCGAAGAATCTCGATCTGTAACACTGGGACCGGTTTTGGCGGTCTACCTGTTACAGATCGAGACAAACCGGGCCCAATCCGCCGCAAAGGTGCCTGTCCCCTTTGTGGTGGTTGGCGGTTTGGGCGGGCAGGTATCAAAAAGTGTCAGACGGGGGCGGCTGCCGGGCGTCTGTGCGCGAAAAGAAGTATCGGCCTGCGCCGTTGCCGTTGAGTGGCGCGCTGCTTACGGGGATACTGAAGCCACGACAAACAGCGTGTGAGAGGATTGATGCGTGGCTTTCCGTAAAGACTTCCTGTGGGGCGGCGCGACGGCTGCCAACCAGTGCGAGGGCGCCTACGACGTGGACGGCCGCGGCCTGGCCAACGTGGATGTGGCCCCGCACGGCCCCGAGCGCTTCGCGGTGGTCTCCGGCCAGCGCAAGATGCTCGACTTTGAGGACGGCTATTACTACCCCGCGCAGACCGGCATCGATTTCTACCACCGCTACAAGGAGGACATCGCCCTCTTTGCCGAGATGGGCTTTAAGACCTTCCGCATGAGCTTGGCCTGGACCCGCATCTTCCCCAATGGCGACGAGACCGAGCCCAACGAGGCCGGCCTGGCCTTCTACGAGGACGTGTTCCGCGAGTGCCAGGCGCACGGCATCGAGCCGCTCGTGACCATCACGCACTTCGACTGCCCCGTCCACCTCATCAAGGAGTACGGTGGCTGGCGCAACCGCAAGCTCATCGACTTCTATAAGAACCTCGCGACCACGATCTTTACCCGCTACAAGGGCCTGGTGAAGTACTGGCTCACCTTCAACGAGATCAACATGATCTTGCACCTGCCGTTTATGGGTGCCGGCCTGGTCTTTGAGGAGGGCGAGAACAAGGAAGCCGTCGAGTACCCGGCCGCCCACAACGAGCTCGTCGCCAGCGCTTGGGCAACCAAGATCGCCCACGAGATCGACCCCGAGGTCAAGATCGGCTGCATGCTCGCCGCGGGCAGCTGCTATCCCTACAGCTGCCGTCCGGGCGATGTGCGCCAGGCGCAGCTCGACAACCAGGACAACTACTTCTTTGTCGACGTCCAGAGCCGCGGCTACTACCCGGCTTATGCCGTCAAGAAGCTCGAGCGTCTGGGCATCGACGTCGGCATGACTGACGAGGACCGCGAGATCCTGGCCGAAAACACCGTCGACTTCATCAGCTTTAGCTATTACAGCACCCGTTGTTCCGCCGGTGCCGATAACCCTGATGTCGAGCGCACCCAGGGCAACGCCTTCGCCGGCGCCAAGAACCCCTACCTGCAGGAGAGCCAGTGGGGCTGGGCCATCGATCCGCTGGGCTTCCGCATCACCCTCAACGACCTGTACGACCGCTATCAGAAGCCGCTGTTTGTGGTCGAGAACGGTCTGGGCGCCAAGGATGTTGTCGAGGAGGATGGCTCCATCAACGACGACTACCGTATCGACTACCTGCGCCAGCACATCGCCGCGATGCGCGATGCAGTGACCGAGGATGGCATTGACCTGCTGGGCTACACCACCTGGGGCCCGATCGACCTGGTGAGCGCCGGCACGGGCGAGATGTCCAAGCGCTACGGCTTTATCTACGTCGACCGCGACGACGCGGGCAACGGCACCCTCAAGCGTTCCAAGAAGAAGAGCTTTGACTGGTACAAGCACGTCATTGAAACGAATGGTGAGGATCTGTCCTAAGGAAGCCGAGACACTCAACTTCAGAGTTTCCTAACCAAAACGCCCGGCGAGCAGTTAATGCCCGCCGGGCGTTTTGTTAAAAGAAGTGAAAGCACTCATTGGGGACGTACTTAAATGACCAGTCAAACAAGAACGTCCCCAACGACTACTCATTTAAGTCTGTCCCCAATGAGTGCCCCAAAGTGAGAGTGGATAATCTGCCGTTTTTGGCCTGTTTGGGGGCTCAAAGTGGGAGATTATCCACGCTCGTCATTTCGGCACTTGGGGGCACTTCTTGTTGAGTGTGAGCGCCGTCGCTGCTACGCGACGGTGATGGCGACCTGGCCGTAGCGGGTGCAGGGGCGCTCGGCGCGCGTCTGCACGGTAAGGGTGAGCACAAGGCGGTCGCCGGGCCGCGCGTCGGCGGGCACGATGAAAGCGGTGTCTACCGTGCATTCTTGCCACAGCGACAGATCCTGGGCGCCTGCATAGCTCGACGGGTCCACGGCGACATCCCAATGCACATCGAAGCCCTTGCCGTCGGGGTCGACGATGGTCGCTGTAAGGTCGACGCGCTCGCCGGCTGTGGCGCTGCGGTCGGCCGTGACCTCGACAACATGTGCCGGATGCGAGCAGGCTGCCGGATCATGGGCACACCATTGCGCGCGGGCGGCAAAGTCTTCCTGATAGGCACGCAGGTAGGGATTGAGATTGTCGTCTGCGGGCGTGCCGATGGAGGCAAAACCGGCGGGCGCGTTCGCATCGGGATGCCCATCAAAAAACATGCGGCCCAGCAGCGTATCGAAGTCGCGGTCGTCGATACCGCGCAGGCCAAACGGAAGCAGCGGAATATAGGTCATGCTGTCGCCTTCGGCCATAAAGTCGCCGCGCTCAAACTGCACCGCGGGCCTGCCTTCTAGGCCCCAATCCAGACGGGCATGCTTGCCAAACTGAAAGCGCTCGGGCTCGTTTTCGTAGACCTTACCATCGCCATAGAGCATATAGCGTGCCATGAGGGGTCCGTTGCCCTGCGTGAGATTCCGCTCAGGCCAAGGAGCCTTAAACAGCGGCAGCGTATCGGGCTGAGCTGTTTTGGCGTCGAAATAGTTGCCATACATATAGGGCGTACGCCAAAAGATGAGCTCGGGAAAGAGCTCGCGTCCATGGTCGAGCCACGAGTTGTCCTGCCCCACGCCATCGGCAACGCCCATCACGCGCACCTTCTGATAGACCCGCTGCCGTACGGCGGGCCACTCGGGCGTGGCGCGATAGCGCTCGGCAATACTCATGAGGGCGCGAACGATCGTATTCATACCACCCCAGCTGAGCAACCATAACGTACGCGGATCATCATCCAGAATCGCCTGCGCAATTACGCGAGACCCCTCAGTTTCCTCAGTCACATCACCCTCAAAGGCAACATTTCCCACAAAGGTGCGCTCGATCATCTGGGCGGGCGTGGGAAACGGCGGCTCACCGGCAGCGGCCGCATTTGCTTGCAACTGCGGCCAAGCCTGGGCATATTCATTACTCCAGAGACTCTCAATCCAATGCTCGGGAAACGGCCGATACTCACGAAGCTCGCCGGCTAGCGGATCGGGCTCATGAGGCACAACAGCCCACTCATAAGAGCGCCGCCCTTTGGTCCGCCAATGCGAATTCACCTCGCCGAGCGTATGAACCCCATCCCCAAGAAAGTGATACTGCGAAGCCGTATACACCACAGCCTGAACATCAAGCAAGTTGAGATACAGAGCCAAATGAACAAGCGAGTTCATATCATCGACTTCCATATCAGTGGTAACAATCACCCGAGTCAACTTCTGGGACATAGGAACAGCTCCAATCAAAATCAATTCAGCCAGTTACGCGCAAGGCAAGACGGGACCCACGCCCCCATCGCCCGCGACCCGGCGGCCCGCCGGAAGCGGCCGACCAGCGTTTCGAACAACGTTAACTTAGGGGGCTCTGACCTTTAGTTTTGTAAACATTCCGCAGCGCGAGCCCCGCTTATCCGATGCTCCGAAGGAGCAGGATAAGCGGGGCTCATGCGCGAGGACGTTTACAAAACTAAAGGTCAGAGCCCCCGATGGGATGGTTACCTCGAAACCCTGGCCGACCACTCCCAGCAGCCCACCGGCTCGCCGTCGATGAGTACGTTGCCCCCGTCGAAGTCTTGATAACACAGGTCGTTGAATTGGTGGATCCACACGCCGTGGTTGAACGTCTTCTTGGCCGAGCCGTCGGCCTCGCGATACACGCCGGTCAGGTCCTCGACATGGCTAAAGTAGGTGAGGTGCACGTTGGCGCCGGCATCGCGCAGGCGTGCCGTGAGCGGCAGCACGGTCTGTTGCGGCGACACGAGCTCGTCGCCCTTGGAGTGCGTAAACCACAGCGGCGTCTTGGCGAGCGCGGCTACGTCCTCGTCCGTGGCGTTGTACCACGGGGCGCAGCAGGGAAGGCCGGCGGCGAAGAAATCGGGGTAGTCGGCGCACAGGCGCAGGGTCATAAAGCCACCGTTGGAAAGGCCGGCGACCACGATGCGGTCGGTGTCGATGCGGTCGGCATGCTCGGCGACAAACTCATCGATAAGTGCCTTGAGCACGGGGGAGTAGATGCTCTGGTTGGAGTGGCCAAGCTGCTCGACGCCGTTGTCCATCCAAAACGTGGGCGACTGCGGCACGAGCACCCAGGCAAAGCCGCCAAAGTAGCGCTGGATCTGCGCCTGGCTAATGGCCGTCACGCGGTTGCCGATATAGGCGCGCGTGGCGCCTTCGCCCTGCGTGGCGCCCTTGCCCTCGCCGGCGCCGTGCAGATACACCACGAGCGGCGCCTTTTGGGGCACGACCGTCGCCTCGGGCGCAAAGGGGTTGAAGCATGCCGAGTCCTCGGCTTTAAAGCTGGGCTCAAAGAAGCCGTATTCGAGCGCGATGCCGTCGACGGCGGTCTTTTGCGTGGCGTTGCTCCAGCCTTTGAGCGCGGGGCAGATATCGCCACGGCAGGTGTCGAAGACCAGGCCGCAGGTGGGATCGTCGCCGTCGTTGCCGGGAAGAGCTGTGAGCTGCGTGATGTGCAGCTGGTCATCGAGCATGCGCGAACCCATGACGCCGCCTTCGATGGTCTTGGTCAGGCGCTGCTCGGCGACCTCGAGCGCCACATGGGTGCCCACGGCGAGCTTACGTCCGTTTTCGTCGCACGGATATGCGGCGAGAACGTCGATGTAACCCACGGAGGGCGCGGCATGGTCGGCGCCGCGCTCCTTGCGCATCAGAACTTCGCCCGAGCGTTCGTGACGCTCTACATATATATGGAAGGTGTTCGCGTCGATGTCGTTGGCGCGCACGGTGCAGGGCAGGTCGAGTACGACCTTGCTGATCCAGGGGCCAAAGTCGCCCAAGGTGGTGACGGTTGCGTAGGTACACAATTTGAGTTCCATGAGCTGCCTCCCTTGCGCCGCTAGTGGGAAACAAAAGCGGCAATACAATCTAAACATGTTTAGTTTAATCCAGAATTGCAGAACAAGCTGATAAACTCGGTAAACGGCAAAATTTAACACGCCATGAACTACTAAACATATGTTTACTAGCTTCTAGCAGGGCTTCTGTTGATGAGTTAACAGGTCATAGAGGTGTTTATCAAAATAAAAGCCCACGTAAAGAGCCATTTATCAATAGACAGTCAAAGAGACTATCTCCCGCCATTGGAATACGTTCACCCCCGATTACCTACCGTTCACCGGACTGTAGACGGCAAAATTGCCATAAATTCGGCGCTCCGTGTAAACTAAAGCCCGTAAACGTTCAGTAAACACCTTGTTTACAAAAGCGTATCCAAGGGTCCGGCAACCGTAAGGGGTTATAGTCGCCGGGCCAAAGGCGTGCCTAAGCCCAAGGGGGCTGGCACACGAAGATATGGGGAGGGGTCCCATGGCAGTAGATAACAAGCAGATTGCCACCGATGTCCTCGAGCTCGTGGGCGGTGCGGAGAATGTTTCCGTCGCCACCAACTGCATGACGCGCCTGCGTCTGACGCTCAAGGACAACAGCAAGGCCGACGTGGAGAAGATCAAGAAGGTCAAGGGTGTTCTGGGATGCCAGTTCGCCGGCAGCCAGCTCCAGGTCATCATCGGCCAGAACGTGCCCAAGGTGCTCGCCGAGTTCGTCGCCATCTCCGGCGTCAAGCAGGGTGCCGCCGTCGACGAGAACCTCGATGCTTCCAAGCAGAAGTTCGAGCTCAAGAACCTGCCGAACATCATCCTTGACTATCTGTCGGGCTCCATGACCCAGCTCATCCCGCTGCTCATGGCCGGCGGTCTGTTCCGTACCATCGCGGCCGTCCTCGGCCCCACCATGCTCGGTGTGCTCTCGGCCGACGACCCGACCTATACGTTCCTCTACACCACGCTGTACGAGGCCACGTTCACCTTTATCCCCATCTACCTGGGTTATGCCGCGGCTAAGAAGCTCGGCGCCTCTCCGGTTCTGGGCATGCTCCTCGGCGGCGCTCTCATGGCCCCGTCCGTCGTGAGTGTCGCGACTCAGGAGGGTGGCGGAATCATTTCCGTCTACGGCATCCAGATCGCCGCTGCCAACTACCAGCAGTCCGTCCTGCCGATCATTCTCTCGGTGCCCGTCCTGTACTTTGTTGAGAAGTTCTTTAAGAAGGTCATGCCCGACGTGCTGTCCACGGTCTTCACGCCGTTCTGCACCATGATTGTCACGATTCCCATTGCCTTCATCGTCCTCGCTCCGATCGGCAACGAGATCGGTACGCTGATCGCCAACGCCCTCTTCGGCCTTGCTGACCTTGGCGGCATCGGCATCCTGATCGTCATGGCCATCCTCGGCGCCTTCTGGCAGCTCTTCGTGGTCTGCGGCATGCACATGCCCGTCATCCTGCTCGCTCAGGTTCAGATCATCGCTGCCGGCTACGATCCCTTCGTCTTCGTTTCCACCAACTGCGCTATGGCCGCTGTCTGGGGCTGCGCCTTCGGTGCCTTCCTCAAGATGAAGAACCCCGACGAGAAGTCTCTCGCCATCGGTTACGTCATCTCCGCCATCGCCGGCGGCGTCACCGAGCCCGCACTCTTCGGTATCCTCATGCGCTTCCGCCGCACCATGCTCGGCATGTTCATCGGCGGTGCCATCGGCGCTGTGTTCTCCGGCCTCATGGGTGTTACCTATTACCTCGCAGGCGGTGCCTCCAACTTCCTGGTCTTCACCAACTACCTGCAGGGTGGCCAGATGAACACCGTCTGGGCTGTCGTCGGTATGGCAATCTCCTTTGTCATCGCCGCTGCCGTCGTCTTTGCCACGGGCTTCTCCAAGGAGGAGCTCGCCGAGATGGAGGCCTAAGGCCAAACCATTCGGTTGCATATGACCTCACCTACACGACAGGGCCCCGTCAGGCGCAAGCCCGGCGGGGCCCTTCTTGCAAGGTAGACTGATGGGGGGCGGGTGAGATTCGCCCGCGAGGGTTTGCCAAGCGGCGGGGGCTTTCGCGCGGGGTTACCGCGAAAGTTTCCGGCGGTTCGCAAATCCTTTATCGAACGAAAGGACATGCAGATGAGTTTGGGAACGCTGGCCGTCAACGGTCGCCAGGATGGCTTTTTGTGCGAGGGCAAACCGTTCTTTTGGTTTGCCGATACGTGCTGGAGCGCGTTTACGAGCATTGCCGAGGCCGATTGGGACTACTATCTGACCCGTCGCGCCGAGCAGGGCATGAACGTGCTGCAGATCAACACGCTGCCGCAGTGGGATCGCTGCTGCCCCGATCTGGGCATTTGGCCCTATGCCAGCGAGGATGGCGTGCATTTTGATTGGTCCCGACCCAACCAAGCGTACTGGGATCGTGCCGCCGCCATGTGTCGCGCTGCCGTCGAGCACGGCATTCGTCCGGCACTCGTGCTTATGTGGTGCAACTACGTGCCCGGTACCTGGGGCGCCAAGATTGCCGAGCATTGCGGTGCCGAGGTTATGCCGCGCGAGGAGGTCCGTGCCCACGTTGCCCGCGTCGTCGAGAACCTGGGTGAGTTCGACCCCGTTTACGTGGTGACGGGCGATACCGACTTTACCAGCGACGAGGCGATCGCCTATTACGAGGATGCCCTCGACGAAGTCGTCAATCGCGCGCCCGAGGCGTTGCGCACCATGCATATCAACCGCGGCAACCGCACCATCCCGGCACGGTACCTGGACCGCTTGGACTTCTACATGTTCCAGCCCGGCCACAACTACGAGGGCCAGCCCGAGGCTTGGCACTTGCCGCAGGACTTTATCGCCAACTATCCCAAAAAGCCGATGGTCAACTCTGAGCCTTGTTACGAGCAGATGGGTGCGTCGCGCAATGTGTACTGGCGCTTCACCGCGCAGGACTGCCGCGCGAGTGTGTGGTCGTCGATCCTTGCCGGCGCCAGCGCGGGTGTGACCTATGGCGCGCACGGTGTTTGGAACTGGCAGACTAGCAAGAGCCAGGGCTCGGTGCTGGGCGAGGGCTTCGATATGCCGTTCCGCTGGCAGGAGTGTCTGCAGTTTGCGGGCGTTTGGGACTTTGGCGCGATCGAGCATGTGCTTGCCGGCCTGGGTGCTACGGCTGGCGACGACGCACTTGCCGTGGTTCCGGCGCAGGAGCTCCTCGATGACGCGCGCGAGGCCATTCGTGTGGCGCGCGTTGGCGATCGCGTCGTCACGTACCTGCCGCGCACCACGGCGCTCAAGTTTAAGCTCGACGGCGCGCGTGGCTGGACGGCGACGGTTCTCGACATGGAAGACAAGCGCGTCGCCAAGCTGCCCGTTCGCGACAACGGTGACGGCACCGTGCGCGTGGCTCAGCATCCCTTTGAGCACGACGCCCTGGTGATCCTGACCCCTGGGCGCTAACGCTCTTCTCCAACATTTACAACCCAGTCCCTTTCATAAGGCTGCGACGGAATGGTTCCTGCATGACGGCTTTAAGCTGTCAAGGGGAGCCATTCCGCCGCACTCATTGGGGACGTGCTTAAATGAGTGGTTTAACTTGAGACGGGACTTTTTGACCGCCTGATGGGTCGCGCGCCACAATTCGGGCGCTACAGTAGCTCGCCGTGGCGGGCAATGTAGCGGCGCTTTGCCAGCTGGGTGAGCGCGATGTAGGCGGCGACGATGCCGACGAGCAGCGCGAAGAAGCTCGGCGGCAGCGGCATGAGGCCCAGCGCATCGGCGATGGGGCTTGCCGGCAGCCAGGTGACGAGTGCCAGACCCAGCACGGTGAGGGCGCACAGCGCGGGCGCGGCGTGGTCGCGCGGGCTCGGCAGGCGCGGGGAGCGCAGCATATGGATCACGAGCGTCTGCGACCACATGGACTCGACAAACCAGCCGCTCTGGAAGAGTGCTGCAAAGGCCGTCATGCCTGCGACGTTGCCCGCGGCGGCAAGCTCGGACCAGCTTGCGCCCACGGCGGCGGGGCATACCACAAAGAAGAGGACGACGAAGGTCGCGATGTCAAACAGCGAGCTCACGGGACCCAACTCGAGCATGAAGCCCTTGATGGACGCGGCGTCCCAGGCGCGCGGGCGGGCGGTCCAGGCGTCGTCGACGGTGTCCCACGGCAGCGCGATGCACACGATCTCGTAGACCAGCGACAGCAGCACCAGCTGCAGCGCGCTCATGGGCAAAAACGGCAAGAACAGGCTCGCGACAGTCACGGATAGCACGTTGCCAAAGTTGGAGCTCACCGTGGTCTTGAGGTACTTGAGCAGGTTGCCGTAGGTGCGACGGCCTTCGATGGCGCCGCGCTCGAGCACGCCCAGATCCTTCTGGAGCAAGATGATATCGGCGGATTCCTTGGCGATGTCGACGGCCGAATCGACCGAGATACCGCAGTCGCTCGCGCGCATGGCGGCGGCGTCGTTGATGCCGTCGCCCATAAAGCCCACGGTGTGACCGAGCAGCTCGCGCATGACGCGCACCAGGCGCGCCTTCTGCAGCGGCGAGAGTTTGGCAAAGAGATGAGTTTTCTCAGCGCGCTCGGCAAGCTCGGCGTCGTCGAGCGCATCGATCTCGGAGCCCAGCAAGACGTTACTCGCGTCGATGCCGATCTGCTCGCAGACGGTGGCGGCCACGCGGTCGTTGTCGCCGGTTAAGACCTTGACCGCCACGCCCTTGGCCTCGAGGGTGGCGACGGCGCCGGCGGCACTTGCCTTGGGCGGATCGAGGAAGGCCAAAAAGCCCATCAACACCATGTCGCACTCGTCGGCGATGCCAAACTCACCCACGCAGCGCGGATTGGTCTTTTGCGCCACGGCGATCACGCGCAGGCCCTCGGCATTGAGTTCGGCGACTTGCTTGCGAATCTGGGCGAGCTTATTTTCGCTGAGCGGCTGGGCGACACAGTCAACCTCGACAAAGGAGCAAATCTCGAGCATTTCCTCGGCAGCTCCCTTGGTAACCATCTGGGTTTTGCCCTGGGCGTCGGCGACGACTACGCTCAGGCGACGGCGTGAGAAATCGAAGGGCACCTCGTCGACCTTGGTATAGCGGTCGCGCAGGCTCTGGCCCAGCGTGGAGTCGGGCGCGACAGTCGAGGGCGTCACGTCGGCACGGTCGATGACGGCCAGGTCGATAAGGTTTTTGAGGCCGGTCTGGAAGAAGCTGTTCAAAAACGCATGGCGCAGCACGCGTGCGTCCTCGTTGCCGTCAGTGTTGAGATAGCGCTCGAGCACGATGCGGTCTTCGGTGAGGGTGCCGGTCTTGTCACAGCACAGGACATCCATGGCACCGAGGTTTTGGATCGCCGGCAGCTCCTTGACGATAACCTGGCGGCGGGCGAGGTCCTTGGCGCCCTGCGACAGGCTCGTGGTCACGATGACGGGAAGCATCTGCGGCGTGATGCCCACGGCCACGCTCGTGGCGAACAGCAGCGCGTCGATGACGTTGCCCTTGGTGGCGGCGTTGATGGCAAAGACGGCCGGCGCCATAACGAGCATAAGGCGTACGAGCAACATGGAGACGCTCGAGACACCGCGGTCAAACGCGCTCTTCTCGCCGCGCCCGTTGAGCATCTTGGCGATGCCGCCCAGGTAAGTGTCCGAGCCGGTGGCTACGACAAGTGCCATAGCGGTGCCGTTTTGCACGGAGGTGCCGGTAAAGACGATGTTCTTGCAGGCAGAGAGCGGCAGCGCGGAGCTGTCGGCACCCTCGGCGACGGTGATGGCAGCGGTCTTTTCGACGGCCTCGCTCTCGCCGGTGAGTGCGGACTCGATCACAAACAGGTCGCGCGCGGTGATGATGCGGGCATCGGCCGGCACCATATCGCCGGCAGAGAGACGGATTACATCGCCGGGGACGAGCTCGTCAAAGGGGATCTCGATACGCTCGCCGTCGCGCAGGGCACAGCAGGTGTTGGAGGCCAGGTCCTTGAGGGCCTCGGCCGCATTGCCGCTGCGGGCTTCCTGGATAAACTTCATGCCGCCCGATACCAGCAGCATGATGCCGATGACGATGACCGTGGAGGGGTCGCGCTGGGGCTCGGGCACGGCGAGCACGTCGATGTAGAGCGAGACCAGTGCGAGCGCGGCGAGGATGCCGGCGAAGGGGTCGATGAACGCGTCGGCGATGCGGCGGGCGAGTGTCTTGGTCGGCGCCTCGATGGTGTTGGGGCCGACGGCGTCTAGGCGCTCGGCGGCGTGCTCGGTACCGAGTCCGCCAGCCCTGGCGTCAAGCAGCACGAGGGCGTCCTCGGCGCTATGGGTGGCGGCGAATATGGTGTTCTTGGACAGGCCGGTGTGAGCGGCAGGGCGCGCCGTGCGGCGGCGCTTGGAGATAGCTTCGAGTACCGTAGCGGTTTTGAGCATCAGCATAGGGTCCTCCTTGTTGAAGGGAGTTAGCGTACGTGTCGTATTTGCTTCAAAAAACCTAGATGTCGCTCACGTCATGCTCTCGAACCGCCACAAAGGGGACAGGCACCTTTGTGGTGGTTTTGACGATCGGTTCGTGGCGCTTATGCGCGTGCGGAATCCTCGCGGCGTGCCGAGGGCGACATGCAGGTTTTTCGACTATGACTGCCTTCCATGGCACACCTCCTTAAGGCCGGGCGCGGCGCGCTTTGGGTATCTCGTACCCGTTTTAATCCGCCCGTATTTTTGATGAGGGGGTTTGCCGTGTCAACCCCTTTGTTTGGAAAACCATTGCCCCTGACAAAGCCTTTACAGAATGCTGAGGCCCCAAAGCGCGCCCGCACCGACGCCCTGCCTGCGCTAAACTGGAAGGCACGTACGCGATTACGAGAGGAGCCCGCATGGAGGCTTACAAGCAAGAGTTCATCAAGTTTATGGTTGAGTCCGACGTCCTTAAGTTCGGCAGCTTTACGCTCAAGAGCGGCCGTCAGTCCCCGTTCTTTATGAACGCCGGCGCTTACGTGACGGGCTATCAGCTCAAGAAGCTGGGCGAGTATTACGCCCAGGCCATCCACGATAACTTTGGCGACGACTTTGATGTCCTGTTTGGGCCGGCCTACAAGGGCATTCCCCTGGCCGTCGTGACCGCCATCGCCTACCACGAGCTGTACGGCAAGGAGGTCAAGTACTGCTGCGACCGCAAGGAGGCCAAGGACCACGGCGCCGACAAGGGCAACCTGCTGGGCTATGAGCCCCAGGACGGCGACCGTGTGATCATGGTCGAGGACGTCACCACCAGCGGCAAGTCCATCGACGAGACCTATCCCAAGGTCAAGGCGGCTGCCGATGTCGAGATCAAGGGCCTCATCGTGTCCCTCAACCGCATGGAGGTCGGCAAGGGCGGCGTGACCACCGCGCAGAAGGAGATCGAGGCCAAGTACGGTTTCCCCGTCGCGAGCATCGTCTCCATGGCCGAGGTCGTCGAGACCCTTTACAACCACGAGATCGACGGCAAGGTTGTCATCGACGACGAGCTCAAGACCGCCATCGACGCCTACTACGAGCAGTACGGCGTCAAGTAGGTTCCGCCGTTCTACCGAACGGCGGACCGGCCGACGCTGCGCGCCGCCCAGGACGACAATTTGTCATTCAAAAGGCAAGGCATGACCAAAAGGTCTATGCCTTGCCTTTTTCATGCCAACTTGTTCGTCCTGGACGTCGCTCGCTGTCGTTGCCAAAACATCGGGGCTCTCGCTGCCGTTGCCCAGTCATTGGGGACAGACATAAATGAGTGGTCATTGGGGACGTTCTTAAATGACTACTCAGGATGAGCGTCCAAAAATCCGCGCTCGTTCGATTGGCGCATGTCTACGCAGCGTAGGTTGTCGAGCCTGGCCTTCAAATGGATACTGACTGTCGAACCGGTTCACTCCATTTCTTCAATTTGATTGGACAGCCCATGAACCAGACACGGCAAACCAATGCTTCCCATACTTTTTTGGCAGCGCATGCCATCAAGCAGCTGCGCGAAGAGCGCGGCCTCACCCAGCGCGCCCTGGCGGAAAGCCTTGGCGTGACCGATAAAGCCGTCAGCAAATGGGAATCCGGCCGCGGCCTTCCCGACATTTCCCTCGTTGAGCCTTTGGCCCAGAGACTCGGCATAAGCGTGGCTGAGCTTTTGGCTGGTGACATTCGGGCCAACGCCAACCGTGCAGGCAATATGCTCAAAGGCGTCTTTTACGTTTGCCCTATCTGCGGAAACGTTGTGCACGCGCTCGGAGAAGGCAGCTTTAGCTGCTGTGGCTCCACGATGTTTCCCCAGGAGGCCGAAGAGCCGGACGCGGACCACGCCTTTTCCATCGAGCGCATCGAGGACGATTGGTACGTCACGCTCGATCATCCCATGACCAAGGATCACTACATTAGCTTTGTGGCATATGCGACTATGGATGGCATCTGCTTTAAGAAGCTCTATCCAGAGCAATCGGTGCAGCCGCGCTTCCATATTACCGGGCGCGGCAGGATATATCTTTACTGCAACCAACACGGACTCTTTACGTCGCTGACGCCTCGCAAATAACGGCTTTCTATCCGCCCTCCTCATGCGTTCCCAGGGGACCCAAAATGAGCGTGGATAATCTCCCGGTTTTGGCCTGTGCGCGGGCTCAAAGTGGGAGATTATCCACGCTCGTTAGGTTAGTGTCCGATGATCCACGCTCGTCGCTACTTGAGCCCGGGCAGGCGGGTGTAGGGAAACGACCGCTCTAAGAACTCAGAGCAGCGGGCGTAATCTTTGGCGAAGTAGCTGCTGTAGAGCGAATCGAGCACGTATTGCACGGCGATGTGGCTGGCGAACTGCGTGATGCGGTGCGTCATGCTCTCGTGGTCACTCACCGTAAGGTGGGCGGCAAAGCCGGGGTGAATGCGGGCGCAATAAGGCGTGCCGATGACGATGACCGGGACATGTCGACTGCTGAGGATCGGCAAGATGTCCTTGAGGTTGGGGGCAAGGCCGCTGTAGGAGATAACGATTGCCACATGGTCGGGGCCCGAGGCGAGCGCCGTACGCACCTGCGCCTCGACACTGTCGTGGCACGTCGCGCTTTTGCCGGCGGAAAGCAGGCGATCGCGGAACATTCCCGCTGGATACAGATTATGCGAGCCCGTGTAGATGTCCACGGTGCCGGCGCGCACGATAAGCTTGGCGGCCTGGTCGAGCTGTGTGGGGTCGAGCAGCTCCTGCGTTTCGGCCAAAGTGGTCTGATAGAGCCCCTCCATACGCTCCATCACCTGTGCAGGGGTGGAGGTGGCATCGAAGGGAAAGTTGATGTCCACGTCGCGCCGGTTGCCCGCCTCGGTCACCAGACGGATGAGCTCGACCTTGAGGTCCTTAAAGCCCTCGAGGCCGAGCTTTTTGCAAAAGCGGTGGACGCTCGCGACCGAAACATTGGCGCGCGCGGCAAACTCCTTGATGGAGAGTCCGCGGACGTCTTCGCCCATGGCAAGGGCCGAGATGCCGAGCTGTTGCTCGGTAGGGGTAAGGCCCTGTGCCTCGGAAATCTTGCGTTTGATATCCATGCGAACTCCCACACTCAACAAGCCTGCCAAAAAGGGACAGGTTTATTTTGGCAGGTTTTGCCCGCAAAGGGTAACGGGACCGAGGATGCCGCTCGGGGCGATGGGTTCGGTGAGGGCGAAGATGTCGGGAATCGCATGATCGAGCGTGTTGATGACGTCGACGGTGAGTTCGTGCGTGCCGGCAGCAAGTGGGTTGATGGCAAAGCGATAGGGCGGACAGATGCGTGTGCCGAGTGGGTGTCCGTCGAGCGTAAGTGCCGCGACTTCGTAGACATCTCCCAGGTCGATTGTGGCATCGGCAAGGTCGTTCGCCAGCTCGAACAACGTGCGATAGCGGAACGTCCCGCATGCATCGGGGAATCGCTCGGCAGTGAGATCGCATAAGTGCTCGAGTTCCTGCGGGGCGCCAAAGGTTCCGCTGTCGGCAGGGGAGAGGGCGACGGTCCAAGGTCCGTTGATGTCGAGGGCGAGCGCATCGCTCGAGCCCATGTCCGCGCCGTCCCCGGACTCAAGCTCGCCGTCCGTCTCCAAGGCAACGAAGCAGCTCTCGAAGGGTGCGAGCTCAAGCGTTCCGTCAAACACAACGGGATCGGTGCCATTCAACAGGTCGAGGCGCGTGCCGCAAAGTCGCTCGCCTTGCGCGAGTTTAACTGTGCAGCCGATGCGCTCGCGCGGATGCTCGTTGACCAACATGACGTAGGTCTCGTCGGCGCGCTCGTAACGAAGCGCGCGCAGCCAGGGCTGGGGCGTGTCGGTGACAACCGTCTGCAGCCCAGCGCTCGCCAGCACGCCCGCCATATCGGCAAGCGGAGTCGCTGCAAGTTCACCCAGTTCAACCACGCCATCGGCGTCGTAAAGCGCGCTCGACACCTCGTCGACAGCGAGGACCATAACGCCCGCCGCCATCATGCGCCTTACGGCCTGCGCCGTCGCCGAGCCAATAAATGAAGCTCCTGGCATAACAAACGCCTGGTAACGACAATCGTTTATGGTAAGCATTCCATCGGCAATCGAAACCTCGTAACGGTCCTCATCCTCAAAAGCCTCGGCGGGCACAAAATCAAAGTCGATCTGCGCGCGCGTGAGCTCGGCAGCCACGCGCTCGATAGGCATGGCGCTGCCGGCCCACTCGGCATCGGCGTGGTACAGGATGGCGACGGGACGCGCGGCGCTGCCTCCCGAAAGCAGCGTTGCCGTACGGTTCATATAGCTCATGAGCTGGCCAAAGTGCGGCCATTGCGGATTGTTGCCGTGTGCGTAAAAGTGCGGCGGGCAGTCCCAATCGGGGAAGGGCGCCATGCTAAATGCGTGCGGCGTAAACCAGTTAATACCGCGGACGAGCATGTGGTCGGCGATCCATTTCATCTCGCGAAGGCCCTCGTGCCAGCCGAAGGCGCCGAAGACCTCGGCCATACAGCGCCCCTGCTCTTTTTTGTCGAGACGCGCGGCCGAAGAGCCAGCTTGGCAAGCGCGTAGGTAAAGAACTCCATATTCCACGCGCCGTGGAAGTAGCTGTAGCGTCCGTGGTCGACGCCAGGGGCGAGCTGGTTGATGACAACGTCGATGCCCGCCATATCCTGCCCGGCGACCGCGCGGAAGTAGTGTCCGGCGCCCTGGCCCAGGCGCGTGTGGCAGCTTTTGTCCTCAATCACATGTCCGATGTGCATGACGCCGCGCTCGCGGCACCAGTCGCCAATCTGCTCGTCAAAGCATGCGCGGTAGAGTTGCGTGGCAATGTCCATGTAGGCGTGACGGGCTCGGGCACCATCTGCCTCGCGTGTCCAAAGGCCGTGTAGCTTGGTGAGCCAGTCCTCGCCAAGTGCATTGCACAGGCGGCTGGCAAGCTCGTCCGACCAGGGCAGTGACATATCGCCGCGTCCAATAAAGCTGCTGGTAGAATCATCGTCGAGAGCCGTGCCCTTCTCGTTCATAAAGCCCGGCTCATCGGTAAAGAACCCCAGTATGGTGCAGCCGAACTCGTCGCCCAGGTGCTCAAACGTGGGCTCGTAGACGGCATCGATGAGCACACGGCACGAATCGGCGTCGACCATGTTGATGTACTCATCGCGAAAGCCGGTCTTTTGGCTGGTGACGAAGAGCTCGACGGTGGTGATGCCGGCGGGCGCGTCAAAACGCAGGCGAGCGGGGGTGCCGTCGGCCTGCTCAACGGAGAGCTCAAGGTCGAGCGGTGCGCCGGCGGCGTCGAAAGTCGCCGCGCCCACAAAGCGCTCCGTGTGATCCATAAGATTGCCGAGCTTGATGACCGTGGACGGCTGGGGACCGACGACCGTAACCGTGCGATGTTTGAGCACGGTCTTCTTAAGCGCGGGGTCGACGTTCTCGCCCGCAAGCGCGCCGTTGGCGTAGCCCGTGGGGAAATGGGCGTCGTCGAGCAGCCAGATCTTCAACCCTAAGCGCTTGCACTCGCCGATGATAAAACGCAGGTCAGCCCACCAGCCGTTGCGACAAAACTCGGGATGCGTGCGCGATTCGAGGCAGACCTCGCGGATGTTCGCACCGGCGATCTGCTCCAGGTATTCGGTAATCGTCTCGTGCGCCTCGCCCTTGAGCCACAAGAACGGAAGCACATGGTTGTCGTATGCCGCCATATCCACTCCTCTAAAACCAACCTTTTAAATCGATTGAAGTCAGAGTACGCCGAGCGCGCCGTCCTGCTAATATCAAAACCACAGCAGAATATGACCGAATCAACGATTGTGATGCCATGGATCTTGCACGTTTAGACAGCCTTCTGCTCGAGCTGACCGACAGCGAGCGTGCTTACCACGCGGGCGCCCGCTATGACTGGAATGATGCGTTCAGCTGGGGTCATCAACAGAATATCAGTGAAAAACATATCCATAAAATCGGTGACCCGACGCGAGCCTTGCACCAAGAAGGCATGCCTGAGGGCCTATCAATCGTGCGCAACTCGCGCTTCAACCCTGTACCGGAGCATGTGCACGATTATGTCGAAATCAGCTATGTTTATCGCGGGCATGCGCCGCAGACCGTCAACGGCGAACAGCTTATGCTTGCCCAAAACGAGGTGCTCTTACTCGACGCCGCCTGTCCACATGCCGTAGGCGAGCTCGGCGAGCATGACATTATGCTGAGCATCGTCATCTCGCGGCCGATGTTGCACCGCAGCCTAGAGCAGAGCCTGTCGCCGTCAAGCACCGTCTCGCAGTTCCTCATTAATGCCCTCAATGACGAAACCGACCACTGCGGTCATGTGCATTTCCGCACGGGCAACAGCCGCCGCGTGCGCCGATATATGCAGGAGATGCTGTGCGAGCTTCTGGAGCCGACGGCTGCGAGTCCCCAGATCGTGTCGAAGCTGTTTGAGTTGCTGTTGATTGAGCTGATGCAAAGCTATGAGGCCGCACTGCTGCAAGCGGGCAAACCTACACTTCCCTCGGCGCAGGTCGCGGCCGCCGTGGGCTACATCGAGCGCCATGCCTGCGATTGTACGCTCGAGGACGTAGCTCGCCACCTCCATCTGAGTCCCAACTACGCAAGCGCGCTGCTCAAACGGCAGACGGGACGCACGTTTATGCAGCTCGTGCAGGAGAGTCGCCTAACACGCGCGGCAACACTGCTCGACGCCGGCTCCACTGCGGAAGCCGCGGCGCGCGAGGTCGGCTACGCCAACATGAGCTTCTTCTACAAAAAGTTTGCCGAGCGCTATGGCTGCACGCCGGCAGCGTATCGCCAGCGTTTGCCCAGATAAAACCGACCAAAATAAACCTGTCCCTTTTTGGCAGTCCCTTTTTGGCAGGTGTCAGGAAGTGTCAGGGGCGGGGTGGCGGCGGGGTGCCGCTGCGAAAAGAAGTGTCGGGTTTGGCACCCCTGCCCCTGCCTGTCGCGTGCGTGGGCGATACTCGGCTTATCGAACCGCGATGCAAAGGAGATGCTCATGGCAAACATCAAGTTCCCCGAGGGCTTCTATTGGGGTGGCGCCACCGCCGCCAACCAGTTTGAGGGTGCTTGGAACGTGGACGGCCGCGGCCCTTCCGTCGACGACCACTTCCTGGGCGGCAGCTACAAGGAGCCGCGTCAGATTACGATCGACATCGACCCCGACCGCTTCTACCCCAATCATGACGGTATCGACTTCTACCATCACTACGAGGAGGATATCGCGCTGTTCGCCGAGATGGGCTTCAACATGTTCCGCATGTCCATCTCTTGGAGCCGCATCTTCCCCAACGGCGACGACGCCGAGCCCAACGAGGCCGGCCTCGCCTTCTACGACCGCGTCTTCGACTGCCTGCGCGCCCACAATATCGAGCCGCTCGTGACCCTGTCGCACTACGAGATGCCCTATCACCTGGTCGAGAAGTACAACGGCTGGGCGAGCCGCGAGCTCATCGGCTTCTTTGAGAAGTACTGCCAGACCGTCTTCGACCACTATCAGGACAAGGTCAAGTTCTGGCTCACCTTCAACGAGATCAACTGCGGCACCCAGGACATGGGCAATCTCTTTGGGACCAGCATGATCCAGGGCTTTGAGGGCCCGGCTTCGGCGGTCCACACCACGCCGCAGGCCCGTATGCAGGCCCTGCATCACCAGTTTGTCGCCAGCGGCCGTGTCGTGCGCTATGCCCACGAGCACTACCCGCAGTTTAAGATGGGCAACATGGATTGCTTCATCCTTTCCTATGCCGCCACGTGCGATCCGGCCGACGTGTTCGCAACGCAGCAGGAGATGAATGCCATGAACTGGTACTGCTCCGACGTGCAGGTGCGCGGCAAGTATCCGTTCTATGCCAAGCGCTTCTGGGCCGAGAACGACGTTGAGCTTGTGGTGGAGGACGGCGACCTGCAGGATATCGCCGACGGCAAGGTCGATTTCTACACCTTTAGCTACTACATGTCCGGCACCGTGGGCACCCACAAGGATCACGAGATGACCGAGGGCAACATGACCTTTGGCGGCAAGAATCCCTATCTGGAGTCCACCGACTGGGGCTGGCAGATCGATCCGCTGGGTCTGCGCATCGCCCTCAACGAGATTTACGCCCGCTACGAGATTCCGCTGATGGTGGTCGAGAACGGCATGGGCGCCTACGATGAGGTCGAGGAGGACGGCTCCATCCACGACCCGTATCGTATCGCCTACTTGCGCAGCCACGTCAAGGCCATGGGCGAGGCCATTGCCGACGGCGTCGACCTGATTGCCTACACCTGGTGGGGCCCCATCGACCTGGTGTCGGCCGGCACCGGCGAGATGCGCAAGCGCTACGGCTTTATCCACGTCGATAAGTACGATGACGGCACCGGCACCTACGAGCGCCGCCGCAAGGACAGCTTCTTCGCCTACCAGAAGATCATCAAGTCCAACGGTGCCGAGGGCCTGGCTTAATCGACAAGATGAGTGCCACCGGGGAAAAGCCTTGGGACGGGCTCGCGATTCGAGTCCCCACCTTAGCATTTGAACCATTTGGCACTATAATCACCATAGGCATGCGCATAACGTTGCGCTTAATCAAGAGGAGAAAATGTATGGGTCTGTTTGACATGTTCAAGAAGAAGGCTGAGCCCGCGGCTGCCGCTGCTCCGGCCTCCATCTCTGCTTCTGCCGGCGCCGACGTGCTGTGCTCGCCCGTCAAGGGCAAGGTCATCAAGATGGCCGACGTGCCCGATCCCGTCTTTGGTGGCGAGGTTTTGGGCAAGGGCTGCGCTGTGTGGCCCGAGGACGATCTGGTCTACGCTCCCTGCGACGGCAAGGTGACCGTCACCATGGGTCACGCCGTGGGTCTGCAGTCCGATAGCGGCATCGAGGTTCTTGTGCACGTTGGCGTCGATACCGTCAACATGAACGGCGACGGCTTCGAGGGCTTCGTCAAGGCCGACGACGTCGTCAAGGCTGGCCAGCCCATGCTCAAGATCGACCGCGCCAAGATCGCCGCTGCCGGCTACAAGGACTGCGTCGTCGTGGCTGTGTCCAACACTGCCGAGTTCGCCGACGTCGAGCTCGCCGTCGAGGCTGACTCCGCTGTCGCCGCCGGCGATGTCATCGTCAAGGTCGTCCGCAAGTAAACTGCGGCAACATAAGGATGCGCAAGGGTGGTCGGGTTATCCGGCCGCCCTTTTTTATTACAATGCGGCGGAACGTTTTATTGCGCGTTGGGCGGAACGGTAAACCGTTCGGACGTTAAATCGAGCCGACTGCGCCTTTGCTTTGCCGGGGGTGTTCGTTAGCGGCTAGAATGGCCTTATTGTTACGACGTGCACCGCGTCGGGAAGCGCGGTGCCGCTTGTTGGGAGGAATGTCATGAAGAAGAAGCTGCTGCTTGCGCCCCTGATGGCTGTTCTGGTCGCGTGCGTAGTTGTGCTTTCCGGCTGCGGAGGCCCTTCGGTTGAGGAGCTCATCACCGATGATCTTACGACGCAGTTTGACGAGGTCAAGAACGGTGGCGACGACTTCCTCGCCGGCCTGGAAGAGGCCTCGGGTGACGAGTTCGAGCAGCTGGGCATCGATCCCAAGGAGTACGCCAAGAGCTATCTCGAGGGCTTTGACTACAAGATCGGCGACGTGACGGTCGACGAGGACAAGGGTACCGCAACTGCCGAGGTCACCATTACCTGCAAGTCCATGAACCAGATCGTTGAGGATTTTGCCACCCAGTACCAGGAGAAGGTCGCCGCGCTCGATTCGATGCCTTCCGATGACGAGCTGTACAAGATGGCCGGTCAGGTTATGGTCGATGTGACCAAGGCTGCTAAGACCAAGGACACCAAGGTCACCTTCAAGTATTCCTGCAATGACGACGGCGAGTGGTCTGCCGACGATTCCGCAACCAACGAGATGATGAATGCCATGATGAGCTAGGGGAGTTACACGGTAGTTCGTTACGGCGTTTTGCCAAACGCCGTAACTGCCCGACGCTGCGCGCCGCCCAGGACGACAATTTGTCATTCAAAAGGCGAGGCATGACCAGAAGGTCTATGCCTCGCCTTTTTCATGCCAATTTGTTCGCTCTGGTGCCCGCTCGCTGCCCGTCCTCTACCTGCGGCGTTGCCATGGTAGTCATTGAGGTGGCAGTTGGGGACGTTCCTTTTCTGCCGGCAGTTGGGGACACTCCTTGCGCCAGCGTTGCATCGCGAACGCTCGGGAAAATATGGCCCGGTTTTTGGTCGAATTCTGGGTCGCGGTTTCCGGATGGGGTGGGTTGCGGAAAGTGCGACCCGGAATATTGCTCCAAAACGGGATGGCGTTTTCCCGACGCGCCTCAAACGGAAAGCGCATCCCATTCCGGAGCTCCAAAACGGGACGCGCTTTCCGCGCGGAAGAATTGTCGCAGCTACGTTAAGCAGTGCCGCTCGCTACTCGCCCAAGATCAGCTCGGCGAGTTCGTCCTGGGTGTCCACCACGTAGTCAGCGCCGGCGGCCTCCAGCTCTGCACGGCCGCGGAAGCCCCAGCTGACGCCCGCGCTCTTAAGGCCGGCGTTGTGACCGGTCAGAACATCGACATTCGAATCGCCCACATAGAGCGTGGTCGCCGGGTTGGCGCCCAGCTCCTTCATTACATGCAGCGTGACGGGCGCTTCGGGCTTAGGCGGAAACGCATCGACACGGCCCTGTACCTGCGCAAAGCGATCGGGGCCAAAGTATTTCTCGATAAGCGGGGCTGCCGAAATATGGTCCTTGTTGGTGAGCACGGCAAGCTGAACGCCCTCTGCGCGCAGACGGTCGAGCATCTCAATCGTGCCGGCGTAGGGTGAGGTGCGGTCCTCCTTGTGCTCGCCATAATAGGCCCTAAACTCGGCAAGCGTCTGCTCAAACATACGGCCGTCGCCCGCGTACTCGGCGGGCATAAAGCGTTCAACCAGCTTGAGCATGCCGTTTCCCACCTTGTAGCGATACTCGTCCACGGCAAACGTGGGCCAGCCGTGCATCTCGCAGGTGTGGTTGCCGGCGGCCGCCAGGTCCTCGAGCGTGTTGAGGATGGTGCCGTCTAAATCAAAAATCACATGGGAAAAAGCTGCTGCCATGGGTGCTCCCGCCGTTTGGGTTATAGGACGCACCCATGATAACGGGCTGGCGTGTCGGGCATGTTTGAAATCTGAATAACTTTGACTGCTGTGTATCGGGCCGCGCTGCCCGACCATCTCTGTCGTTAGCAAATTCTCGGCAGCTGCTCTCCTACGAGCATGTCGAGGATGCGGGTCGATCCCCAGCCGGTGCGCACGCGCACGGCGGGACGGGCGCCCTCGGCAAGTGGCAGCACGCGACCGATGATGGCGGCATTTTCGCCGTAGCGGGCGGCGCGCATGGCGGCCAGCGCGGCATCGGCCTGCTCGGCCGGCACCACGGCAACCATCTTGCCCTCGTTTGCCACCTGCAGAACGTCGTAACCGAGCATCTCACATGCCGCCTGTACGTCGGGGCGCACGGGCACGGCATCCTCGTCGATCTCCATGGCAACGCCGCTGGCCTGGGCAAACTCGTTGAGCGTGGATGCCAGGCCGCCGCGCGTGGGGTCGCGGAAGCAGCGGGTGTCGGGGGCGGCGGCGAGCACGTCGGCAATCAGATGATTGAGCGGCGCGGCGTCGCTTTCGATGGCGCTCGAAAACGCCAAGCCCTCGCGCTGGCTCATGATGGCGATGCCGTGGTCGCCTAGCGTACCCGATACCAGGATGACGTCGCCGGGGCGGCAGTTGGCACCGCTGAGCGTCACACCTGCGGGCACCTCGCCCACGCCGGCGGTATTGATGTAGACGCCGTCGGCACCGCCACGCTCGACCACCTTGGTGTCGCCGGTGATTATGGACACGCCCGCCTCGCGTGCTGTTTCGGCCATGGTCTGCACAATCTGGCGCAGCTTGTCCATGGGATAGCCCTCTTCGAGGATAAAGCCGCACGAGAGGTAGCGCACGTTAGCGCCCGAGGTCGCGACGTCGTTGACGGTTCCGCATACGGCGAGGCGGCCGATATTGCCGCCGGGGAAGAACTGCGGCGTTACCACAAAGCTGTCGGTCGACATGGCGATTCGCCCGCTTGCGGGCAGCGCGGCGACACCAGCATCGTTGCCCGCAAGCAGCTCGGGCGACCCAAAGGCATCCAGAAAGACCTCATCGATAATGCGCTTCATCATCTGGCCGCCGGAGCCGTGGCCCAGCAGGACAGTGCTATCGGTGGCAGTACGGGACATATCGAAAACTCCAATCGTGGGTGGAATTATATGGGTGAGGCGCAGCGTCGACCGGTCCGCCGTTCGTTAGAACGGCGGAACCTAATAGTCGCGGTATCTAAAGTACGCCGCGCAGCTGCCTTCGGAGCTCACCATGCAGGGGCCGACGGGGTGTTCGGGCGTACATGCGTGGCCGAACAGCGGGCAGTCGCTCGGCGTGATGGCTCCGCGCAGCACGTCGCCGCAGCGGCACCCGCGTGGCTCGACCGTCGCCTCAACGGGCACATCAAAGCGGGCACCGGCATCAAAGCGCGCGAATTCGGGTCGGATGGAAAGACCCGAAGCCGCAATCGGTCCCAGTCCGCGCCACGTGGTGTCGCACGGCTCAAACACCTGCTCGACCAGTTGGCGCGCCACGGGATTGCCGTCTGCATTGACGCCGCGGCGGTAGGCGTTGTCGATTGCGGGCCTGTTCTCGACAACCATCTGGACCAGCGTGCAGATGCCCTGCAGGATATCGACCGGCTCAAACCCGGTGACTACGCCGGGGGTCTCGAACTCGTCGACCAAAAAGCTAAAGGGTGCCAGGCCTGTGATGGTAGCGACGTGACCAGGCAGGATAAAGCCGTCGATGGTCGTCTCGGGGTCGTTGGAGATCGCACGCAGAGCCGGCGGCGTGGTCTTGTGAGCACAGTAGACCGAGAAGTTCTGGAGCCCGCGCGCGTCGGCCTCCAGGATAGCGGCGGCAATGGTGGGCGTTGTGGTCTCAAAGCCGACGCCCATAAAGATGACCGGGCGTTCGGGATTTTGCTCGGCAATGTCGAGTGCGTCGAGCGGAGAATAGACGATGCGGATGTCGCGCCCCGCCGCCTTTTGCGCGGCAAGCGAGGTGGACGATCCGGGCACGCGCATCATGTCGCCAAAGGTGGTGATGATGGCGCCGTCCATGTTGGAAAGCGCGATTGCGTGATCGATGTCGCGGTTGGCGGTGACGCAAACGGGGCACCCCGGGCCGCTTAGCAGTTTGAGCCCCGTCGGCATAATGGAGCGAAAGCCATAGCGGCCAATGCTCACGGTATGCGTACCGCAGACTTCCATAAGGTTGATGCTGCGGTTGCCGACAAGCTCATGAATACGATCGATGAGCTCGCGAGCCAGCTTGGGGTCGCGAAATGCCGAAAAGTCGATACCGGAGCGAACCGGCTGCGCCGCCGCCACTAGTATGCCTCGGCCGGGTTGGTGGCGAGTTGGTCCTCTTCGACCAGCTCGGTCATGGTATTGACGAGCTCGAGTGTCTCTTGGGCTTCCTGCTCGTCGACAATCTGAATGCCAAAGCCGGCGTGCACGAGAATATAGTCGCCTACCTGTGCCGTCGGCACGAGGCGCAGCGAAACGGGGCGCTCGATGCCTATCATGTCGACGGTCGCCTTAAGGTCGTCGTCGCGTTTGACCACTTTACCGGGAACGGCAAGGCACATAATGTTCCCCTTTTATACGTTTTGCGCTGGACAGGCGCCTAATTACCCATCAGTTGATGGTAGCGCTCGCGGGAGTCACGAGCAAACGCGTTACACCTGTGAGACGGCGGCGCGCAGGCTGGCAAAACTGCCTATCGCAACGCCGTCTGCGCGAGGCGAGCGCGAGCGATGGCGGCCTGACCGTAGGCGATGCAGCCGTCGTTGGCGGGTACGGTTTGGGGAACCAAGACCGTAAGGTCTGCGTCTTTAAGCTTGCGGGTGAGGAGCTGAAGCAAAAGCCGGTTCATGAACACACCGCCCGAGAGCGCGACGGTATCGAGGCCTTCGCGCGCACAGATTTCGCGTGCGATGTGGGTCGTAGCGTGCGTAATGGCGATGTGAAACCCGAGCGCGAGCCTGCCGGCGGGCACGCCGGTCCTGATTCCCTCCAAAAGCGCCTCAAAAAGCGGTCTGGAGTTCAGAACATGGCAGTCGTCCGGACGGGATGATTCGGTTACGGAAAAGCTGGCCATATTGCCGGTAGGGCAGGCACTTTCACTGCTGAGCGTGCGCCAGGCGGCGGCTTCGAATTCTATGGCGGGTTCGCCCTCGTAGGTTGCCTTGTCGCAGATGCCCAGAATTGCTGCCGCGGCATCAAAGAGACGCCCCATGCTGCTGGTATGCGGGCTGTTGATGCCGCGCTCGATCATGGTGGCTGTCACGCTGCGCGTTTGCTCGTCGAGGCTGTCCAAAAGCCGAGCGGCGCCTGGGTGCTCGAGCAGGCCGAGCTCACTGAGCAGGGCAAAGGCGTTGCGGCGGGCGTCGCGCACGGAGGCCGCCCCGCCGGGGAGCGCCCAGGTGCGCAAATGCGCGGCGCGCTCAAAGCCGCCAAGGCTGGCAACAAGAAACTCGCCGCCCCAAATGGTCCCATCGGTACCGGCGCCGGTGCCGTCAAAGGCGATGCCAAGGACGCGCGCGTCGGTTGTGAGCTGGCCCGCGGCGATGGCCTCGGCCATCACGCTCGCGATGTGCGCATGATGGTGCTGCACCTCGACGAGCGGCAGATTGCATTTTCGCGCCTGTTCGCGCGCCCACTGGCTCGACAGATAGCTGGGATGCATGTCGCATGCCAAGGCGGCAGGCGCCAGGTCAAAGAGGTTTTCCAAGCGCGTGCGCGCGGCGTTCCAGGCATCGAAGGTCCCGCCGTTTTCAACATCGCCGATATGCTGCGACACAAAACAGGTTGCCTCGCCGTTCGTCCCTTCACGCGTGAGCGCAATCGTGGCCTTTTGTTGTGGCCCGCAAGCGAGCACGCAGGACGGAGCGCCGTCGAGCGCCGGCAACGGCAGCGGCTGGGGTGCATATCCGCGAGCGCGGCGAACGGGCATAACGACGCCGTCGACCACGCGCACCACGGAATCGTCATAGCGCGAGAGAATCGCTCGATCGTTGCCGAGCAGCGCGTCGGCAATGCCGGCGGCAACGAGGCGCTCCCAGGCAAAGTCGTCGTCGGTCTCGATGGGTTCTTCGCTCAGGTTTCCGCTGGTCATGACGAGCGCGTGCATACCGCAGACTTCTGCCGCGGCAAGCAACAGATGCTGAAGCGGGGTGTAGGGGAGCATAACACCGAGATCTGGAAGGTCGTGCGCGACGGACGGCGCGAGCGCGAGGGCGTCGGGGGAGCCGCCGCTCTCGCAAGCAGCACGTCGGCGCAGCAGCACAATGGGGCGAATGCTGCCGGCCAGCAAGCCGCGTGCAACGTCGTTGACATGGCACAGGCGTTCAGCGTCGGCAAGGTCGCGTACCATAACGGCAAGCGGTTTGTTGCTGCGGCGTTTGCGGCGGCGAAGCTCGGCTACCGCCTGCTCGTTGGAAGCGTCGCATGCCAAGTGAAATCCGCCCAGACCCTTGATGGCGACGATACCGCCACCGGCCAGCAGCTCAACACAGCGGTCGATAATGGCGTCGCTGGTCTCGCGCGTGGTGCCGGCGGCCGGCAACGCGGCGGCTTCGCCCGGCTCACCGCCCACGCTCGCTTCGCGCCACGTAATATGCGGCCCGCAATCAAAGCAGGCATCGGGCTGCGCGTGAAAACGCCGGTCGAGTGGGTCGGCATACTCCGCGGCGCACTTGGGACACATGGGAAAACAATCCATCGAGGTGGCCGCTCGATCGTAAGGCAGCGAGCGGATGATGGTAAAGCGCGGCCCGCAGTTAGTGCAGTTGATAAAGGGGTAGTGATAGCGTCGGTCGGCGGGATCGAACAACTCGCGCAGGCAATCGTCACAGGTAGCGATATCGGGCGAGACGAGCGTCGTGTGCGCGGTCTGGTCCTGCGATGCTACGATGCGAAAACCCTGTTCATTGGCGGTATCCCAACCGTGGGCTGCCAGGTCCACAACCTCGACATACTCTACGCGGGCTGCCGCAGGCGCATGCTCAGAAAGCGCGGCAACAAAAGCATCGAGCGCATCGGCCGGAGCGTGCGCCTCGATATGCACGCCGTCGCCCGCGTTGAGCACCCATCCGCAAATGCCATGCGCCATGGCCTCGCGATACACAAACGGCCGCATGCCAACGCCCTGCACAATGCCCGTTACATGAATATGCACATGTCGCATGCGACACCCCTCATCAAAACCGACCAAATAGGGACAGGTGCGCTACAGCCCCAGGCTCTGCCTGGTAGCGGCACACGTGAGCTCGCCGTGCTTAACGCCGCGCAGGCCCAGCAGACGGTCGGCCAGCTCGTAGACGCGCTCGCCGCGACCCTTGAGCGCCAGAATCTCCAAGCAGTTGTGGTGATCCAGATGCACGTGCATGGTCGATACGATCTCGTCGGTGTAGTCGTGCTGCACCTCGTCCAGACGGCGCGTCAGATCGCCGGTGTGATGGTCGTAGATCATGGTGAGCGACCCGATAACATGCTCATCGGGCGTGCGCATCTGCTCCTTGGCTATCGAGGCACGAATCAGGTCGCGCACCGCCTCGGAGCGGTTGGCCACGTCGCCGCGGCGTGCGATTTGCTCGTCAAAACGGCGCAGCAGGTCGTCGGGTGCGGTAACCGAAAAACGGACCAGCTCGGAGCCGGAGCCACTACAGTGGCAGCCCGCGTCACCGTCCGCCCCGTGCGGATGCTCGTGCTCGTACCCGCAGCCGTGCTCGTGTTCGGCCACGTTACACCAGTTTCACAGAGCCGACGGAGTTGTGATCTGCCTCGATGGCCTCCTCGTAGCCCTCGAGCGCATCGTGCGCCTCGTGCAGCGCAGACATGGCGGCCTCGAGCTTGGCGCCAATGCGCTCCATATCAAAGTTCTCGGTCGCATGCAGCAGCTGATGGCTCCACTCGTGAGCGAGCTCAATGGTGTCGTCGACCTGCTTGACGCTCATGGCAAGCTGGCTCATGTTCATTCCGACGTCATGCATGGGGAGTCTCCTTTTGTACGGGGCAATATGGTGGTTCAGATTCTACTACGCCCGCCTTGGGCGCCGTCGCATAAGAAAACGGGTGCGAGTCCGTCTGACCCGCACCCGTTCACTGGGGGCTGTTTGTGTCTACCATACTATCCGTGGTCGCGTGCCTTGCGTTTGGCACTCCGGCGAGCGGTGCGAAACCGCTCATGGACGGCAGACAAGTAACAAGCGTATTACAGATGTTTCTCCAGCAGTGCCTGAAGTCTTGCCTTGGGTAAGGCGCCAACCGAGCGGTCGACCTCCTCGCCGTTCTTAAAGACGATCAGCGTGGGGATGCTCATGACGCCAAACTTCATGGCCAGGTCCTGGTTGTCGTCGACGTTGCACTTGGCCACAGCCAACTTGCCGGCCAGCTCGTCGGCAACCTCGTCTACGATGGGCGAGAGCGAGCGGCAGGGGCCGCACCACGGGGCCCAAAAATCAACCAGTACGGGCAGGCTATCGTTGACGACAGCGCCGAAGTTCTCGGGGGTAATCTGCTTAATGTCAGCCATGGTGACCTCCATAATACGACGCGGCTCGGCCGCGTAAAACTCAGTACGACCGTGCTTATACCCAGCGGCCCGCAAAGCAACCACTCGCGGGCGGCTCTTTTATATAATGGTGGGCACGCAAACGATTGGAGAGCGCATGCCCACGTCACAAAGCCAGAAAAAAGAAGCCATCGCTCAGGCGACCGAGCAGGAGCTCGCGTCGCTTGCAGATCGCGGTGTGCGTATCGCGGGCAACGCGTGCTCGCCGATTGTGCTGGTCAAAGGCGATTTGGATGAAGCCGAGTGCTCGGGCGGCGAGCTGGCTGCCGGCGCGGATGGCGCCGCGTTGCGCAAGGCGCTCGGCGCCATCGGATATGCCCCCGAGGATTTTTGCGTGCTGGCAAGCGTCGCCGGCGCGGGCGACGGAGCGGTCGCGGCGGGCGAGGCCCTGACGTGCGATCTGTTCCGCGAGGCGCTGGAGACCTTAGACCCCGAGGCGGTGCTGCTGCTGGACAACAGCGCGGCCGATGTCATGCGCGAGACCTATGCCGATATGCTTGTGGCGATTGATGACTTTGACACCGCCATGCTCAAGCCCGGCCTGGTCGCCCATGTGCAGGGGCGCCGCGTGCTGGCGCTCGACGGTTTTGAGGCGGCGCTCACCGACAAGGCCGCCAAGCAGCGCATGTGGGCCTACATCAAGCAGCTGACCCCGGCGGCTGCACCGCTGTAGCGAGGCTGGCGGCAGCCCCTACATCACGGCGCGCAGGTCGGCGGTGATGCCGTGCGCGTTGATGTCCGCGGAAAGCGACGAGAGCGCAATGATCTGTGTCAAGTTTTCGGACACGGAAGCTCGAGGAACTACGCGACCATGGGAAGGCCCCCTTCGGCCGGCCTGGTCCGTCCGAAGAACGACTCCATGGCCTGCGCCGGTCCCTGGTGGCCGATGGCGGTCCTCGACCTTCGGGTCGGGCTGGCCGGAAAGCCCCCGCCCGCGCTTTATTGCCCATCGGTTGACCGTCTTGGAATCGAGGCCCACTTCCCTGCGGCATCCCGAGATCGGCCTTCCTGTCGAGATCACGTAGCCGGCGGTCTTGCGCTCGAATTCGTCGATGTACCTGGCGGCCGGATCGGCCATGTCTGCTGTCTCTCGTCGTCGCGTTGCATTCTAGATGATTTGCCCTCTGGCATGCGTGTCCGAAACGATGATACAGGTCCCTGCCCGGCTGCTCCGGGGGGCTGCGGAACTGGTGGCGCGTCGAAACTCAGGAGCGGGGCGCTGTACTGGAGCGCACTGCGGATCCTGCCAAAACTCTCGCTGCGACCATAGCCTTCCAAAAGTTAGTCAACTCTATCTTTTCTTGACCAAACGGGACATACCCGACCAAATGGGCTAGAGAGTAGCCGAGAAGCACATCATACTCGCAAAGAGTAAACCAACTCTAACTAAGGAGCGAGCTATGTCAGGAACCCCTTCCGCCTCCCGTGGTCTCAAAGGACGAGACCTCATCACCGTCGGCATCTTCACCGCGCTCTACTTCGTCATCAACTTCCTCTTCATGCTGCTCGGCGGCCTGCATCCCTACCTTTGGGTATTCATGCCCGCCATCGACGCCCTGTTCGCCGGCATCCCGTTCATGCTCGCCTGCGCGAAGGCGCCAAAGTTCGGGACCGTCCTCATCATCGGAATGGTCCCCTCGCTCGTCTACTTCATCACCGGGACGTTCACGCCCCTCATCCTCGGCCTCATGCTCGCTTCGTGCGTCGTCGCCGAGATCATCCGTGCCGCGACGCGCTATGAGAGCTTCGCGGGCAACGCCGTCGCCTACGCCGTGTTCGGTTTCGGCATGTGCGGAAGCCCGCTGCCCCTGTGGGTCTTCCACGACTCGTTCGTCGCGCAAATCGCCGGGCAGGGCATGGGGGCCGATTACCTCGCGACGCTCGAGACGGCGGCAAACCCAGGCATGCTCGTTGCCATGTTCGCAGCGACTTTCGTCGCGGGACTCATCGGCGCCCACATCGCCCGCGGGATGTTCAAGAAGCACTTCGTGAAAGCTGGCCTGGCGTAATGCGGACGTCCGAAACTGATGCCCATCGCATCCTCGGTGTTCGCAAGGGGAGGGGTCTCATAGATCCAGACCCGCGCACGCTCATGGGGGTGCTCGTCGCCGTGTCGGTAACGGCCTTCATGGGTAAATCCATCGAATCCGAGCTCCTGCTCGTCCTCATGGTCTCCGTCCTGCAGGTGCTCTGCGGCCATGTTCGCATGGCGGTCGGCTTCGCGGTCCTATATGCCGCGCTGTGGGCAGTGCTCAACGTTGTGCTTCCCGGCGTCGGCGGGGTGGCGGCGACGATGTTCACCATCAGCCTCACGTTCGCGCGCAAGATCTACCTTTGCCTCATGGTGGGCACCCTGCTTGTGAGGGACAACACCGTACACCGCATCGCCTCGGCGCTCGCGAAGCTGCGCGTGCCCCAGGCGGTCCTCATCCCCCTGACCGTCACCATGCGCTACTTCCCAACGCTTAAGGAGGAGGCTGTGCACATCTGGGATGCCATGGCGCTCCGCGACATCCCGGCGGCAAGTCGCCTCGAATGCTTCGTGGTGCCCCTCGTCATGTCCGCGACCTCCACGGCCGAGGAGCTCTCTCGCGCCGCAACGTGCCGGGGGATCGAGAACCCCTCCCCGTCCACGGACACGGAGAGGCTTTCCATGCGCGCATCGGACTGGGCGATCCTCTCGGCGGCAGCGGCGGCGGTGGCCGCGGTTGCCTTGTGGGGAGGTGCTGTCTGATGGAGAGGGTTTCGCATGCGCCCCGAAGACCGCTCGGCGAGCCCGTCGTGAGGCTCGAGGCCGTCTCCTGCGAGGCGGCAGGGGACAAGAAGATTCTGGACGGAATCGACCTTGAGGTCCGAAGGGGCGAATGCCTGATGCTCGTCGGACGCTCGGGATCGGGCAAGACGACCATCACGAAATGCATCAACGGCCTGATCCCGTCGTTCGAGCCGGGCATCGAGATGACCGGCTCGGTCTCCGTCTGCGGGCTCGATCCCAGCCGCTGCGAGATGTACGAGCTCGCCGAACGCGTCGGGAGCGTGTTTCAGAACCCGAAGAGCCAGTTCTTCAACCTCACGTCCAACGACGAGCTCGCCTTCGGTCTCGAGTCGCGCGGGGCCCCCGTATCGGAGATCGAGGCACGGATAAGAACCACCGTGGAAGCCCTGGACGCCCGCAGGTTGCTGGGGCGCAACGTCACCGAGATGAGCGGCGGAGAGCGCCAGAGCCTCGTCTTCGCCTCCGTCGACGTGGCGAGGCCCGACGTGTACGTGCTCGACGAGCCCACCGCGAACCTCGACACGACCGCCGTGCAGAGGCTGCATGACGAGGTGCGCTCCGTCATCGCGGAGGGCAGGACCGTCATCATCGCCGAGCACCGGCTCTATTTCGCCTCGGACCTCATCGACCGCGCCATTCTCGTCGAGGGCGGCCGCATAGTCCGCGAGTTCTCGCCGGAAGAGCTTCTGGGGCTCTCCTCGGAGGAGCGGGAGGGGATGGGGCTCCGCGCCGTCGGCGCGGGCGATGCTCTCGACGTGCGCGTGCCGCGCGCGGCAATGGACAATCGGATGGAGGCTGGCCTCGCGCTGGACGACTACACCGTGGTTCGGGGGGACGGGGCGGTGTTCGCCCCGCTGAGCGTGACGGTTCCTGCCGGCGGTGTGCTGGGCGTCCTGGGCGAGAACGGCACGGGGAAGAGCACGCTGCTCCGGGGGATCGCCGGCCTCGAGCGCAAGGACGCGGGCCGCGTCCTCGTCGGAGGGAAGCAGGTCGCGCGCCGCGCCCGGAGGCGTCTCATCTCGCTCGTGATGCAGGACGTCAACAACCAGCTCTTCAGCGACAGCGTCTGGAACGAGTGCATGCTCTCGCTGGGCGGCAGAGAGGAGGGGGAAGCCAAGGAGAGGGCAGAGGCGACGCTTGCCTCGCTCGACCTTCTCGGTGCGCGGGGTGTGCACCCCATGGCCCTGTCCGGCGGGCAGAAGCAGCGGCTCGCCGTGGCGTGCGCGCTCCTTTCTGAGAGAAGGCTGATCCTTTTGGACGAGCCAACGAGCGGGCTCGACCTCGACCACATGAAACAGGTAGCAAAGCTGGTTCGCGACCTGTCGGCTAGGGGGGCAACCGTAGTCCTCGTCACCCACGACCGAGAATTCCTGAACCGCTGCTGTGACAGCGCGCTGGAGCTCACGCGCGCCGGGTAGGATGGTGTGAGGAGGTAGATCGTGGACATTTCGTCGGACATTTTTTCTAGCAGGGGGCTGCTGCCTGCGAGGGTGCTCGGGGATGCGCCGGAGCGCGCCATCGAGGGCGAGGTTCGGATCGACATCAACGGGGACTCGGGCCTGCTCGAGATCGAGACCGAGTCGGGTGCCGGCTCGATGACGCTCGCCGAGCCGCTTCCCGGGATAATGATCTCGTTCAACGACTTCCATATGGAGCGCTGTGTCTCAGGGTTCTCCACCTCGGCAGAGGTCCTTTGCGTCGACTGGTGCGAGGAGGGGCGCCTCGAGCAGCCCATGGCGGGTGGGTCGTGCGCCTACGTCGCAGCCGGGGACATCAAGGTCGACGACAGATCGAACCATTCCGGGGAGTTCCTGCTTTCCACGGGAAGATACCGAGGCGTCACGGTCACCTACGAGGTCGAGCGTGCCCAGAGGTCAATCCTCCGGGCGTTCGAGGGGTTTCCCGTCGACCTGCGCAGACTTCGTCGCAGATACTGCTTCGACGGGACCCCGTTCCTGCTCCACCGCTGCGAAGGAGCCGCGCACATATTCTCGGAGCTCAGCGTGACCCCGGAAAGAATCCGGAAGAGCTACTGCCAGATCAAGGCGCTCGAGCTCCTGCTGCTGCTCCACGTGCTCGACCCGCTCCCGGCAAACGGCATGGCGTACTTCCCGAAATCGCAGGTTGCTCGGGTCAAGCAAGTGAGGGACAACATCGCGCGCGACCTATCCTCGACGGTGACCGTCGAGGAGGCGGCAAGCCTCGCGCATATGCCGCTCACGACGTTCAAGGCGTGCTTCAAGGGCGTGTACGGATCCTCTCCCGCCGCGTACTTTCGGTGCCTCAAGATGGATCTCGCGGCTCAACTCCTCAGGGAGTCCGAGATGAAGGTGGCAGACATCGGGGCCGCGGTGGGCTACGACAGCCCGTCCAAGTTCTCCGCCGCCTTCAAGTCGACGTGGGGCGTCTCTCCCGCCGGCTATCGCCGCTCATTGCGGTAGGCGCCGCCGTTTCCGACCATCTGGGCGAGCGTCGCCCAGATGGAGCTGAACCCCTCCCCCTCTGCCCAATAATAAGCCTAAGTTAACTTCTATTGCCCGGTCATACGGGCAGGACGGGGATGTGATGCTATGGCTGGAACCGGCAGACACAGGGGCGAAGGGGGACGTTCCTGGCTGGGGACGCTCCTCTCGTACTCCGGGAGATGCAAAGGAAAGATGGCGCTTTCGCTCGCCGCGTCGATAGCGAGCGTCGGGACGGGATTCGTCCCCTTCTATGCGGTGTTCCGCATCGTAGAGGCGGCCATGGAGGGGCGGCTCACGTTCGAGATCGCAGCCCCATGGCTCTGCCTGGCCGCGGGATCGTATGTCGCAAGCAAGGCTCTCTTCGGCATTTCGACGCTCCTGTCCCACGTCTCCGCCTACACCATCCTTGAGACGCTACGCCGGGACTTCATCGAAAAGCTGATGAGGGCGTCGCTCGGCACCGTTCAGGAAAAAACATCGGTCAGATAAAGAACGTTTTTCTCGACAGAATCGAGGGGATCGAGGTCCCGCTCGCCCATATGATCCCCGAGCTTTCCGGGTCGACGCTCCTCGCCCTGGGGCTCGCGGCGTGGCTCGTGGCCATCGACTGGCGCATGGCGGCGGTCTGCCTCGCGTCCGTGCCCATAGGGCTTGGCATATTCGCGTCGAGCCTGAAGGAGTTCAACGCCAGGTACGCGGCGTACATGGCCGAGAGCAACCACGTGAACGGCGTGATCGTCGAGTACATCGAGGGCATCCAGGTAGTCAAGGCATTCAACCAGGCGAGCGACTCGTATCAGAAGTACGCGGACGCGGTCCGCAGCTTCAAGGACTACACAATGGGTTGGTTCCGATCTACGTGGGTCGGAATGAACCTCATGGCAAGCATCATGCCGACGACGCTCCTGGGCGTGCTGCCCGTCGGTCTTTGGATGTACTTCGCGGGAGCGCTCGGTCCGTCGCAATTCGCGATGTGCGTGATTTTGGCGCTTGCCGTCGTTGACCCGATTATGAGGTTCACCTCGTTCGTCAACGGGGTGAAGTCCATGGAGTATGCCGTCGCGGACACGAAAGAGTTCCTCGACCTGCCCGAGCTCTCCGATCCCGCCGAGCGGGCGCTACCGCTCGATGCGTCGATCGAGATGAAAGATGTGAGGTTTGCCTACGACGAGGGCGACGATGTTCTCCATGGGGTGTCCCTCGCGATCCCGCAGGGCTCGTTCACCGCTCTGGTGGGCCCTTCTGGCTCGGGCAAGTCGACCATCGCCCGTCTTGTCGCGCGCCATTGGGACGTCTGCGGCGGATCGGTCTCCGTGGGCGGCGTGGATGTCCGCGAGATGCCCCTCGACCAGCTGTCCGAACTCGTGAGCTTCGTCGCCCAAGACAACTACCTCTTCGATGCCACGATCCGGGAGAACATCCGTCTCGGTCGACCGCAGGCGACGGACGAGGAGGTCGCCGAGGCCGCCAGGACTGCTTGCTGCGACGAGTTCGTGTCGAAGCTCCCGCAAGGCTATGACGCGCAAGCCGGTGCGGCTGGCGGCGCCCTTTCCGGTGGGGAGCGCCAGCGTATCTCGATAGCCCGCGCGATCCTCAAAGACGCGCCGATCGTCCTGCTCGACGAGGCCACCGCGTTCACCGATCCAGAGAACGAGGACAAGATCCAGCGCTCCATCGCGAGACTCTCGGCCGGAAAGACGCTTGTGGTCATAGCCCATCGGCTCTCGACGATCACGGCTGCAGACAACATCATCGTTATCGACAAGGGCTCGATCGTCGACCAAGGGACCCATGACGACCTTCTCGCAAAATGCCCGCTCTACGAGCGCATGTGGAGGGCGCACATCGGAGCGAGGGACTGGGCGGCTGGATCGAATGACCAGAAAGGGGGTTCCCGATGATCAAGGCTCTCATGAGAATCGTCCGCTGGACCGGCCCTTACAAGAAAAGACTCATCCTGGGCTGCGTCTGCTCGTTCTTCATGACGTGGGCAACGGCCACGCCCGTGATGCTCGCGGCCTGGCTGCTCGCCCGTGTTGCGGAGGATGCGCGCGGCATCCAGGAGCTTGACCCGTCGTGGGTCTGGTGGTCGCTTCTGGCGCTCATCGCCTGCATAGGCTTGCGCTTCATCCTGACATACGGGAAGAACCGGTTGCAGGAGTCAATCGGATACGAGGTGGCGCTTGAGGATCGTATCAAAATCGGTAACGTCTTGAAGCGCGACCCACTCGGCTATTTCGATGAGGTCAAGACGGGCGACATACTGGTGACGGCGACCACGGAACTGGGCATCTTGGAGCTTCAGGGCATGAAGATGGTCGACGCAGTGATCAACGGCTACGTAAACCTTGCCGCAGTTGTGGCGTTCCTCTTCATTCTCGAGCCGATGGCCGGATTTGCCGCCCTCGCCGGCACCGTCGTATCCTGCCTCGCACTCACGGCGATGAATAGGGTCTCGAAGCGCCTGGCGCCGAGGGCGCATGCGGAGACCGAACAACTCGCTGGGGATATCGTCGAGTACGTCCGGGGGCTCGGAACGGCGAAGTCGTACGGCCATGGAGGGGCCGCGATGCGGCCCCTCCTGGCAACGATAAGGAGGCTGAAGGAGGCACGCATCGCGATCGAGTTCGGCTTCACGCCTCGCAATCTCATCCACCTTGTTGCGTTCAAGTTGGCGAGCGTCGGTGTCGTGGCGTCTGCCGTGTGGGGATATGCGAACGGCGGCATCGAGCTTTGGATGCTCCTTGCCCTCTGCGCATTCTCGTTCACCGTGTTCTCCGGCGTCGAGCGCGTGAACGATTCCGCCCACATGCTTGGCGATCTCGATGACATCATGAACCGTATCGACGCCATAGAGAACGCCCCCTACATCGATTCCGACGGCCGAGACGTCTCCCTTACTGAGCATGGTATCGAGCTGCGAGGCGTCTCGTTCTCGTACGGTTGCGAATCGGGCACGAAGGTACTGTCGGACGTGTCGTGCAACATTCCGGAGAAGACGACGTGCGCCATCGTGGGCCCGAGCGGATCGGGCAAGACGACGTTCGCCAACCTCATGATGCGCTTCTGGGATGTCGACGAGGGCTCGATCCTTGTCGGGGAGCATGACGTGCGAGAGTTGACCTGCGATAGCCTTCTGAGGAACTTCTCGGCGGTTTTCCAGAACGTCTACCTGTTCAACGACACCATCGAGAACAACATTCGCTTCGGGCGCCCGGGCGCTACGCACGAAGAGGTCGTCGAGGCGGCGCGCAGGGCGCGAGTCGACGAGTTCGTCCGCGAGCTTCCGGATGGTTACGAAACCTTGGTGGGCGAGGCCGGGGGCGCCCTCTCCGGTGGCCAAAAGCAGCGTATCTCCATCGCCAGGGCGCTGCTCAAGGACGCCCCGATCGTGATTCTCGACGAGGCGACGGCGAGCATCGACCCAGAGAACGAGTCCCTCATACAGGGAGCGTTTTCCGAGCTCACGCGGGGGAAGACAGTGGTCGTCATTGCCCACCGCCTCGCAACCATAGAGAGCGCCGACCAGATCCTCGTCGTCGAGGGCGGCAGGATCGTGCAGCGCGGCACGCACGAGGAGCTACTCGGTCAGGAAGGGACGTATCGCCGGTTCGTCGAGATTCGTGGTCGCGTGGAGGGCTGGCGCATAGGCGAGGAGGCCGTCGCCGACATGATGGCGCGCAGCGGGACGAGGTCGGATGCGGGGCCGATCAACAGCATGCCGACGGGAAGGCAGCCGGCATAGATGGTGCTCGCCAGGCCGAACACCCTTCCGCGCATAGCCGAGTCGGCGCCCGCCTCCGCCCTCGAGGAGATGACGCGCGTCGAGGTCGCCGCCCGGGAGGTCAGGATCACCAGCCAGCGCATACGGTCGTCGGGGTTCCCCTACGTCAAGGGGCTGGCGGACTTCGACTGGGACTTTGGATTGGCAACACCTATTTGGACGATTCCGGGAGGGACAGCCCCGCCTTCCTGAACTCGACCGGCGACATGTAGCCCAGCGTCGAGTGGATCCTGAAGTTGTCGTACCGGTGCACGTAGTCCGAGAGCTTGGCCCGGAGCTCGCGCGTCGTGCCGAACGTCTCGCGGTGGACGAGCTCGGCCCTCGGTATCCCGTCGGCCGACTCGTCGACGGCGTTGTCGTGGGGGCAGCCCTCGGCCGACAGCGACCTCTCTATGCCGAGGGCCTCGAGCATCAGGTCGATCTCGGCGTTGTCGAACTCGCTGCCGCGGTCCGTGTGGAATACCTCGATGCCCGCGCTGCGCCGACACGGGGCAGCGGCCCCCGTTGGCCGCCATGGCCCTCACTTCCGAGCGTATACCGGCGCCGCTCGTCTAAAGACGTCGACCTCCATCCGGAGCCTGCGGTTCTCGCGCTTGGGCTCCAGGATCCGGTTCTACTCGGGCGTGCGGTTGTCGGCGGCGCGCGGCGAGCCGGTCGCGTTTATCGGCTTGACCCGCCTCTCCACGGTGCTCTTGCCGAGGCCGCACTCGTCCATGGCCTCGCGCCTGGGCTTTCCGGCGTTGTGGAGATCGACTATCTTCCTCTTGAACTCGTCAGTGAAATGCCTCGGTCTGGGGCCGGTCGAGGCCGAGCCCCCGGTCCGGCTGGGATAGCATGTCGCTGCGGGCCATCGTCTTTCCTCTCGTCGAATATCTAGGCGCTGACGATTCTAGGCGATGGCCCTCTCTTGCTTCTTGCACCTCGATTGTGCGCGCTACCCCCAGCGGGCCCGGATCGAGCGATTCGGGACCGCTTTTGGGGCCTGCCGGAAACCCAGTGGTCAAAAAAGGCCAAATATGAGTACTGTTACCAGTTTAGTGGCAGCCAAATGGCCTCAAAAATCGGTGCCAGAGGCCAAAAGTGCATCGATTTTCGTTCTCCAGAGTCGCGATCGGGCTCCAAACAAGGCGATTTTGCTGATCTGGACCGGAAAATCGCTGCTACTAATTTGGTGACAGTACTCATATTTGGCCTTTTTTGACCACTGCCCCTTGGTTCAGGACAATGCGGGCCGCTCGAATCTTGGGGCGGGTCCATTTTCGACTATCCTCAGCTTGCCAGTTCGAAAATGGACCTGCTGCATGATTGAATCTTTATTTCAACTTTACACCTAGGTTTACAGCTGTCTTGTCAGCTGTAAACCTAGGTGTCATACTAAAGCCCCAAGATTCGCCAAAAGAGAGGGGCCTTGATGGCACAGAGCGCGAACATGGATGCATCGGAGCTTGCACGCGACATTGCGGCCGGCCTGGCATCGGCAACGACGGCAACGGAGCGCGCGGCACTGGTGCCCGCAGAGCTCGTCGAGGCCATTCAGCAACTAAAAACCCAACGTGACGCGGTGATCTTGGCGCACTACTATGTGGCGCCCGAGGTCCAGGCCGTTGCCGATTACGTCGGCGACAGCTTTTACCTGGCAAAGCTCGCCAAAAGCCTGCCGCAGCAGACCATCGTGCTGTGCGGCGTGGAGTTTATGGGTGAGAGCGCCAAGCTGCTCAATCCCACTAAGACCGTGTTGCTGCCCGAGCCGGGTGCGGACTGCCCCATGGCGCACATGGTCAAGCGCGAGACGGTCGATGCGGCGCGCGCCGAGTACGGCGACGACCTTGCCGTGGTCTGCTACGTCAACTCGACGGTCGAGATTAAGAGCTGGAGCGACGTGTGCGTCACCAGCTCCAACGCCGTCAAGATCGTGTCCGAGCTGCCGCAGCAACACGTCCTGTTCATCCCCGATCAAAACCTGGGCCGCTTCGTAGCCGAGCAGGTGCCGCAAAAGCACGTCATCCTCAACAATGGCTATTGCCCGCGTCATCACGTCATCACCGTCGAGCAGATTGTCGACGCGCAGGAGGCGCATCCCGACGCGCTCGTGCTGGCGCACCCCGAGTGCAAGGCCGACGTCCTTGCCGAGGCCGACTACATCGGCTCCACCGCCGGCATCATCAAGTACGCCGAGGAGTCGGATGCGAGTGAGTTCATCATCGTGACGGTTCGCGGCGTGCTCTACGAGCTCGAGCGCCGCTGCGAGGGCACCGGCAAAAAGTTCTACTTCCCCGCGGTGCAGCCCACCTGCGTCAACATGGATCTCATCACGCTCGAAAAGCTCGTGCGCTGCCTGGAGACGGGCGAGGGCGAGGTGCAGATCGGCGTGTCGGACGAGGCCGCCGACCAGGCCAAACTTACGCTGGATCGCATGCTCGAGTACGCAGCGCGCTAGAACAATGTGACATGAGGGGCAGTCCCTTATGCCACATTACAAGGGAGAGGATTCCTGTGGAAACCAAACAATACCCCGACATGGAGCGCGACGTCGTCATTGCCGGTTGCGGCGTGGCGGGCCTATATGCGGCCCTCAATCTGCCGACGAGCGCGCGCGTGATCATGCTCTCCAAGGGCGCTGTCGACGAGTGCGATTCGATGCTCGCGCAGGGTGGCATCTGCGTGCTGCCCGAGGGCTCTGACTACGATGCCTTCTTTGAGGACACCATGCATGCCGGCCACTACGAGAACCGTCGCGAGAGCGTCGACATCATGATCCGCTCGAGCCGCTCGGTCATCAACGACCTGCTGGCGATGGGCGTGGATTTTGAGCGCAAGGCCGACGGCAGCCTCGACTTTACCCGCGAGGGCGCACACAGCCGCCCACGCATTGCCTTCCATGCCGATATTACGGGCAAGGAGATCACGACCAAGCTGCTCCAGGCCGTTCGCAAGCTGGACAACGTGCAGATTTTGGAGCACGTGGCCATGACCGACATCCTGACGGGCGAGCGTGATGGCGCCACGGTGTGCACCGGTGTCGTCGCCGTTTCCGTGGACGAGGACAACTCGGTTCGTCCCGCCGACGAGCTGACAAATGCCGCCGAGGGCGTGCATGCTGGCGAGCCGTTTAAGATCCATGCCCGCCACACGCTGTGGGCGACGGGCGGTATCGGCGGCGTATACGACCATTCGACCAACTACCCGCAGCTCACAGGCGATGCCTGCTACATCGCTCAGGAGCATGGCATTAAGATGGAGCACCTGGACTACGTGCAGATTCACCCCACGGGACTGTTCTCGCCGCAGCCGGGTCGCACCTTCCTGATCAGCGAGAGCTGCCGCGGCGAGGGCGCGATTTTGCTCAACGCCGCCGGCGAGCGCTTTACCGATGAGCTTCAGCCGCGCGATGTGGTCGCCGCCGCTATTCGCGAGCAGATGAAGCAGGACGGCACCGAGCACGAGTGGCTGAGCTTTGCCCCCGTCGAGCGCGATGTGGTGACCGGGCACTTTGCCAACATTCGCGCACGCTGCCTGGAGGACGGCCGCGATATTTTGGACGAGCCCATCCCCGTTACGCCCACACAGCACTACTTTATGGGCGGCGTGTGGGTCGACAAGGACGGCCGCACCTCGATGCCCGAGCTCTACGCCGCGGGCGAGACGGCTTGCAACGGCGTTCACGGCAAGAACCGCCTTGCATCAAACAGCCTGCTCGAGGCGCTGGTCTGGGGTCGTCGCGCCGCGTGGTACATGCGTACCGGCGAGTCGCTGGCCGTGGAGCAGGCGGGCGATCCCGCGCTCGATGGCCGTCATCGCGCACTGAGCGTCGACACCCTGGCAATCGATGATTTGGCCCGTGCCGCCGGCACGCAGGCCGTGGAGGAGTAGACCATGAATCCCATTACCATGAAACTCGTCGTCGATGATCTGATTCTGCAGGCTCTGCGCGAGGACATTACATTTGAGGACGTGAGCACGGCGAGCGTGTGCCCCGCGGCGCGCCCCGCCACGGTGGAGCTTATCGCCAAGGCCGATGGCATCATCGCCGGCTTGGACGTGTTTGCCCGCACCTTTGAGCTGCTGAATCCGCAGAGCTCCGTGTTGTTCGATGTCGCGGACGGCGACGAGGTGCACGCCGGCGACCACGTGGGCCAGGTACGCGGCGACGCGCGCGTGCTGCTTTCGGGCGAGCGCGTGGCGCTCAACTACCTGCAGCGCATGAGCGGCATCGCTACTTACACGCATCGGATGGCGGCTGCGCTCGAGGGCACCAAGACCGTGCTTGTCGACACGCGCAAGACCACGCCGGGCATGCGTGTCTTCGAGAAGGCCGCAGTCGAGATCGGCGGTGGCAGCAACCACCGCTATAACCTGTCGACGGCTGTCATGCTCAAGGACAACCACATCGACGCCGCCGGTGGTGTGACTCGTGCGATCGAGATGGCACGCGCCCACGCATCGTTTACCACGACGGTCGAGATTGAGTGCGAGAACCTGGACATGGTACGCGAGGCCGTGGAGGCCGGTGCCGACATCATCATGTTCGACAACATGACCCACGACGACATGGCTGCTGCGATTGAGCTTATCGCCGGCCGCGCCAAGACCGAGTGCTCGGGCAACGTGGACGCTAACAATATCCGCGCGCTCGCCGACCTGGGCGTTGACTTTATTAGCTCGGGGGCGTTGACGCACTCTGCGCCGATTCTCGACCTCTCGCTCAAGCACCTGCGTCTGCTGGACGGTAAATAATGAATGCCCGCGAGCGTCGCCGTTCCATCATGGCCGTGCTCGAGGAAGCCAAAGATCCTGTCTCGGGCAGTGCGCTTGCCCGCGAGGTGGGCGTGAGCCGTCAGGTCGTGGTGCAGGACATCGCCCTGCTGCGCGCTGACGGGCACGATATCGTCGCCACCAATCGCGGCTATGTACTACAGGAGGCCCCCAGCAGCCCCGCCGTGCCCACGCGCTTGGTCAAGGTTCGCCACAGCGTGGAGCAGGCAGGCGATGAGCTCACGAGTATCGTCGACGCCGGCGGCGCCGTGCTCAACGTGATCGTCAATCACCGCGTGTACGGTAAGATCACGGCCGACCTGGACATTCGCAATCGTCGCGATGTTGAGCGCTATCTGCACGATATCGAGAGCGGCAAGAGCTTTCCACTATTAACGGTGACGAGCGGCTATCACTTCCATCGCATTGCGGCAGAGGATGAGCAAACCCTCGACGAGATCGAGGCCATGCTCAAGGAGAAGGGCTACCTTGCCGATTTAATGCCCTACGAGGATGATTTGTCCTAGAACACATGCAAAAGGAGGCCTCCGCGGCGATGCGGAGGCCTCCTTTTTGTGCACGGTGTACTTGTGAGTGTGCAAGTGAGGGAGTTGTTACTCCTCGACGATCTCGGTGATCGCGCCGGCGGGGCAAGCGTCCTGGCAAGCGCCACAGGCGACGCAGGAGTCCTCGTCAGCGACGGTAGCGACGTCCTGGAGCTCCAGAACGCCAGCGGGGCAGGAGTCGACGCAAACGCCACAAGCGATGCACTCGTCGGCATCAATTACGGGATGAGCCATGGTAGTTTCCTCTCTGTTGACCGACGCTACAGGCGATGCGCGCCGGTTTGATTCGGGCAAAAACATACCACGGGAGCGACCGTTTGCAATACCCTCTGACCGGCATCTTCATACCGTTCGCCGAGTATGCCAAGGTTTACTAAAAAACGCGCAGGTGGGGCCGTTGAGCTGCGCAAATGTTAGCTATAGGTGACTTGTAATATTGACCTATTGAGCGCGCCTGCGGAAAGGGCATCCCGTTATTTGGCCGAAAACCGGGTCGCAGTTTCCGGTTGGGCCCGCTAGCGGAAACTGCGACCCGGTATCAGCTCTCAAAACGGGATACGGTTTCCGGTTGAGCCTTCAGACGGAAACTGCGACCCGGAATCTACGCTCAAACCGGGATGCGCCTGCCGCAAGACGGCCCCCAGGCACCCCCGGACGCAAACCTCAGCCATCTCTACATAGATCTCAATAGATTTGCCGAGAACTCATTCAGCGCATCTACCTGCGCATTTAAGAACCTAAACTCTCAACAATAAGAAATCTTATATGAATTGACTTAGATTTTGTATATTCCGGCCCATAAGGGGATACACTACATCCTGAAAGACAAGCCGAAGCGCCGCGCGACAGATCGTCGAGGCGGCGCGAACGCAAAAGAGAGAGGGAATTTCTAATGAGTAAGATTCTTGGTATCGACCTTGGTACTACTAACTCCGCAATGGCCGTCCTCGAGGGCGGTTCTCCGACCATTATCGTGAACGCCGAGGGCGACCGCACCACCCCGTCTGTCGTGGGCTTCCGTGCTGACGGCGACCGCGTCGTGGGTAAGGCCGCTAAGAACCAGGCGGTCACCAACCCCAAGAACACCGTGTTCTCCATCAAGCGCTTCATGGGCCGCAAGTACTCCGAGTGCACCTCCGAGATCAAGACCGTGCCGTATGAGGTCAAGGAGGGCCAGGGTGGCCGTGCCGTCGTCGATATCGAGGGCAAGGATTATACCGCCGAGCAGGTGAGCGCCATGACGCTCGCAAAGATGAAGGCCGACGCCGAGAAGTATCTGGGCGAGACCGTCACCGACGCCGTCATCACCGTCCCGGCCTACTTCAACGACGCCCAGCGTCAGGCCACCAAGGACGCCGGCAAGATCGCCGGCCTCAACGTCAAGCGTATCGTCAACGAGCCGACCGCTGCTGCTCTGGCCTATGGCCTGGACAAGCAGGGCACCGACCAGCGCATTCTGGTCTTCGACCTGGGCGGCGGCACCTTCGACGTCTCCATCCTCGACCTCGCTGACGGCGTGTTTGAGGTTCTGTCCACCTCGGGTGACAACCACCTGGGCGGCGACGACTGGGATCAGCGCGTCATCGACTGGATGGCCGATAAGTTCCAGCAGGAGAACGGTGTCGACCTGCGTCAGGACCCCATGGCCCTGCAGCGTCTGAAGGAGGCCGCCGAGAACGCCAAGAAGGAGCTCTCCGCAGCCCAGCAGTCCACCATCAACCTGCCGTTCATCACCATGAACCAGTCTGGCCCGCTGCACCTCAACTACACGCTGACCCGCGCCGAGTTCGAGAAGATCACCCGCGACCTGCTCGAGCGCTGCAAGCAGCCTGTCACCAACGCCCTGCGCGACGCCAAGCTTAAGCTCTCCGATCTGACCGAGGTCATCCTCGTCGGCGGCTCCACCCGTATGCCCGCCGTCCAGGATCTGGTCAAGACCATGACCGGCAAGCAGCCCAACATGTCCGTGAACCCCGACGAGGTCGTTGCCGACGGCGCTGCCGTCCAGGGCGGCGTGCTCACCGGCGACGTCGAGGGCATCCTGCTGCTCGACGTTACCCCGCTGTCGCTGGGCGTCGAGACCATGGGCGGCATCATGACCAAGATGATCGACCGCAACACCACGATCCCGACCTCCAAGACCGAGGTCTACTCCACCGCTGCCGACAACCAGACCAGCGTCGAGATCAACGTGCTCCAGGGCGAGCGCGAGCTTGCCCGCGATAACAAGTCGCTCGGTAAGTTCCAGCTGACCGGTATCCCGGCTGCCCGCCGCGGTGTGCCGCAGATCGAGGTCACCTTCGACATCGACGCCAACGGCATCGTCAAGGTCTCTGCTAAGGACAAGGGCACCGGCAAGGAGCAGCAGATCACCATTTCCGGCTCCACCGCGCTTTCCGACGACGAAGTCGATCGCATGGTCAAGGACGCCGAGGCTCATGCCGAGGAGGACAAGAAGCAGAAGGAAGAGGTCGAGGTCCGCAACCAGACCGACAGCCTGTGCTACTCCACCGAGCAGACCCTCAACGAGCTGGGCGACAAGGTTTCCGCCGATGTGAAGTCCAAGGCCGAGGCCGCTATCGCCGACGCCAAGAAGGCGCTCGAGGGCTCTGACGTCGAGGCCATCAAGGCCGCTGGCGAATCCCTGCAGTCCGTAGCCTACGAGCTGGCTCAGGTTGTCTACGCCGACGCTCAGCAGCAGACCGACGGCGCCGCCGGTGCCCAGCCTGCCGACGATGACGTTGTCGACGCCGACTACGAGGTTGTGGACGACGAGGACAAGTAATCATGTCCGCCCGTAAAGCTCGCACGGAGGCGGCCGCCGCTGGCGCCGCCCCCGTTGACTCTGAGGAGAAGGACGTGAAGATTCCCGTAGAGGCCGTCGACGATACCGAGGCCAACGAGGCCGAGGCCGCCGAGGCTGCCGAGAACCAGGTAGAGGATTCCAACAAGGAGGCGACGATGACCGAGGACGAGATGGTGGAAGCCGCTATCCGCGCCGGTGAGGAAGCCGCCGACAACGACTTTAAGCTCAAGTTCGAGCAGGCCCAAAAGGAGCTTGCCGACGTACGCAGCGAGCTCGATGCTGCGGCAGAGGCTCAGAAGGCCGCCGAGGACAAGGCAAAGGACGCCACCGAGCGTACCGCCCGTCTGCAGGCCGACTGGGAGAACTTCCGTCGCCGCACCGCCAGCGAGCGTATCGCCGAGCGCGAGCGCGCGACCGAGAAGCTTGTCACCGCGCTGTTGCCGGTGGTTGACGATATCGAGCGTGCAATCGACCATGCCCGTAGCCAGGAGCTTTCCGACGACTTTAAGCAGTTCGTCGATGGCGTTGATGCGGTGCATGCCAAGCTGCTCGATGTGTTTGCGCACGAGGGCGTTGAGCCCATCGACCCCAAGGGCGAGGCGTTCGATCCGCTCGAGCACCAGGCCGTGGGGCGTGTCGAGGACGCATCGCAGTACGACGAGACCGTCAACGACGTGTACCAGAAGGGCTACCGCATGGCGGACCGCATCCTGCGCTCCGCGATGGTGACGGTGACCTACGGTGGCGAGAAGCGCCCCGCACCGGAGCCCGAAGCGGCGCCCGAGGATGCTGCGGCCGATACGGCTGAGAGCACCGAGGAGTAATTGAGAAGGGCCCCGGGGCAACACCCGGGGCCCTTTCTGGCCTAGTGCCATATGACAGTATGAGCCGCCGCCCGTTGAGCGGTGGATGAAACAGGAGAGGAGCTACGATGGCTGCAGGCAAAACCTTCTATGACATCCTGGGCGTATCCAAGAGCGCCTCCGACAAAGAGATCAAGAGCGCGTTTCGCAAGCTCGCGCAAAAATACCACCCCGATGCCGGCGGCGACGAGGCCAAGTTCAAGGAGATTAGCGAGGCTTACGAGACGCTTTCGGACGAGAAGAAGCGCAAAGAGTACGACCAGATGCTCATGTTCGGCGGCATGCCGGGCGCGGGCGGCGCGTATGGCGGCGGCTACGGTGCCGGCGCGGGCGCCAGCGGCTGGGGCGATATCTTCGACAGCATCTTTAGCGGCAACGGCGCTTGGGGCAGCGATTGGGGCTCGGGCTTTGCCGGGGCTGCGGGTAATGCCGGTGCCGGTGCGGGTCGCAGCCGTGCTCGCAAGGGCGGCGACCTGTCGCTGACAGTCGACGTGACGGCCGAGGACGCGTTTCGCGGCGTGACGCACAAGGTCACCTATCGCATTCCCTCGACGGGCGAACAGCAAACCATTACGGTCTCGGTTCCCGCAGGTGCGGTCGACGGCGGCAAACTACGCTACAAGCGTCGCGGCGAGTATGGCGTTGCGGGTGGCGAGCGCGGCGACCTGGTCGTGACCACGCATGTGGAGGAGCACCCGCTGTTTAAGCGCAAGGGTGCCGATGTGACCATGGAGGTACCGATCTCGGTTTACGAGGCGGCGCTCGGCTGCACGGTGGATGTGCCCACACCCGGCGGCGCGACGGTTCGTCTGAAGGTGCCGGCGGGCACCCAGACGGGCAAGAAGTTCCGCTTTAAGGAGATGGGCGCGCCCGATGTTAAGCACCGTGGCCGCACGGGCGCGCTGCTCGTCGAGATCAAGGTGCAGGTTCCCACGAACCTGTCCGACGATGAACGCGATGCCATGACCAAGCTGCGCGAGGCCGACACGCGCGACTATCGCGAGAAGGTCAATCGTTACAAGGCGACGTGCTAGGGCGGTCGCGGCGCACGCCCACGCCCGCGGGCTTATGATGGACGATAACGAGACGGAAAGGGGTCAGGTAGCATGGCCGAGGACAATAGGAACAAACCGCTGTACATGATCAGCGTGGCGGCCGAGCTGACCGGCATGCACCCGCAGACTCTGCGCGTCTACGAGTCCAAGGGCTTGGTGAACCCCCAGCGCTCGGGCGGCAACACGCGTCTGTATTCGCGTGCCGATATCGAGCGCCTGGAGCTCATCAACCAGCTGACTGACGAGGGCATCAACCTTGCCGGCGTGGTGCGCATCCTCGATATGAAGGAGCGTGCCGAGGAGCGCGAGCGCGAGAACGAAAAGCTCCGCGCCCGCGTGCGCCAGCTCGAGGACGAGCTGCACGAGTATAAGATGCAGAAGAAGATCACCGCCCTGGCCCCGCGCGACGGCTCGGTCAACCCCGAGCAAGTCATGCGCAAACTGCTGGGCACGGGCGGCGACCTGTAGGCACTCATTGGGGACAGACTTAAATGAGTACCTGCAGAATGAGAGTGGATAATCTCCCGTTTTTTGCCTGTTTGCAGGCTCAAAGTGGGAGATTATCCACTCTCGTCATTTGAGCGTCTAAGTCTGCCTCCTCGGCACTCAACTCGTCCTGTGCTTTACCGAGGTAAAGTGAACGTGCAGATTCGTAACCCACTCGCAACTGTTCTATGGCACGATATTGAACGAATGTATGCTATGCGCCCAAATCTTTTGGGCAGAGTGGGAGACAGTATGGTCAAGCTGTACGAGGACGGCATCTACCTGCGCGGCGGCAGCGAGGTCGTGCCTGCGGCCGAGGCTGCTGAGCGCGGCATTACGAAGACGCCCGAGGATGCCAAGCGCGGAACCATCGCGTATTCGATCCTCCAAGCACACAATACGTCCGGCGACCCCGAGGCACTCAAGATTCGCTTCGACGCCATGGCGAGCCACGACATCACCTTTGTCGGCATCATCCAAACGGCGCGTGCCTCGGGCATGGAGCAGTTCCCGCTGCCCTACGTGCTCACCAACTGCCATAACTCGCTGTGCGCCGTGGGCGGCACCATCAACGAGGACGACCACGTCTTTGGCCTCTCTGCGGCCAAGAAGTACGGCGGCATCTTTGTCCCGCCGCACATCGCCGTCATCCACTCCTTTATGCGTGAGAACTTTGCCGGTTGCGGCAAGATGATCCTGGGTTCCGACTCGCACACCCGCTACGGCGCCCTAGGCACCATGGCCGTGGGTGAGGGCGGCGGCGAGCTGGCCAAGCAGTTGCTGCGCGACACCTACGATGTCGCCTATCCCGGCGTCGTTGCCATCTACCTCACGGGCGCCCCGCGCCCCGGCGTCGGCCCGCACGACGTGGCGCTCGCCATCATCCGCGCCGTCTTTGCCAAGGGCTACGTTAAGAACAAGGTCATGGAGTTCGTGGGCCCCGGCATCTCGAGCATGACGACCGACTACCGCAACGGCGTCGACGTCATGACCACCGAGACCACCTGCCTTTCCTCAATCTGGGCAACCGACGAGGACACGCACGCGTTTTTGACCATGCACGGCCGCGGCGACGACTACCGCGAGCTCAAGCCCGCCGATGTTGCCTACTACGACGGCTGCGTCGAGGTCGATCTGTCGAGCATCAAGCCCATGATTGCGCTGCCGTTCCATCCTTCCAACGGCTTTGAGATTGACGAGCTCAACGAGAACCTCGAGGATATCCTTCACGAGGTGGAGCTCGAGGCCGCTAAGATCGGCGAGGGCAAGACGCACTTTAGCCTGCTCGACAAGATCGTCGACGGCAAGCTGCACGTGCAGCAGGGCGTTATCGCCGGCTGCTCGGGCGGCAACTACGACTCCGTGGTCCAGGCTGCCCGCGTGCTCAAGGGCGCCAACACCGGCTGCGGCGAGTTCTCGCTGTCGGTCTATCCCACGAGCCAGCCCGTGGCACTCGAGCTTACACGCCGCGGCTATATCTACGACCTTATGGAGGCCGGCGCGATCGTGCGCACGGCGTTCTGCGGCCCGTGCTTCGGTGCCGGCGACACGCCCGCCAACAACGGCCTTTCGATCCGCCACACTACGCGCAACTTCCCCAACCGCGAGGGCTCCAAGCCGGGCAATGGCCAGCTGAGCGCCGTGGCTCTGATGGACGCCCGTTCCATTGCGGCGACGGCTGCCAACGGCGGCATCCTGACGCCGGCGACCGACCTGCCCGAGGACACCTGGGACGAGGCTTGCGAGTACACCTTCGACGACGCGCCGTACAAGAAGCGCGTGTACTGGGGCTTTGGCAAGGCGGAGCCTGCCGACGAGCTGGTCGAGGGTCCCAACATCAAGCCGTGGCCCGCGATGGAGCCGCTCGGCGACGACATCCTGCTCAAGGTGTGTTCCAAGATCATGGACCCGGTCACCACGACCGACGAGCTCATTCCCTCGGGCGAGACGAGCTCCTTCCGCTCCAATCCGCTGGGCCTGGCCGAGTTTACGCTCAGCCGCCGCGACCCGGCCTACGTGGGCCGTTCCAAGGAGGTCGACGCCGTGGAGAAGCGCCGCGTTGCCGGCGAGTCCGCGGGCGACCTGGCGGCGCTCGATGCCGAGCTTGCCGGCGTGTTTGAGGCACTGGCGGGCGCGGGCGTCGCGGCCGATGCCAAGGCGACCGAGTACGGCTCCATGCTCTATGCCAAGAAGCCAGGTGACGGTTCTGCCCGCGAGCAGGCCGCGAGTTGCCAGCGCGTCATCGGTGGCCTGGCCAACATCGTCCACGAGTACGCCACCAAGCGCTACCGCTCCAACGTGATGAACTGGGGCATGGTGCCCTTCCAGATGGAGGCCGAGCCCAACTTTGAGGTGGGCGATTACGTCTTTGTGCCGGGTATCCGTGCCGCGCTCGATGGCGACCTGAAGAACATCGCTGCCTACGTGGTGCGTGCTGACGGTTCGGTCGAGCAGATTGAGCTCTACATTGCCGATATGACGGCCGAGGAGCGTGCCATCGTCAAGGCCGGCTGCCTGATCAACTACAACAAGTTCAAGGCCGCTGCCGAGTAACTCTGCTGTACGCCCCGGACACACCTTTCCCTCGTGCTCACGCGCTTCGCGAGGGTCGCCCGAGGGAAAGGTGTGGCTGGGGCTACTGCGACGTTCTCGTTGGGTCTTGAGGGACGCTAATAAATAGACTTGCTTGATGCCGCCTCTGTTATCGGGGCGGCTTCTTTTTGTTGAAAACCACCACAAAGGGGGCAGGCACCTTTGTGGTGGTGGGGACGAGCTCGATGCTGTTGTGATCGTTGAGCGGCATGTTAATGGGCGGCTCTACAGAATTTCATCTGGGCTGGCGGGTTTGGTTGTTTTGGGGATGCCGAGTTTGGATGACGCGAAATCGTCAACATTGTCCTTAATTCCGTCTTTGGTGTAGACAGTGACCATATAGGTGCTGTGTCCGAATTCGCCCTTGTCGCGTGTTGCCCAGGCATCCCAGTAGGCGGCCCCGTTTCGCCCTTTGATTGTTCCGACACGGCGGAGTTCTGTTCGCTTTAATTTCTGGTTGCTATAGATGGTTCGACCGGCCTCCTCGGTGAGCCCGCACTGTCCAAGCATCTTGTCGAGGACTTGGTTCATGTGGCGCTCATCGGTGTTTGGTGCGTAGTCGTAGGCGAGGGTGATGGAGTCGAGTGGCTGGTCGTCGATTAGATAGTTTAGCGCCTGAGGTCCAAGGCAGAAATAGGGGGAGCATCCGTCGATCTGACCGAGCAGTGGCAACTTTGACTGCCAACTTCCGGTGGGAATTCCATCTTCGTAAAACACGCCGCGACAGATAAAGGAGAGCGAGGTGGCACGCGAGCCGGCGTCGACCATTCCGCATAAATCGAAGGGCGAGGTGATACCAAGGGAAAAGGGCGTGATGACGATAAGGAAGAGCATCACGATGGGTATGGCGAGAATGGCGATGACGTTGCGACCGGTGGAATGAGGCGGCTTCATATGCGCTCCTCGAGACAAAGATCTGTTGAGGATAGGAGAAATGGATATGTTCAGAGAACAATTCAAGTTTAATCTCATGGCGCGAGATGGTCGACCGTTAGCGTCGAAAACCACCACAAAGGTGCCTGTCCCCTTTGTGGTGGTGAGGAGCGCGCGGCTTCTTTTGGTAATAGTGCTGGCTGGCGATATCATTAGTGCAGGTAGCGAAGGTTTGCGTTGCGAGGTGCTTTGCTGTGAGAAGTCCTGCCCGTATTGGATTGATTGTTTTGGCGCTTGCGATTGCCGTGGTTGGCATGGGCACTGTCGGCATGGCGTTTCTACCTGCTGCGGTGACGGAACCGGTGGTCAAGCCTGTGACTCAATCTGTCGAACTTCTGACCGGCGACGACAAGCCCGAGACCATTACCGTTGATTTTGATGAGCAACCGGCTGCGCTGGGCATTAGTAATTATCCGCGTATTCAGCTTGGGGCCATGCGCTATACCACGGATACAAGCCTGATCGATAGGGCGTCCGAGCTACTCAAGGGCAAAACATTTAAGCGTTGGTACGGATATGCGTCCTATCGGGCAAAAGCGAACGACATGGTTGGCGGATGCCACTCTTCCATCGAGCTGGACACTGCAAACGGCGCAAAGTTATGTGATGTCTCGTACGATCCGGGCTACGAGGGCAATGAGGGGCCGGGCATCTACATCATGGACGGCGATGTCGCCTATGTCATGGAGGGCGACCAGACCGAGCTCAACGATTTTATGGGTCAGTGTATCCAAGATGCCTATAAACAGACCTGCTTGCCTGACCCGCAGACTGCACGCGATAGTGGGTCTGCCCGTACATGGCTGTTCGAGGATGAGATGCCCTGGAACGCCGAATCGGGAAGCACGGGCTCGACAAGTTAATAGAGGCTGCAACCACCACAAAGGTGCCTGCCCTCTTTGTGGTGGTTTTCGGTCTGTCTCGATCTGTAACATCTAGGATCAAAAATGGCTGCTAGATGTTACAGATCGAGACGGTAGCGCGCCTGGGCAGCGGCGGGCTGACATCTCAGTACCCTATCCGTAATTCACTCAGAAAATCTTATATATAGAGACTTAGATTTGTGTATAAGATCGCGTAAAGCTGGCAACAATACTTCTCGAACAACGTGAAGCCGCCCCGTAGGGCGGCCGCCCCAAGAGAGGTGATTCCATGAGAATCGATAAGCTAGCAATGACGTCGCGCGAGGCGCTGCAGACCGCCATGAGCACGGCTGCCGATGCACAGGCCGGCGCGGTGGAGCCGATCCACCTGCTGTCTGCCCTGCTCGGTGCCGGCGAGCGCAATATCTCCGTGATCATCGAGCGCATCGGTGCCGACCCGGCTCAGCTCGCACGCTCCACACAAGATGCCATCGACCATGCGCCCAAGGTGTCGGGCGAGGGTCAGCAGATGGGCCTGTCCAACGAGCTCGTTCGCGTGATCGAGAAGGCCGAGAAAAAGGCCACCAAGATGGGCGACAGCTTTGTGGTGACCGAGCATCTGCTGATGGCACTTGCCGAGGACAAGGGTGAGGCGGGTCGCGTGCTGCGTGACGCCGGCGTGACCAAGGAGCGCATCGAGCAAGTCTACGAGGAACTGCGCGGCGATGACCGCGTGACGTCTGCCGAGGACAAGACGCAGTTTGAGGCGTTGGAGCAGTACGGTCGCAACATCTGCGATCTGGCCCGCGCCGGCAAGCTCGACCCGGTCATCGGCCGTACCGACGAGATCCGCCGTACCATCCAGGTTCTGTCCCGCCGCACCAAGAACAACCCCGTGCTCATCGGCGAGCCGGGCGTCGGCAAGACGGCCATCGTCGAGGGCATCGCCCAGCGTATCGTGGCCGGCGACGTGCCGAGCACCCTGCGCGACCGCGACCTCATCGAGCTCGACATGAGCGCGCTGGTCGCCGGCGCCAAGTATCGCGGCGAGTTCGAGGACCGCTTGAAGGCCGTGCTCAAGGAAGTGCAAAAGTCCGAGGGCAAGGTCATCCTGTTCATCGATGAGCTCCACACCATCGTGGGCGCGGGTGCCACCGAGGGCTCCATGGATGCCGGCAACATCCTGAAGCCGGCGCTCGCCCGTGGCGACTTGCACGCAATCGGCGCGACTACGCTCGACGAGTATCGCAAGTACATCGAGAAGGACGCGGCACTCGCCCGTCGTTTCCAGACCGTTATGGTGAGCGAGCCTACCGTCGAGGACACCATCTCGATCCTGCGTGGCCTGAAGGAGAAGTACGAGATCTTCCACGGCGTGCATATCACCGATAGCGCGCTCGTGGCAGCTGCCGACCTCTCCGATCGCTACATTGCCGACCGCTTCCTGCCCGACAAGGCCATCGACTTGGTCGATGAGGCCGCAAGCCGCCTGCGCATGGAGCTCGACAGCATGCCGGTCGAGATTGACGCCACCACGCGTCAGCTCACCCAGCTGCAGATCGAGGAGCAGGCGCTCATGAAGGAGACCGACGACGCCTCCAAGGAGCGTCTGGAGGCCCTGCGCCAGGAGATTGCCGAGGTCCAAGAAAAGCTCAACGTGCAAAAGGCCGGCTGGCTCAACCAGAAGAACGCCATCGACCACGTGCAGGAGCTTAAAGGCCAGCTCGACGAGGCCAAGAGTGAAGAGGAGCGCGCGACGCGCAACGGAAACTTGGGCCGTGCGTCCGAGCTGCGCTATTCCGTGATCCCGGGTCTGCAGCAGCAGATTCAGGATTCCGAGGCTGCGCTCGAGGCACAAAAGCAGCAGGACGGCGAGGGCCTCAACGAGCAGGTGACCTCCGATGAGATCGCCGAGGTCGTGAGCGCCTGGACCGGCGTGCCCGTGTCCAAGATGATGCAGGGCGAGCTCGACAAACTGAAGGGCTTGGAGGACGAGCTGCATAAGCGCGTCATCGGCCAGGACGAGGCGGTCTCCGCCGTGGCCGCGGCCGTGCGCCGCAGCCGTGCGGGCCTCTCCGATCCGGACAAGCCCATCGGCAGCTTCTTCTTCCTGGGCCCCACCGGCGTGGGCAAGACCGAGCTCGCCAAGGCACTGGCCGAGTGCCTGTTCGACGACGAGCGCGCGCTCGTGCGTATCGACATGTCCGAGTACATGGAGAAGTTCAGCGTCCAGCGTCTGATCGGTGCGCCTCCGGGATACGTGGGCTACGACGAGGGCGGCCAGCTCACCGAGGCCGTGCGCCGTCGTCCGTACTCCGTGATCTTGCTCGACGAGATGGAGAAGGCTCATCCGGATGTTTTTAACGTGCTATTGCAGGTGCTCGACGACGGCCGTCTGACCGATGGCCAGGGTCGCCAAGTGTCCTTCAAGAACACGATTATCATCATGACGTCCAACGTGGGTTCCAAGGCTATCGCCGATCTGTCCGGCAAGGACGAGGAGGAGATGCGCCATCAGGTCGACGCGGCCATGGCTCAAACCTTCCGCCCCGAGTTCCTCAACCGTATCGACGATATCGTGGTGTTCCATCCGCTCGGCATGGCGCAGATCGAAAAGATCGTCGATATTCAGCTCGCCGACGTCCGCGCACGTCTGGCCAAGGAGCGCATGACGCTTGCCATCACCCCGGCGGCCAAGCAGATGCTCGCCGTGGGCGGCCTGGACCCGGTCTTTGGCGCCCGTCCGCTCAAGCGTCTCGTGCAGCGCGAGGTCGTGGATGCCATTGCCGCCGCTATTATCGACGGTACGGTGCGCGAGGGCGATCAGGTGACGGTCGATGCCGACAAGGACGGCGGCTTTACCGTCGTGTGCGACAACACGCCGACGGCCACCTACGAGGTTCCAGACGCCGAGTAGATTTTGGGGCCGGCTTTAAAATCTGCCAGCCGTCTCTAAACGCCAAGGGCGGCGGATCCAATTGGGTCCGCCGCCCTTTTTCGTGCGACAATCGATAATGTTGAACACGATTGCATGGCAAGGAGATATGCAGATGATAGACAAGAACAAGACGAATGCGCCGGTCGCCAACGCCGCGCCGGCCGCACCCAAGTCTGTGCCCAAGCCTGTGCCCAAGCCGCGCGACCCCTACATCCGTGCCGAGAACGAGGATGACGACGGCTACGATCCTTATAGCGATCGTCGTCCCGAGCGCGAGCCCCTCTTCGAAGCCGACCCCTGGCGTTAAGTAGCTCATTTGGGACGGGGCTTTTTTAGCTACTTTGTTTTCGGCTAGAGGCGTTCATGCCTGCCCCCCTCGGCCGCTCGATATCCTCCGGGAGGGGCCACTAATAGAAAACTTGCTTATCCATTAATCAAGATACGCATAATCTTGCTCTCCTGCTAATCAAGAATCGTTATAATCTTGATTAGCAGGAGAGCAAGATTGGAGAATTATGGCATTCAACGACTTGGTGGCTCAAAAAATAAAGGACTTTGAGCAACAGGGGATTCCGCAGGTCTTTGAGCGCGACCTTGATCTGGGCAACCCGCAGGAGCCAAAGCGCGACAACATCGTATATGTGATTGTGGGCGCCCGTCGTTGTGGAAAGACGTATCGCCTGTATCAGGAGATACGGCGGCTTCAGGGCCAAGGCGTCGAGCTTGACCGGATGCTATATTTCAATTTTGAGGATGAGCGCTTGCGTCCGTATGAGCCATCGCTACTAGCGGACGTGCTCGATACATTCTATGCACTATATCCTGCTGCTCGAGGCGAGGGCGCCTACCTTTTCTTTGACGAGATCCAGGAAATACCCGAATGGGGTGCGTTTCTGCGACGCGTGGTCGATACGGAGAAGGCGACCGTTTACGTGACGGGATCTTCTTCTAAGATGCTGTCCTCAGAACTTAAGAGCGAGTTCAGGGGCCGTTCTCTTGTGCGAGAGCTTTTTCCGTTGAGTTTTTCGGAATACGTCCGATATAAGACGGGGAGCGTTCCTGAGCCGGATGCACCCTTTTCATCGAGCGATGCAGCACTGCTTCGACATCATCTGATCGGATATCTCGAGCGAGGGGGATTCATCGCGACACTTGAGCAGACGCCCGCAGACGCGATTCAGCTGCTACAGGAATATGCGTCGCGAACGGTCGCCATGGACGTTGTGGAGCGTTACGACGTCAAGAGCCCTCGTTTGGCCTCACTGTTTCTGACGCGGTGTATGGCATCTTCGGGACGAGAGCTGTCGGTGAACAAGGTGTACAACGAGTTCAAGAGCAGGCAGATACCCGTCAGTCGTAATTCGCTCAGCGACTTACTTGAGTATTACGAGGACGCCTACCTGCTGTTTTCTGTGCCGGAGTTTACGCGTTCACTTGCAAATAATACGCGGTCTGCGTCTAAAGTCTACGCTGTCGATCCTGCGATGTTTGGAGCATTCTCTCCCGCATCGGCATTGGACCAGGGCCAGAGGCTCGAGACTGCGGTGTTCAATGCGCTCAGAAGAAGGACTCCTGCGGTGCGGGTCGGTTCGGTCTGCCGCCTACTGGTCAAGGAGAAGAATAAAAGCCATGAGGTTGACTTTGTGGCTGGGGATGCACTTCTCATGCAGGCTTATAGCCTGACTCAGGTGAGTGTGGATATGGCAAGCGAGAAAACGCGCGAACGCGAAATTGCAGCCCTCGATGCCTCGATGGCCCAGTTTGATCTTGGCGAGTCGGTAATCGTTACTATGGATGAACAGGCCGATATTCCATGTGAACACGGTGTGGTACACGCTGTGCCCGCATGGAAGTGGCTCCTTGCCTAATCATCTACGGATCTGTGGGGCCAGGACCTCCTGGCCCCTTCATCACGGTTGGGGAGTACCATGATGCGCCCGGCTAGTCCTGGGCTTTGATGCTCGGCAGGAGAATCTGGGCGAGGTAGTCGGTCTCTAGTTTGGTCGCAGCGTCGGCCTTGCCGTCTTTGCCGACCAGTACGTTCTTGATCTGGCTATAGGTGTAGCGGTTGCCGGTCGTGAGCTCGACAAGCTCAATGGCCGTGTCCATGGGGTAGGTCGACACGGGATTCTGCGTCCGTCCGTTGATGGTCTGGGGCACCACGTACGGATAGGCGGGGCCGCTGGCGTAGACGGTATAACCGTTGCCTAGGTTGGCCGCACCCAAAACCGTATCGCCTTCATCGGGCGTAAAGCTCTCGCCCTCGCGCACCGCGACGAGCGTCACAATCGGCGTATCGCTGTCGCCGGCAAGATAGATGCATAGCGTGCTGCCATTTTGCCAAGTCTCGACCTTGCCGTACCACTCGACGGGGATATCGAGCTGGTAGAGGTCGGTTGCCTTGTGACGGGCGTCGGCATCACGGGCCGCCTGTGCCTTTTGCGCGCTCACGGCATTGACGGCGGCGTCGCGCCGCGCGGTTGCCGCCTGCTGGAGCACCTTGGCGGTGGCGGAGGAGCTCGCGCCTCCCTCCTCGGCATATTTGGCGGCGGCATCGATCTGGTCGTCGGTTACCGTGTCGGCCGAAGGCACCTTGAGCTTAAAGGTGACCTGGGCACTTAAATCCTGTCCATCGCTCTTAACGGTGACCTGCGTCTTGGTGGTCGGGACGGTATAGATGGTGCCGTCGGCCGCGATGGGGGAGGCAGCGATGGAGAGCGTGTAGTCACCGGGTAGTAGTTTGATGCCACGGCCGTGCTCGTCAACATAGAGTGTTTCGCTTACGGAGGATCCGTCAGAATCCTGGCCACTTACCTGTACGGGAATCTTGGAGCCGGTGGAACAGTCGAGCCCCGCGGCATGTACGCCAATCTGCACCGACATCATCGTGTGGGCATTGGCGGCGGCGATGGCAGCCTGCTCTTGCCGGTATCCGTTCCAGGCTGCGTAGCCTGCGCCGCCGGCGACGAGCGCAACGGCCACAGCGCCGGCGACCATTAGATTGCGGCGCTTGGGCGACATCTTGCGATGGCGGACCTCGGCCTCATGTGCCGAAGGAACGGACGGTAGAGGAATATCGCCCATGGCGATGGTCTCGTCCACGGCAGGCGCGGAGCCTAAGCCAGGGAGCTCGCGGGTCAGCGAATCTTCGGCCGGCAAGCTGTCGAGCAAGATGGTTTCTTCGCTCGTGTCGGATTCGGGCTGGTCGTCGGCCCCGCATTCGGATTCCTGGTGCCCCGCTTCGTCTTCGGTGGGCGCGGCGCCATCGTCTTTTGCATCCTGATCATCGGGCTGCGCCTCGATTTCCGGCTCATCCTGCACATCAACGCTCGAATCGTCAAACGCAATCTCGGCCAGCGCGATCTGGTCTAGGCTCTCCAGGGCCTCGGCGCATGCTTCTGCATCTTGGGCCGCATCCTCTTGGCCCATCGTCTCATCTTTCATATATCCCCCAAGCTCAATATCGGGACAACACTGTACCCAAAAACGGGGCTCCATAGAGCCGCCGCATGATTTGAAATCCGATTTTATATATGCGCGTGTTTTTGAATAGATGAATAGAGGCGCAACGACAAAAAGCCCCCGGAAAGCGAGCGAAACGCTTTTCGGGGGCTCTGCGAGACATTGGATTGAAAGGCCTGGTGAGCGGGCCTATGCCCAAGTGCCAACAGCGGCCAACATGTTACTCGGCGTGCGCGTAATCAACCTTGGCACGGCGAGCGGTGGCCTTTTCCCAATCGCTGGTGCCCTCAAAGACATCCTGCTTGTAGGGATTGCGGCCGAGCTTCTTGGCGCGGTAGGCGATGTAGATGATCGCGGCGACGTTGGCGACCAGTGCGGCGATCGAGACCGCGGTAGCGGCGCCGGGGTCGAGCGTAGAGTGGGTCACAAAGATGGACTCCTCCTGGAAGTACGGGAACACCTGGGCAAACATGCACCAAATGGCCAGCGTAAAGGCGCGGTTCTGGATCCAGCCGCCCTTGTTCCAGATAAAGGCGGCGACGGTGGGCGCCAGCAGCAGCGCAAAGCCGCAGAACCAGGAGTGGGTGGGCAGGCAGTTGTAGGTGTAGCAGAAGTTCCAGATGTCGTAGGCGATGATGTAGACCCAGGTCATGTCGGGCCACAGCATGTCGGTCTTGTCCTCGGAGGCGTAGACGCTCCACCAACCGGTCATGCAGAAGATGTTGATGATACCGGCGATGCCGTTGAACACGTTGTTCCAGCCGGCCAGCTGCGTGGCGCCCTCGGAGGTGACCCAGGTGGACTCGCCCAGGACAAAGAAGTGATAGGCGCTCTCAAAGTCGGACACGACGGCGATCATGATGTTGATGGCGACGATCACAAACGGCCACGCGCGGAACCAATGCGCCTTGCCGATCTTGCCCCACTGGTACTTAATGGCAATGAAGCCCCAGCAACCGGCCAGCGCCGCGTACACCTTGGCGTAGTGGAAACAGCTGTTCTGGTACACATGGGTGGGGTTGGTGAGCGCCCACTCGGCACCCTGCGAGACGCCGATGGCGATGGCGACGCAGTAGATGGTCATGGCCAGCGGAGCCACGCCAAAGATGATGGCCGCGCCCAGCTTGGTGCGGCGGCCGACCTCGTTGAGCACGATCAGGCCAATAAAGACCATGGCCCAGCCGGCCCAGTGGATAAGGGTATCGCTACCCCAAACATCGAACAGCATGCTGCTCTCCTTTCACACGCCCGCGGCCCCTCTTCCGATCGCGGGCAGTTTGGCCAAATGTCGTCAGTTCTGGGGCTTGCGCTCCAGATACTTGGCGGTATAGCCCTCGATGTGGAGTGTCGAGGCGATGATTTCCTTGACCGTCTCGTCGGGCACATCGGGGTGCGTGCGGATATACATCAACAGTCCCATGATGAGGGTGTAGAACGTCTCGTAGACATGGTCGATGCGTAGCTCATGATGGGCGACAAAATCCACCACGGTGGTGTCGCAGATGTACTGAGCCACTCGCTGAACCACGTTGTGCAAAAAGCCGCCGTAGAGCGCGCCACTGCTTGAGGTGAGCGTACTCGGCAGTTCGTGGCCGCTGGCGACCAGACGCTTAAAGAGCGGGGCGACGGTGTCGAGCGCGCCCTCGATATCGCCGACGGTGCGGCCGGCGTTCCACTGCTCGAGCTCGGAGATAAAGCCGTCGATTGCCTCGTCCATGACAGCGGTGACGGCGGCGTCCATATCGGCAAAGTAGTGGTAGAACAATGAACGCGTGCAGCCGGCTCGCTTGGTCACGGCCGATACCGATAAGTGGGACACGCCCAGCTCGGAGCTTACGGTGCGCACGGCATCGAGGATCTCGCGACGGCGTTCGTCGCCCGTCAAGCGCTTTGCCGCGCTGTCGGGCGCGGGGACGGCGTCGGCCACAGAGGTATCTGCTGTGTTGTTGCCCATGTTTTGCCGCCTTTCGTCCGTTTGAGCCCGACCGTTCACCTAACAGTCTTGAATATTGTTGACGGTTCGTCAATACTGTTTTTGACACAATGTCAACAATGGCGGGTGAACGGCATGGGGGCATGCCCGGCCTGCAAAAAAAGAGGGGCGCTGCGGCCTCGTCGGGCTGCGGCAAGAGAAGGGACAACCATGATTCTCAACGGACCGGGGATTAGCTACACCGAGCCCGATATCGGCGCGGAGTTCGTGCCGCCGCTGCCGGAGCATCCGCGCGAGGCCATTGTCAAGCTGTGTGAGCACTGCACCAACCGCCTGCTGCATCGCGACGAGCTGCTGGGCTACGAGTACTGGTCGTTTGCCGAGGCCGCAACCGACGAGCAGGCCGAAGTGCTCTGCAAGATGAAGATGCGTCGTCCCTACACGCTGCCCGAGATGGTCAAGCTCACCGGCATGCCCGAGGCCGATATCGAGAAGATGCTCGACGACATGAGCTACACGGGTCTGCTCGAGTACAACTGGGAAAATCCCGAGCGCGCCAAGCAGTGGGTGCTGCCCATGCTGGTGCCGGGTTCCGCCGAGTTCCTCAACATGCGCGTGAGTCAGCTCGAGGAGCATCCGGTCTATGCCAAGTTTTTTGAGCAGGCATCCAAGGGCCCGCTGTCCAAGGCCACGCCGATGGTGCCGCCCGGTGGTGCCGGCATCGGCATGCATGTCATTCCGGTCGAGAAGGCCATCGATGCCGCGAGCACGTCGGTGCCGATCGAGCATATCGAGCATTGGCTCGACAAATACGAGGGTAAGTATGCCGCCAGCACCTGCAGCTGCCGCGCGAGCCGTCGTGTGATGGGCGAGGGCTGCGCCGACGACCCCGCCGACTGGTGCATTGCCGTGGGCGATATGGCCGACTATGTGGTCGAGACCGACCGCGGCCACTATGTGACGCGCGAGGAGGTCTACGACATCTTGCGCCAGGCCGAGGACAACGGCTTTGTGCACCAGATCACCAACATCGACGGCGAGAACAAGATCTTCGCCATCTGTAACTGCAACGTCAACGTGTGCTACGCCCTGCGCACCTCGCAGCTGTTCAACACGCCCAACCTGTCGCGCTCGGCCTATGTCGCCAAGGTCGAGAAGGACAAGTGCGTGGCCTGCGGCCGCTGCGTTGAGGTGTGTCCGGCCGGCGCCGCCAAGCTGGGCCAGAAGCTCTGCAGCAAAAAGGCGGGCGGACAGGTGCCCGAGTATCCGCGCCAGGAGCTGCCCGATGCCACCAAGTGGGACCACACCAAGTGGTCGCCTAACTACCGCAACGACAACCGCATCGAGACGCACGAGTCCGGCACCGCGCCCTGCAAGACGGCTTGCCCCGCGCATGTCGCCGTTCAGGGCTATCTGAAGCTCGCGGCGCAGGGCCGCTATGACGAGGCCCTGGCGCTCATTAAACGCGAGAACCCGCTGCCCGCTATCTGCGGCCGTGTGTGCAACCGCCGCTGCGAGGACGCCTGCACCCGTGGTCGCGTGGACGAGGCCGTGGCCATCGACGAGGTCAAGAAGTTTATCGCCCAGCGCGATCTGGACGCCGCGACCCGCTATGTCCCACCTGTGGTGACCCCGACGCGTGCCGGCGGCTTCGACCAGAAGATCGCCATCATCGGCGCCGGTCCGGCCGGTCTGTCCTGCGCCTTCTATCTGGCCGAGAAGGGCTACAAGCCCGTCGTGTTCGAGAAAAACGAGCGCCCGGGCGGCATGCTCACCTACGGCATTCCCAGCTTTAAGCTGGAAAAGGACGTTATCGAGGCCGAGGTCGAGGTCATTCGCCTGATGGGTGCCGAGTTCCGCTATGGCGTGGAAGTCGGTCGCGACGTGACGCTCGACGAGCTGCGCGCGCAGGGCTTTAAGGCCTTCTACGTGGCCATTGGCTGCCAGGGCGGCCGCCTTGCCGGCATTCCGGGCGAGGATGCCGAGGATGTGACCGTGGCCGTCGACTTCCTTCGCGAGGTTAACAGCGGCAAGATCGATACCCTGTTCGGCCGCACCATTGTGGTGGGCGGCGGCAACGTGGCCATCGACGTTGCCCGCAACGCCTGCCGTCTGGGTTCCGAGCACGTTGAGATGTTCTGCCTGGAGAGTGAGGCCCAGATGCCCGCCAGCGAGGAGGAGCGTCGCGAGGCCATCGAGGACGGCGTGCACATCAGCTGCGGTTGGGGCCCCAAGGAGGTTCACCTGGACGAGGCCGGTCATGTGCGCGGCATCACCTTCAAGCGCTGCACGCGTGTCTTTGACGACGAGGGCCGTTTTGCGCCCGAGTACGACGAGAACGACCTGCGTCGTGTCGATGCCGACCGCGTGGTCATGTCCATCGGCCAGTCCATTGTGTGGGGCGACCTGCTGGCTGGCTCCAAGGTGGAGCTTGGCCGCGGTCAGGGTGCCCTTGCCGATCCTCGGACCTACCAGACCGCCGAGCCAGACATCTTTGTGGGCGGCGACGTCTACACCGGTCCGAGTTTTGCCATCGATGCCATCGCCGCCGGTCACGAGGCCGCCGTGTCCATCCACCGCTTTGTGCAGCCGGGCTCCACGCTCACGATCGGCCGCAACCAGCGCCGCTACACCGCGCTTGACCGCGACGACGTCGTGATCGAGAGCTACGACAACGCGAGCCGCGAGGTTGCCCATGTGGACCGCGAGCGCGAGAAGGCCGCGCCGTTTAGCGAGTACGTCGAGACCTTTACCGAGGAGCAGGTGCGCGCCGAGACCGCCCGTTGCCTGGGTTGCGGTGCCTCGATCGTCGACCCCAACAAGTGCATCGGCTGCGGCCTGTGCACCACCAAGTGCGCATTCGACGCCATCCATCTGGATCGCGACCGCCCCGAGTGCTCAACGATGGTCAAATACGAGCAAAAGCTCCCAAGCCTGGGCAAGTACGCGCTCAAGCGCGCCATTAAGATCAAATTCGGTCGCAAGTAAGTAGTCATAACGGGAACGGCGGAGGAAAAAGTGCACGAGCTCGGAATCGTCTATCACATTATTCGCGATGTCGAGAACGTGGCGCGCGCTCATGGCGTGCGTCGCGTTTCGAGCGTGACGTTGCTGTTGGGCGAGGTCTCGGGCGTCGTTCCCGACTTGCTGCTCGACGCTTGGCGCTGGGCAGCAGATAAAAAGCCTATCACCGAGGGCTCGGAGCTTATCGTGGAGCCCGTTGAAGCCGTGACACATTGCGGTGCGTGCGGCCGCGACTACGCGACGGTCGAGCACGGCAAGACCTGCCCTTATTGCGGCAGCGGCGAGACATACCTGCTGCAGGGCCAGGAGGTCATGATCAAGCAGATCGAGACCCCCGACGAGGACCCGGCAGACGCTGCCCCTGATGGTCCCGCTGCTCCTGACGCCGTCGACGCCGCCAACCCCCTCCACATCGCCTAACTTAGTCATTGGGTGTTCCTATAGTTTTGTCAACCGTCGGGGCTACTCCCGGTAGGGCACCCGGTCGCGCATCACGGCGTATATCGCCCTGAGCCGCTTCCTCGCGACGGCCTTGAGCGCCCGCCCGTGCCCCATGCCCCGCGCCCTGCAGGCCCGGTAGTACTCGCCGTAGCGCCCCGAGGACCTCACCAGGCTGTTGCACGAGAAGATCAGCAGGGACTTGAGCCTCGCGTCGCCGCGCCTGGACGCCCTGACCGACCTCACCGACGTGCCGGAGCTCCTCACCCTCGGGGCTATGCCGCAGTACGAGGCCAGGTGGTCGTGGTCCGGGAACCTCCCGATGTCGACCGACACCGCGAGCTGCGCCGCGGTCCTCGGGCCGATGCCGGGCACGGTGAGCAGGCACGCGTAGGTCTCGTCGCCCTCGAGCAGCGCCGCCGTCTCGGCCTCGAGGGCCCCGGCCTCGTCGAGGGCCTCCGATATCCGGGCGGCCAGGAACCTGACCTGCCTGTTCTCGGCCTCGACGAGCGCCGGCGGGGGCGCGGTGGAGGCGGCCGCGGCCTCCCCGGCGGCCTCGGCCCGCGGGCCCCCGGCCCCGGAGC
>CAJJZP010000002.1 GCA_905197665.1 uncultured Collinsella sp.
TGCTCGGGGGTGTTTTACAACATATTGGGGGTGGAATGGTGGGGAGGGGTGGGGGAAGGGGTGGGGAAAGGTGTTGAAAAATGGGGCGGTTCCCCATATTATTGATGACGTCGACAGGCGGGGTGGTTCCCCGCGTACGTGCCATCTGAGTAACCGAGGGGAGGGCGCACATGGGAATGACTGGTGCATATGAGCGCAATCTCGATGCAAAAGGTCGTCTGTCCCTGCCTGCACCCCTTCGCGAGGAGCTTGGAGAGCACGTTCGCGTGTTCAAAGCCCTGGATGTCGATGCTCTGTACGTGTTCTCTGCCGAGGCCTTCGATAAGTGGGTCGAAGGACTCTTCGCGGGTCGTGAGGGCCACGAGGGTTTTAACCCGCGCGACATCAACGACCAGAAGCTCATGAGGGCGATCAACAAGCGCACCACGTCGATGGACGTGGACAGCGCCGGTCGTATCGGTCTTTCTGAGTCTCTCCGCAAGCAGGCGAACCTCGACCGCGAGGTCACGGTTGTGGGCAACTACGACCACCTTGAGGTTTGGGATCGCGCCGCGGCCGATGAGGACGATGACGATGAGGCCCTGCTGGACCTCTTCTTCTCGTAAGGGCAAGGCACGGGTAACGGATGGAGCGTGGGATCTTGACACAAGAATATCGGCATGAACCTGTCATGCTCGGCGAAGTGCTTGAGTCGCTGCAGCTAAAGAGCGGCTCCGTCGTCTGCGACTGCACCCTTGGCGGTGCCGGCCATTCGGTAAAGATGGCCGCGCAGGTGGGGGAGACCGGCCTTTTGCTCGGCGTCGATCAGGACGACATGGCCCTCGAGGCCGCTGGCGCCCGTCTGGACCGCGAGGTTCCCGGCGTACCGCACCAGCTGCTGAAGGGCAACTTCGGCGACTTGGACGAGCTGCTTTGCTCGGCCGAGGTGCCCGGGGTCGATGGCTTCCTGTTCGATTTGGGCGTTTCGTCACCGCAACTCGATATCCCTGGCAGGGGCTTTTCGTATAACGAGGACGCCCCATTGGACATGCGGATGGATCCGGGCAATAACACCTTAAACGCAGCTGAGGTCATCAACACCTATAACGAACACGACCTCGCCCGGATTCTACGCGTCTACGGCGAAGAGAAGTTCGCCTCGCAGATTGCGCGCGAGATCGTGCGCCGCCGCGAGCAAGAACTGATCGAAACCACCGGCCAATTTGTCGAGATCATCAAGGCGGGTATCCCGGCTGCCGCTCGTCGGCATGGCGGACACCCGGCCAAGAAAAGTTTCCAGGCCATTCGTATCGAGGTCAATCACGAGCTCGATGTGCTCGAACGAGGGCTTGATGCCGCCACCAGGTGGCTCAATCCGGGCGGACGTATCTGCGTCATCTCGTATCACTCGCTTGAGGACCGTATCGTAAAGAATCACTTTAAGGAGATGAGCCAGGGGTGCACGTGTCCGCCGGAGATTCCGGTTTGCGTGTGCGGCAACGTGCCGATACTCAAGGTCATCACCCGCAAACCCTTGGTTGCCCAGCCTGATGAGGTTGAGCGCAACTCTCGGGCGAGATCAGCCAAAATCCGCGTGGCGCAGCGTCTGTAGGCGCGACCGCGCGATATTGGACCTCCCGCTCGCACCATAAACGAAGCTTAAACACACTACCAACGTACTCGGGATGGGAGGCGGCATATCATGGGCTACAACACTTCAAGCGCAGCACTCGCCTATGATATGAACGCCATGCCCGCCTATCGTGAGACGCCGCAGGCCCCCGTTGCTCCCCGTGAGCAGCGCACGCCGCGCTTTGATGTCTACACGGGCGCGGGCCGTCAGGCAAACCAGGCGGTAAGCCCGGTTTTCATGAGCGTTCTTAAAACGTTTTGCATCATTGCGGCTATCTTCATGACGATCGGCGTCGCCCGCGTGGCGCTCGCCGGCGTTACGGCCCAGGTGCTCAACAGCAACGCCGAGCTTACCAACACGCTCGAAAAGGCGACCGATGAGAGCTCCGACCTGGAGGTCATGCATTCGGTCTATGGCGCCGACACGCGCATTCGCGACCTTGCGGGCGCTTATGGCATGGTGGAGCCCAGCGAGAGCGTTACACTTGACTTTTCGCAGGATGCAGCCGCGGGCGCCAACGCGACCGCGACCGCTCAGTAGCAAGACGGTAGCTGAGTATGACAAATGACTATCGCCGCGGTTCCGATGGGGGCCGCGGTTCTGGACGTCCCTCGTCGCGGGGACGTTCTGGTTATCAAGGAACGGGTCGGCAATCTTACAACGCCGGGCAGTCCCGTGGCAACGACCCGGCGTCGCGACTTCGCGGCTCGGACGGCCCTCAAGTGCATAACACCAGGTCGCGCAAGAGTTCGTCGACCGAATGGCTCACAGGCACGCCTCTGCCTCGCCGCAAAGCCGTCATGGGCCTCATTGGGCTTGGCTTGGGCTTGGGCGTCTTTCGCCTTGCCGGCTATCAAATTGTCGAAGCCGATAAACTGCGCGAGCGTGCCGATGCGCGCCGCCTGCTTGCGCAGACCCTCTATGCCAAACGTGGCACCATCTACGACCGCAACGGTAACGTGCTGGCGTCGTCGGTCGAATGTCGCAACATCGCCGTGAACCCCCAGCTTGTCGAGGATGTTGACAAGACGGTGTCTGCGCTGGTCAAGGCAACTGGAATCGATAAAAAGACCTGCCGCAAGCTCGTTGAGTCCGATGGAACCTGGGTGTATATCAAGCGCCAGGTGGACGAAGACGACGCTGCGGCGCTGGAGAAGAAGAACCTGCCCGGCGTGCTTTTTGAGCAGGCCATGAAGCGCGTATATCCATACGGCAATCTGGCATCGCAGGTGCTGGGTGTAGTGAATGTAGACAACGACGGCTTGACGGGTCTCGAAAAGCAATACAACAAGCTTCTGACCGGCACGAACGGTTCTCTCGTACGCGAGCGCGCGAGGGACGGCAGCTATATCGCGGGCGGTGCCTATAAAAAGGTGGCTGCGGTCGACGGCGTTGATATCGTGACGACGCTCGACGTCAATATCCAGCGTGCGGCCGAGGATGCCCTGGCAGAGGCTGTCGAGAAGACAAAGGCCAAGAACGGCTCGGCGCTGGTCACCGATCCTACGACAGGCGAGATCTTGGCAGCCTGCTCGTATCCGACCTACGACCAGACCAATTTGGAAAACGCCAAGACCGAGGATATGAACCTGCGCCTGGTCACCGACGCCTACGAGCCCGGCTCGGTCTTTAAGACGCTCGTGGCGGGCGCCGGCTTCGACTTGGGTGTCGTGCGGTCGAGTACGTCGTTTGAGGTGCCGGCGAGCATCAAGGTGGGCGACGATACCGTCACCGATGCCGACAAGCGCGACTACGCCATGACCATGGATGTGCGCGAGATGATGCGCCGTTCGTCCAACGTGGGATTTGTCCTGGTGGGGCGCAAGATCGGTGCCGACGACTTTGCCGCCTATGTGGACAAGTGGGGCATCGGTCACAGCTCTGGTGTCGATTTTCCGGGCGAGAGCCTGGGCATCGTCAAGGAGCGTGACCAGTATGACGGCGCCACGCTGGGTTCGATGAGCTTTGGACAGGCGCTGTCTGTCTCGCCGATTGAGATCGCACGTGCCGTGGGCGGCATCGCCAACGGCGGCGTGATGATGACCCCGCACTTCTATAAGTCCAGCAAAGGCGACGAGAAGGACTGGGGCGAAGGCGAGCGCGCGATTTCGGAGGACGCTGCCGCCCAGGTGACATCGTGCATGCAGACGGTCGTGTCCGAAGGCACGGGCGTTGGCGGTGCGGTCGATGGCTATGACGTGGCGGGCAAGACCGGTACGGCCGAGCGTGCTGACGAGAACGGCGGTTACCTCAAGGAGAACTACATGTCGTCCTTTATGGGCTTTGCGCCGGCACAATCGCCCAAGGTGCTGTGCTATATCACACTCGATGGAACGCCGAGCGGCTCGGATGCCGCCGCGGTGCCATTCCAGTCCATTATGGCCAACGCGCTCGACGTGCTGGGTATCCCGCGCACGAAGTAGGGGGTTACAATCTTTGGGGCGTGGTTTGTTGTCCCATATGAGGGGTGTTCACATGCCCTGCACCACGCATGCGCGGCGCTGGGATACAATACGCCGATAGCATTATTAGGTTTACAGGGGAGCTGCAATGATAGAGATCGCCGTCAACAACCTCGCGGCCGCAACAGGGGCCCGAACCGTGACGGGAGAAGTCGATCGGGTATGCCGCGGGTGCGTTATCGACTCGCGCCAGGTCGAGGAAGGGACGATTTTCGTCGCCTTTCCCGGTGAAAACGTCGACGGCAATGATTTTGCTTCCCGTGCCGTCCAGTCGGGTGCCGGCGCCGTCGTGATGACGCGTGAGCCCGATGCCGAGTTGGTCTCGCTGGCGCAGGACAAGGGATGCGCCATCCTGCTGACCGATGATCCCGAGGAGTTTCTGCTTCGTTTGGCGCACGCGTACCGCCTGGAGCTTGGCTGCCTGGTCGTTGGCATTACCGGTTCCATCGGCAAGACGACGACCAAGGACGTGCTCGCCGCTGTACTCGCCAAGCGCTATCGTGTCTGGGCCACCAAGGGCAATTTCAATAACCTGATCGGCATGCCGCTCACGGTGCTTTCCGCCCCGGCCGGTACCGAGGTCCTGGTGCTCGAGATGGGCATGAACCATTTCCACGAGATCGAGCGCCTGTCCCAGTCCGCCAATCCCAACCTTGCCATCGTGAGCAAGATCGGCACCTCTCACATCGGCATTTTGGGCAGCCGCGAGAACATCGCCCGCGCTAAGGCCGAGATTGTCCAGGGTATGTGCGCCGCCGGCGACTTCTTGCCGCTGCTGGTTTTGGGCGGTGAGGACGACTTTACGCCGTTCATTCGCGATACGTTCGCCCGGCCTGCTGGTATCGATGTGATGCTGGCCGGCGTCTCGGACGATGATGAGGTCCGCGCCCGCGAAGTTCGTGTTGATGACGAGGGCCGTCCGGTCTTTACGCTCGATTTTGGTCAGGGCGAGACAATCGATACCATGCTTGCTATCCCCGGCGTGCAGTCCGTTCCAAATGCCGTTAAGGCCGCCGCGGTTGCCTATCGCCTGGGCGTGACGCCCGAGCAGATCGATGCTGCCTTTAGGGGCCTCACAATCACCGGTCACCGCCAGGAGATCAAGCGCGCCAAGAGCGGTGCACGCATCATCGATGACTCCTATAACGCCAGCGCCGAATCGATGGCAGCCGGTCTCGATCTGCTGTGCTCGCTTTCGTGCGCGGGGTCTCGCATGGCGATCCTGGGCGAGATGGGCGAGATGGGCGATGAGGCTCCTCGCATGCATGAGCTCGTGGGCGCCTATGCCGCCGCCAAGAAGCTCGACATGCTGGCGTGCGTGGGTGGTGAGCTGGCCCAGCTTATGGCCGATGCCGCGCGCATGATGGGCATGGACGAGGACCGCATCCAGGTGTTCTCCGATTATCAGCAGGTGCTCGACCGCATGGGCGGCGCGCTTGAAAAACATGATGTTGTACTGGTCAAGGGTTCCCGCTTTGTTGAGCTCGACCGCTTTGTGGAAGGTGTGTGCTAGCCCATGTTCGGCAATCCCTCGTATCCAACGTATCAGGCTTTTTTGGGGCTTGGCATCGCCGCCGCCATTGCGCTGCTGCTCATGCCGTGGTGGATCAAGCTGCTCAAGGTCGAGGGTATCGGCCAGCAGGTTCGTGCCGACGGCCCCAAGCGTCATTTGGTTAAGCAGGGAACGCCCACCATGGGTGGCGTTGTCATCCTCATCGCGATCTCGCTGACCTGCCTGCTGATGGGCAAGCTCACCACCGAGCTCGTGCTCGTGCTGCTCGCCACGCTGGCGACCGGCGTGCTGGGTCTGATCGACGACCTGACCTCCGTTACGCATGGGCGCTCGCTCGGTCTGACGCCTCATGCCAAGATGATCGGCCTAACCATTATCTGTGTCACCTTTACGGTGCTTGCCGTCAACTGGTGCGGCGTCGCCCCCGAGATTCGTTTTCCCGGTGGGTTGACGATCGACCTTGGCGTGCTTTCGACCACCATCTGCGGCTATTCGTTCCCGTGGCTCTACATTGTCTTTTGCTGGCTGATGATCGCCGGTCTTTCTAATGCCGTGAACCTGACCGATGGCCTTGACGGTCTTGCTGGTGGCACCTCCATGATCGCCATGCTCGCCATGGCTGCCATGGCGTTTTTGCACGGAGACGTGAACCTGTCCATCTTCTGCACCGCGTGTGCCGGTGCCTGCTTGGGCTTTCTGTGGTTCAACTGCTATCCGGCGAGCATCTTTATGGGCGATACCGGCTCGCTTGCCCTGGGCGCCGCGTTTGCCTGCACGTCCATCATGACCAACACCGAGGTCGTCTCCCTTATCATCGGCGGCCTGTTTATCGTTGAGACCCTTTCGGTCATGATTCAGGTTGTCTACTTCCACTTTACGCACAAGCGCGTCTTCCTTATGGCGCCCATCCATCATCATTTCGAAAAGAAGGGTTGGGCCGAGACCAAGGTCGTCATCCGTTTTTGGATTATCGCTGCGGCCTTTGGTTCCGTTGGCCTTGCTTTGTTCTTCCAGTTGGGATAGTGGTCTTTCATGCCTCTTGCTGATGTCTTTAGCCTGCTCGTTTTGGGTCAGGGCAAATCCGGTCTCGATGTCGCCCGCTGGGCGCTGGCACATCCCGAGCGCGTAAGTGCCGTTACCGTGTATGGCGGCGGCACCTCTGAGCCCAATGACGCCACGCGTGCGCTCGAGGCTGCTGGTGCGTCGTTTGTCTATGGGACCGAACAGGTCGAGGGCGCCTATGACGTATGCGTGACGTGCCCGGGCATCTCGGAGTTCTCGGGCTTCTTTAAGGCCGGGCGCGAGCATACCGCCCAGATTATGGGTGAGCCCGAGTTTGCCTATCGCCTGTCGCCCGATAACTGGATTGCCATCACGGGCACCAACGGCAAAACGACCACCACGTCGCTGACCGATTATCTGCTCAAGGCTTCCGGTGAGGCCAGTGTAGCTGTCGGCAACATCGGTGAGCCGCCTATCAACGAGATTGACGGCCGAGCCCACAACGAGTGGTTTGTGGCTGAGCTCTCGAGCTATCAGATTGCTACGACCACCGAGCTCCACCCTCGCGTGGCGGTGCTGCTCAACATCACTCCCGACCACTTGGGCTGGCATAAGAGCCATAAGAACTATGCGCTTGCCAAGATCAAACTGTTTGACAATATGGTCGATGACGATCTGGTGGTCGTCGACGTCGAAGACGCCGGCATTCACGAGTTCGATGAGTACATCTACACGCCGGGTCGTCGCATCTGCAAGGTTGCCTTTGACGAGCCAGAGGGTGAGGATGTCGCCTTTGTGCGCGATGGCAAGATGATCGTGCGCCTGAAGGGCGTCGAGACCCCGCTCATCGCTACATCCGAGCTCAAGATCTCGGGCCATCATAATGTTATCAATGCCCTGTGCGCTGCCACGGCTGTCCTGGCCGTCGGTGCCAATCCCGAGGGCATTTGCCGCGGTCTGGCCTCGTTCCAGCCGCTCGAGCACCGCGTGGAGCCGTGCGGCGAGATTGACGGCGTGCGCTACGTCAACGATTCCAAGGCGACCAACACCGACGCGGTCGAGAAGGCACTGACGGCATTTCCCGATGACAACGTGATCTTGCTGCTCGGCGGCCACGATAAGGGCACGCCGCTCACGGACTTCGCGCGCGTCGTTATGGATAACGTGCGCTCGGTCGTCTGCTTTGGCGATGCGCGCGAGCGCTTTACCGCCGCTATGGACGAGGCCGATGTCGATGGCGATGTGGATATCGCCCAAGCGGATGACCTACGCGATGCCGTGGACGTTGCCCGTTCGCTGTCGAGCCGTGGCGACGTGATCTTACTTTCTCCTGCCTGCTCTTCGTTCGATGAGTTCTCGGGCTATGAGGAGCGCGGCCGCGTGTTTAAGGACTACGTGGCTCAGCTTGCCGCTGCAGCGAAATCGCAAATGGAATAGGGGTTGCCGGTGAGAGAGGAGAGCCCCCGACAAGGTATGAGGAGGCCCGACTCGGACCGTGCTTCCTCGCGGCGCAGCACACCGCGTTCCGGTCGTGGCAGGCAGTCGTTTAGCGAACGCTATATTGCCGGCGTTCCCGCCCGCATCATGCGCCCCCGTCTGATATTTATGGCCTGCCTGTTTACTTTGGCGTGCTTTGGTCTGCTGATGGTGTACTCGGCGTCTTCGGTCGAGGCGCTGCACGAGAATGGCTCGGCGACGTTTTTCCTGGGTCGACAGGCCGCGTTTGCCGTGGTTGGTGTTCTGGCGCTGATTGCCATCGTGCGCGTTTTGCCGGACAGCTGGTTTGGGGAGGATGTGCTTAGGATTTTCCTTATCGGCATGATAGGGCTACTGTTTCTGGTGTTCTTGGTGGGCAGCGGCAGCCGTGGCGCCACGCGCTGGCTCAACATCGCCGGTATTCAGTTCCAGCCTTCCGAGTTTTTAAAGCCATTTGCCATTGCGTATTCGGCCATCATGCTTGATCGCTTCTTTTCGCCCGGTGGCAACATCAACGAATTCCTTCGCAAGATGGGCATCTACCTGGGTATTTCGCTCTTTCTGATCTTTATCCAGCCCGATTTCGGTACTGTCCTGATCATCCTGTTGACCCTCATGTGCATGGCGTTGTTTGCGGGTCTCGACCCGAGATTTATCATCGGCGTGCTAATCTTCGGCATTCTCGTGATCGTGATTGCACTTGTCGCAGAGCCGTACCGTATGGTGCGTATTCAGGTTGCCTTGAACCCTTGGGCTGACGAGTATGGTGACGGCTATCAGGCCACGCTTGCCATCATGGCCTTTGCCTCGGGCGGTCTGTTCGGCCGTGGCATCGGCAACTCAACCATGAAGTACTCGTATCTGCCCGAGGCGCACAATGACTACATCCTGGCCATCATTGGCGAGGAAGTCGGCTTTGTCGGAACCGTGCTGTTCTTCTTGGTGTTTGCGATGCTGATCTACTCGGCGTTTCGCATTGCCGAGCAGGCGACCGATCGTCGGGGCGCGCTTATGGCGTCTGGCTCCGCGGTCATTCTCGCGGTGCAGTTTTTGATTAACGCGCTGGGCATCCTCAACGTGTTTCCCATGACGGGCAAACCGTTGCCGTTTATTAGCTACGGCGGTTCATCGATTATTGTGTCGCTTATGCTTGCTGGTCTGATCCTGCGCGTTTCGTACGAGAGCGCCCGTCGCGATGAGTACGACCGTCGCCGCGAGAGCTTTGCCGTTATGGATGAGAGTACCGCCGGCGTAGCCCATGTGCGCGGTGAACGACCTTCGCGTAGCGGCTTTACCGTTCTGGATGGTTCTACATCCGAGCCGGCAGCTCGTCCACGTCCGCGGACGGCTCCGCAAGGTCGTCCTCAGCGCCCCAGCCCTCGCAGCGCGGGCGGCGGATATAATCGAATCGATTTGAACTCGGACCCGTCGGCGCGTCTACGCACCGACGACCAGGGACCGCGTGTACGAAGGGACTACCATGACCGATAAGATGACCGTTGCTATTGCAGCCGGCGGCACGGCGGGACACATCAACCCCGCGCTCGCCTTGGCCGAAGAGCTGCGTGATCGTGGCCACCACGTTGTGTTCGTGGGCCAGTCGCGCAAGCTCGAGGGTCGTCTGGTCCCCGAGGCTGGGTTTGATTTTGTGCCCATTACGGTCACGGGCTTCGACCGCTCCCGTCCTTGGACGGCGCTGACCTCCCTGTGGCGTGTCAACAGGGCCAAGCGTGCGCTCACCAGTCATTTCTCAAAGGTCGGCAAGCCCGATGCCGCCATCGGTTTTGGTGCCTATGTCGAGGTTCCGCTGCTGGGGTGGTGCAAGGGCGCAGGCGTTCCGTATCTGCTGCATGAGCAGAACTCTGTTCCGGGCCTGGCCAACAAGATGATGAACTCCCACGCCGCCCACGTGTGCATCTCGGTGCCGGCAGCGCGTTCGGTCTTTGAGCGCGAAGGTGACCCTGACCACGTGCTCATGACCGGCAACCCCGTACGTCGCTCGGTGATCGAGGGCGATCGCGCTCGCGGCCGCAAGGCACTTGGCGTTCCCGAGGACGCTACGCTGCTGCTCGTCTTTGGCGGTTCACTCGGCGCCCAGCACCTCAACGAGCGCGTGGCTTCGCTCAAAAACGAGCTGCTTTCGCGCAAGAACCTCTATGTGTTGCATTCGACGGGTGCCGACGGCTTTGAGGAGACCGAGCGCGCTTTGGCGCTGACGCTCGAGGAGGCGAAGCGTTACCGCGTCCAGCCTTACATCGACAACATGGGCGACATGCTGGCTGCTGCCGATTTGGTGCTATCGCGTTCGGGAGCATCGAGCGTGGCCGAGATCGCTGCGCTCGCCGTGCCTTCGGTGCTCGTGCCGTACCCGCATGCGACGGCCGACCACCAAACCACCAATGCCCGTTATCTGGTCGACGCCGGGGCCGGCGTGCTCTGCGCCGATGCCGATATCGACGGTTCTGCCTTTGCCGATGAGCTGCTGCACCTGGTCGATGACGCGGCGGCGCGCGACGCCATGCGTCAGGCGGCGCGTGGTCTGGCTCAGGATAGAGCCGCCGCTCTTCTGGCGGATGCAGTAGAGGGTTTGCGTTAGTTAGACGGGATATCTTCGGTCGCCCTCGCGCTGATGCGGTAGGTGCGGTACAGTTAACGGGTTACAGGCAGTGTTTACGCAAGGAGTACACGAGCACATGGCTGATTCCCAGACTGCAACCTCCGCGCCCGAGTTTAAGAGCGCCCACTTTATCGGTATCGGCGGCGCCGGCATGAGCGGCATCGCCCTCGTTCTGCACGAGCGCGGTTATGCCGTTACCGGCTCCGACCTTAAGACGTCACGTTATATCCGCCAGCTTACCCGCGCTGGTGTGAAGGTGCATGTGGGCCATGAGGCCGCCACGATCGACGAGGTCAAGCCCGACGTGGTTGTTGTCTCCACCGCTATTCCGGAGTCCAACCCTGAACTCGTGCGCGCTCGCGAGCTTGGTATTCCCGTGTGGCCCCGTGCCAAGATGCTCTCTGCTTTGGGTCACGGCTACACCACCGTCGCTGTTGCCGGCACGCATGGCAAGACCACCACGTCTTCGATGTGTGCCACCATGCTCGACCGCATGGGTCTGGATCCGAGCTTCCTGATCGGTGGCATCGTCGAGGGCTATGACACGAACGGCAAGAACGGCTCGGGCGACTACTTTGTCGCCGAGGCCGACGAGTCCGACAGCTCCTTCCTGTTCCTGAACCCCAACGTAGTCATTGTGACCAACGTCGAGGCCGACCACCTCGATCACTACTCGGGTATCGAGGAGATCGAGGCAACTTTCGCCAAATTCATGAGCCTGGTGGGCGAGGACGGCACCGTCATCGTCTGCGGTGAGGACCCGCATCTGGTCGAGCTCGCCAAGTCGACGGGCCGTCACGTGCTTTCCTACGGCTTTGCCGAGAGCAACGACATCGTCTGCATGCACCCGGATGTCAAGGGCATCCAGAGTGACTTTATCGTTCGCTTTGAGGACGGCACTGAGCGCGCTGTGGAGATCAAGAGCAATCCCGGTCGCCACAACATGCTCAACGCCACGGCGGTGCTCACCGTCGCCCATGTCCTGGGCCTTGACATCGACGCCGCCGCCAAGGCGCTCTCGAGCTTTGAGGGCGTCCGCCGTCGCTTTACCCACGTGGGCGATATCGATGGCATCACCGTGGTCGATGATTACGGCCATCACCCCACCGAGATCAAGGCGACGCTTGCTGCCGCTTCGTCGCTGGGTTACAAGCACGTCGACGTCGTGTTCCAGCCGCACCGCTATTCGCGCCTGCAGGCCCTGTGCGACGACTTTGCCGATGCATTTGCCAATGCCGATAAACTGCTGCTGATTGATGTGTTCTCGGCTGGCGAGATGCCCATTCCGGGTGTCACCTCTAAGATGCTCGCCGATACCGTGCGCGCCAAGCATCCTGGCAAGGAGGTCGTGTACTGCTCCAGCCGTCTTGAGCTCAATCAGGAGCTCGAGCAGATGGTGGGCGAGGGCGACCTGCTGCTCACCATGGGTGCCGGCGACGTTACGACCGTCGGTCCCGAGTTCATTGAGTATCTGACTGCCAAGAAAGACGCTTAAGTCTAATGGGTCTGTTTAACGCCGTCATGGCGCTCTCGGGCATGATCGACACGGATGTGATCGAGGACGAGCGCCTTGCGCGTCATACGAGCTATCGTATCGGCGGCAAGGCCGACCTCTTTGTGACGTGCCATAGCTATCATGCCCTCCGCCGCGCCGTGGCGGTGCTCGATCGCGAGCAGGTGCCGTGGGTCATCATCGGCAAGGGCTCCAATCTGCTGGTTGCCGATGGCGGTTATCGCGGTGCCGTCATTTCGCTCGGACGTGAGTTCCAGCGCACGGTTGTTGCCGATGACGGTTGTACGCTGACGGTCGGTGCGGGCGTGATGTTTGCGCGCCTGGTCAACGATGCCCTGTCGCGTAGCCTCTCGGGCCTTGAGTTTGCCGTTGGCATTCCTGGTTCGGTCGGCGGTGCGATATCTATGAATGCCGGCACGCGGACCGAGTGGATTGGCTCGCTGGTTGAGGATGTCGTAACGTTTGACCCGGCATCCGGTATCAAGCATTATGCGGGGTCCGAGATCTCTTGGGGCTACCGCGAATGTAGCCTTCCCCGCAATGAGATCATCCTCGAGTGCGTGCTCAAGCTTAAACCGGCGCCCAAGGCCGACATTCGCGAGCGCATGGAGCGGTACCTTACAAGGCGCAAGCGTACGCAGCCCATGGGTCGCGCATCCTGCGGGTCGGTCTTTCGCAACCCGCCCGATGCGAGTGTGGGCAAGCTTATCGAGGATTGTGGATTAAAGGGTTTTTCAATTGGCGGCGCGGAAATTTCGCCCGTTCACGCTAATTTTATCGTTAATAACGGAACTGCCTCGGCCGATGACGTTGCCGCGGTTATCAGACATGTGCACGGAAAGGTGAGGGAGGCGTATGGCATCGAGCTCAGACCGGAAGTTAAATTCCTCGGCTTCTAGAGCATCGAAACCCACCTTCCGCCGCGCCGGAGGGCGTTCCGGCGCGCCTGCCAAACCTCAACGCAATACCGTCGCGCACTCTAAGTCTGTCGGGCATGCTCGACAGGCCAGTCGTCCGGTCGTCGGCTCGCAGCTCAGTAATCGTCCGGCCGCAAAAAAGTCCTCGTGTCCCTCGGTGACGTCAAAGCCTGTTATGGGCGCCAAGCCTGCCCGTCCCATGGCAACTCCCAAGCCCTCGACGGGAACTAAAGCGGCGCGTCCAGGCCGCACGCTGGGCGCATCGAAACCGCGCTCGCTGACATCGGTGCCGGCTACCGCCAAGAAGCCTTCGAGTAAAAAAGGCTTCAACCCGTTATCTTCACTTGGAGCGATGGCAAATAAAACATCAGACGCCGCTTCTGTCGTTACAGGCAAAGGCAAAATCGTGGGCGGCGTTTTGGCCGTCTTGGCCGTGCTCGTCGTCGTTGTCATCGTGGTGATCAACTCTGGATTGTTTACTGCCACTGATATTCAGATTCAAGGCAGCGAGCATGTGACGAAGCACGATGCTATCCAGCTGATCGACTTGCCCGAGGGAACGTCGCTTTTTAACGTCGATCCCGACCAGATTACCGAGGATCTCAAGCAGAACCCGTGGGTCTCGGGCGTAGATGTCCAGCGCCAGTTTCCCCATACGCTTATCATCACGCCGACGGAGCGTAAAGTTATCGCCATTGCATATATCAGCTCCGACGACCTTGCCTGGGCTATCGGAGACGATGACACCTGGATCGCCCCGCTGTCGACGTCGGTCGAAGTGGACGACCAGGGCAACGTCATCACGACAGGGCAGGGCTCAAATACCTTGACCGGAATCGATGCCGCGCTGGCGCTCGCCAAGCATTATGGCGCGGTGTTATTGACTGATGTCTCGGCGGATGTCGCTCCGGTTTCCGGCCAGGCGGTGAACTCCAAAGCCGTTAAGGCCGGCCTGGATTATGTGCGTGGTTTTTCGAGCGAGTTCTTGGGACAAGTCAAGGATATTTCCACGCCTTCGGTCGAAGCCATCTCGGCAAACCTCAATAACGGCATTGAGGTGTCGCTGGGCGATTCGGACGATATCGCCAAGAAGGAACGCGTAGTCACCAAGTTGCTTTCGCAGGTAGAGGGCGTAACGTATATCAATGTGCGCTCTCCGGGCAACTACACATTTAGGAATGCTCCGACCTCGTAGCGCTGGTTGATGCTTTGTTGAGGGGCCATACCACGCCGTTTATCTGGTTTGTTTGGTTTTCACGGTCAATTATTTGACTGATACGTTCATAATGTGCAAACATAATACGGTTTACCTTTGCATTTACTTTCAACCTGAAGGTTAATGTGCGCAGGGGTCGACCCATGCTATGGCTATAACCTTTGTTCGGAGGACCGACATGCACGAGACAGAGATCAACAACTACCTTGCCGTCATTAAGGTGGTCGGCGTCGGCGGCGGCGGTACCAACGCGGTCAATCGAATGATCGAAGAGGGCATCCGCGGCGTCGAGTTTGTTGCCATCAACACCGATGCTCAGGCACTCGCGATCTCTGATGCCGATATCAAGGTGCACATCGGCACCGACCTTACCCGCGGCCTGGGCGCCGGCGCCAATCCCGAGGTTGGCCGCAAGGCTGCCGATGAGTCCCGCGACGACATCGCCGAGGCGCTCGCTGGCGCCGACATGGTGTTTATCACCTGCGGCGAGGGCGGCGGCACCGGTACCGGCGCTGCTCCCATCGTTGCCGATATCGCGATGAACGAGGTCGGCGCACTGACCGTCGCCGTCGTGACCAAGCCCTTCACCTTCGAGGGCCGCAAGCGTAAGAAGAGCGCCGAGGAGGGCATCAAGACCCTCTCCGATTGCGTCGACACCATGATCGTCATTCCTAACGATAAGCTGCTCGACATCGCCGAGAAGAAGACCACCATGCTCGAGGCCTTCGCGATTGCCGATGGCGTCCTTTCCCAGGGCACCCAGGGCATCACCGACCTCATCACCGTCCCCGGTATCATCAACCTGGACTTCGCCGATGTTAAGACCATCATGAAGCAGGCCGGTACCGCCATGATGGGTATCGGTACCTCTTCTGGGGATACTCGTGCCGTCGACGCTGCCCAGCAGGCCATCTCCAGCCCGCTGCTCGAGAGCTCCATCGATGGTGCCACGCGCGTGCTGCTCTCCATCGCCGGTTCCAAGGACCTGGGCATCCAGGAGATCAGCGACGCCGCCGACGTTGTCGCCAACGCCGTCGACCCCGAGGCCAACATCATCTTCGGTACCGTTGTCGACGAGTCCCTGGGCGATCAGGTGCGTATCACCGTCATCGCTACGGGCTTCTCCGACTCCAACGTCAACCGTCAGGATGAGCTCTTTGCTGCTCAGCAGTCTCAGAGCAAGGCCGCTGTCTCCGCTGAGCCGCAGCGCACCGCTCCGGCTGCCAGCCCGGCTCAGGCCGCTCCGACCCGCAACGTCGGTGGTACCGAGCTGCCCAACTTTGGCAACGACCAGTTCGAGCTTCCCGACTTCCTGAAGCGCGGTAGCTTCTAGTTCGTTTTTCTCAACGACCTGCACGGGGTGTGTCCATTTGGATGCACCCCGTTTTGTTTCTCGTTTGTAAACGAAAGCCTCCAATCTCCTTACGTTCCCTTTACGTTTGGTCCCTACCGCTGCGGGTATCCTTTTAAGGAAGTATGACAGCCGTATAAACGCGGACTGCGCGGCGACGCCGCGGTACTTGTGTTATTAGGAGGCTTTAGTATGGCAGCACGTGCGGACAACGTTTCGCGTGTCGACCATGATGGAGTTACGTTGGTGGAGGGCGCGACATCCGATGTCCGCTTTGCCTTTACCGAGCGCACCGGTGGCGTTTCTGAAGATGCGTACTCCTCGCTCAACCTGGGCTCGCATGTAGGCGATGACCCCTTTGCTGTTCAAGAAAATCGTCGTCGAGCGCTCGAAGCTATGGGCGCCACTGAGTGCGAGCATAATCTGCTCGTGCCCAATCAGGTACATGGTGACCATATCGTTACGGTGACTTCGAACGGCGCCGACGATCTTGAGGCTGTTCGCGAGCAGATTGCCGAGGGCTGCGATGCCATCGTCTGTACGGCCCATGACGTGCCCGTGCTGCTCTGCTTTGCCGACTGCGTTCCCGTGGTGCTGGTGGCCCCTGGCGGATTTGCCGTGGTGCACTCCGGTTGGAAGGGCACGATTGCACGTATTTCTGCCAAGGCGTGCCAGGCGCTTTGCGATGCTGCCGGCTGCGATGCGAGCGACGTTTCCGCCTATATCGGCCCCCATATCTTGGCTGACGAATATGAGGTATCCCAGGAACTCATGGATCGCTTTGCCGTCGAGTTCTCTTGCATCGATGCGAGTGCCTCTCGCATGCTCGATCTTTCCGCTGCCATTTGTGAGGCGCTGGTAGATGCCGGTGTGGACGCGGATAATATCGTGGATACCCAGCTTTCGTCTGTGCGTCAGAACGACCGCTTTTATTCCTACCGTAACGAGGACGGCACCTGTGGGCGCCATGCTGCGATCGGCGTGATGCTATGAGAAAGATCGTATCGGTCCTGAGCGCCGCTGTGCTTACGCTTACGCTGTGCGCCTGTTCTTCGGGATCTTCTACCTCTTCCATTACCGTGGCCGGCTCCACGACCTGCCTTCCTATCGCCGAAATTGCGGCAGAGGGCTTTAAGGAGGAGACCGGCATCGACGTGCTCGTTTCCGGTTTGGGCTCTTCCGCTGGCATCGAAGCCGTCAGCGCTGGCACGGCCGATATCGCCAGCTCCTCCCGTGGACTCAATGCCGACGAACAGGATCTGGGCCTGACTCCCATCGTCATTGCCCACGACGGTATCGCGGTCATCGTGAACGAAGACAACCCCGTCGATAACCTCTCGACCGAGCAGCTCCGCGATATCTATGCCGGCAAGATCACCAACTGGAAAGAAGTCGGTGGCGAGGACCTGAGGATTCAGGTTATCAACCGAGATGAGGCGTCTGGCACGCGTGAAGCCTTCCGCACCATCGTGATGGACGGCACCCCGTTCGATCGCCGCTCCGCCGTTCTTTCGGGCACGGGCCAGGTGCGCGACGTGGTATCTCGTTCGCGCGGGGCTATCGGCTACATTTCGCTGGGCTTCGTCGATGGCCTCAACGCCAAGACCTCGGTCAAGGCCGTCTCGGTCAATCATGTTGAGGCGTCCGAGAAGACGGTCGCGAGTGGCGGCTATCCCATCTCGCGCGACCTTTACTTCTTTGTGAAGGGTGCGCCTTCGCAGCAGGCGCAGGATTACATCGACTACGTGACGTCCGAAAAGATGGACAAGCAGATTCGCGAGGCGGGCTTTATTCCCGTCACCAACGACGAGAAGGGGAGTGAGTAGCATGGAAGCACAGGAAAACTCCCAGACTGAGCAGAATGCTCAGGCGCCCAAGAAGCGCGAGCTGGCGCTCGTATCGCGCAGCACCTATATCAAGGAGAAGGCGCTGCAGTGGATTTTCTTTGCCTGCGCGTTCTTGGCGGTTGTTACCGTCATCCTGATTTTTGTCTTTACCACGTACTCGGCGCTGCCCGTCTTTACCGACATCGGTCTGGCGGACTTCTTTAGCTTTACGTGGGCGCCCTCTGAGGGCCACTACGGCATCGTGTCGCTGCTTGCCGGCTCGGGTCTGGTGACCGTCGGTGCGCTCGCCATGGGTGTGCCCCTAGGCGTGGGCACGGCCGTGTATCTGGTCGAGATCGCCAGCAAGCGCGTGCGCAAGCTCATCAGCCCTGCCGTTGACCTGTTGGCCGGCATCCCTTCTATCATCTATGGCTTCTTTGGCATGATCATCATCCGTCCGTTTATCGCGCAACTGACCGGTGGTCTTGGTTTTGGTGCGCTGACGGCGTGGTTCGTGCTTGCCATCATGATCGTCCCTACCATCACCACGCTCACCATCGATGCCCTCAATTCCATTCCCATGGGTATTCGCGAGGCATCGTATGCCATGGGTGCTACTAAGTGGCAGACCATCTATAAGGTCGTGCTACCTGCCGCCAAACTGGGTATCGTGGATGCCATCGTGCTGGGTATGGGCCGTGCCATCGGCGAGACCATGGCCGTGCTCATGGTCGTGGGTAACGCCCCGGTTATTCCCGACAGCATTGCGAGCCCCATCTCGACGCTCACGAGCCAGATCGCGCTCGACATGAGCTATTCCTCGGGTCTGCACCGCTCGGCGCTGTTCGGCATGGGCGTGGTCCTGTTTATCATCTCCGCCACGCTGGTGGGCATCGTCCGTCTGATTTCCAAGAAGAAGAGGGGGTAGGCTATGTCCGATTCCGTTGACACGACGGTCGATACGACCTCGTCGCGCGAGCGCATCAAGCGTGCCCTTTCCCATGGCAAGAAGGGCCGCATCAACAAGGACCTGTCCAACAAGATCATGCTTGGCGTGTTCCGTGCCGCGGCATACATCACCACGCTGGTGCTTGTCGCTATCATTGCCTATGTGGTCATCAACGGCCTGCCGCATATCTCGCTCGACTTTATCTTCGGTTGGCCCCAGGGCGTCAACGCCGAGGGCGGAATTTGGCCCACGATCGTCTCGACCGTCTATGTGACGGCGCTCGCCATGCTTATCTGCACGCCGATTGCTGTGCTGGCAGCCGTCTATCTGGCCGAGTACGCCAAGCAGGGCAAGGTCGTCGAGCTCATTCGCTACGCTGCTGACGCTTTGGCCTCGGTGCCCTCCATCGTTATGGGCCTGTTTGGCTACGCCTTGTTTGTCGAGGCCATGGGCCTGGGCCTTTCGATGGTCTCGGCCGCTCTGGCGCTCGCGCTCTTGATGCTTCCCATTGTCATGCGCACCACCGAAGAGGCCATTCGCGCCGTCCCGCGCTATATCCGTTGGGGCGCGTACGGCCTGGGCGCCACCAAGTGGCAGGTTGTCTCCAAGATTGTGCTTCCTTCTGCCTTTGGCCGTATTGCCACGGGCATCGTCCTCGCCATCGGCCGCGCCATTGGCGAGACCGCGGTGGTGCTCTACACCATGGGCCAAGCCATCAATTTGCCTATTTCGCCGCTCGATTCCGGCCGCCCCATGACGGTTCACCTGTACCTGCTTGCCAACGACGGCATCAACATGAACGCAGCCTACGGCACCGCGCTCTTGCTGATGGTGATCATTCTGGCCTTCAACCTGTTTGCGCGCTTCCTGTCGCGCAAGCGTCGCTAGTTAAGGAGTCCCATGTCCGTTTATCAGTCCGCTCCCACGCTGGAGCAAGCGGCCATTACGGCCAAGGATTTCAACTTTTGGTACGGTGACTTTCATGCGCTGACGGGGCTTGACCTCAACATCGCCAAAAACGCCATCACCGCCTTCATTGGCCCTTCGGGCTGCGGCAAGTCGACGTTTTTGCGCTGCATCAACCGCATGAATGATCTGATCGAGGGTACGCGCGTCGAGGGCACCATGACGCTCGACGGCAATGATATCTATGCCGAGGGCGTCGACCCGGTCGACCTCCGTCGTCGCGTGGGCATGATCTTTCAGCAGCCCAACCCGTTTCCCAAATCCATCTACGAGAATGTCGCCTTTGGCCCTCGTCTACAGGGTGTGACTAGCAAAAGCGACCTCGATGACATCGTGGAAGAATCGCTCAAGCGCGCCAACCTCTGGAAAGAGGTATCCAATCAGCTCAACAAGGATGGTTTGGCGCTCTCGGGCGGTCAGCAGCAGCGTCTGTGCATCGCGCGCGTGCTTGCGGTGCAACCCGATGTTCTCCTGATGGACGAGCCCTGCTCCGCCATCGACCCCACGTCCGTCTCTAAGGTCGAGGATCTGATGGCCGAGCTGGCGCCCGAGATGACGATCATCATCGTCACGCATTCAATGCAGCAGGCAGCTCGTATCAGCGACTACACCGCATTCTTCTTGCAGGAAGTTGCCGGCGAGCCCGCCACGCTCATCGAGTATGGTCAAACCGACGCGATCTTCACCAGCCCGGTGGACTCGCGGACGGAAGACTATATCACCGGCCGCTTTGGCTGATCGGTGCGACTAGTCCCAAGCCGATCGGACCTAGTCCGGTGCGTATTCACTGTGCGGGCGGCATGACCGCACCCAACTGATTGGAGTGAACCATGCGCAAACTGTTTTCCCGTCAGCTCGTCGAGGCCCGTCACGAGATGCTGAGCATCTATGAGGCCGTCGATCTGGCCCTCCACGATGCCGTGAAGGCCTATGTGAGCGACGACCGCAAGCTCGCCACCAAGACCAAGAAGCGCACGCTTTCGATTGACGCGCGCTGCGCCAACCTGGAGGCCGTCTGCTACAACCTGATCGCCACGCAGTCACCGGTCGCCTCCGACTTCCGCCTGCTTCAGACGATCATCTACGTCGACTTTAACCTGCAGCGCATGACCGATAAGGTCCGTCAGATCTGCCGTGCCACGCGTCATATGATCAAGGCCGACATCTCGCTGCCCAAGGAGCTTGTCGGCACGGTTGAGGCCGAGGCTGAGGCCGTCTACCAGGTGCTGGGCTCTTCGCTTTCTGCGCTCGTCACCAATGATATGTCCATCATCTGCAACCTGGCCGTCGAGGACGAGCCAGTGCACGCTGCCTACGAGAAGTTCTTCCGCACCTTTAACCGTATGGATACGGGCGACTTTATGGACGACGACAGCAACTATGACGACCTGCGCCGCGCCATCATGGTTTCGCGCTACCTCGATCGCATCGCTTCGATTTCCATCGATGCCGCCTGTCGTCTGACCTTCCTTTTGACCGGCCAGCGCATGAACGCCGGCGATATCGCCCGTGTGGACGAGGATGAGCTCGAGAGCATGCGCGTGCCTTCGGGCGAGGGTGTTATCATGAGGCCCGCCGTCGACGCGCGTTACGTTGCCAAGGTGCCCGCCAACGAGGTCAGCGAGGGTCTTCGCTACCTGCTCGATCATCTTGAGGACGAGGACGATGGCGAGGACGACGAGGAGTAAGTAGCCCCGTTCGTCGAAAGATTGTAAATACCTAAGTGAGCGCGGCCTTGCACATGCGGGGCCGCGCTCTTGCGTTAGCATGGGACTACTTGTTTGGCTGTCAGCGGAGGCGATTGGCAATGGATAACTATTTGGATTTGATGCGCGCTCGCCGCGAGCAGATTCTGGAACGTTTTTATGCGGCGCTCGATCGCGCGGGCCGCCCCCACGACGCCGCGCGCCTCATTGCCGTGTCCAAGACCGTTGGTGTCGATGAGACTGTTGCTGCCATCCAGGCGGGGTATCGCCATTTTGCCGAGAACCGCCCGCAGGAGCTGGTTCGCAAGCTCACGGGTCTGGCGGAGCATCCGGAGCTGCCCGAGGTGCGCTTCGATATGATCGGCAACCTGCAGACCAATAAGATCAATGCGGTGCTGGGCTCAGCCGAGCTGATTCACTCGGTGGGTTCGCTGCATCTGGCGCAGGCGATCTCGAGCCGTGCTGTCCGCAAGATTGAGGCAGGCGAGCTCGCCGGCCCCCAGCGTGTGCTCATTGAGGTCAATGTGAGTGGTGAGGAGTCGAAGGGAGGCTTTTCGCCCGATGAGATTCGCGCCGCCGCGGGTGAGCTTGCGGAGCTTGAGGGAATTTGCGTGCAGGGGCTTATGACTATGGCGCCCCGGGGGAATAAGGATGTGGCACGCCGCACCTTTGCGGGGCTTCGTGAGCTGAGGGATGAGCTGGAGGCGGCGCATCCCGATTTGAACCTGCCTGAGCTTTCCTGCGGCATGAGCGAGGACTTTGAGCCTGCCCTTGAGGAGGGCTCTACGCTCGTTCGCCTGGGCAGGGTAGTATTTAGCCCGGAGTTTGCAGTAAAATAAGGCTCTGAAGTGCGCACTGATTATCGGGGCGCCTGCACTAAACCGCGAGAGGACACAACCATGGGCTTCCTTGACGAGATTAAAAATAAGATGCACCTGGGCGGCCAGCAGGGTTACGACCAGGGTTATGGCCAGGACGACGACTACGGCTACGATGACGGCTATGACGATAGTTATCAGGGCAACGGCTACGGCGGTGCTTCGGGCGAGGGCTTCTACACCCAAGACGAGCCGAGCAACGGCCTGCTTGGTCAGACGCGCCGCGGTGAAGCTGAGTCGGTTGCCGTGTATACGCGCTCCGGTCAGCTGGTCGGCGATGACTCCCGCCATGCCACGACGTATAACCCGCCTTCGCGCTCGCAGGACAGTGTTGCGAGCGGTTATCGTCCTGGTGCCTATGACACGCCGTCGAGCTACGCCGAGAACACCCGCGCCCGTGCCGCCGCTGCACCCGCGCCTGCACCGAGCGATGCCTCGGCCTATGCGAGCAATATCATCAACGCCACGCCGCAACTGCCGGCCTATGTCCTGCGCCCCGAGAGCTATGACGACGTGGAGACCGTGGTGCGCCGCGTTCGCACCAAGCAGCCTGTCGCACTGATTTTTGTGGGCGTACGCACCGAAGTTGCCAAGCGCGTCTTGGACTTCTCTTACGGCTTTGCCTGCGGTCTGGGCGCCACGGTCAAGGAGGTAGGCGACCGCGTGTTCATGGTGCTGCCCACCGGTTGCGAGGTCAAAGATTCCGATCTCAAGAAGCTTCGTGCCGACGGCTACCTTAAGTAAAGACAAGACGAGGAGATTCCCATCAACATCTACACTATCGTCCAGCTGGTCAACACGCTGTTCAACTTCTATTCCACGCTCATTGTCGTCTACTGCTTTATGACGTGGATTCCCATGAAGCAGGGTGGTTTGCTTCAGGATATTGCTGCGGTGCTCGATAGCGTGTGCGGTCCGTGGCTCAACCTGTTCCGTCGTTTCATCCCGCCGATGGGCGGTATCGATTTTTCGCCGGTCGTTGCGATTATTGCGTTGCAGTTGGTGCAGAGGCTGGTTCTGCAGCTTCTTATAGGTATACTCGTATAGAACTGACTTAGTAACTTACGTCGGGCGTGTACGCCGAGGCGATGAAAAAGGAGACTTGTTATGGCTATTACCCCTGCAGACATCCAGGCTCAGACTTTCTCTGAGGCCAAGCGTGGCTACGATCCTGCTGAGGTCGACGTCTTCTTGGAGACGCTGTCCTCCGAGGTTGACGCTATGCTCGCTAAGATCGTCGACCTTAAGGGTCGTCTGACTGCTACCGAGCAGCAGCTTGCCGATGCGCAGGCTCAGCTTGCCCAGGCTCAGGATGCCACCGCCCAGGCCGTTCCTGCCGCCCCCGTGGCTGCTCCCGTCCCTGACTTCTCCGCTCAGGAGCGCCAGATTTCCGCTGCCCTGATCGCTGCCCAGCAGACCGCTGAGACCATCGTCAACGATGCCAACGAGAACGCTGAGCGTATCCGCAACGAGGCTGACGCCAAGGCCCGCGAGGTTATCCGCCAGGCTCTGACCGAAAAGCAGGCCGAGCTCGAGGAGATCGATCGTCTCAAGGCTTCTCGTGAGGAGTTCAAGGCCGAGTACCTCAAGCTCATCCAGCACTTCATGGACGATGCCCAGAACTCCTTCCCGGCCGACCTCATGGCCTCCACGCCGGTCGGTTCTGCCGCTTCTCCTGCGGTGACTGTTCCCGCCGAGCCGCTGCCCGTCGCTGACCCGGTTGTCCCCGTGGCCGATCCCTTCGCCCCGATCGACAACTTTGCCGCCGACGACCTGGATTAGCATTAGGGCTACAATCTAGTGTCCTTAAGAGGAGCTCGCACCTGCGGGCTCCTTTTTTGTGGCTGTATACGGGTTGGGAAACAAAACGCCGAGCTCTGCATGCGATGAGACAGAACTCGGCGAAGGGCGCGTGGTAAAAGGTAGATTTTAAGGTATGTCCAAAAACTACTTGAGGAGGAAGTTGGAGAGGGGAATAGTGCGGGCCTCGCGATGCTCGGGATCGGCGATGTGGTCGGCGGGATAGCCACAGACGAGCATGTGATAGGGATAGACGCCCTTGGGCAGATTGAACTGCTCCTGTGCCACCTCAGGCTTAAAATGGCATACCCAGCACGTTCCCAGGCCCTGCTCGGTGGCCTCCATCATCATCTGATCACACACGATGGACGTATCGATTTCACTGGAATTCATCTGGTCATACGGGCGTACCCAAGCATCATCGGTAACGCTGCAAATAAGGAAGACAAGCGGAGCTCCAAAGATAGACCCATCACGAGTAAACCGAGGCTGACAAGCAGCAGCCTTCTCCAACAGCTCAGGCGTATCCAGCACCATCACACGGGCTGGATGATTATTACAAGCAGAAGGAGCAATACGCCCCGCCTCAACAATGGCATCCACAACAGCTTGCTCAACAGCCCGAGTCTCAAACAAACGGCAAGAATACCGAGACCGAGCCAGATCCAAATACCCCATAATCAAACCCTCCAAAGTCAGTGAATCAATCCAAAGCAAAACAAAGGGTACCCAAAGCCCGATTCAGCTAAACGTTTAAGGCGGTCCCAAAGTTCCCAATCGGGCTCAAAGGCCCTACCAACAAAAGCCTCATTGCTTTCAAAGTATCAGCCAAAGTTCCCAATGGTGGTATGTAAGGCGAAGGGCCGGCCACGGTTTACTTTCGAACGACTCTGCAAAGCAGCCGGAGTGAGAAAGCAAACCGTGGCCGGCCCTTCGCCGCCGGGACACGTACCCCCAATTAACTGTTCTTCATGACAATCGAATCCACGACATCGGCCACATTCTCGCAGCAGTCGGCGCAGTACTCCAGGAAGGCGTACACGTCACGCCAAGCGATGACCTCGAGCGGGTCCTTGCCGTTAACGTGCAGGTTACGCATGGCGTTGATGTAGAGTTCGTCGGCCTCGGACTCGATGGTGTTGATCTGGATGACGAGCTCGCGCAGCGTTTTGGACTTGCGGTAGTTGGGAAGCTCGACCATAAGGTCCTTCATGGCGCGGCAGGCATCGGTTACCTTGTGGGCGATGACGATGGCGTCGGGATGGATGCTCTGAATGTTGGTGAAGTAGACGCGCTGCACGACGCCCTCGATGCGGTCGAGCACGGTGTCGAGTGAGCAGCTCATCAGATCCAGATCCTCGCGTTCGAGCGGGGTGATAAAGGCGGTGAGCAAGGCGTCTTCGAGCTCATGGTGCTTCTTGTCTGCCGCATGCTCAATCGCGTGCATCTCCTCGAGCATGTCGTGGATCTGCGCGGGGTCAAAGTTCTCAAAAATCTTGGTGAGCAGCTCGGCGGCCTGGACGGCAAGGTCGGCGCAGGCGACGTAGTTGTCAAAGTAGAACGAATCGGGTTTCTTTGCCATGAGTGGGTCCTTTCGAGGCGAAGACGGGTGGGCGAAGTTTTGCGGTCCGGATGGACGCTCGGTGTGGCTAGAGGAACATCATGAACAGCTTGGCCATGACAAAGCTGATGAGTCCGCAGGCGGGGAAGGTGAAGAACCAGGTGAACATCATGTCCTTGACGACGCCGAAGTTGATGGCCGAGAGGCGTTTGACGGCACCGACGCCCATGATGGCGCAGGTCTTGATGTGCGTGGAGGACACGGGGATGCCGGTAAGGGTGGCAAGCAGCAGGTTCGCGGCACCTGCCAGGTCGGCGGAGAAGCCCTGGTACTTTTCGAGCTTGACCATGCTCTGGCCGACGGACTTGATGATGCGCTCGCCGCCCACACTGGTGCCGATGCCCATGGTGGCCGAGCACAGCAGCATGATCCAGATGGGGATGCCGGCGTCGCCGACGCTAGTCTGGCCGTTGGCGAAGGCGACACCTAAAAAGAGCACGCCGATGAACTTCTGTCCATCCTGCGCGCCGTGCATAAAGCTCATGGCCGCGGCACTCGCAATCTGAGCATATTTAAAGAAAACGTTGGCGCGTCGCCTGTTGGCGGCGGCGAAAAGAATCGAGACGAGCTTGCACAGGATCCAGCCCATGACAAAGCCCAGGCCAATGGAGAGCGCCAGGCCGTAGATAACCTTCATCCACTCGTGAATGTTGACGCTGTTGGCACCACCGAGGGCGATAGCAGCTCCGGTCAGGCCGGCGATGAGGCTGTGGCTTTGCGAAGTGGGGATACCAAAACGCGATGCCGTAGCACCGTAGACGACGATGGAGAACAGCGCCGCACAGAGGCACGCGAGTGCCATGGTGCTGTTTCCGCCAAAGTCGACGATATGTGAGATGGTGTTGGCGACGCTCGCGTTAAAGTGCGTCATGATGAGCACGCCCAAGAAGTTGAATGCGGCGCTCATGAGGATGGCGGCGCGGGCGGGCATGCAGCGCGTGGTGACGCAGGTCGCGATGGCGTTGGGCGCGTCGGTCCATCCGTTGACGAAGATGGCGCCGAGCGCGAGGATCACGGTGACGGCAAGGACTGGGTTCGACACAAGCTGGCCGAGGAAGGTTGAGAACGTTACGTCCATATATGGGCTTTCTCGATATTTGCAGACTCGTTACAAAAACATGATAAATCGTATCACCTCATGCGGGTTTCTTTACGGAGTTCTGATGGGAGAAGTGAATTTTTTGGTACTAAAATTGAATATTAGCCCTGTTGACCGCGGTCGTTCTTTTTGCTAACACGCCATGCGGACGCGTGCGTTTGCTCCGACACTCCAAAACCACAGTCTGTTCGCTTTACAACATGCAAACATGCGTTCGATAATAGGGGCCATGGAATATCGACAGACAGACGGCAAAACTCGGCGCGTGCACAAGCAGTATGTGGACGTCGTGGCTCGCATTCTCGCGGGCGGACAGGTTGTGCCGGTTACCGTCTGCTGGGTTGACGGTCGCTGCTTTACGATTGACGAGATTGTCTCGTCCACCGGTTTTGGCCTGACGGTTCACGGCATTCGTACGGCAACCTATAAGGTACGTTTTGGCGGACATGCGACCGAGTTGTATCTAGAGGACCAAACGCGTGAGCGGGCGGACGGCTCGCAGGCGCACGTGATGCGTTGGTGGGTCTGGGCTTTTGATCGTACGCTCGAGGGCGAGCGCCGCAGGTAAGAACGCGTGGCGTTCGGGTACAATGGCAGGAAACTTGTCAGCTACGGCGCCGTCGCGGTGCTTTTTGAAAGGACGAAAGTATGAACGATATCCAGGGCTATCAGAATGGCCCCATCGAGACCGGCGCAAGCCGTGCCAAGGAGATGTCGCCGCGCGCGTACAACCTTGTCATGTCTGCTCTGATCTTTTTGGGCTTTTGCGCCATGGGCGCCGGTGCTTACTTTACGAGCACCATGTCATTTGCGCGCATGATGATGAGCGGCGCCGCTTTGCCGCTGGTCTTTGGCTCATTTATTTTGACCATCGTCGGCATGGTCATGATGTCGGCTGCTGCCAGCAAACAGTCCGTGGGCCTGTCACTCGTGGGCTACGTGGTCTTTGCGAGCACCTTTGGCCTGACGGCGTCGTTTGGTCTTGCCAACTACGACCTGCCTACCATTAACACCGCCTTTATCGCCACGGCCGCCATCACCTTTGTCTTTGGTGCGCTGGGCGTGACGTTCCCCAAGTTTTTCCAGCGCGTATATGGCATCGGCTTTGGCATTCTGCTCGCCACTATTCTGGTTGAGATCGTGCTGATGTTCATGGGCGTCTCGCAGACCATCACCGACCTGATCGTGATCGTGGTGTTCGCCGGCTTCATCGGCTACGACACCTATGTGGCAACGACGGTGCCGCCCACGCTGCCCAACGCCGTGCTCATGGCATCCAACCTGTTCGTGGACATCATCAACGTGTTCCTGCGCATTCTGAACATCCTCGGCCGTCGCGATTAAAGCGCGGCATTGCGATGCTTCCTGCTGGACACGGTAAAACGATGCGAAAGGCGGTCCTTCGGGGCCGTCTTTTTTGTGCGCGGCGGGGTATCATGGATGGGAAAAGCCGATAGCGGCAGCGACAGGAAAGGTGACCACTTATGGCAGACGTCGACAACAGGAACCGTAACCGCAGGTCCAACCGAGCGGGTCAGCCCAATCCCAAGCGCGAGGCCCGTGCCAAGGCCGCCGAGCGCCATGTGATGACTGTGTCCGAGGCCTGCGCCAAGGATATCGAGCGTTCGCTTGCTGGTGTTCGCGAGTTTGACGGCATGCCCGCCGGCTTTGTCGCGGCGATGAAGGCCAAGGTTCAGACTGCTGTGGCCCCCGAAGAGCAGGTCGCCGAGGACGTCGAGAACGCGGAGACTGCCGAGGTCGAGGCAGCGCCCGAGACCGAGGCGGCGCCCGAGCCCGTCGAGGAGCCTGCCGAGGAAATCGCCGAAGCTGAGTCCGCGCCTGCTGAGGAGCCCGCTCCGGTCCTGCCCGAGGTCACTGTGCTTGATGCCTCCGCCACGCAGGCAATCCTCGATAACGGTCGCGGCTATGCGCAGTTCTGCGACATGGCCGTGCTCGCCTTTGCCTCGTTTACCAATCCGGGCGGTGGATATATTCAGGGTTATCTGGGCCAGGAGGCCACGCTGTGCGCCGATTCGTATCTGTACAACGTTCTCGATAGGCAGCGTAAGTGGTACGGCGAGAACCGTCGCCGCAACATCAACTGCGAGCTCTATCGTAACCGTGCCCTAGTGGTGCCTGCGGTGCGCTTCGAGCGCAAGCATGTGCACGCCTATGCTGACGTGATCGTCGCCGCTGCACCCAACGCCAAGCGTGCTCGCCAGGAGTACCGCGTGAGCGACGATGCTCTGCTGGATGCCCTGCGCGACCGCATCCGCTTTGTGCTCGCCATCTGCGACGAGTTGGGTCGCGAGAAGCTCGTGCTGGGCGCATGGGGCAGCGACAACAACGGCTTTGATGCCGAGGCCGTGGCCGAGCTCTTCCGCAAGGAGCTCGCATCGGGCGACTTCAAGGTCAAGCAGGTCTTCTTTGCCGTGCCCTCTACGCGCTGGGACGAGGACTTCGCCAAATTCGAGCACGTGCTGGCAAACTTCCCCGAGCGAAACGAGGAGTCCTATGCTCAGGTTGCCGCCCGCGCCGCAGCCGCCCGTGCCGCCGAGCAGGCTCAGGCCGCTGCCGAGGATGACGAGGATGGCGACGACTGGCGCAAGTACCTGTAAACGGTGCTCGTGATGCGATATACCGAGCCGACGGGAGAGGCTGCTCCTGTCGGCTTTTTATTGAGTGGGGAGCTTACGATGAAAAACGTTCTGTGCTTTGGTGACAGCAACACCTATGGTTACGATCCGGCGGGCATGCGCGACGGTACCGCGGTGCGCTATGCGCAGGATGTGCGCTGGTGTGGCGTGGTCCAACGTGACTTAGGCGAGGGCTGGCATGTAATTGAAGAAGGCCTCAACGGCCGCACGACGGTACGCGACGACATGTGCCATCTGGACACTAACCTCAACGGCATTCGCGCGCTTCCGATGCTGCTCGAGGCTCATAAGCCGCTGGACGCCATTGTGATCATGCTGGGCACCAACGACTGTAAGACGGTCTTTAACGTGACAGCTTCCGATATCGCCCGTGGCGCCATGGCGCTGATTCGCGCCGTCCGCGCGTTTCCGTGGACCGACGCTGCGCCTTGTCCGCGCATTCTGTTGATGGCTCCTATCAAAATCAAGCCGCAGATCGCCGATGTGTACATGACCGACTTTGACGAGCGCTCCGCCGAGGCCTCGGAGCATTTTGCCGAGTACTACGCGCACGTGGCCGAGCAGTTTGGCTGCGACTTTTTGAATGCCGCCGAGTTTGCCGAGCCGGGCGATATCGACTATCTGCATATGATGCCCGAGAGCCACGAGAGCTTGGGACATGCCGTGGCAGCCAAGCTCAAAGAGATGCTCGGTGAGTAGCACGGCCCCAAACCACCACAGAGTTCCCCTTGCGGGGGCTTGTTTCGTTTGTTTGTCTTGATCTGTAACAGTTCCAAGGCCGAAAACGGGCTAGATGTTACAGATTAAGATAATTTAGGTCGATATCGATTGTTTGTCTTGATCTGTAACATCTAGGGTCGATTTTGCCGAGTTACTGTTACAGATCGAGATGTTTGTGGGAGCCACCGCAAAGGTGCCTGTCCCCTTTGCAGCGGTTTTGGGCTGCGAATCTTAATATTGCCACATGTGGTTGACGGGGCCGGAGCCTTTGCCCATGTTCAGGCCGGCGGCCAGAGCGCCTGTCAGGTATGCCTTGCCCGCATTGACGGCATCGGCAAGATCCATGCCCTGGGCCAGCGCGCAGGCGATGGCGGACGAAAGCGTGCAGCCGGTGCCGTGTGTGTTGTCGGTCTCGATGCGCTTGTGGCGGAACCACGTGGTGAGCGGATCGCCCAGATGGTTGCCCTCGTCATCGAGTGGCGCGGGTTCGGCCAATACATCGTTGGCCTCGTTGACAAGATGCCCACCCTTAACGAGGGATGCGCAACCAAAGCGGCGGGTGAGGAGCATGGCGGCATTTTGCTGTGTGCGCTCGGAGTCGACCTCGTAGTCAAGCAGGGCCATGGCCTCGGGAATATTGGGCGTGATGACGGTTGCTAGTGGGAACAGGCGGCGGGTGAGCGCCTCGGCGGCATCTTCGGCAATCAGCCGTGCGCCCGAGGTGGCTACCATGACGGGGTCGACGACCACGTTTGTCGCGTTCCAGGCGCTCAGGCGGTCGGCGATAACCTTGATAATCTCGGCAGAGGAAACCATGCCGATCTTGACGGCGCTGGGGCGGATATCGTCAAATACGGCGTCGATCTGCGCAGCGACGATATCAGGGGAGATATTCTGCACGGCGGTGACACCGAGCGTGTTTTGTGCGGTGATGGCGGTGATGGCCGTCTCGGCATACAGGCGGTGCGCCGTGATGGTCTTGATGTCGGCCTGAATGCCGGCGCCACCGCTGGAATCGGATCCTGCGATGGACAGGACGGCAGGTACCTTACTGCGATCCATGTTTGCTCCCTTGTTCGGTCGGAATCAAATGGGTCTTCAATCCGCATTATAAAGATGCCCGGGCCGACTTCTATGTCGAACCCGGGCGGGCGATGCAATCTTTACGCAAATGTAAGCAAATGTTCACACGTCAACAATTGACGAACACCATGTTACCGATTGTGGCTCCGGTGACGAGTTAGTCCTCCATGCCGAGGTCGATCGTCGTGCCTTCGAACACCTTGTTAACGGTGCGGACGGCGCACATCTTGCCGCACATGGTGCAGGTGCCCTCGGTGGCGGCGGGGGATTCTTCATAGCGTTTCTTGCCGGTGACCGGGTCGAGAGCACACTTCCACATGGCATCCCAGTCGAGCTTGCGGCGTGCCTGGCCCATCTTGTCGTCCATGTCGCGGGCGTGTGGCACCTTCTTGGCGATATCGGCGGCGTGCGCGGCAATCTTGGTGGCCATGAGGCCATCGAGCACGTCCTGGGCGTTGGGCAGGCACAAGTGCTCGGCCGGCGTCACGTAGCACAGGAAGTCGGCACCGGAGCTGGCGGAGATGGCGCCGCCGATGGCAGCGGTGATGTGGTCGTAACCCACGCCGATATCGGTCACCAGCGGCCCGAGCACATAGAACGGGGCGTTGTGGCACAGACGCTTCTGCAGTTTCATGTTGGCGGCGATCTCGTCGAGCGCCATGTGGCCCGGGCCCTCGACCATGACCTGGACGCCGGCGGCCCAGGCGCGCTTGCACAGCTTGCCCAGCTCGATCATCTCGGCAGTCTCGGTAGCATCGTTGGAGTCGTAGAGACAGCCCGGGCGGCAGGAGTCGCCGAGCGAGATCGTCACATCGTACTCGTGGCAGATCTCGAGCACCTCGTCGTAAAACTCGTAGAAGGGGTTCTCGTTGCCGGTGACCTCCATCCAGCCAAACAGCAGCGAGCCGCCGCGGCTGACGATGTTCATCAGGCGGCCGGTCTCCTTAAAGGTCTTGATGACCGATTTGTTGATGCCGCAGTGGATGGTCATAAAGTCCACGCCGTCCTCGGCGTGTGCGCGCACGACCTCGAGCAGGTCGTCCTTGGTAAGCTTGACCAGCGGCTTTTCCATGTAGCCGATGGCGTCGTACATCGGCACCGTGCCCACCATGAGCGGCGTCTCGTCGATGAGCTGCTGGCGGAACTGGCGCGTCTTGCCCGAGTTGGAGAGGTCCATGATGGCGTCGGCGCCGTAGTCCTCAGCGATCTTGACCTTCTTCCACTCCTCGGCGGCATCGGCCTTGTCGCCCGAGATGCCCAGGTTGACGTTGACCTTGGTGGACAGGCCCTCGCCGACACCAAAGGCGCGCATGCCCTTTTTGATATGCACGATGTTGGCGGGAATGGCGATGCGGCCGTCTGCCACGCGCTCGCGGATGTACTCGGGGTCGCGATGCTCGCGCTCGGCAACCTCCTTCATCTGCGGTGTGATCTGCCCGGCGCGGGCGAAGTCGATTTGCGTGACGAGCTTGGGCTCGGTCTGTGTGCTCATTGGCACGGCTCCCTTCGTTGGCATTACCCATATCAGGTTTGCGGGTCAGGGCGGGCGCGCCCAATCTCAGCCTGTCGTCTTGTCCTGCAAGCTCCCCGTTATGTCATGGGCTCAAGTATAGCCTGAATGGGTACGATTGGGCCAACGAGCGTGCCTGTGGGGAGGCGAACATGGAAGACAAGCATCTATATCGAGAGACGCAATGGGATGTATCGGCCGAGGAAAGCCGTGCGCACCATGGCCTTGTCGCGATTGGCTTTGCGGTGCTTGCCGTGCTGGTGATTGCCTTTTGTATCTGGACGTATGGTGGTCGCGGCGGCGCTGCCTGGGAGTTTGAGGCCGACGATGCCCTGCCGATCATGACGGTGAAGGTCGCTGGTGGTAACACGGTGGCCGCGCCGGGCGACTATTGGTATCCGCGCGACGAGTTTGTGCAGCTGCAGCTGAGCGGTGGCTCCATTCCTGGTGAAGAGATCGAGCGCGTGACCTTCGATGCGTCGCTTAAGACACTGTCGGTCGAGCTCAAAGATCAGGGGGACGTTCCCACGACCATGGACATTGCGCTGACGGAATGGCGCCTGGAGCCTCCGACGGGTGTTGCGGTGTCCGAGGTTGAGCATGTCAAGATTACCTATCAGGACGGCTCGACAAATGAAATTGCCAAAGCCGACGGCTTGGCGGAATAGACGCCGTGCCTAGGCGGCACATTCAAAAGTAGCGGTGGTCCTACAAGGCCTGCTCGTTCAGGAAGACCAAAGTGTTTTTATTTGAAAGCTCGGGAAAGTGGCGATAACCAACGTCGAACGCGGTGAGCCCGCTTACATCCTCGAGCTTGTTTTCTGCCATCCAGCGCACCATGGAGCCGCGTGCCTTTTTGCTGGCGGTCGAGCGCTGGATGGGCTTGCCGTTGCGGATGCCTTCGCCAAAGAGGCATGTGACGACCGTGGCATCGGTGGTGAGGCGGGGCAGAACGGCTTTGGCGTATTCCGCGCTGGCGAGGTTGACGATCGTAGCGTTGGAGCCCGCCGGAGCGATGGCCCGTGCGAGCTTGTCGCCCCAAAACGCATAGAGGTCTCGGGCATCGTCGACGGCAAGCTTCGCGCCCATCTCCAGCCGATACGGTTCAACGGCATGAAAGGGGCGTACGCATCCGTAAAGGCCCGAGAGGATCCACAGATGGTCTTGCAGCCATGCGAGCTGCGCGGAATCCATCACCTCGGGCGCCATGCTCTGGTATTGAATGCCGTGATAGGACATGACGGCAGGGGAGAGGTGACGGGCGAGTGCGGGATTGTCGAGATCGCCGTTTTTCAGGATGGGTCCAAACTCATGCAGGGTGTTGAGGCAAGGCCCCAGCAGTTTGTCACTCACGTTCCATAGCGCCTGCAGACCTCCGCTGCCTTCATTCCGCTCGATATCTAGCAGTGCGCGGTGGAGGCGAGCCGTCTCGTGCACAAAAGGTGGAATGCCCAGGACTTCAAAAGCATCTTGGGCCGCGCGCATCTGCTTGGCGGGCGAAATGATGACCTGCAGCATGGACTCTCCTCTGCAAAAAAGGAAGTTGCGGTGGAATACGGTCTGTTTTGGCCGTTTATGGGCCAGTTTAGTCCGTATTTCACCGCAACTGATGAAGGGTTGGTTAGGCGCGCTCGATGAAGGCCTTGTAGCCGCGATAGGCCTCGTAGATGTCGGCCTTGTTGGCGACCTCCCACAGGGCGTGCATGGACAGGACGGCAACACCGGAGTCGATGACGTTCATGCCGTACTTGGCCATGATGTAGGCGATGGTGCCACCGCCGCCCGCGTTGACGCGGCCAAGCTCACAGGTCTGGAAGTCCACGCCGGCCTCGTCCATGATGTCGCGGATGAGGGCCACATACTCGGCGTCGGCGTCGTTAGAGCCGCCCTTGCCGCGGCTGCCCGTGTACTTGTTAAAGCACAGGCCGCGACCCATAAAGGCTGCGTTCTTGGTTTCGAACTTGCCGGCATAGCCCGGGTCGAAGCCAGCGGACACGTCAGAGGAGAGCATGCGGCTGTGGGCGAGTGCACGGCGCAGGGCCAGCGGGCTATCCTCGCCGGCGAGCGTCATGATCTCGGCGACGGTGTTCTCGAAGAAGCGGCTTGTCATGCCGGTGGCACCCACGGAACCGATCTCCTCCTTGTCGACGATGAGTGTGATGCTCGTGCGCTCCACGTTGGCGACGTTGATCTGGGCGAGCATGGACGGATAGGCGCAGACACGGTCGTCGTGGCCATAGCCCAGAATCATGGAGCGGTCGAGGCCCATGTCGCGGGCCGGGCCGGCGGGCACGACCTCAATCTCGGCGGAGAGGAAGTCCTCCTCCTCGACGGCGTACTGCTCCTTGAGGATGTCCAGGAACATCTGCTTGACGGGCTCCTTGGGGGCGTCCTTGTCGTCCTCGTCAAACTTGACGGGGCGGCCGCCCACGATCACGTCAAGGATCTCGGCGTCGACGGCGTCCTTGGCGGGCTTGGCCATCTGCTCGCTCGAGAGGTGGATCAGCAGGTCGGAGATGGTAAAGACCGGGTCGTCGGCCTTGTCACCGATGTTGATGTCGACGGTGGTGCCGTCCTTTTTGCAGATGACGCCTACGAGTGCGAGCGGGGAAGCGACCCAGTGGTAGCTCTTGACGCCGCCATAGTAGTGCGTGTCGAGATAAGCCATGTCGCCGGCCTCGAAGGCGGGGTTCTGCTTGAGGTCCAGGCGCGGCGAGTCCACGTGGGCGCCCAGGATGTTAAAGCCCTGCTCGAGCGGGGCGGTGCCCAGGTTGACGAGCATGAGGTCCTTGCCGTGATTGGCGGCGTACACCTTGTCGCCGGCCTTGAGCGCGCGGCCCTCGGCAATCACGGTCTCCAGATTGACGTAGCCCGCCTCCTCGGCCATCTTGATACCGGTCTTGACGCACAGGCGCTCGGTCTTGTTCTCGCTCAAAAACTGCTTATAGCCGCGGCAAAGCTCCTCGAGCTCCTCGATCTGCTGTGGCGTGTACTTTTTCCATGCGCAGGGACGCTCCATGACGCAGGCTCCTTTCGGATCGATCGTGCTGGTTGATGTACCGTGAGCCATCGTATCACGCTCGGGCCCGCGACGGCAGGGAAGCCTGATGTGCGGTGGCCGTGGGGCGGGGAGCGTGTAAACTGGAGTGAGCAAACCGTGCCCAGCCCAAAGCGAGGTATTCAATATGTCTGACAAGCGCCGTACCTTTGCCGTCATCGACGGCAACTCGCTCATGCACCGCGCCTTCCACGCCGTGCCGCCCACCATGAACGCGCCGGACGGTCGTCCCACCAACGCGATCTTTGGCTTTTTGAATATGTTCCTCAAGATGATCGACGCCTTTAACCCCGACGGTGTGGTCGTGGCATTTGATAAGGGCAAGCCGCGCGTGCGCATGGAGATGCTGCCGCAGTACAAGGCTCAGCGCCCGCCCATGGACCCCGATCTGCACGCACAGTTTCCCATGATTAAGGAGCTGCTCGGTGCGCTCAATGTGCCGATTCTGCAGTCCGAGGGCTGGGAAGGCGATGACATCCTGGGCACTATGGCGCGCCTGGGCGAGCAGGCCGGCTGTGACATGCTGCTGGTGACCGGTGATCGCGATATGTATCAGCTCGTGACCGAGCACGTCAACGTGGTCTCGACCCGCAAGGGCCTGTCCGACGTGGCGATCATGACGCCCGAGAGCGTGGACGATCTGTATCACGGCATCACGCCGGCGCTCGTGCCCGATTTTTACGGCCTGAAGGGCGATACGTCCGATAACATCCCCGGCGTGCCGGGCATCGGCCCCAAAAAGGCGAGCGCGCTCATTGCGCAGTACGGTAGCCTGGACGAGGTCATCGCACACGCCGATGAGGTCAAGGGCAAGATGGGCGAAAACCTGCGCGCACACATCGACGACGCGCTGCTGAGCCGTAAGGTGGCGACCATCCGCACCGATGCGCCCGTTGAGCTCGATTTTGAGGCGACGTCTTTCCCGGCGTTTTCTGCCGACGAGGTGTCTGCGGCGCTGGGTACGCTTGGTATCACCGCCATGCAGAACCGTTTCTTGGCGCTGATCGGCGACGAGGGTGGCGCTGCTGCCACTGCCAGCACGTTTGAGATGCCCACCGTTTTGCGCGCAGCCGCCGGCGATACTGACGCGCTTGGTGCCATTGCAGCTGAGGTCTCCCGCGCGATTGATGCCGGCGAGTGGGTCGCCGCCGTGGTGGACGACGACAAGGAAGAGGGCGCGCTCTTTGGACTGACGCGCACGCTGTGGTTGGCGACGTCCAAGGGCCTGTTCTCGCTCGAGGAGGGCGACGGCGGTGCGGCGGCTGAGGTTGAGGGCTTCAACCTCGTCCACGGCGTGATTGCCGGCGTGCTCGCACGTCTGTTTATGGAGGGCCGCGTGGCGAGCCCGGATATGAAGGCACTCCTGCATGAGCTTTCGCCCATCGATTCTTCTGAGCTCGAGCTCATGGATCCGCTGGCAGTCGATTCCACGCGCATCTTCGATACCGTTGTTGCCGCCTACCTGTTGGATTCCGACCGCTCCGAGTTTGACGAGGTGTATCTGGCCGATACGTATCTGCAGATAGCGCTGCCTGCGGCGCGCGGCGCAGAGGGTGCTGGCGAGGGCGCTCCTGCGCCCGCCGCTCGCACGGCGGCCTTGACGCTGGCGCTGGTTGCACCGCTGCGTGACCGCATGGCCCGCGAGAACGCCGCCAACGTGTTCGATGGGATCGAGATGCCGCTCGTGCCGGTGCTTGCCAAGATGGAGCGCGCGGGCATGCTCGTGGACCCCGACCGCCTGCACAGTCTGTCCGAGGGCCTGGCGACCCAGATTGCCGATGTCGAGCGCAGCATTCGCGACCTGGCCGGCGACGAGACCTTTAACATCGGCAGCCCCATGCAACTCTCGCACGTGCTGTTTGATGTTATGGGACTTCCGACCAAGGGCCTCAAAAAGACCAAGCGCGGCTACTATTCGACCAACGCCAAGGTGCTGAGCGACCTTGCCCGCGACCACGAGATCGTGCGCCTGATTTTGGACTGGCGTGAGAAGTCCAAGATTAAGTCGACCTATCTGGACACGCTGGGCCCGCTGCGCCGTGGTGACGGGCGTGTGCACACCACGTACAACCAGACCATCACCGCGACGGGGCGTTTGTCTTCGAGCGACCCCAATCTGCAAAACATTCCGACGCGCTCGGAGCTGGGGCGTACCGTCAAGACGGCGTTCTCGGCGGGCGAGGGCAGCGTCTTTTTGGCGGTGGACTACTCGCAGATCGAGCTGCGCCTGCTCGCGCATCTTTCGGGTGACGAGCACCTGGTGCGCGCCTTCAACGAAGGCGAGGACTTCCATGCCGAGACGGCCGCGCGCGTATTTGGCGTGCCGGTGTCCGAGGTGACACCCGACCTGCGTAGCCGCGCCAAGGCCGTGAACTTTGGCATCGTGTACGGTCAGCAGGCCTATGGTCTGTCGCAGTCGCTGCACATCTCGATGGCCGAGGCGCGCGATATGATCGATCGCTACTACGAGGCCTACCCGGGCGTGCGCACGTTCCTCGACAATGTGGTGGCGCGAGCCAAGCAGACGGGCTATGCCGAGACCATGTATGGCCGCAGACGCCATATTCCCGAGCTCAAGGCCAAAAACCCACAGCTCCGCGGCTTTGGTGAGCGCACGGCCATGAACCACCCCATGCAGGGCACCGCCGCCGACATCATCAAGATCGCCATGGCCCGCGTAAGCCGTCGCTTGGAAGAAGGCTTTGCCGCCCACATGATCCTGCAGGTACACGACGAACTGGACTTTGAGTGCCCCGTCGACGAAGTCGAGCGCCTCACCGCCATGGTCCGCGACGTCATGGAACACGTAGTAGACCTCCGCGTACCGTTGATCGCCGAAGCCAGCACCGGCATAACCTGGGCCGACGCGAAATAGGGAAGCACTCCGTAAGGCAAGCTCGCCCAAGACGCAAGCCCCCACATACTTAAGATTTGGGACAAACACTACTGATTAATTTGTCCCACAGTAACCAAAACAGAGGGGGGCCCCTCCCAACAAGGAGCTCCCCTCTGCTCAAATCATTTCAGCTAAGTATCTAGACACTCAAGACGCCATCTTGGCGGCAGGAAAGTAAACCTAGGGCCTGGCCGGGCGGCACGGGTTAACTTTTCGTAGATTCCGCACGCAAAGAAAGCCACTTAATGTGGCTTTCGTCTTGCGCAGGACCTGACCGAGCGAAAAGTTAACCCGTGCCGCCCGACCAGGCCCGACGAGCAACGTTAACGAGCCGCCAGGATGGCGTCGATGAGCGTCAGTACGCCCCCGTCGTTGTTGCTCGGAATGCGCCACTTGGCATGCGCGTTCATGTGCTCCTCGGCATTGTCCACGATAAAGCTATGCCCGACGCGCTCGAGCATGGGAATATCGTTGTAGGTGTCGCCCACGGCGGCGGCGTCGGCGATATCGATGCCCAGGTGGTCGCACAGGTGCGCGACGCCCGACCCCTTGTCGACGCCCAGGTTCATGAAGTCGATCCACTCGCGCCCGGCGTTGGTGACGTAGAGCTTGTCCGAGAACTCGGGGCTGTAGTCCTCGCGAAACGCTGGCTCGGCATCGTAGGCGGGGAAGAAGATCGAAATCTTGTTGGACTCGATATCAAGGCCCTCAAAGCTATCGACGTAGTTGATCGTGTTGTAGTACACGCTGATCTCGTCGTGGTACTGATGGTCGCGGGCGAGCACATAGAACTCGTCGTAGCAGCACAAGACGGGAACGGCACGCGGGTCCTCCGAGGCACGGGCGAGCACCTGCTGATACAGCGCCACATCGATGTTGCTCTTATAGATATAGCTGCCGCGATAGATGACGCAGGCTCCGTTGTCGGGACAAAAAGCAAGGCGGTTCTTAATGCTCTCGAACATTTCCTCGAGTTTGGGGGCGGGGCGTCCGCTGGCGGGGCAGAATACAATGCCTGCGTCGGCGAGCTTGTCCAGGCGCTCATCAAGACCCTGCGGCAACACGCGCTTGTCGGTGAGCAGCGTCTTGTCCATGTCGACGGCGAGAATCTTAATGCTTCCGATATTGGTGTCCGATTCGTAAGTTTGCATAAAAGCGCGCCTTTCGTTTCGAAATTGTTTCAGACGTTATAACCATCAACCAGTAACTGAGCGTATTGTCGCAGGAACGGAGCGTATTTGCACCACGCTTCACAAAGTAATGAAAAAACTTTTCAGAAATTTGAATTTGTCGCTTGTGCTGCGGGCACTTTAGCGTAATATAGCGACCATCGAAAACGGAGACGGAAATACAACCGCTTACCGAAGAAAAGGTACCGTTTACGATATTAGAATTGCGCCCGGCGATAGGTGAAAGGAGAGGCAGATGCAGTTCGTAAAGATCATCACCACTGCAGATAATGCCATCCGACGCCAGCGCGCAATTTCCCGACGACGATAACAATCGTCTCTGTTCGTATGGGGTGAAATGCCCCAACAGAGTCATTTTGAGGTCGTTGGGTTTTAGCACGATATAAACGCATGTTTCTAGAGCATGCTGTGCTGCTTTTTGCTATTTAACCTGATATTGCACGGTTTTTTGACCTCGAAATGACTTGCAACTGACCGATGTTCTAACTAGCTACCAAGGGCGAAAGGAAACAGCCATGAGCAAGGAAAAAGTCGTTCTCGCATATTCCGGTGGTCTTGATACATCCGTATGTGTCAAGTGGCTCCAGGACGAGAAGAATCTCGATGTCGTTTGCGTCTGCGGCAACGTGGGCCAGGAGGAGACCGGCTTGGATGCCAAGAAGCAGAAGGCGCTTGACCTGGGCGTTCTCGATTGCCAGGTGCTCGACCTGCGCGACGAGTTCTCCGATGAGTTCCTGACTAAGGCCATCGCCGCAAACTCCATGTACGAGAACAAGTACCCGCTGCTCTCCGCGCTGTCTCGCCCGCTGCTCGCCAAGAAGCTTGTCGAGGTCGCTCACGAGTTTGGCGCGACCTACGTCGCCCACGGCTGCACCGGCAAGGGTAACGACCAGGTTCGTTTTGAGGCTGCCGTCAAGGCCCTCGACCCCGAGCTTAAGGTTATCGCCCCGGTTCGCGAGTGGGATCTGAAGTGCCGTCCCGATGAGGTTGCCTATGCTCACGCCCACAACGTGCCGGTTCCCGAGGGCGCCAACGACAACCCCTATTCCATCGACGACAACCTGTGGGGTCGCGCCATCGAGTGCGGTCACCTGGAGGATCCCTGGAACGAGCCGCTCGACGACGCCTGGGTTATGACCAAGAACCCCGAGGACACGCCGGACACCCCGACCTACACCGAGATTGAGTTTGAGGCGGGCAAGCCCGTCGCCGTCGATGGCAAGAAGATGAAACTCTCCGAGATCGTCATCGCCCTCAACAAGATTTCGGGTGACAACGGCTTTGGCCGTCTCGACCTGGTCGAGGATCGTCTGGTGGGCCTCAAGAGCCGTGAGTGCTATGAGGTTCCCGGCGCCCTGACGCTCATCACCGCCCACAAGGCACTTGAGGACATTTGCGTCGAGGGCGACCTGCTCAAGACCAAGATCAAGCTCGAGCAGGATTGGGCCACCGCCGTGTACAACGGCCAGTGGTACAGCCCGCTCAAGAACGCGCTCGATGCCTTTATGGCCGATACCCAGAAGTTCGTGACCGGTACCGTCCGTCTGAAGTTCTTTAAGGGCAACTGCCATGTCGTCGGTCGCAAGAGCCCGTTTAGCCTGTATGACTACGGTCTGGCTACCTACGACCGCGACACCACGTTTGACGAGAAGGCCAGCGCCGGCTTTATCGAGATCGATACGCTCTCGCTCAAGACGTGGGCAAAGGTCCAGGGTCCCAGCTCCGCCGCCGCTCAGGCCTAGCGCCTCCTTTCCTTGGTATCCGCGCGGCCCATCCGCGTGATACATAACGGGCGCACGGGGTCCCTACCTTTCGTTATGCTTGCTGACACTTCTTAACATCGGTGGCCCCTACGTTCCGCCCGCATATATGACGCCGCGCTTGCGGCTGAGTCCGAGCCCCGCCGGGGTTGTCCGGCGGGGCTCTTTCTATCAATTTGTCGGCCTTGCGCCTATATATAGGAGGAGTATCCAATATGTTCAATGTCATCGCGCATGCTTTACTTGCCCTCGCGCCCGAGCTCGATGCTGTAAAGGTCGAGGACGTCCCTATGAGCCTGAAGGCTTGGATTGACGGTTCACAGGGCAACATTCGGAGGGAGACGTTGGGTGCCAAGTGCATGGTGCGTCACTTCTTTGCAAATTAGCCACATGGCTCCGCACGCAGTAGGGGAATGTGCAAAACTAGCGGTTGGTAAATTGCTTTAGCGACATGGCGCATTTCATTAGGCGCTTGTTTTGGTATTTAGAGAAAGGAGACGGTTCCATGGCTCTTTGGGGCGGTCGTTTTGAGGCAGGCGTGGCCGAGGTCACGCAGGAGTTTGGCGCGTCGCTGCCTGTCGACAAACATCTCTATAAGCAGGATATCGCCGGTTCTAAGGCGCATGCCAAGATGCTGGCGGCCCAAGGCATCATCAGTGCCGAGGACGAGCAGGCGATTGCCGAGGGCCTGACCGGAATCGAACAGGATATCGATGCCGGCAACTTCACCTTCGATATCAACGATGAGGACATTCATATGTCCATCGAGAGCGAGCTGACGCGCCGCATCGGCGAGGCCGGTAAGCGCTTGCATACCGGGCGTTCGCGCAACGACCAGGTGGCGACCGATACGCGTCTAGGCGTCAAGGCGCTGGCCAAGGAACTCATGGAGGCCAATCTTGAGCTGCGCCATGTGCTGGTGGATGCGGCCAAGAAGTACGACAAGGTGATTCTGCCGGGCTACACGCACATGCAGCATGCTCAGCCCGTGCTGCTCTCGCACCACCTGCTGGCGTATTCCTGGATGTTCGCGCGCGACTTTACACGCCTGAAGGCCGCCTTTGATGCCGCTGACAACTGCCCGCTGGGTGCCGCCGCGCTTGCCGGTACGAGCTATCCGCTCGATCGCCAGATGACGGCTGCCGAGCTTGGCTTTGCGGGTGTGATTCCCAACTCGCTCGATGCGGTTTCCGACCGTGATTTCCTGCTCGATCTGCATTACGCCGGCTCCGTCATGGCGATGCACCTGTCGCGTCTTTCCGAGGAGATCGTGCTGTGGTCGAGCTCCGAATTTGGCTTTATCACGCTTTCAGACTCCTACTCCACTGGCTCGTCCATCATGCCGCAGAAGAAGAATCCCGACTTTGCCGAGCTTATCCGCGGTAAGAGCGGTCGCGTGTACGGCAACCTGGTGCAGCTGCTGGTAACCATGAAGGGCCTGCCGCTCGCTTATAACAAGGACTTGCAGGAGGACAAGGAGGGCGCGCTCGATACCGCTCACACGCTCATGCAGTGCCTGTCCGTTATGGCCGGAATGATTTCGACCTGGACCGTCAACGAGGATGCCATGGCGTGCGAGTGCGGCGTGGGGCACCTTGCCGCCACCGATGTTGCCGATTACCTGGCAAAGCGTGGTCTGCCGTTCCGCGAGGCACATGCCGTGGTGGGCCATCTGGTCCTGATGTGTGAGAAGCGTAGCTGCAATCTTGAGGACCTGCCGTTTGAGGTGTTCCAGGAGGCAAGCCCGCTCTTTGAACGCGATATTACCGAGGCGCTCGACATCCCCTCAATTGTCGCCGCGCGTACGACTGAGGGCGGTACCGCCCCTGCCGCCGTTGCCGTGCAGCTGCAGCGTGCCGAGGTACAGCTTGTGGCCGACGAGGGCGTGTTTGGATCGCTAACCAAGGTTGTCGAGATGGGTCACGGGGCAAAGTAGAGGTTTGGCTGAAGACGTATTGTCCATTTATTGATAAATCGTTTTTGCTTTACGGGCGTCTGCTGATGCGGGCGCCCCTATTTTGCTGCTATGGGGGAGGGGCTTGTCGAGAACTTCTGTAGGACCTTTGGGCAGGTTGTGAAGGGGGTACGTTCGCGGGTGGCAACCGACCGCCCGCTCTGTTCGATGTGGTTGATGAGCGGTCGGATGGTACTCTAATCGGGCTTCGAAACAGAAGTGACACATATGGAGCGCTTTAATAAATTGCAGCGTTTCAATAAACAGCTTTTTGTTTAACTGCAGCTAAAACTCTGTTACGATGCAGTCCAGGCGGGTGCCGGAATGGGACTTGGGCACGCGCGAACCTACTTGAAAGGCTACCTTATGGCTATCGAGAAGACCTTCATCATGATTAAGCCCGACGCCGTGCGCGACCGCAAGATCGGCGAGATCGTTGCTCGTATTGAGCGCAGCGGCCTTGTCATCGAGCGCATGGAGATGACCACGCTCGAGCGCGCTACCGTCGAGGAGCACTACGCCCATCTGGCCGACAAGCCCTTCTTTGGCGGTCTCTGCGACTTTATGACGAGCGGTCCGGTCGTCAAGATGGTCGTTTCTGGTCTCTCCGCTGTTTCCAAGATGCGCACCCTTATGGGCGCTACCAACCCGCTTGATGCTGCTCCTGGCACCATCCGCGGCGACTTCGCTGTCGATGTCAACGCCAACGTGATCCACGGCTCCGACTGCCTGGAGAACGCCGAGATCGAGATCAAGCGTTTCTTTGGCTAAACCAGCTTTGACTCCTTAAAGCTGTTAGCGTGTGGCTTGGGCGCCGCGGAATTCCAACCGCGGCGCCCTTTTTATCCCAACAGGTTTTTGGTAAACGCTCACAAATCTACTAAAGAGCCCCCGCCTGGAATGTGCGTGCATTCCAGGCGGGGGCTGTCGTTAGCGTATGGCGTTGTAAGTCTTTAGGCCTCGTCGACGACCTTGAGACCGCGGGTCTGGTCGATCTCGTTGAGGAGGTTGACGCGGCGCTCGTGACGGCCGCCCTCAAATTCGGCGTCGAGCCACTCGTCGACAATCATCTTGGCGAGCTCGGAGCCCACTACGCGGGCACCAAAGGCGAGCACGTTGGTGTTGTTGTGCATACGGGAGAGCTTGGCGCTGAAGGGCTCGGAGCACACGACGGCGCGTACGCCCTCGACCTTATTGGCGGCCAGGCTAATGCCGACGCCGGTACCGCAGATCAGGATACCCAGGTCGACGTCACCGTTGGCCACGGCCTTGCCCACCTTGTAACCGGCGATGGGGTAGTCGAAGCTCTCGGAGGTGTCGGTGCCATAGTTCACGACCTCGCAGCCGCGCTCCTTCAGGTGCTCGGAAATGATGTTCTTGAGCTCGACGGCGGCGTGGTCGTTACCGATACCGATCTTCATGAGTGGTTCCTCTCTGGTCCGTGCGGCGGAATTGCTAAAGATTTTACCGCGTTCGACTGCATGATAACGCGACTTTTGTGTAAACGCTCGGGCGTTTTTTGGTCAAACGCTTTAGCGGAAGCGAACACTCCGCAACGTCCACCTTCGGCGCACCGTCTTGCAGTCTCTCCTCTTCTTCCAAATCCTCCTATCCCGTCTCTTCGCTTTCCGGGGAGCCCTTGCGCTCTACCCCGCATCGCGCTTCATTCTTAACTAATCCCCATGTGCGAGGCCGGTCAGGACCTCTTCGCTGGCTGCCCCTGCGGAAGCACGTCCGAAATGGCGGGAAGGTCGAGTTTCGCGGCGAGGTTAAGCACGATGCTCACGTACTCCTCGGGCGTCTCTTTCATCCCTCCGCGTACCCACTCGCCAAAAAGGCTGCCGACAACTCCCTCCATGAGAGCCAGTGCGTAGCGCTGCTCCGGCAAAAGATTGCCAATGTCTCCGAGCATGGCCGCCTTCACTTTGGAGGCGTACTTGGAGAAAAAGAGCGGATCGCACGTGTCGTCCATCAGCAGCAGCACCCGCTTGCGGTTCTCGTAGACGAACCTCGAGCCCGCAATCATGGGGGCAACCATGGAGGGCACCCGGTCCTCGTAAGAGCCGTCGGACGCGATTGCCGCGCCGCCCATCATCCCCTGGTGCATGCGGTCTTCCACCTGCGAAAGCAGGTCGTATTTGTCCTCGGCGTGCAGGTAAAAGGTGCCACGGTTTATGCCCGAACGCTCGGAGAGGGCGCGTACCGTGACCTTCTGAAAGCCCCTGTCCGCCAAAAGGCCCCAGAAGGCCTCCTCTATGCGCTCCTGCGTTGCGAGGTATCTGATGTCGTTCTTGTTCGGCTTCGTCTTCACCATGAGGTTTCCTGATCGACACTTTCCCGACAGTGCCCATTGAATCTATCGTCTTCGCTCAAGACAATGAACATATGTTGATTATATCTAAGGGAGAGGAGAGGTCGATGGCCTTCGCCGACAGATTCATGGTCCGCAATAGCCTCTACGTTACGACCGTAATAGCGGCCTGCGTCGCGGTCTACATGGTTGTTTTCTGGGAGTCGATGCCCGTGACCCAGGGGATTATAGGGCTCTACTACATCCTGATAGCCGCCCACGAGTGGGAGGAGCTGAAATATCCCGGCGGGTTCGTGGAGCTTGCCATCTCGCTCACCGACATGCCCATGCGCGACATGCGCATCCCCAAGTTCGCCCTCTTCTGCATCACCGTCTATATGCTGCTCATCCCGTTCTGTTTCCCCAGTTCCACTGGCTCGTGATCGGCGCGCTCGTTCTGGGAATCATTGAGCCGCTCGCGCACATCGTCGCGGGAAGGGCGAACCCCAAGACGAGGATATACTCGCCCGGCATGGTCACCTCGCTCCTGTTCATGCTCCCGCTCGATGCGTTCACCATCTGGCACGTCGTCGCCGTGGAGCCCTTCGCGTGGTGCTGGTGGCTCGCCGCCGCGGCCCTGCTCCTTATACCCCTGTTCGGCACGCAGCGGCTCATCGTGGTGAAGATGATGGACATGAGCTACGGGGAGTTCATGCGCAGCGCTCGCGATTCGATCCTGGGGCGGAGGAAGCTCGGGGATTGACGCGCAGGTTGGCGGGCAGCGTCGTGACCCTTGCTTTTGCAAGCACAGGCGAGGGTCACACTAAAAAGGTGGCGAGCCAGCGGTTGCGAACATCAGCTCATCACGAAAATTGCCGCCAATTTGCTTCTGGCGGCCGTCTGCCGGAACCCAGCTTGCGGTTTTTTGCGCCTTGTTATCAAATGGAGAAGTTGATTACTTGCGAGAGCAACCCGTTATATGTAGGAGATGGCTATGCCTACCGATTCCATCCGTGATACCGCGTTTTGCGATGTTTTGAACCGCGAGCTTGTCTGTGCGCTCGGCTGCACCGAGCCCATTGCCGTTGCCTATGCGGCGGCGCTGGCGAGCCAGACGCTCGGTTGCGAGCCCGAACACATGGATGTTGCCTGCTCGGGCAACATCATCAAGAACGTTAAGAGTGTGACCGTGCCCAACTCGGGCGGTATGCACGGTATTGAGGCTGCAGCCGTGCTGGGCGCCGTGGGCGGTGACGCCAAGAGCGCGCTCGAGGTGCTCGAGAGCGTTGACGATGCGGATCGTGCTCGCGTGACTGAGCTGCTTGTCGACGCCGAATACTGTGATGTGTCGCTTGTCGAGGGCGTGCCCAACCTCTACATCAAGGTGACTGCCACGGCCGGTGACCATACCGCGGTCGTCGAGATTACCGACCACCATACCAATGTCACGTGCCACACGCTCGATGGCATTCCGGTGTGCGGCAAGTCGGCGGGGGAGTGCGCTGCCTGCGCCGAGCGCGTCGTGGCCGAGCGTGCCGCCGATAACGCCGATACGCCCATGTCGATCGAGTCCATCATCGACTTTATCGAGGACGGCGACATTGAGGATGCCCGCGCTGCTGTTGAGCGTCAGATTGAGCTGAACGGCGCTATTAGCGCCGAGGGCCTGGCGCACGCTTGGGGTGCCGAGGTGGGCCGTACGCTGCTGGGTGCTCGCGCCGACGACGTCGCCTGCCGTGCGCGTGCGCGTGCGGCTGCCGGCTCCGATGCCCGCATGAATGGCTGCGCGCTGCCGGTTGCCATTGTATGCGGCTCGGGCAACCAGGGCATTACCTGTGCGCTGCCCGTCATGGAATATGCCGACTACCTGCGCTGCGACCACGAGCGTCTGGTGCGCGCCGTGATACTGTCCGACCTTATTGCCGTGCACATCAAGAGCTATATTGGTGCGCTCTCGGCGTTTTGCGGTGCAATTTGCGCCGCGTGCGGTGCCGGTGCCGCAATTACCTGGCTGTGTGGTGGCACGCGCGAGCAGATTGGTGCTACGGTCTCCAATACGCTCGGTAACGTGGGCGGCATCGTGTGCGATGGCGCCAAGGCAAGTTGCGCCGCCAAGATTTCGGCTGCTGTCGATGCAGCGATTTTGGGTCATGATATGGCCATGCAAGGCCGCGGCTTCCGTGCCGGCGAGGGCCTGATTCAGGATACGGTGGAGGAGACGATCGCCAGCATGGGCTATGTGGGCCGTGTAGGCATGAAGGATACCGACGTCGAGATCCTCAACATCATGATTGGCAAAACCGTCGTCGACTGCTAGGGGCTCTGGGTCACTGCATCTTGCTGTTGTAACCGCCGTTCTTGTGGCTGTAAAGCACCTGTCTGCATAGTGGGCAGGTGCTTTTCTTTACCGGTAAACGGTTTATATTTGGCGGTAAATGGTAGTTAGAATCAGTAATAGTCATTATGTTTCAAGTAGTGTCAAATACTTGCATCAACTAAAAGTGCAGGTAAAAGCTGGTTTCCTGTTTATTTACTTTGAAAATCTATGAATATACATGAGAAATCATGATTGCGAATGAGAATTACTTGCAATAGACTGTAGTTACGGAAGGGGCACCTGCCCAAACGCGCGCAACGGTCGGGGCTTTCCGTTTGAACGTTTCCTTGCAGGAAAGGCAGCTCAGCGATGAAATTCGCAACCCGCATCAACTCCTACTACCGAACCGGTGAGAAGAACATCGACCGCGTCTTCGACCAGTTCCAGCACGTCGGCCTCACCCATGTGGACCTTAATTACCCTGAGCACGTGGTGGGCATCCCCGCCGAGGAGATTAAGGACAAGCTCGACGCGCATGCCCTCAAGCTCAACGGCACTGCTCTTCGCTTTCGCAGCGACTTTATCAATGGCGACCTGGGCAATCAGGATCCTACGCTCGCTGGGGAGGCACTTAAGCTCTGCTATGAGGCCTGTGATTACTGTCGCACCTGCGGCGGCGATACCGTGACGATCTGGCTCGGTCATGATGGCTTTGACTACAGTTTCCAGATCGACTACACCCGCGTGTTTGACAACCTCGTTAAGGCGTTCCAGGCGGTTTGCGACTATGCGCCCGACCTGCATATCTCCATCGAGTACAAACCCTATGAGGAGCGCAGCTACGCCTATATCGATACGATGGGCCTCACCGGCATGATCCTCAACGCGGTGGACCGCGAGAATCTTGGCGTTACGCTCGATTACTGTCACATGCTCATGAAGCACGAGAACCCCGCGATGGCTACCGATATCTTCGGTCGTGCCGGCAAGCTCTACGGCATTCACCTCAACGATGGCTACGGCGTGATGGACGACGGACTCATGATCGGCATGGCTACGCCTGTCAAGACGCTCGAAATGCTCTTCTATCTCAAGAAATACGCCTTTGACCACGCTATCTACTTCGATACGTTCCCAATTATCGAGGATGCGGAAGGGGAGTGCGCTCATAACCTCGCTATGATGAAGCTTATGAATGACTCCTTGGAAAGTGTGGGCCAGGAAAAGATACAGTCCGTGATTGATGCAAACGATGCACTTGCAGCGGCCGCGCTCGTGCGCGAGCTCTTCTGCGCTATGGGGAGGTAATCATTCTATGAAACGTGATTGGGAAGCTACTGCCGAGGGCATTCTTGCCGCCGTGGGCGGCCCCGAGAACATCTCGGGCATGACGCACTGCGCCACTCGTCTTCGCCTGAACCTACGTGACGATTCCAAGTGTGGCGACGCGGCCGTCAAGGAGGTCGACGGCGTGGTCAACACCGTCAACTCAGCCGGCCAGTACCAAGTGCTGATTGGCACCGAGGTACCCAAGCTCTATGAGAAGTTCGAGCCGCTTGTCAAGGGCTCGGGCGCCGAGGTCTCCACGAGCGCCTCCTCCGATGAGGGCATCGTCTCCAGGATCTTCTCCGCCATCTCGGGCGTCTTTGCTCCGCTGCTGCCCGCCATGGCCGGCTCCGGTATCCTCCGCGGCCTGCTGATCCTTGCGGTTCAGCTCGGCCTTATCACCGAGGGTACGGGCACCTACACCATTCTTTACACCCTCTCGATGAGCGTGTTCTACTTCCTGCCGGTGCTTCTGGGCTTCTCCTCGGGCAAGCGCTTCGGTGCGAGCCCGTATCTGTCGGCCCTGATCTGCGCCTGTCTGCTCTATCCCGACTTTATCGGCTTGATGGGCGACGCGGGCAACGGCGCCATGAGCGAGTTCTTCGGCATCCCCGTGGTGCTTATGAGCTACAACTCCACCGTTATCCCGGCCATCATCGCCATCTGGGTTTACTCGTTCCTCTATAAGTTCCTGGATGAGCATGTGCCCGAGACCCTTAAGCTCGTCGTGCTTCCCGCGGTCTCGCTGATTATCATGGTTCCCGCCACCATGCTCGTGATCGGCCCCTTGGGCGTCTATGCCGGCGAGGGCATCGCCTTCGTGGTCAACTGGCTCATCGCCCGCTCCAACGTGCTTGCTGGCATCCTGGTGGGCGGCGGCTGGTCCGTGCTCGTCTCGATGGGTATCCACTGGGCAGTTAATCCCATCATGATTAACAACATCGCCTCCAATGGCTTCGACTACATTTGCCCGGCCACCTTTGCCTGCAACTTCGCTGTTATCGGCTGCGCCCTCGGCGTCTTCCTCAAGGCCCGCGATCAGAAGCTCAAGAGCTTTGCCATGACCGGTGCCGTGACCATCTGCCTCTCTGCCATCATCGAGCCCACGCTCTTTGGCATGCTTGTCAAGAACAAGAAGCTCTTCTTGGCTCAGATCATCGGCGGTGCCTGCGGCGGCGCGTTCCTCGGCCTTTTCAAGGTCGTCACCACGGCCTTTGTCTTTGGCTCCGTCACTACGTTCCCGGCCTTCGTCTCCTCCGATCCGATGAACTTCGCTTTCGCCATGATCGGCATGGTTATCTCGGCTGTTGTCGCCGGCGTGCTCGGCTACATCTTCACCGACAAGGATGATCAGCTCGCCTAGTCTTGCTTTGGGGCTACGCGCCATGAGCCCAAGGCTAAGACCGACTTCCATCTAATAAGGGGTCGCTGCTTATATCGCAGCGGCCCTTTTTGCTTTTGATTGGCTTGATTAGGTTAAACTTTGAAAATAGATGAAAAGGAAGGAACGCCGATGATTCCGTATGAGCGCCATGAACTGATTCTTAATAAGCTAAAGGAGGCTGACCTGCTCAAGATAGATGAGCTCGCGGCCTTTATGCCCGATGTGTCGATGTCTACGCTGCGCCGCGACCTCAAGGAGCTCGAGAAGCGGGGGAGCATCGAGTATCTGACCGGCGGTGCGGTCAAACTGCATTCTGCGGCTCGCGAGGTGAGTGTCTTTGAAAAGGGCGCGCAGCGGAGTAGTGAGAAGGACCTGATCGCGCGTCGTGCGGCAGCGGAGGTCGAGGACGGTGAGACGGTCTATGTCGACTCCGGTACCACCGCGACGGCGCTCCTGAGTCTGCTCGTCGACAAACCAGTGACTATCTACACCACCAACGGCTACGCATGTAGGTTTACGGGCGAGCTTGCTGCTAAGGTGGTGGTGATTGGCGGCGACTTTAATCCCGTTACCTGCTCGCTGACCGGGCCAATGGTGGAGAACGCGTTGCGTGAGCTGTACTTTGACCGGGCGTTTATAGGCGTCAACGCGGTGGACGAGGATCGTGGCATCATGACGCCTGGTTATCCCGAGGCTATCAAAAAGCGCATTGTGATGCGGAATTCCCAAGCGAGTTATGTACTCGCCGACAGCTCCAAGTTCCATGTGTTTTCAAATGTAAAGGTGTGCGACCTGGAGGGCTTTACTGTTATCTCCGACAAGCGCGACGCCAAAATCGGCGAGCGCGTCAAGATGATTACGGCCTAGGACGCCGGGGGCATCGCATCTTGTCCTCAAGTCGCTGCCTACGTAAGGAAGCATGCGGCAAACGTACCTGACCTTTTGTCTCATTCCAGATTTGTGGACTAGCTTAGTTCGTCGGCTACTTGATGTTCGTAGAAGGCTTCGACTACGGCGTTGAAGTCGCGGGCGAAGTCTTCCATGGTTCCGTGCCAGGTAGCTCGGCCGGGTTTTCCCTGGCCAACATAGGCGGTTTGAATGCCGCAGGCGGGGCTGGGGAAATCGCGCTTGGGGTCGTTGCCCACCATGAGGACCTCATGTGGCTCGAGCCCCATGACCTGCAGCTGCTCTAGATAATATGTGGCATCGGGCTTGCAGCGCGTGGCGTTGCCCATGTGCGTTACGAGCTCGAAGGGCGCGTCTGTCAGCTCGCCCCAGCCCATGCGGCATTCGATGGCCCCCTGGGGAAAACTGGGGTTGGTGAAGAGCGCGCAGCGCAGTCCTGCATCCTGTACGGCCTGGAGCGCGGCGTGTGCGCCCGGCATGGCTTTCGCATTGATCATGTCATCGTTCTTGTACGGCAGGACTTCGCGATCGTAGTAGGTAAACGCCTCGTAGATGAGTGGGTCCGAGAGGCAAATGCCGCACCGGCGCTCAACCTCTTCCTGGTAAAACTCAAGATTGGTGCGATTGTCCGTACTGTTGCGACGATTGGCGTTGAGGTCGACCAGGATGGTGCCGAGGCGTGCCATCGTGCCCCCGCGGCTGCGACGTCCGATATCCGCGAGCATCGATGAGACATCCTTAAAATATCGAAGGATGAACGCGTTGAGGTTGATGCTAAGAAGCGTTTCGTCCATATCGAAAACGACTGCTTTGAGCACGCGGGCACCTTTCTCGAAAAATCGTTCCAGAATCGTTGGCTTGGGATACTTTACTCCAAAGCCGTATGCCCAACTGCTTATCGTCAGCTTGTGGAGACAGTCGTTCACAAGATTGCGAAAAAGTCTCCATACGAGTAAAAAATGGCAGTTCACGCTTGAAATCGAACTCATTTCCCCGTAACCTATACGAACGTGATTGCATAAGCGTCACATTAGTATCTGTCGGCTCCCGAGTGTTCCTAAACGTTGTGTGCTTGTCGCACCCTTCTGTAGGTCCTAGCAATCGGGGCCCCGTAGTTCGAAAGGGGTCCACCTTTGAGTGAGATTCAGAACTCGTCCATTTTCTCTCTTGACGATGTCAACGAGGAGGAGATGAACAACCTCATCGACGGTACGATTACCGACTTTGATGAGGGCGATCTCGTTAACGGCACTGTCGTTAAGATCGAGCATGACGAGGTGCTCGTTGACATCGGATTCAAGTCCGAGGGCGTTATCCCGGTCCGCGAGCTGTCCATCCGCAAGGACGCTAACCCTGCAGACATCGTTGCACTCGGTGATCCCATCGAGGCTCTGGTTCTCCAGAAGGAGGACAAGGACGGTCGTCTGGTCCTGTCCAAGAAGCGTGCCGAGTACGAGCGTGCTTGGAACCGCATCGAGGAGAAGTTCAACTCCGGCGAGAACGTCGAGGGCGAGGTTATCGAGGTTGTCAAGGGCGGCCTGATCCTCGACATCGGCCTGCGTGGCTTCCTGCCCGCTTCCCTCGTCGACCTCCGTCGCGTCAAGGACCTCACCTCTTACATGGGCACCCGCATCGAGGCCCGCGTCATCGAGATGGACCGCAACCGCAACAACGTCGTCCTCTCCCGTCGCGTCGTGCTCGAGGAGTCCCGTAAGGCCGAGCGCTCCGAGATCCTGTCCAAGCTCAAGTCTGGCATGCGTCTCCAGGGCACCGTTTCCTCCATCGTCGACTTTGGCGCCTTCGTCGACCTCGGCGGTATCGACGGCCTCATCCACATCTCCGAGCTCTCCTGGAACCACGTCAACCATCCTTCCGAGGTTGTCAAGGTCGGCCAGGAGGTCGAGGTCGAGGTTCTCGACGTCGATCTCAACCGCGAGCGCATCTCCCTGGGTCTCAAGCAGACCACCGAGGATCCGTGGCGCGCACTGGTCAAGAAGTACCCCGTCGGCGCTATCGTCGAGGGCACTGTGACCAAGCTTGTCCCGTTCGGCGCTTTCGTCGACCTGGGCGAGGGCATCGAGGGCCTGGTGCACATCTCCGAGATGGCCAACAAGCACGTCGACCAGCCTTCTCAGGTTACCCACGTGGGCGACAAGGTTCAGGTCAAGGTTATGGAGATCGACCTCGACCGTCGTCGCATCTCCCTGTCCATGAAGTCCGCTGCTGAGACTCTGGGCGTCGAGATCGAGGTTACCCCGCTGCCTTCCGAGAAGAAGGACGAGGAGACCGACGCCGAGTAAATCGGTTTGACGATCACTTGTTTTAAGGGATCCGTCCGTAATGGACGGGTCCCTTTTTGCATTTGGCACCGAGATGCGCAATGCTGCCGGGCTGTCCACAGGCTATTGGATTGTCGGTGCATGAAAAAAGCCGACATCCCGCCTCGGGGAGGAGGCGGGAACACACCGAGTAGACGGAGGGGTGCGGAGCGCGGTCGCGTCTCGACTGACGACGTTGCCCATCGACAGGACCATTGTAGCGCATGGCGGTTCTTGGTTTATCGTGTCGAGCGTTTGCGTTGTGCCATTGCCTGCGGCAACGGTGTGTTACACTCTTGCACTGCTGAGTGGGCCAGACGGTCGCGCGATGTGCTGCTTGCAGTACGCGTGAGGAAAGTCCGGGCTCCAGAGGGCGGGATGCCGGCTAACGGCCGGGCGGAGTGATCCGACGGAAAGCGCCGCAGAAAAGAAGACTCCCACCTGCGCCGCAAGGCGTAAAGGGAAAAGCTGAAACGGTGGTGTAAGAGACCACCAGCGTCGTGGCAACATGGCGGCTTGGCAAGCCCCATCCGGAGCAAGCGCGAATAGGAACGCTATGGGCCGGCCCGGTCCGCGTTCGGGTAGCGTGCGTGGAGCTGCACGGTAACGTGCAGACAAGATAAATGACCGTTCACGACAGAACCCGGCTTATCGGCCCACTCAGCTTTCTTGTTGACGCTGCGACGGCGTCAGCTGGCCGATTTGTCGCTCATTCGTCGGTCGCCGCCATAAGGCGTGCTCCCTCCTCTTTCGGACGCCGTCTCGCTGTTGTTTCCTGGTCATCGGCGTTGCTGTTCTTTTTACCGGGGTTATTGGTACGGCCTTTGCCGTATTATTGAGGCTGTTTGTTGCCGCGCATTATTCTGTTGAGGGGCTTTGTTGGACAGCTATTTTACTCTGCAATCGAATATTGAGGTTTCGGGCGAGTTTGTGGACCGCAAGAGCCGGTTTATTGCCCAGCTGGTCCATATTGAGTCCGAGGACGAGGCGAATGCCTTTATCGAGATGGTTCGCAAGCGTCATTACGACGCTCGACACAATGTTCCCGCGTGGATTTTGGTCGATGGACGCGAGCGCCAGAGCGATGATGGTGAGCCGAGCCGCACGAGCGGTATGCCGACGCTCGAGGTGTTGCGCGGTGCGGAGCTCAAAAATGTTTGCTGCGTAGTGACGCGCTATTTTGGCGGCACGCTGTTGGGGCCGGGCGGCCTGGTTCGCGCCTATACTGCGGCGACGCAAGCGGCGGTGGCCGCGGCTCAGGAGGCCGGGCAGATCGTCGAGATGACGAGTGTCGTGCCTGTTGACGTGCATGTGGCCTATCCGCAGTATGAGCAGGTGCTTCGCTTGGCCCAGGATTCCGGTGCCAAGGTTTCGGATACCGAGTACGCGGATGCCGTGACACTTCATTTGGTGTTTAAGGCGGGGGAGCAGGAGTCGTTTTGCGCTAAGATGCGCGAGCTTATGGCGGGGCGCGAGGAGATTGAGGTCAGCACTCCCGAATTTGCCGAGTTCTAACGGCGACGGCCGGCGTGCTTTTGGGTGAATCCCAAGCGCGCCGGCCGTCGTTTTATGTTTCCGCTGTTTACTCGGCGAGCTGCTTTAGCACATCACAGGCGATTTCGACGGCATCGTCGATGCAGCCGGGGCAGCTGCGGAGCGGACCCTTATCCGATCCGATGCCCTTGAGCGTGCCGCAGACGGTTGTCGTGTTCTTCTCGCCAAAACGCTTGGCGATTTCGCGCGACAGCTTGTAGGTCTGGCCCTTGGTCTTGGGGTTTTCCATGCCGTCGCTCATTACAAAGCCCATGATGGCCACGGCGCCCGAGATGGCGCCGCAGGTCTCGGTCATACCGCCCATGCCGGCGCCAAAGCCCTCGGTGAGGGTAAAGGCGACCTGGGGGTCGAGCTCGACGGCGGGCGCGAGCGTGCAGGCGACGGCCTGGGCGCAGTTAAAGCCACGGGCGTGATATTCGGCAGCTTGAGCCTGACAGGCGGTGATGTCGAGCTGGGCCGTATCGATTTGCTTCATCGTTGTCTCCTTGGTCACGGTGTACCCGCCTATGGTACCCGTGACGGGGCATGTAATCATCGAGAGCTTCACGTATGCCTCGTTTTTATCTATCGAGCAAATGCCCAAGGCTTGAGATAAATACCTCTGATCAATTTGTCCCTTAACCTACCTTGTGGGACAAATAAACCTGATTAATTTGTCCCATAACCTATCGGCGGGATGGGTTGAGAGGGCTGCGGGGTAGCGGTATCGTGAACCGAATAAAAACAAAACCCAAGTAAGGGAGTTGGATATGAGCGAGCAGACCATCGGAACTACATGTGTTCAGGGCGGCTATCATCCGGGCGATGCGGAGCCGCGCCAGGTGCCCATCTACCAGTCCACTACGTGGAAATACGACACGTCCGAGCACATGGGCAAGCTGTTTGACCTGGAGGAGTCGGGCTACTTCTACAGCCGTCTGCAGAATCCCACGTGCGATCTGGTTGCCGCCAAGATCTGCGAGATGGAGGGCGGCACCGCTGCGATGCTCACGAGTTCGGGCATGGCCGCGAACTTCCTCGCGATCTTTAACGTGGCCGGTGCCGGTGATCACGTGGTCGCGAGCTCTGCTATCTACGGCGGTACGTATAACCTGCTCGCCCACACCATGGGCCGCATGGGCGTGGCTTGCACGTTTGTCGCCCCCGACTGCACCGATGAGGAGCTGGAGGCAGCCTTTGAGCCCAATACCAAGCTCGTCTTTGGCGAGACGATTGCCAACCCCGCCCTTGCCGTGCTCGATATTGAGCGCTTTGCCAAGGCCGCGCATGACCACGGCGTGCCGCTGATGGTCGACAACACCTTCCCGACGCCCGTGATGTGCCGTCCCTTTGAGTGGGGCGCCGACATCGTCACGCACTCTACCACCAAGTACATGGATGGGCATGCGGCCTACCTGGGTGGCGTGATCGTCGACCACGGCCAGTTTGACTGGATGGCCCATGCAGACAAGTTCCCGGGTCTCACCACGCCCGACGAGAGCTATCACGGCGTGACCTATGCCGAGAAGTTCGGTCGCGAGGGTGCCTTCATTACCAAGGCAACCGCTCAGCTCATGCGCGACCTCGGCCCCATGCAGAACCCGCAGGCGGCGTTCTTCTTGAACAGCTCGCTCGAGAGCCTGCATGTGCGTATGCCGCGTCATTGTGAGAACGGCCTGGCCGTTGCCAAGTTCCTGCAGAGCCATCCCAAGGTGCGCTTTGTGAGCTATCCGGGCCTGGAGGGCGATAAGTACTATGACCTGGCTCAGAAGTACATGCCCAACGGCACGTGCGGTGTCGTGAGCTTTGGCTTTAACGGTGGTCGCGCGGCGGCCGAGACCTTTATGAAGAGCCTCAAGCTCGCCCAGATCGCCACGCATGTGGCCGACGCCCGCACTTGCTGCCTGCATCCCGCTAACGCCACGCACCGCCAGATGAACGATGAGGAGCTCATCGCCTGTGGCATTTCCGCCGACATGGTGCGCCTGTCGTGCGGCCTCGAGGACACGGCCGATCTGATTGCCGACCTTGAGCAGGCGCTCGAGCAGTGCTAGGCTAGCTCCGTACAAGGTGCCGATGCTGGCAGAAAGCTTCGGTGACCTTTTGTTCCGATTCCGTAGGCGGGGCCCCAATCGCGTCTGTTTGCAGGCGATTGGGGCCCCGTTTTTTGCATTGGGCCACTCGAAAGGATGGATATGGAGAAAACCGCAGAGCAGCTGCGCCGCGAGCACATTGCCCTAGAGGGCGATACTCATGGCAAGAACAAATGGGCGATTCTGTTTACCGTGCTCATCATGACGTTTATGTCGTGTCTGGATTCGACCGTCGTGACCGTGGCACTGCCCGTGATGCAAAAGGAGCTGGGCGTGGGCCTCGACCGCATTCAGCTGGTGAGCTCGGTGTATCTGCTTGCGACGTGCGTGGCCATGTTGCCGTTTGGTCGTTTGGGCGACGTGCGCGGCAAGGTGGGCGTGTTCCAGCTGGGCGTCATTGTCTTTACGCTCGGCTCGTTGCTGTGCGGCCTTTCGGGTTCTCTCGAAGTTCTTATTCTGGCACGCATTGTGCAGGGCGTCGGTTGCGCGGCGGCCATGGCCAACAACATGGGCATCATCACCGAGTCGTTTCCGGCGCGCGAGCGCGGTCGTGCCATGGGTATTCTCGCGACCTTCGTGGCCCTCGGCATGATGTGTGGCCCCGTGCTCGGCGGCATGCTGGTGGCAAGCTTTCCCTGGGAGAGCATCTTCCTCATCAACCTGCCCATTGGCGTCATCTCGTTTATTGTGGGGCTCTATACGCTACCGCATGTTAAGCCGGAAGCCGGCGAGCGCCCCATGTCCCTGTTTGAGGCTGCTCGTCGCTGCTTTGCAAATTCGGCCTTTACCATCAACCTTGCCTGCATGCTCATCGTGTTCGTTGGTATTGGCGCATCCGAGTTTATCCTGCCGTTCTATTTTCAGGACGCCCACGGCTTTGGTTCTGACATTTCCGGATTGCTTTTTTTGGCGCTGCCGATGGTGAATGCCTTTATCGGCCCGCTTTCGGGTACGGTTTCGGACCGTGTCGGCTGCGAGGGCCCCACGGCGGTCGGCCTGGGCGTGTATGTATGCGGTCTCTTTGTGGTAAGCACGCTCGACGAGCACTCTTCCATCCCTGTGATCGTGTGCTGCGTCGCGTTTATGTCGTGTGGTACGTCGATTTTCCAGAGTCCCAATAACTCGCTGTATATGGGCTCGGCTCCGCGCGAAGCGCTCGGCTTTGCGGGCAGCCTGGGCAGCCTGGCGCGCTATGCGGGTATGGCAGTGGGCATTACGGCGGCGTCGCATATCCTGTATGGGCAGATGAGCGTGGCGATGGGCGAGGCCGTGACCAGTTTTGTCGCAGGTCGTCCGGATGTGTTCCTGTTTGGCTTCCGTTCGGTGTTCTATGTGTTGATGGCTGTGGCGGCAGTGGGCTTTGCGCTCGCCATGGTGCGTTTGGTGAAGATGCGCGCCCGTCATTAGCGTGTTGGGAGGCTGTCTGCCACGAACGGGCCTATCTACTGGTCTTGCGGCTTTATGGTGCGATGCGGCTTGTGGGACGGGCGGGGGTCGGTCCGTGGTAGACTATCGAACAACGTTTATTAATCGCGCGGTATCGTTGCCGCGAGAAGGGGTTGCGCCATGCAGGAGCTTGAGGATCGTATTCGCCATGACGGCATCGTAAAGGCCGGTAACGTCCTTAAGGTTGATGCCTTCCTCAACCACCAATGCGACGTTGAGCTGTTCGACCACATGGGCGCCGAGTGGGCCCGTCTGTTCGAGGGTGTCGAGATCAACAAGATCCTGACGATTGAGGCTTCGGGCATTGGCATGGCATGCATCGCGGCTCAGCATTTTGGCGGCGTGCCGGTGGTCTTTGCCAAGAAGGCACAGTCCATCAACCTCGACGGCGAGCAGTATGCCACGACCATCTATTCCTTTACCAAGCAAAAGGAGTACCCGGTCATCGTTGGCAAGCGTTTCCTGTCCGAGGGCGACAAGGTCCTGATCATCGACGACTTCTTGGCCAACGGCTGCGCGCTCGAGGGTCTTATCAAGATCTGCGAGGCTGCGGGTGCCGAGGTGTCCGGCATCGGCATTGCCGTGGAGAAGGGCTTCCAGGGCGGCGGCGATAAGCTCCGCGAGCGCGGCTTCCGCGTCGAGAGCCTGGCTCGTATCGCCGATATGGACTGCGAGACCGGCGAGATCACCTTCGCCTAAGTGCGAACACAAGCGGTTGGTATGCGATGTGACAAAGGGACTTTCCCTTTGTCACATTTTTTGTATGGGGGGTGTTGATATGGATGAGAACAAGATGGGATGGCGCGAGTATACGCGCTATGCCGAGATGTCGGTCGAGGAGTTGGCACGCGACTGCGAGGTTCAGGTGTTTCGTGCGACGGGCCCGGGTGGCCAGGGTGTGAACACGACAGACTCTGCGGTGCGCATGAAACATGGGCCCACGGGAATTGTCGTGGCGGCGCGCGAGAGCCGTAGTCAGTTTCAGAATCGTGCGAGCTGTCTGCGCAAGCTGAGGGCAGAGCTTGAGCGTCGTGGCCGTCCGCCGCGCCGTCGCGTCAAGACCAAAGTGCCACAGCGATCGCGCCAGCGCAGGCTCAATGACAAGCACTTCAACGCCATTAAAAAGGCCAACCGTCGCAAGCCGGGGAGCGACGAATAGCTTCCTTATAAGTTGCGGTGAAATAGGGACTGTTTTGCGGCTTTAGCTGCATAAACAGTCCCTATTTCACCGCAACTTAGGGATGGCTAGTGGGTGGGGTGCCAGACGAGGAGGGCGCCGGCGAGGATGTCGACCTCGATGCGCGAGGCGACGATGGGCTCGCCGTCGGCCTGGATGGGGTAGTCGGGCTTCTCAAAGGTAAGCTCGACATGGCGACAGCGGCGCATGCGAACCGGTGGCAGCTTGGTGTGGTGGCCGTCCTTGGCCGAAAGGAACATGGGTAGGGCAACCGCGCGAGGGACGGGGCCGCAGGCGTAGCAGACGTCGAGTATGCCGTCGCAGGGGTCGGCATCGGGGCAGATGCGATAGCCCGAGCCATACGTGGGGCCCAGCTGAATCGCCATGATAATCGCCCTCACGCGCTCGGCGGGCGTGCCGTCAAAGCTGGCTGTCATGGGGTAGTTGCGATAGCGCAGACCAAACTGCTCAAGTCCCGAGAGGGTGTAGAGAGGAGCGCCCGTCAAGCCGGTCTTTTTGCGCAGTTCGGTGGTGCCAAGGCCGATGGCAGCGTCGATGCCGACCGAGAGCGTCTGGTCGTAGTACTCAACGGTAGCCTCGCCGCTGCCGCTCGCAGGGCTCCACGAGCGAATCCGCCCGATGTCCTGACGCTGCAGCTCGCAGGTGAGCAGCGCGCCAAAATCCTTGCCGGAGAAATCTTCGATACCGAGCGTTTGGGCAAAATCGTTGCCGGAGCCCACGGGCAGGACGGCAAGAGCGGGGCGGGCGTCCTCCTTTTGCGTCATAAGCCCGTTGACGACCTCGTGGATCACGCCGTCGCCGCCGAGTGCGATAACGGTGCGATAGCCCTGAGCCTGTGCGGCAAGCTCCTTGGCGTGTCCCATGTGCTCGGTTAGCACCAGGTCAAACTGGGATGCGCGCGCGGTCATATCCAAAAAGCGCTGCAGGCGCTCGGCAACTTCGCGCGCCGCACCCGACTGGGCGGCTGGGTTGGCGATGATGAGCGTGCGACCAAAATCAGTTGCGTGCATGGGGCGACTCCCGGCGTATGACGTGACGGTGCGGTCGCGCTCAGGTCTAATTGCCCCCGATTGTGGCTGCACGGCGAATATTAACGTCTACTCTATCAGGTCGTTGTGGCGCTCGATAGCATCCGCTACCGTGCCGCCCTCATCCACAATAAGTGAACGGCGTTTAGGCGAGACAATGCGCTGGGCGGGGTACACGCCGCGGTGTCCGCCGGTTAGGTAGCTGATAAAGGCCACGATGACAAAGAACCCGGCGGCCGTGCCGTGGAACAGGTCGATGGCCATCATGCAGGTGGTGATGGGCACGTTGAGGCCGGCGCAGAACACGCCGAGCATGCCGAGAGCCGCCAGAAAACTGGGGTCGAGCCCGGTAAGGCAGCCGATCCAGCCACCGAGTGCCGCACCGATGCCAAACAGGGGCGTGACCTCGCCGCCTTGGAAGCCGGCGCCTAGGGTGAGCGCCGTTACGACGAGCTTGATGGCTGCGTCCGCCAGGGTGGTGTTGCCTGCAAATCCGGCGCCGGAAAGCCATATGGAAAGGCCGGCGTAGTCCCAGGCGTCGAGGAGGGCATAGGCGGCCAAAACCACGAGTGCGCCTATAAGTGCGCGAACGAGGTAATTGGTGATAAAGCGACCGTACAGGCTCTTGACGGTTCGAACCGACCAGGCAAAGAGGCGTGCCGTCAGGCCGAAGATAATTGCGCTGATAACAACGATAACGACCGTTTTGGGCGTCATGGCGGGAACGCTGACGATAACATTCGCTTCGTACTCGGTTCCCAAGGCAAGCGACGTAAAGTAGCCGGTAAACGAGGCGACCAGGCAGTAGATGCCCGCGGTGTAGTCGATCTTGCCGATAAAGCACATCTCCATGCCAAAGAACGCGCCGGCAAGGGGCGAACCGAACACGGCGCCAAAGGCAGACGAGATACCGGCGAGCATGAGGTCGTGGTGGTCGTGTTTTTTGAGATGGGCAAGGCTCGAGACATTGCTGGCGATGGTACCGCCGATCTGCACCGCGGCGCCCTCGCGGCCGGCCGAGCCGCCCGTCAGATGCGTGAGCGTGGAGCACACAAACGTGAGGATGGCCATGCGCGCATGGATGAGTCGTGTGCCCAGGGCGGAGTCGATGACCAAATTGTTGCCGCGTTTGGCGGCGAGACCGTGGTTCTTGTAGACCCACGCGGTGGCCACGCCCACGACGGGGAGCAGGGCGTAGATCCACGCATGGCTCTCGCGATAATCGGTCGCAATATCCAGCGAGGCCAAAAACGCCCAAGCGGCAACGCCCATGGCGAGCGAAACGACAACGACGAGCGCGAGCAGTTTGGCGCTCGCGAGCATGTTGTGGGCATTGCGGCGCGTGTCGGCGGCCAAGAGCTGTTCGGAGCGGGTGAGCTGGTTGCGACCGCTGATGATCAAGTCGGTCGGAGAGAAGGACCTGCCGTCTGTGTCCTGACGGGTGTCATCAGACGGGTCGAGTGTATTTTCACGTTTATCGATAAAAGCCATAACGTCCTCTTTATTGTTGCGATGCATGCATTATAAGACGGCACCCCGTGCCTTAAGGCAATTGACAGGTTTCGGTTCTGTTACGAAAGGCGCGTGGCCGACAGGTGTATTTGCCGTTGCGGGCCATGTCTTGAGCGGGCAGCGGGGGATTATACTGAACCAAACATAAAGAATCGGCGCCACTGTTGCGCGCCGTGGCATGTAAGAGGTGTATATGGCTAAGACGCTCATCCCGCTGGAGGACGCGCAGGCAATCGTTCTTTCGCAGGTGCGCAGGACCGAGCTCGTCGAGATCCCGATTTGGCAGGCGGCCGGTCTTCCCCTGGCTGAGGATGCCACGGCCGATATCGATATCTCGCCGTTTGCCAACAGTGCCATGGATGGATATGCCGTGCGTGCCGACGACCTCGCCAAAGCGTCCTCCGATACGCCCGTGACGCTTTCCGTCGTGGGGCACGAGGCGGCGGGCCATGTGTTTGAGGGCGCGATTGGCGCGGGCGAGACCGTCCGCATCATGACGGGTGCACCGGTGCCCGAAGGTGCGGATGCCGTTGTGAAATACGAGATCGTCGAGGTGCTCGACGGCGACGGCAACGAGGGCTCACACGTGAGCTTCTCGGCACCGGCTAAGGTGGGGGAGAACGTTCGAGCTGCAGGCGAGGAGGCCCATGCCGGCGATGTTGTGATGCACGCTGGCGAGGTTGTGGCCCCGGCCGGCGCCGGTTTGCTGGCGAGCGCCGGTTACGCGAACGTTAGAGTGCACGCCGCCCCGCGTGTGGGCGTTATCTCGCTGGGCACGGAGCTGGTCGCGCCCGGCCAACTGCCGGCGCGTGGGCAGATTCGCGATTCCAATTCCTCGGCGTTAATGGCCGAGGTGCTCGATGCTGGGGCCGACCCGGTGTTCTACGGCATTGCGCCCGACGACGAGCGGGCGATTGCCGAGCTGGTGCACCGCGCCGCGCAAGAGTGCGATTTTGTCATTACGAGCGGTGGCGCCTCGGCTGGCGACTACGACTACGTGACGGCGCTGGTTCGGCGCGAGGGCGAGGTGCTGTTTGACCGCATCTCGATGCGTCCGGGCAAGGCCATCACGTTTGGCTTGCTCGGGGGTAAGCCCTACCTGGGGCTTTCAGGCAATCCGGCCGCGGCGTATGTGGGCTTTGAGATGCTCGCCCGCCCGGCGATTCGCAAGATGCGCGGCTTTGCCGAGGGTGCACGTCCCGTGCAGCAGGCGATGCTCACGCACGGCGTGAAAAAGCGACAGCATCGCCGCTTCTTCGATCGCGCCACGGTTTTGCGCGACCCCGAGACCGGTGAGCTGTTGGTGACCGAGGCCAAGACGCAGAATTCGGCGTTGCTCGGCACGATGCAGCGGGCCAACTGCCTGTTGCGTATTGAAGAAGGGCCGTGCGATCTCAAGGTGGGCGACGTTGTGGACGTTGTTCGCGTCGACCTGCCCGAGGGCGCCGTGTTGTAGGAGGAATGCTATGGAGCTGAAGATATCGATCGTGACGTGCTCGGATACGCGCGATCTAGCCCAGGACGAGGCTGGAGCCGCACTCGAGGAACTTATCGAGGCGCAAGGCTGGACGGTCGTCTCACATGTGGTCGTGCGCGACGACGTCAGCGAGATCGGTGATGCCATTGTGGAAGCCGCCGATGAGTGCCACGCCAATGTCGTGCTCACCTGCGGCGGCACGGGGCTTTCGATGCGCGATGTGACGCCCGAGGCGACGTGTGCCGCCTGCGATCGCGACGTGCCGGGTATTGCCGAGGCGATCCGTGCGTACTCGATGACCAAGACTCGCCGCGCCATGCTCTCGCGCGCTATTTGCATGCAACGAGGTCATACACTTGTCGTAAACTTTCCCGGTTCTACGAAGGCCGCCCGCGAAAGCTGGGAGGCCATAGCGGACCAGCTGGAGCACGCGGCCCACATGACGGCGGGCGGTGGACACGCTCGCTAAACTGCTTGCCTGTAGCGGAGTGACCTTATGGGTCGCTCCGCTTTTTTAAGCGGCGACAACGCGAGCGTCTTGCGGCTATCGGTATAAGAAATTATCAAGCGATAATTTCTTATCACAAGCATTATTCGCGCTAAAGTATAATTCAATTACAGGATAAAGCCCGCGGCGGGGTGCCCGGGCGTAGCGCTCGAAAGGGTTGAACATGTTCGATATGGTTTCTCGCCGCGGATTCGTCTCGCTTTCTGCTGTCGCCGCTGCCGGCCTTGGCCTTGCTGGCTGCTCGGGCAACAAGACGTCTGAGCCGGCCGGCTCCGATGCGGGTTCTGCCAAGACTTCTTTCAAGAAGGCTGTCGAGCTGCAGGTATTTGCCGCCAACTCGCTCGAGAAAGCTCTGCCCGAGGTTCAGAAGCTCTACACCGATCAGACCGGTACCACCTTTGCCGACACGCAGTTTAAGGCGTCCGGCGACCTTGTCGAGCAGATGCGCGCCGGCGCTGCGGTGGACGTGCTCATCACGGCCTCTAAGGGCACTATGGATGATGCCGAGGCCGCCGAGCTCGTCGATGCCGACACGCGCGAGGACATGTTCGTCAACGACCTCGTGATTATTCGTGCCGAGGGCTCCGACACCAAGGTCGAGGCTATCGCCGACGTCGCGAACCTGGACGGCAAAATCGCCATCGGCGACGCCAAGACCGTTCCCGCCGGCAAGTATGCCAACCAGGCGCTGGCTTCTGTTGGGCTCTACACCGGTACCGAGGGCGACGACGGTGAGTATGCACCCGAGCTCGCCGACAAGGTGGCTTTGGCCGACAAGGTCGGCACCGCCGCAGCTTACGTCTCTACGGGCGACTGCGTGGCCGGCTTTGTCTACAGCTCCGACATCTTCCGCTACGACGGCATCGAGGAGGCCTTCGTGTGCCCCGAGGATTCGCACAAGCCCATCGTGTATCCGGGTGCCGTTGCCGAGAGCTCCGAGCACGCCGACGAGGCCAAGGCGTTCATCGACTTCTGTCTGACCAACAAGAAGGCGCAGAAGATTTGGGCTAAGTACGGATTTGAGCTTTCCGAGTAGTGCGGCTTGGAGCGATAATCCCATCGTTTTGTGTTTCACTCCGTCCTTGTATTCGCTTGGAGCTTTTCGTGCTTAGTAGATTCCGCATGCTTGTCGCCTGTGCTTTGACCTTCGCGCTTTGCTGGGTGCCAGGATTTGCGTTTGCTGGGGAAGCTGAGGACGGGGCTCAGGTTGCTGCGACCGCTCATGGGCTTTCCTATGGGATCGAGGGTTTTGAGCGGTTGGCCAGGGGGACCGCTCGTGCCATGGAGGGCCAGCCTGAGGGCTACCGGTTTCCCGTTGACGAGGACGTGGACCTTGTAGTGGCGCCTGCTGCCGATCGCGTTGTGGTGTGGGTATCGCCCAAGGCGGTCGAGAAGTATGGATTGGATCCGCAGGACAACGAGTGCGCATCGGGTCTCAAGGCTCTCGTCTGTGAGCTCGACAGCGTAAACTGCATGGGAGGCGCACGGCTGGAAGACATGGATCTTCCTTGGTATGCCACGACGGAAGCGGCGTTTAATGTCGGTGGGTATACCTATGCCTTTGATGAGCGCGGTGCGAATGGGGACCGCTATGTGGTCATCGCATCAGCCTCGGGTGATGCCAAGGGCGGCGCGCGTTGGCTTGATAGCGCTCAAATCGTGGAAGCATCATCCGTTGTGATGCAAGATGAACAGGAGCCCTTGGCGTCCCTTGTCGCCTTTTTGACCGGCATCGACTATCGCCCGTTTTGGGTGTCCATTAAAACGAGTGGCCTTGCCCTGGTGATTGCCTTTGCGCTGGGCCTGTTTGCCGCGTGGAAGACTATGGGTACCTCGAGTCGCATCAAGGGCCTGCTCGATTCAGTCTTTACGATTCCTATGGTGCTGCCGCCCACGGTCTGCGGCTTTCTGCTCCTCATGCTGTTTGGCCGCTCGACCGGGGTGGGCCAGTGGCTCATCGCGCACGGCATCTCGATCGTCTTTACCTGGCCCGCGGCGGTCATTTCGGCCGTCGTTGTGTCGTTTCCGCTGGTCTACCGCACGGCGCTCGGAGCCTTTGAGAGCCTTGACACGCAGATGCTCGATGCCGCGCGAACCCTGGGATGGTCCGAGCGTCGCATCTTTACCAAGCTTATGATGCCGCTTGGCTGGCCCTCGATTGCCGCCGGCGCGGTGCTTGCCTTCGCGCGTGCCATGGGCGAGTTTGGCTGCACCCTGTTCTTTGCGGGCAACTACGCCGGCATTACCCAGACCATCCCCATCGCCATCTACTTTGAGTGGATGGGCGGCAACACGTCGGTGGCCCTCTTTTGGGTCGTGGTCGTAATTGCGTTCAGCTTCCTGGTCATTCTGTTCATCAACATGTATACGGCGCATTCGCAAAAGTATCGCGAGCGTGGTCTCTCCCGTGCAGAGCGCAAACAGGTCAAAGATCTCGCCGGACAGGGCGATTCGCTCGACCCGGCGGGCGGCGATGCCTTGCGTATCGATCGCGAGGCGCTGGCCGAGCTTATGCGCGATGACGCCGTCTCGAAGGGAGGTCGATAGACCATGTCGCTTGTCCTGGATATCAAAAAGCGCTATCCCGGCTTTACCCTCGACATTCAGCTCGATGCCGGCGAGGAGCGTGTGGCGCTGCTGGGCGCCTCGGGTTGCGGCAAGAGCTGCACGCTGCGCTGCATTGCCGGCGTGGAGGCACCCGACGAGGGCAAGATCGTCGTCAACGGCGTGACCTTTTTTGACTCTGCGACGGGCATCAACCTTTCGCCCCAGGAGCGAAAATGCGCCCTGATGTTTCAAAGCTATCAGCTGTTTCCAAACATGACGGTGGCCGATAACGTATGTGCCGGCGTTGAGGGTGCAGGCGACGCCGCAGCGCGCAGACAACTTGCCGAGCGCTACTTGGGTATCTTTGGACTGGCCGACTTTGCCGACCGTTATCCCGCGCGCCTCTCGGGCGGCCAGCAGCAGCGTGTGGCGCTTGCTCGCATGGTGGCGGCACACCCGGGCATTTTTATGTTCGACGAGCCCATGAGCGCGCTCGACGCGTATCTCAAGAGCGCGCTTGAGCAGAACATGCTCGACCTGTTCGACGTCTGTAACCGTACCGTGCTCTACGTGAGCCACGATATTGACGAGGCATGCCGCCTGTGCGAGCGCATTTGCGTGATGCATAACGGGCATGTGGAGGAGATCGGCTCCGTCGAAGATGTGGTCCGCCGGCCGCAAACCTTGGCCGCGCTGCGCTTGACGGGCTGCAAGAACACAAGCCGGGCGTGCAAGATCGGCGACGAAGAAGTTGAGGCTCTCGACTGGGGCATGACCTTTAATGTGGGTCGCGAGGTTCCTGATGATGTGGCGTACCTGGGGATTCGCGCAAGTTACTTCCATGTTGACAACCGTGCCGAGCGGGGTCGTAACAGCTACGACTTACACGTGGCCCGGGTGAGCGATTCGCGCTTTGAGCGGCTGGTGCTGTTGGACGTGCCACGTGTCGATGCGCCCACGCGTCTGCAGTGGAAGGTCAACAAGGTGAGCGTGGCTTCCGACGAGCTGCCGCAGGCCGACGAGACCCTGCGCATGCACTTCGATGCCAAGAGAATTCATCTGGTTTGCCGATAATGTGACAAAGGGACAGTCCCTTTGTCACATGCGGGACCTCGGTCGCCTAGAAGCGCGACCGTTTGCCGAATCTAGACTGACAAAACCTTATCAATATGATAAATAATTATCAGAGGGTAGGTTCGGGCATTAGACATCTTGTGCTCCGATGCTGTCGTACGTGTGTCGGCGGTGTTCGTCTGGACGACGACCGCCGGTATAATTGCCTTCGATAAGAAATAGGAGGGTGCGTCGATGTCGCAGATGACATATTCGCGTCGTATTGCGGCGCGCGCCCTGTATATGGCTCGGAGCCGCATATGAGCAGGTATGTTCACGGCTCCGGGAGAGACGACGCACAACTAAATAATCGACCGCAAAGTAGGTTCCCTAAAAATCCGGGTTTGAGCACGGCCGGGCAATCACCGCCCGTCGTGCATCGATACCGCTGTTATCCGTTTTGGTTCGAGAGGGGAACCGTCATGGCTGAAGCAATCGAAGAGGTCAAGTTGCCCAGCACGTTTGAGGAGTTCAACGAGCAGCGTAAGGCCGCGTTTATTCGCGTTAAGGATTACAAGCAGGCCGGTAATCGCCTGATCGGGTATCTGTGCAGCTATACGCCGCTCGAGATTATCGATGCCGCGGGGGCCGCAAGTGTCGCTCTGTGCGGTACGTCCGATGAGGTGATCCGCGAGGCCGAGAAGGTGCTGCCGGCAAACCTCTGCCCGCTCATCAAGTCGACCTACGGCTTTGCCTACTCGCAAAAGTGCCCGTTTACGTACTTCAGCGACATGATCATCGGTGAGACCACCTGCGACGGCAAGAAGAAGATGTACGAGCTGCTGGGGGAGCTCAAGCGCACGCACATTCTGCATCTTCCGCAGGGTCGCGATCGTGCCTACGAGCGTGAAGGCTGGTACGAGGAGTGCCGCCTGCTCAAGGAGGAGCTCGAGGGCTTCTACGGCATCACGATTACCGACGATGACCTGCGCGCTGCCGTCCGTCGTCGCAACCGCTTGCGTGCGGCCCAGCTCGAGATGTTTGCACTGCAGGCCAACCAGCCGGCGGCCATGAGCGGCGTCGACCTGATGAGCACCATGTTTGCCGGTACGTTCAGCTTTGATATCGAGGCCTATACGCAGCAGCTGGAGCAAAAGGTCGCCAAGCTGCGCGAGGCCTACGATGCGGGCGAGCGCCCGGTCGCGGCGGATGCCAAGCGCATTCTGATCACCGGCTGCCCGGTGGGCGGCGTGATCAACAAGATCGGTCGCACCATCGAGTCCAACGGCGGTGTGGTCGTGTGCATGGACGACTGCTCGGGCGAGCGCACGGCGGCCATGATGATCGACCCGGAGGCTCCCGACATCCTTCGCGCCATCGCCGACCGCTACCTGGATATCAACTGCTCGGTCATGACGCCCAACGACGGCCGTATGGAAAATACGCTGGCCATGTGCGAGAAGTATCACATCGATGGCGTAGTGGAGAACGTGCTCCAGGCGTGCCACACCTTTAACGTGGAGAGTGCCCGCATGCAGGAGGCCGTCGAGGGTGCGGGTATTCCGTACATGAAGATCGAGACCGACTACAGCAATGGCGACATGGGCCAAATCGAGACCCGTATCGCCGCCTTTATCGAGACCCTCTGACGTCTGAGGCACCCGACCTTCCGGCTCCAACCCTCCTCGCGTACCTTGAGTACGCTTCGTCGGGCTTGTCGCTCGGAATCTCGGGCACCTCAGACGCCAGAGGGCCGTTGTTGCAGTGGTGTCTGATCGTTTGATTAGTTTGCCGATTAGGAGAGAGCCATGATAGGGATCGGGATCGATATCGGGTCTACGGCGGCTAAGGCCGCTGTGGTCGATGGTGAGGGTTCGGTGGCGTGGACGTGCGTGCAGCCAACCGGGTTCTCATCGGTCGATGCTTCCGAGCGGCTGCGCGAGGCACTGGCAGCGGCCGGCTATGACGTGTGCGCCAAGGATGTTCGTGTGGTCGCCACCGGCTACGGCCGTGTCGCCGTGCCCTATGCGCATAAAGTCGTTACCGAGATTACCTGCCACGGCACCGGTGCCGTGCGTCTGTTTGGCGACCATGGCACCGTGATCGATGTGGGCGGTCAGGACACCAAGGTCATCCAGCTTAAAGGCGGCCGCGTGGCTAAATTTGCCATGAACGATAAATGCGCTGCCGGCACGGGGCGCTTTTTGGAGATCATGGCCGACCGCCTAGGTATTTCTCAACAGCAGATGGCCGACCTGGCGCGTTCCGGCGAACCTACCAAGATCAGCAGCATGTGCACGGTGTTCGCCGAAAGCGAGGTCATCAGCCTGATCGGTCGCGGTGAGCCGCGCGAGAACATCGCCCGCGGTGTGATCGAAAGCGTCGTGTCGCGCGTGGCCACTATGGCCGGGCAGGCGGCGGGCGCCCCGTACTATCTGACCGGTGGTCTGTGCGAAAACGCCTATGTCGTCGAGCGTCTGGGCGCACTGTTGGGCTCGCCGGTAGAGACCTCGCCCCAGGCGCGCTTTGCCGGCGCTATCGGTGCGGCCATTCGCGCACAGGCGCTCGCGTAGGGGGCTTGCGATAAATCGCCCGCTCTCGGCGCCACCATGCGTATACTGGGAGGAAAAGATTGACCTATGAGAGGAGGGATCGATGGCTGACGATTTCATCAAGCTCACGCAGATGACCGCTGCCTCTGGTTGAGCCGCTAAGTTGGCTCCTGGAGCCCTCGCCCAGGTCCTGGGCGACTTACCCAATGTGCATAACGACAACCTGCTCGTGGGGTTCGATACCTCCGACGATGCGAGCGTCTTTCGCGTTGGCGACAACTTGGGCCTCGTGCAGTCCATCGACTTCTTCCCGCCGATGGTCGATGACCCGTTTCTGTTTGGCCAGATCGCCGCGGCCAACTCGCTGTCGGACATCTACGCTATGGGCGGGCGGCCGAGTCATGCCATGAACCTGCTCTGCATACCCAGCTGCCTGGGTGTTGAGGCTGCTGGCCAGATTCTGGCGGGTGGCGCCGACAAGTGCGTCGAGGCGGGCTGCTCCATCGCGGGTGGCCACACCATCAACGACGACGAGCCCAAGTACGGCCTGTCCGTGAGCGGCTTTGTCGCGCTCGACCGCATGCTCGCCAACAGCGGCGCGCGCGTGGGCGATGTTCTGCTGCTGACCAAGGCGATCGGCTCGGGCATCATCACCACGGCCATTAAGGGCGAGCTTATCGAGCAGGATGAGGCCTGTCCGATGTGGAACTCTATGCGCACCCTCAACGAGGCCCCGATTCGCCTGGCCGAGGGACTCGAACTTCACGGCTGTACCGACGTCACGGGCTTTGGCTTGATCGGGCATGCGTGCGAGATGGCCGAGGGCTCGGGCGTGCAGATTGAGCTTGCATCGGGGGCGGTGCCTCTCTTTGAGCAGGTGCTCGATATGGCGCGTCTGGGCATTATCCCAGCCGGCGCCTACCGCAACCAGGACTTCTTTGGCCCGCGCGTGGCTGCCGACGAGGACTTGGAGCCGGGCATGCTGGATGCGCTGTACGATCCGCAGACGTCTGGTGGCCTGCTTATCGCGGCGCCTGCTGCCGATGTGGATGAGCTCGCGCGTCGTCTGCATGCCGAGGGACGTATCGCCGTCGTCGTCGGTCGCGTGTGCGAGCCGGTGCCAGGCGGTCCTGCTGTTCGCGTTGTGCATTAAGGAAAACCGTTTATGCGACCGTCCGTTGTTCTGGGCGGCCCCTTTCGAAAGGATTTTGCTATGTCTACCAAAATTGAAGTCAATGCCATGGGCGATGCCTGTCCGCTGCCCGTCGTCAAGACGCTTAAGGCGCTCAAACAGCTTGACGGCGAGGGTGCCGTGGTGACCTCGGTCGATAACGAGACCGCCGTCAAGAACATCTCCAAGATGGCGCAGGAGAAGGGCCGCACGGCCTCGGTCGAGAAGATCTCGGACGCTGAGTGGCACGTGACCGTCGCGACCGCCGGTGCCGTGGCCGTTGCGGACCCCGAGCAGGACGGTGCCGCTTTCTGCGACGCCAGCGCCAGCAAGGGCAAACTCGTCATTTCCGTCTACACCGACTGCATGGGCCGTGGCGACGACGAGCTGGGCCACAAGCTCATGAAGGCCTTCATCTTTGCCGTGACGCAGCAGGAGGAGCTGCCCGCGACCATGCTGTTCTACAACGGCGGTGCCAAGCTCACCGTAGAGGGCTCTCCGGTGCTCGACGACCTGAAGGGCCTGGCCGAGCAGGGTGTCGAGATTCTCACCTGCGGTACCTGCCTGGACCACTTTGGCATTAAAGACCAGCTTGCGGTGGGCGAGGTCACCAACATGTACGTGATCGTGGAGAAGATGGAGCAGGCCGTGCGCGTCGTGCGCCCGTAGCGTATTGGTTGGAGTTGCCATGAGGGAGAAGCGCCCGGCGCTTGTCATCACGTTTCCCACCACGGCGGCCGCCATGGGGTGCGAGACCCTATGCATCGAGCGCGGCCTTCCCGGGCGAACGATTCCCGTGCCCGGGGAGGTCGCTGCCGGCTGCGGCCTGGCGTGGAAGGCGTTGCCTGCCGATGAGGAGCTGCTGCGCAGCGAGCTTACCGCGGCGGGCGTTCCTACCGAGGGCTATACCGTGATTGATATGTGGGAGGTCGTGCGATGATCTACCTGGATAACGCGGCGACGACCATGCACAAGCCTCAGACGGTCATCGATACCGTGACGCAGGCGATGTGCTCGCTCGGCAATGCCGGGCGCGGTGCCACGTCGGGTGCCCTCGATGCCGCTCGTACGATTCACGCTTGCCGTGCCAAGCTCGCGCGCCTTTTGGGCTGCCCGAGGGCGGACCATGTGTGCTTTACGCCCAACTCCACGGCGGCGCTCAACACCGCCATCAATGGCGTGCTGCGTCCCGGTGACCGCGTGGTCACGACGGTGCTCGAGCACAACTCCGTGCTGCGTCCGCTCAACCGCCTGGCGGCAGAGCAGGGTGTGACGGTTGAGCATGCGAGCTGTGATACCAACGGCGTGCTCGACTACGACGAGCTCGAGCGGCTGGTCACGCCCGGTACGCGTGCTGTGGTGGTGACGCACGCCTCCAATGTGACCGGCAACGCGGTCGACATTGCGCACGTGGCGGCCATGGCCAATGCTGCTGGCGCGCTGGTGATCGTCGACGCCTCGCAGTCTGCCGGCGCGATGCATATCGATATGCAGGCCATGGGGCTCGACGTAGTGTGCTTTACTGGCCACAAGGGACTCATGGGTCCGCAGGGGACCGGCGGGCTGGCCGTGGCGGAGGGCATTGACGTGGCGCCGTGGGCCATGGGCGGCACGGGCGTGCACAGCTTCGATGCGCTGCAGCCGCTTGAGTGGCCCACGCGCCTTGAGGCGGGCACGCTCAACGGCCACGGCATCGCGGGACTTTCCGCAGGTCTCGACTTTATCGAGGCACAAGGCGGGGTCGAGGCGATTGCGGCGCATGAGCGAGCACTGGCGGATCGCTTTCTCGCTGGCGTGCGCGAAATCCCGGAGATCAAGCTCTACGGCGCCTTTGACCAGCCGTCGCGCTCGGCGATCGTCTCACTCAACGTGGGCGATATCGACTCTGCCGAGATCTCGGACGCGCTCATGCAGGGGTGGGGGATTGCGACGCGCTCCGGCGCCCATTGCGCTCCGCTCATGCACCGCGCGCTGGGAACCGAGCGCCAGGGCGTGATTCGGTTCTCGTTTGGTTACTTCAATACGGCCGAGGAAGTCGACATGGCGATTGAGGCTCTGCGCGATTTGAGCTGCGATTAGACCAACCTTTTGCGCCCTTAGATAAACCGTTTGCGCTACCTTCCCGCATTGTCGCTTATACAGGGTAATGTGAAATGATGGCCCACTCTGGGACTCTGTATCTTTGCGAATTGCGGGAAGGTTCCTATGAACAGGATCACTGCTGCCCTCTATAGGTTTTTGGTTGTCTATCTTTCGGTCGCGATGGTCGTGACCTCGATACCGCTTGCGCCCCGCGCGGCTTATGCCGATGACGCCGGGGCGCTTGCCGTTGAGAGCGAGGCCCAAGAGACCGACTCGAGTTCTGACGCTGATGTCCATGCGGTCGATAACGCGTCATCTTCGGGCGAGGGCAGCTCATCCACAGCTTCCGACCAAACGAATAACGCTCAGGACGAATCGTCCAGCTCGGATGCCAGCACTTCCACGTCGAGCTTGGCCCAAGACCTTTCGATCTCCGCGACCGATTCTGATGCAGCAAAGAGCTTGGTTGCCACGGCGGAACCCTCGTCCGATGACAGCGAAGTCGATCCCCTCGTGTATGAGGACCCAACGGTCTACGAGTATGCCAAGCTTATGCCGAACGGCTATGTGTATCCGTGCGATGCAAGCGGAAGCGTTACGGTAGAGATCGATGGAAACGACCCGTACGGGAGCTCTGTCGACGGTAAATTGGTAACCAATCTGATCGTTGATTACGGAGTGGATGGGGTCCCCGGATATATTTGTGAGTATTCCTCCAATTTGCGTTCGGTGCGTTTTGAGAACAGCTCTATTTCTTCAATTGGACTACACGCCTTTTCTGGGTGCTCCAATCTCGCCGATATCAGCTTTTCCGGTATGACCATTGGGGGCATCGGAACAGAGGCGTTTTCTGGGTGCGGATCGCTTACGAGCCTGAACATTAATGACGTTGCTACCATCGGCTCTATGGGCGATGCCGCGTTTGCCTGGAGCGGGCTGCGGTCTACGGGTCTCGACAAGGTCGTTGGTCTCAGTTCGATTCCTGAGAACGCTTATAATGCCTGCAGCGCTCTGACCGATACCGGTCTGGGCGGGAACACATCCATCACGTCAATCGGCGTTAATGCGTTCAAAAACTGCTCCCGCCTTGCGACGACCGGACTTGAGAGCAATACGACGATCAAGACGCTCCGCGAAGGTTGCTTCTCCGGGACCAATATGAGCGGCGGGCTGACGCTGCCCCTTTATTCCAAAATCGAGGAACTGCCGAGCCGTGCGTTCTATGGCTCTAAGCTCGAAACCGTGTACCTTGGGTGCGGCCATGCGGTGCTCATTAATTCCACCACGTTTCCCAAGCAGTACATGACTGTCATGGTCCCTGCCAAGATGGTTTCGCAATACGAAAGCGGCCACCCTAAAGAGGTTTGGGAGAGCTGCAATGGTAGCCTGCCCGTCCCCGTGGGTAAGGTACTCCAAAAGATAAAGATTTCGCGCGATCCCGACAAGATGGCCTATCAGCAGGGGGAAAAGATCTCGCTCGAGGGCATGAGCGTCACGTTTCAATATCCTCATTCGACGATGGATAGCGACTACGAAGCCCTCATAAAGGAAGAACTCGGCGAGTACCTTACGGCAACTCCTTGCGACGGCGACGTCTTCGATGGCTCGATGGACGGAGAACCCATACAGCTGGTGTATGACGATGGCTACACGCGCCTTGTCGCGTACAGCAAGGGCAACCTGCAGCAGGCAGCCTACGAGTATGCCAAGCTCATGCCCAACTACTATCTGTATCCGTGCGACGCAAACGGAAATCTTACGGTAGAAATCGATGAAAACAACCCGCGCGAGAACTCTGTCGATGGTCGAATGGTAACGAATTTGATTGTCGATTACGGGGTTGATGAAGTCGACGCACAGCTCTGCGCCGACTCTACCAATCTGCGTTCAGTGCGCTTTGAGAACACTTCCATTTCCAAAATCGGATTGCACGCCTTCTATAACTGCCCGAATCTCACCGATATCAGCCTTTCCGGTATGACCATCGGCACCATCGGGAAAGAGGCATTCTATGGCTGCAAGTCGCTTATGAGTTTGAACATCAACGAGGTTGCCACTATTGGCTCTATGGGCGACGCCGCGTTTGCCGAGAGTGGACTGGTGTCCACGGGGCTCGACAAGGTTGTCGGCCTCACATCGATTCCCGACAGAGCCTACGAAGGCTGCAAGGCTCTGACCGATACCGGCCTGGACAAGAATGCCTCCATTACATCGATTGGCGTTTGCGCGTTCAGGTTTTGCTCGAACCTTGCTACCACAGGGCTCGAGAGCAACACAACGGTCGAAACGCTTGGCCACACCTGCTTCTACGGCACCGACTTGAGCGGCGGACTGACGCTGCCATATAACTCCAAGATCGAGGAGTTGCCGGAAAAGGCGTTTGGCAGTACCAATCTCGAGACCGTGTTCTTTGGGTGCAACCATGCGGTGCTCATTAACACCGACACGTTCCCCAAATACAACATGACCGTCATGGTCCCCGCAAAGATGATTCCAAAGTACAGCAAGGGAGAGCCCAAGGCTGTTTGGGAGAGGTGCAACGGCTGCCTGCCCGTCCCGGTGGGCAAGGTGCTCGAGAACGTTGAGATCTCATGCGACCCCAACAACATGACCTACGAGACGGGGGAGACCATTTCGCTCGAGGGCATGAGCGTTGAGCTCGATTACCCGCATACGGTATCGATTTGGAACTACGAGGCGCTCATACAGGAAGAGCTCGGCGAGTACCTTACGGCCACCCCCTGCGACGGTGACGTCTTCGATGAGTCGATGGACGGACAGCCCGTAAAGCTCGTGTATGACGACGGCTATTCGCATTTTGAAACCCAGACCAAGGGCACGCTACAGCTCAAGAAGCCTGAGCCGACGTCGTTCCAGATCTCCTATGCCCAAACGATCGATAAAGGCGAACGCAAGCTGATGGACGGCGTTGAACTGCCCGATGTTTCCAGCGCGACGACGATTGATGCAGGCGACGAGGTCACGCTCGATGCCGGTGCTCTAGGAATGCTCAACGACAACATCACGTTTAAGGGTTGGTATGACACCGAGTCCGGCAAGTACATCTCCAGGGAGCCGGTCTACACGTTTACGCCGGATAAGGATCTGTCCCTCGAGGCTCGCTTTAAGCTCAAGGACTATGCGGTGCGTGTCAACGATGCGCAGGCGACCGATTCGTCACAGGACTATGCGCACCTGAGTGTTACCGCTCAAAACTGCTATCGCAATGCCGGTGAGACGGTTGAGGTTTCCGCCGTCACGGATAACGCGCTGTTCCTGGGCTGGTATCTGGGCGAGGGCGATGATGCGTACGCCGTGAGCGATCAGCTCGACTTTACCTTTACGGTGGACAAGGCGGACGCGATTGTGTCCGAGGACAAAACTGACGCTAGGATCGAAATTACTCCGCGCTACTGTGCTCCGCAGGCGAGCGTTGTGCTGAGTGTGGACGGGGTCGATGAGAGTGGGCAGCCGCTCGGACAGTTCCTCTCTACCGGTCTGTACGGTATCGGATCGCGCGTAACGGTCGTGGCGGTGCCAATGCCTGGCTATGTGTTTGACTACGCGACCGATGCCCTCGGCAACGTTGTCTTTACCGGCGACGATGGTCCGTCCTACACGTTTGTGCTCGAGGGGGATGTGCAGTACACCGCGCATTTCCGCGAGGCGACTGACCCCGACGAGTCACTCGCGGCGCTGAAGGCCGCGCTCATCGCCGCGATTACGGCTGCGGCCGTTCTCGCTACCATGTATGGCTTGGGCGAGATCGTCGACCCCATCGCGGCCGACGCGGTGATCGAGATCGGTATGGCCGACAATATTGAGGATGTTGCCGCTGTGGGCACCAAGGTGCTCAAGGAGATTAAGGACATCATCGACGACCACAAGAAGCCCAAGCCTCATGGCGACCATAAGATCGAAATTATTGCCACCGCGCAGCCCGAGGTGGGCGGCGTCGTTACCGGAGGCGGTATCCACTATGAGGGGACGGTCGCCACGCTCGAGGCTGTCGCAAATCCCGGCTATCGCTTCGTATGTTGGAAAGAGAACGGCGTCGAGGTCTCGACATCTCCTCTCAAGACGATGACGATCACGGACCTGACGCCCGAGGTTGTAAAGATGACGGCCGTTTTCGAGAAAAAAGTCGAGATTACGGCAGTTGCCGAAGCCGATGGCATTCAGGCCGATTTTTCGACAGGCTGCACCGCAAGCCCCGTAAAGCAGAGCATTACGCGTGGCGATCAGGCTATGGTCACTGCGAGCGAGGGTCCTGACTATGCCTTTGTGGGATGGTTTGAGGACGGCGTCGAGGTTTCGCCCGAGCGTACGTATATCTTTAAGGCCGAGGTCGACCGCCATCTGGTTGCACGCTTCCGCAGGGCGGATAAGACCATCCTAGTGAATACCGATCCCTTCGACAGCGCCGAGGTGCTGTGCGATGGTGTGCCGGTCGTGGATGGCAAGGTTCGCGCGAAGGATGGGGACATTCTCACGTTTACGATGCGGCCCAAGGTGCGCCCCGACAATCCGGAGAAGACGTACCGGTTTGTAGAGTGGCGAGAAACCGATGCGCAGGGTATCACGATTGCCAACAAGCAGGAAGTTTGCGAATACCGCGTTAACGGGAATGCCCGGATCGAGGCTGTAATGGACGGCAGGGATGCGCATACTGTGCGTGCCGAGGCCGACCCGCTCGAGGGCGGTACCGTTACGCTGAAGCGCGGTGAGACTGCTGTCATGGTACTCGAGGTTCCCGAAGGCGAGCGCGTGACCGCGGAGGCCACCCCATCCGAGGGCTATATCTTTGACGGTTGGTATCTGAGCAACGGCGGCTCGGATGCCACCTCGACGCTTGTTTCGAGCGAGCGCTCCTATACCTTTGAGCCCATTACCGACTGCGTGATCCAGGCAAAGTTTACGCGTGCCTGCAAGGTGGACGTTGTCGTTGAGCCGGCCGCGGCCATGGCGGGCAAATATTTGGTGCACGGCGAGGGCTACTGCATGAAGGGCGAGCCTGCCACGCTGAGCATTGAGCTCACGGCCGAGGCGAGCAAACAATTTACCTTTAAGGGCTGGTACGACGCTAAGACGGACCTGCTTTTGGGCACCGACCCCAGCTACCTTGAGTTCTATCCCGAGGACGTGGAATGCACGGTGCGTGCGGTGTTTGAGGAAAACACGTATACCGTGACGGCGAAGGCAAAAAAGACCTTTGTGGAGCGCGGTGCCGTTGAGATCGAGGGGCATCCTGGCGCATCTTCTGTTACCTGTGGCTACGGCGATACGGTGATGCTCAAGGCAAAGGCCAACGACGGCTATCGTTTTGACCATTGGAAGGATGACTCCGGTAGGGAGTACGACACCGCCGAGCTGGTCGTCAAGGTCACCAAGAGCGATACCTATACCGCGATTTTTACCGACTCAAAGCCCGAGGTCATCGTCACCGCCGATTCATGGCTCGGCGGTACCGTGACGTGCAATGGGACCGTGGTGAAGCCTAAGACCGATACGTTCAAATTAGGGGAAACCCTTCATTTGACGGCCAAGGCCCATCCTGGCTTTTTGTTCTGGGGTTGGTACGTCAATGGCCGCCTGAAGAGCCTTAAGCACGAGACCTCGTTGGTTGCGAAGGCTCGCGGTAAAACCGGGCACTGCGTTATTACCGCGGGCTTTGTGCCTATCGATACCGTCTGCGTGCCCCTCGCTGATCCTGCGGAGGGCGGCACCGTCAAGGCGAGCCGTGTTCTTGCGGACCGCGGCGCGGAGGTTGCCCTTAAGGCAACGCCCAATCCCGGTTATGTCTTTACTGGTTGGTATACGGCAGACGGCACGTTTGAGTCTGCCGATGCGGAGTTCACCTGCCACCAGGAGCGCAGCCATGTGCACATCGCTCGCTTTATGGCAAAAAGCTATGAAGTCGACGCCACGACGGTAGTCGATTCCGGCACCGGTTCGCTGGTCGAATCGAGTGTCGCCGGCTGGGCCGAGGGCACGGGTACCGTTGAGGCGGGGCATGCCGCCACGCTGACCGCGCATGCGCTTTCGGGCTATGCGTTTGAGTATTGGGCCGATGCTTCGGGCGCCGTGGTAAGCCGTGACAGCACCTATCACGTGGTGCCGACGTCTGACACGACGCTTCAGGCCGTGTTCTCGGCAAAACAATATACGGTGGACGTCTCGTGCGAGGAGAGCATGGGCACGGTCGAGGGCGCGGGGGCGTATGCCGCTGGACAGGTCGCAACCGTGCGTGCGGTCGTCGCCGAGGATACGGCTTTTGTGGGCTGGTTCCGTAACGGCACATGCGTGAGCTCCAAGAAAACCTATCGATTTACCGTGCGTGAGGATACGTCGCTCTATGCCGTCTTTGCGTCGGGTTCGTATGTCGTGCATACCGTTGCTTCGCCTGCCGAGGGCGGAGCCGTGAGCGGCTTTGGTGGCTATGAGGCCGGCGACCGCGCAACGCTTCGTGTGATCGCCAACACCGGGTATTCGTTTGCGGGTTGGACGGACGACAAGGGCGAGACAGTCAGCGAGAACGCCGACTATACCGTTAAGGTCGCGGGTGATGCCACCTATACGGCGACCTTTACGCCTAAGTCCTATCAGGTCGTTTTGAGCGCGAGTGACGATAGCGTTGGCACTCTGAGCGGCGAGGGCTCCTATCAATTCGGTGATACGGTCGAACTCAACGCTGCGCCTATGGGAACCAAACGTTTTGTCGGCTGGTATGTCCTGGATGCCGAGGGCAACAAGTCGCTGCTGGGCTGCGACGCCCATTGTTGGGTTAAGCTCGACAAGGATATGGTCGAGGGGCTCGAGGACGATACGTTGGAGCTCCAGGCCGTGTTTGCCGATCCGTACGAGGTGACCGTTACGGGCGAGGTCGTGGTGAAGGACAAGGCCTCGAACAGGGGCTGCCGTGTTACGGGCAGCGGTAGCTTTGCCGTGGGCGATCAGGTGGAACTGACCGCTGTTGCTGGTATGGGCTATCGCTTTGTGGGCTGGAGTACCGATAAGGAGGGCACCTCGATTGTCGAGACCGCGACGACCCTCGATGTGACCGTCACGCAAGACATAACGTACTACGCGCAGTTCGAATCCGATGGACAGGTGACCATTACCGTCACCGGCTCGTCCATCTTCCGCGGTACGGCCCTTCTGGTCGACGGCATTCCTGCCGGTAGCAGGTCATACGACAGGGGCGACATGTTTATGGCGATCGCGATCCCGTGGAAGAAGTACCACTTCTCGCATTGGGTTGACGATGCGGGTGTCACGGTGAGCTACAGCGCGTTCTATATCGGTACCGCAAAGGAGAATAGGCAGCTTACGGCCGTGTTCTATGAGACGGGCTGCGATGTTCAGGTCGCTACGTATCCCAAGGACGCGGGCTTTAGCATGGTTGCGCTTGGTACCGGCGGCTCCTACCACTCCGCGGCGATTATGTTTACCGTGCCGCACAAGGGTTGGAAGTTTAAATACTGGGTCGACGAGAACGGCATGCCTGTGGGCGCCACACCGGTGATCAACCGCGTTGTGTTTGGCAGCCGTACTTTTACGGCCGTTTATGAGCGGGCGTCGATGACGGTTACGGCGGTGGATTCGCGTCAGGGAGGACACGTCGAGGGTTCCTCCGAGGACGAATCTCTGGGCTATGCCGTGACCAACGAAGTCGAGAACGGTGAGTCCACGACCCTGACTGCCGTTCCCGATGCGGGCTATGTGTTCGATGGGTGGTATGCACGCAATGACGACGGGTCGTTGGGCGATGAGCCGCTGAGCACGGATGCTACCTGGACGTTTGTCCCCGAGGACAACATGACTGTCGAGGCGCGCTTTGCGGAGGCGCCTAAGTACAAGGTGACGGCCCGAGCGGTCAACGGATCGGTTGATCCGGAGTCTGCTTTGGTCGCTACGGATGGCAAGGTGACGCTTTCGGCGACGCCCGATGGGGGCTGCTACCTGACGCGCGTGACCGTTGCGGAAGAGGCTGGCGAGAATGGTTCGACCGGCAATGCCTATGACCTTGATATTTCTGACTATAAGGGTGGGGCGTATGAGGTCACGCTGAGTGGCGTGAGTGCTCCGCAGCAGGTCACGTTTGAATTCGCAAAGGCTGCGACTCCGGAGGTGCTCGCTCAGCCGCAGGATGCGAGTGCTTACGAGGGCGATCCGGTTGAACTTTCGGTTGCCGCCGAGGCGGGGCGCAACGTTCGCGTCCATGCGGCCGTGTCTTCTGGATCCGCTGCAGACGTCAAGCTGGGCTACCAGTGGTATCGCGTGTCTGACGATGGCGGCAAGGCGGTGGCGCTGAAGGGCGAGACGGGGGAGACGCTTTCGTTCACCCAGCTTGACAGCGACGGCGAAGGCGAGTACTTCTGTCGCATTACGCAGAACTACCTGGGCACGGTGACAAAGACGAATACCGAACATGCGAAGGTATCCATCGTGCCGCGAGAAGCACTTGTGTTTAACGGGCGCGTGCTGCCGATGGCGACCGCTCACGATGAGTACCGCGTCGTGATTGCGGGCGCTACGGGCGGCAAGGCACCGTATGCGTACAACTTGGATGATGTTGAGGTTCCTGAGGGCATGCAGCTGACGCTGGCAGATGACGGATCGGGCGCCTTGGTGCTCTCGGGCGTGCCTGCGGCTACGGGTGTGCATAGCTTCAAGATTAGGTGCACTGATGACCTGGGCAACAAGTGCGATGCGCACTTCGCGCTGCTCGTGAAGGCGAAGGAAGCCCCGCTTACATTTGAGGGCCAGACCTTTACCTACAACGCGACGGCGCAGACCCCGGAGCTTTCGGGCGTGCCCGAGGGTTGCGAGGACGATGTCAAACTGACCTATGTTGGCACGGGCGACACACATTACTCTTCGGATCAGGCGCCGGTGGATGCCGGCACGTATCGTGCGGTGGTGACGCTCGACGCCAAGGGATATGTCGGTAATGCCTCCTGTGACTTCACCATCGAGAAGGCCCCGGTCGATATTTCGATCGAGACGTCCGATGTGACATACGATGGCGCACGACACGGTGCGGCGGTTGCGGTTGCCGGCCTTGATGCGTCTGGCTATTCCGTTGCCTATTGCGGTATAGATGGAACGTCCTATGGTCCGACGGCGCTGGAGCCGTGCGACAGCGGTAACTACCGCGTCACGGTTAAGGTGACTGACTCCAATTATCAGGGTAAAGAGTCCGCCGAGTTCTCGATTACAAAGGCGAGCCAGGTCATTACGGGAACGACAAGCTATTCGGGCGTGTATGGTGGAGACCCCATTGTGTTTAACAACGTTGCCCAGACTCCCGTGACTTTTGAGCTGGTCGATTTCGATGGCGATGCGAGCCCGGTTTCGATTAAGGGACGTTGCGCGACGGTGAAGGCTGCCGGTACGGCACGTGTTGTCGCCCATGCCAAGGCGTCTCGAAACTATCTTGCCGCCGAGGACGTCGAGTTGACGGTTTCCGTTGCACCTGCCCAGTTGCTGGTGAAGGTCGACGATGCCGAGCGCTTTGAGGGCCAGGAAAATCCCGAGTTTACCTCCAGCTTGGTGAGCCGTTGCGACACCTCGGACGTTAAGGTTACGTACTTCTGCTCGGCGAATAAGAAATCGCCGGCGGGTGAGTACCAGATCGACGCGGCGGTTGCCGATCCGAACTTTGATGTCGCGGTCGACCCCGGCACGCTGACGGTCAAGAAGAAGCCCGAGCACTACAAGGTGACGGCGAAGGCAGTCAACGGTTCGGTCGACAATGCTTCGGTTTCGGTTGTTGAGGGCGGGGACGCGATCCTCTTGGCGACGCCCGACGAGGGCTGCTACCTCGAGCGCGTGACGGTCGCGCAGGCCGGCTCAGATGCGACCGTTGACCTCGACATTTCTGATTACAAGGGCGGGGCGTACGAGGTCACGCTGAGCTTTGTCACTGCATCGCAGGAGGTCACGTTCGAGTTTGCGAAGGCGGACGCTCCGAGTGTGATTGCCCAGCCGCAGAACGTGAGCGCTCACGAGGGCGATACCGTCGCGCTCTCGGTCGCGGCCGAGGCGGGCAAGAACGTCGCCGATCACGTGGCCTCGTCCACGGGTTGCGCTGCCGAGGTTGAGCTCTCCTGCCAGTGGTTCCGCATGGTGAATGGCAAGGCCGTGGCGCTCGATGGCGAGACGGGGGAGACGCTCTCGCTCGCGGACCTCGATGACGAGCAGGCTGGCGAGTATTTCTGCCGCATCACTCAACGCTACCTTGGCACTGAGAAGCAGACGGACAGTGATTGTGCTTCCGTCTCCGTTGTTGCCTGGGACACCCTTGTGTTCAACGGCGACCTGCTACCGGCAGCGAGTGCGCACGGCACGTACATCGCCACGATTGCCGGGGCCGCGGGCGGCAGGGCTCCGTACGAGTACGCATGGGATGAGACGAAGCTCCCCGACGGGCTCAAGCTCTCCCGTACTTCGGGCGGTCTGACGCTCTCTGGTGTTCCGTCCAAGACGGGCGTTTCCGCCTTTGATATCACGTGCACGGATGCCCGTGGCGAGGCCACGACCGCCCGCTTTGCGCTCGTTGTCCAGGCAAAGCGCGTAAAGCTTACGTTTACGGATGGCGACTTTACCTTTAATGGCGCGTCGCAGGCGCCCGAAGTTTCCGGTGCTCCCAAGGTCTGTAAGGGCGACCTGAAGGTCTGGTACTACGGATGCGGAAGTACGCAATATTTCTCGACGGATGCCCCGACCGATGCCGGCACATACCGCGCTGTCGCCACGCTGCGCAGCCACGGTTACATCGGTGCCGCTGCCTGCCAGTTCGAGATCGCTCCGGCAAAGCTCAAGGTGAAGGTTGACGACGCCGAGCGCTTCGAGGGAGAGGCGAACCTGGCGTTTACCTCGAGCCTGGAGAGTGCGGTTGACACTTCGGGTGTGAAGGTCGAGTACTCCTGCGATGCCGATGAGAGCTCTCCTGCTGGCAAGTACCAGATCGGCGCGACGGTCACCGATCCGAATTTCGATGTCGAGGTCGTGCCCGGAACGCTGACGGTGAAAAAGAAGCTGGAGCCCGTCGGTCCCGACCCGGTGGTTCCGGACCCGGACAATCCGGATAACCCCGACCCGGACAACCCGAATCCCGATCAGCCTGATCCCAACCCCGACCCGGATAATCCGGAGCCCGATAATCCTGATCCGGACCCCAAGCCTGATCCCGATAATCCCGACCCTGATAACCCTGAGCCCGATATCCCGGACAAGCCCGAGCGCTTTGAGGTGACGGCAAAGGCGGTCAACGGCTCAGTCGACAACGCTTCCGTCACCGTTGATGCGGGCGGCGACGTGACACTCTCGGCGATGCCCGACGAGGGCTGCTACCTCGAGCGGGTGACGGTCACGGAAGCCGGCTCGGACAAGGCCATCGATCTCGATATTTCCGGCTATGAGGGCGGAGCGTACGAGGTCACGCTGAGTGGCGTCACCGCGTCGCAGGACGTGGCGTTCGAGTTCGCGAAGGCGGATGCGCCGCGCGTGATCGTCCAGCCGCAGGACACGAGTGCCTACGAGGGCGATGCTGTCGTACTCTCGGTCGCGGCCGAAGCGGGGGAGAGCGTGGCCGACCATGCGGGCTCGTCCACGGGTCCTGCCGGCGATGTCGAGCTTTCCTACCAGTGGTTCCATATGGTCGACGGCAAAGCCGTGGCCCTTGAGGGCGAGGCGGGAGATACGCTTCTCATCGAGGGCCTCGACGACAATTGCGCCGGCGAGTACTTCTGCCGCATCACCCAGCGCTATCTTGGCACCGAGACGCATGCAGACAGCGATCGCGCCGTCGTGTCTGTTGCGCCCCGGGATGCTCTCGTGTTCAACGGCGGTCTGCTGCCGGTCGCACGTGCGCATAGCACGTATCGCGCGACGATTGCAGGTGCCGCGGGTGGCGAAGCTCCATATGAGTACACGTGGGACGTAGCTAAGCTCCCCGACGGGTTTAAGCTCACCCGCACAGCGGGCGGCCTGACGCTCTCGGGCACCCCGTCCAAGGCCGAAGTGTCTAGCTTTGACATCACGTGCAAGGACGCTCGGGGTGAGACCGGGACCGCGCACTTTGTTCTGGTCGTTCAGGCGAAACGGGTCGAGCTCGCGTTTGAGGGCGGCAACTTCGTCTATAGCGGTGATACTCAAGCGCCCGAGGTCGCGGGGGTTCCTAAGGGCTGCGAGGGTGACCTCAGGGTAAGGTACTACGGAACGGGAGGTACGCATTATTCATCGAGTGAGGCCCCGACCGATGCCGGCACGTATCGCGCCGTTGTCACGCTGCGAAGCAACGGGTATATCGGCGCCGCCTCGCGCAAGTTCAGGATTGCGCCGGCGAAGCTTAAGGTAAAAGTTGACGATGTTGAACGCTTCGAGGGAGAGATGAATCCCGCCTTTACCTCGAGCCTAAAGAGCTCGGTCGATACCTCGGGCGTGAAGGTCGAGTACTCCTGCGTCGCCGATGAGAGTTCCCCGGCGGGCGAGTACCAGATCGAGGCGACGGTCACCGACCCGAACTTTGATGTCACGGTTGAGCCGGGTACGCTGACGGTGAAGAAGAAACAGGAGCCTGTCGACCCGGACCCGGTGGTTCCCGATCCGGATAAACCCGATGGACCCGATCCGGACAAGCCGGATAAGCCGGAGCCCGGCAACCCGGACCCGGATAAGCCCGGGACGCCCGATTCCGACCAGTCGGATTCTGGGGATCCGGCAAAACCAGGTAGTTCGGCTGACTCCGCAGCCGATAAGGCAAGGGGCGATGGTGCGGAAAACCCCGGACAGAAGGCTTCGTCCAAGACGAGCGCTCAGCAGCTCGCCGATACGGGCGATCACGCGCCATTGGCCGTCGCCGTGGCTGCGGGCGCCGTTGCGCTTATCGCAATAGCGTTCGAGCTGCTGCGTCGTCGTCGCTCGGACGCGTAACGGCTCAAAAGGGGTGACTAGATTGAAGCTTTGCGCGATTTAGTCTGCTAAAGCGTATATACTTGCGGGACGGGTCTTTTGCCCGTCCCGTTTTTGTCTCGACTCGAAAGGTGGTCCCATGGCCTCATCCGCTCCCCGCGGCCTGCGCTCCGACCATGTTCTCACTGTCGGCATCGCCCTGTTCTCGATGCTCTTTGGCGCCGGCAACCTCATTATTCCGCCGCTGCTGGCGCTGCAGGCAGGTTCTGCCACGCCGGTCGCCATGCTTGGCTTTCTCATCGCCGCCATCGGTTTGCCCGTTATGGGCTTTATCGCCGTGGCACTTGCCGGAACGGCGCGCGAGCTTGCCGGCCGCGTGCACCCCAAATTTGGCGAGTTCTTTGTCGCGGCGGTGTATCTGGCTATCGGCCCGTGCCTGGCCATTCCGCGCACGAGCTCCACAGCCTTCGAGATGCTGGTGCCGCTGCTGCCCGAGGGCGTCTCGCTCGCCACGGCTCGCCTGGTGTTTGCCGTCGGATTCTTTATTGTCGCATTTGCGCTCACGCTGCGTCCCGGCGTCATCACGCGCGTGCTCGGCCGCATTACGGGCCCCGCGCTCATTGCGCTCATCGTGCTGGTTGTGGGCGCTGCCGTGGTCTCGCCGCTGGGTCCCGCTGCCGCGCCGCAGGCTCCCTATAATGCCGGTGCTGCCGTGCAGGGCTTTTTGACCGGCTATCAGACCATGGACCTGCTCGCGTCGCTCGCCTTTGGCATCATCATCGCCGAGACCATCCACGAGTTGGGTGTTACCGATGACAAGCGCGTGGCCTTCGAGATTTCGCGCTCTGGTGTTATCGCCGGCGTGCTCATGGCCATCATCTACTGCGGCCTGGCGCTTGCCGGCGCGCAGCTCAGCACCGTGATGCCCGATGCCACCAACGGTGCCGCCATCCTCGCTCGCTCCGCCTCCATGCACTTTGGTCTTGCCGGCACGGTCGTGGTCTTTGCGATCTTTTTCCTCGCCTGCATGAACGTGTGCATCGGCCTTATCAGCTGCTGCTCGCGTTACTTCTGCGAGACGTATGTGGTTAAAGGGGGAGCGGAGGCTTCCGAGGAGGCTATGCGCCGTCCCTTTGCGATGCTCGCCTTTGTGTTCGCGGCGTTTTCGTGCGTGCTCTCCAACGTGGGCCTCGACGTGATCCTCATGTTCTCGGTGCCCATGCTCAACGCCTTGTATCCCGTTGCCATTGTGCTGGTACTGATGGGCCTAGTACACGGTTTTTGCGATGCGCATCCGCAGGTGTGGGTCTGGGTCGGCGGCGTTGTCGCGGTCCAGAGCGTGATCACCTCGGTCCGCGATGCGTTCTTTGCGGGCGCGTGGCTACCGTTCGATGTGCTGCCGCTGGCGGATATCGGTGCCGCGTGGGCGCCGGTTGCCGTGGTGGCGTTTGTGATCGGTCTGCTCCACAGCAAGTTTGTCGCACATTCGAGGAGCTAGGGTTTCTGTGCTTGCACAGGAGGGGAGTCTCCCCTATAATTTCCTTCGCTTTGGGACACGCAAGGTTTAGACCTTAGCTGCTCAACACCTTCGGGACGTGGCGCAGTTTGGTAGCGCGCCTGCTTTGGGAGCAGGATGTCGCAGGTTCAAATCCTGTCGTCCCGACCATATCTTGCGGGCGTAGTTCAATGGTAGAACCCCAGCCTTCCAAGCTGATGACGCGGGTTCGATTCCCGTCGCCCGCTCCATAAGAATTGTTTTAACGGCTTTGGTTTCCTTTGGGAATCAGAGCTGTTTTCGTTTACGCGCCGGGCGACGGGAATCGAACCCGTCAGGGTGCGGAGCTGAGAAAATGCGTGAGCATTTTCCAGCGCAGCACGCAAGGGTCGAAGGCCCGCAGCAAAACAAGGATTTGCGAAGCAAATCCTTGGACTTCCCGTCGTCCGCTCCAAGCTATATAATCGCAGGCCAATATGCTAATTTGGCTCGCGTTTATTTTTATACCGTCCGACCTCGCGGGGCAAATGAACCAGGAGCGTTTGTCCCAAATCGCAAGAAAGTAGTGATTGCCATGGCACAGAGTAAGGCAGAATATCCCACCCCCGATTGCCTGGCGCCCGCCGCGATCGAGGCCAAGACTGAGGCCGCCGGCGTTACCAAGGCTAACCTGCCGGTCTCGAAGGCCTTTTTGCTCGCTATGTTCGCCGGTACGTTCATCGCCTTTGGGGGCCTGTTCTTCACGGTCTTTCTGAGCGATGCGTCCCTTGGCTGGGGCGCTCAGCGCTTTGTGGGTGGCCTTGCTTTTTGCCTGGGGCTGGTGTTCGTGCTTATTTGCGGCGCGGAGCTGTTTACCGGCAACTCGCTTATGGTCTGCGCTCTTAAGAGCAACAAGATCACGCTCGTCCAGATGCTCAAGGCTTGGGCTATTGTGTGGATTGGCAACTTTGCCGGTGCCCTGTTGGTCGTCTTTTTGGTTTACATGGCGGCCATTTACAAGCTCAACGGCGAGGCCGTCGCCAACACCATGGTGAGCGTCGCCGCAGGTAAGGTCACGATCGATGCCGTCACCATCTTCTTCCGTGGCATTCTGTGCAACATCTTTGTGTGCTTGGCCGTGTGGATCGGTACCGCCGGCAAGACCGTGGTCGATAAAGTCGTGGGTATTTTGCTGCCCATCGCTGCCTTTGTGGCCTGCGGTTTTGAGCACTGCGTTGCCAACATGTACTTTTTGCCCATGGGCATTTTGATGCACTCCTGCGGCTATGGAGCCGATGTCGCCGGCGCCGATGCCCTCAACGCCGCCGGATTGGCGCTCAACCTTTCCGTTGCCACGCTGGGCAATATCGTGGGCGGCGCCCTGATCGTGGCGCTGGGCTACTGGTTTATCTACGCCAACAGGGAGGCCTAAGGACCCAAGCCATAACCGACCAAAGAGGGACAGGTTTATTTGGCAGGTTTTAGACGAGGCGCTTCGACGTCTTGTCACGAGCTGCCATAATGGACCTGTCCCTTTTGCGTGCGCGCCGGTATTTTTTTGCCCGATGACGATCGCGGGGGACCAGCTTTTTATTGAACATGTCGAAAGGCTTTTCATGAGCGACTGCGAATCCATGTCTGCCGAGGTGCGCGGCCGCCTGCGTTCCATTCCCGCCGTTCACGAGCTGCTTGCCGAGTGGCCGGTCATGAAGGCTGCTGGCGATGCAGGCGACACGATGGTACGCGAGGCGATTGACGCCGAGCTCGATGCCGAGCGCGCGGCGATTCGCTCCGGCGCCCCTGCAAGGAACAAGCGCGAGCTCGCCTTGGCCATCGAGCAGCGGTGCCACCGACTGTCGCTGCCGACCCTGCGCCCTGCCGTCAACGCGACGGGCGTTGTGATTCACACCAATCTGGGCCGCGCTCCGCTCGCTCCCGCGGCGGTGCAGGCGGTGACCGATGTCGCCCGAGGCTACAGCACGCTTGAGTATGACGTCTCAACCTGCGCTCGCGGGGGCCGCAAAGAGCATGCCGCGCGTCTGCTGCGCACGCTCACGGGGGCGCAGGACGCCTTAGTTGTCAACAACAATGCCGCCGCGGTGCTGTTGGTGCTTGCCGCGCATGCCTTCGGCAAAGAGGTCATCGTGAGCCGCGGCGAGCTTGTCGAGGTGGGCGGCAGCTTCCGCATCCCCGACATCATGGCGGCTTCGGGTGCCAAGCTTGTCGAGGTTGGCTCTACCAACCGCACACATCTGGATGATTATCGAAACGCCATCACGCCCAACACGGCGATGATCCTCAAAGTCCATCCTTCCAACTACCGTATCGAGGGCTTCCACGAGGAGGTTTCCGTGGCGGAGCTTTCTGCGCTGGCGCATGAACATGGCCTGTTGCTTTACGAGGACCAAGGCTCAGGCGCTTTGCTTGCAGATGGGGTACTCGCCGATGCGGGGGAGAGGCCCACGTCCGTGTCTCTTGGCGCCGGCGTTGACGTCGTCTCGTGCTCGGGCGACAAGCTGCTCGGCGCCTCGCAGGCGGGCATTATTCTCGGTAGCGCCCAAGTAATCGCCGCCTGCGCTTCGCATCCGCTCATGCGCGCGCTTCGTCCCGGCAAGCTCACACTCGCGGCGCTCGAGGCCACCCTGCGTCTGTATGTGGCCGGTCCCGATACGGCACATCGTGAGATCCCGGTGCTCAACATGCTTTCCGGCGCGCCGGTTCCGCTTGATCGTCAGGCCAAGCGCCTGCACGACCGCATGCTGCGCAAGCTTCGCGACTCTCAGTTCGAGGAGGCGGTGGAGCTGCAGGTTGTCGAGGGCGCCTCTGCCCCGGGCGGCGGGTCGCTGCCGACCGTCGAGCTCCCAACTTTTTGCGTTGCCGTTTGCCCCGTCGATGGGCGCCTGTCCGCCGATGGCCTAAAGCGCGCTATGGTACAGGAGCCCGATACGCCGGTCGTGACGCGCGTGCGGCACGACCAGGTGCTTTTTGACGTTCGCACGCTTTTGCACGATACCGACCTTGATCTGTGCGCGTCCGCGTTGGCCGATGCCGTGCGGGCGGGTTTGCATCGTTGAGTGCGCGCGAGCTTGTCGAGTGTCCCGTTGTCGTTGGAACGGCAGGACACGTCGACCACGGAAAGTCGGTCCTTATCGAGGCGCTGACCGGCAAAAATCCCGACCGCCTGGAGGTCGAGCGGCGCCGCGGCATGACCACGGAGCTCGGTTTTGGCGAGCTGGCGCTGCCGAGCGGCAAGCTTGTCGGCTTGGTCGACGTGCCCGGGCATGCGCACTACCTGCGCGCGATGGTACAGGGTGCCACCGGCGTGGGCGTTGCGTTGCTGGTGGTTTCTGCCGTTGAGGGCGTGATGCCGCAGACGCGAGAGCACGTGTACGTGTTGGAGCTGTTGGGCGTGAGGCACCTCGTGGTGGCGCTCACGATGCGCGATCTGGCCGATGACGAGACGGCGGAGCTCGCCGAGCTCGACGTGATGGACTTCCTCAGCGATACCGTCTTTGCCGATGCGCCCGTGGTGCCTGTTTCCTCGCGCACGGGCGTGGGCATCGAGGACGTTCGCCTTGCCCTCGATGCCGCCATCGACTCTTTCCTGGCCGATGCCGCATCCCGCCCGGTGCGCCCCGGTCTGGCCCCGCGCCTGCCCATCGACCGCTGCTTCACCATCAAGGGATCCGGGACGGTCGTCACGGGCACGCTTCACGATGCCCCCGTAGCGGTGGGCGACGAGCTCGTCTCATGTCCCGCGGACGTGCGCTGCCGCGTGCGCGCGATTCAGGTGCATGGTGATACTCCTCGGGCGTTGCCCGGACAGCGCGCGGCGCTCAACATCGTGGGCGACGGTGCGGGCGACCTTCCGCGTGGCGAGGTCCTCTGCGGGTCTGGTGCCGAGGGCTCGACGCTCAGGCTCATCGCCCGCTTCACGTATCTGGGGCGCGAGGGCACCAAGCCCGCGCCCTTCGAGTCCGGTACGCGCGTGCATGTGATGGCGGGCACGGCGGAGGTCCTCGGCCGAATCATGCTCATGGAGGGTGAGGGTCCTATTGAGGCTGGCGAGACCCGCATCGTGCAGGTCCGTCTGGAGGAGCGCCTTCCCGTGCGATCGGGCGACGGCCTCATTGTGCTCGCGTTCTCGCCGGTGGTGCTTATCGGCGGCGGTCGTGTTCTTCTTTCGCGGTGTCGCCGCTCGCGCGTCCTCTCCGCGGGCGAGTGCGCGCTGCTCGGGGCCCTGGATGCCGACGACCGCGCCGCCGCCGTTGCCGCATGGTTGGGGCTGCAGCGCCTGCCCGTGCCTGCCGCGGCCGCAGCCCGTGCTCTCGATCTTTCGGGTGCCGAGGCGGCTGCGCTCCTGCACGGGGCGGTTTCCTCGGGTGACGCCGTGGCGCTTCGTGCCGAGCGCTCGACCGAGGAGCTCTATGCCGCCCCCGCTGTGCTCGATGCCGCCCTCGCCACGCTCTCCGTCACGCTGGCCGCCATGCACGGGGCCGCGCCCAAGCAGACGGGTTTCACGCCGGGCGAGGTCGCGCATGCCGCCTGGCCGACAGCGGGCGAAGACATCGCGTCCGCGCTCGTTCTCGAGGGCTGTGCGCGCGGCGTGTGCACCGTCGACGGTGCCGAGGTGTTCGACCCGCACTCTGCCGCTGCGGCGATACGTGTGGTGCGCGAGGCGAGCCAGCGCATCGTGGCCGCCCTCGACGAGGCGGGTCTCGGTGCGGCGACGCTGACCGAGGTGGGTGAGCGTCTGCAGCTCGATCGCGACACCATGACGCGTGCCCTGCGCGAGCTTTCGCTCAACCGCGCGATCGCTAAGATCGAACGCGACGTTGCCTTGTCTGCCGCCGCCGAGGCCCATGCACGTGAGGTCGTCGCCGCGGCTATCGAGGCCGACGGCGGCGCTGCCACGACGAGCGTGCTGCGCGAGGCCCTAGGCGTGTCACGCAAGCGTGCCATCAGCATCCTGGAGCATCTGGATGCGGTGCGTTTTACGGTGCTCGACAAAGAGGCCGGCGGTCTGAGATCGCTGCGCTAGCGGTTTCCGCATCGCTGCTCGGCACGAAACCGGCCTATCTACTACGTTTAAGTGACTACCCTCGACCATGCCAAAATCAGCAAAAGTAAAACCGCAGGTAGACGACTTGCCGATGTTACGAAAAAGCGGGTATGGTCAACCCCTGCAGGTTAAACATAGTAGATGGGCCGTTTTCGTGGCGCGACACTGTGCGTTTGGTAAAATACCGCCACGTTTGGGAACGGATGGGCTCCGGTGGGCCCCGCGGTCCTCAAAACCGTTGTGAGGCGTGCAAAACGTCTTGGATGTGTTCGATTCACATACGTTCCCGCCAACGCATCCTGCCAACCACCACAAAGGTGCCTGTCCCCTTTGTGGTGGTTTCGAAACGTGCGGGAAACAGCTTCGAAACACGCGATTTGCTCGTCAGGCGGTCAAAAAGCTATCTACCTGCATCGTAATCAAAATGAAACATCCGCTCGTCGCCTTATTCGTAACTTTGTAGCAACAGTGCGATATTATCCATACTCGATAAAGCTCGCGGCGCATGGGGCGCCGCGAACGACACCTTTCTTTTCCATCAATTGGAGGAAGCATGAGCTACACGCAGAAAGTTCTCGACGAGCTCAAGGCCCGCTATCCCGAGCAGCCTGAGTTCATCCAGGCCGCGACCGAGATCCTCGGCACCATCCAGCCGGCGCTCGACGCCCATCCCGAGTACGAGGAGGCCGCCCTGCTTGAGCGCCTCGTCGAGCCCGAGCGCATCGTTATGTTCCGTGTCCCCTGGGTCGATGACCAGGGCAAGGTCCAGGTCAACCGCGGCTATCGTGTCGAGTTCAACTCTGCCATTGGACCCTACAAGGGCGGTCTGCGCTTTAACCCGACGGTCACCCTGGGTATGCTCAAGTTCCTGGGCTTGGAGCAGATCCTCAAGAACAGCCTGACCACCCTTCCCATGGGCGGCGGCAAGGGCGGTTCTGACTTTGACCCCAAGGGCAAGTCCAACAACGAGATCATGCACTTCTGCCAGTCCTTCATGACCGAGCTCTATCGCCATATTGGCCCCAATACCGACGTTCCCGCCGGCGACCTGGGCGTTGGCGGCCGCGAGGTTGCCTACATGTTCGGTCAGTACAAGCGCCTGACCAACGAGTGGACCGGCGTCCTTACCGGCAAGGGCCTCTCCTTTGGCGGCTCGCTCGCCCGTACCGAGGCCACCGGCTACGGTCTGGTCTACTTTGTGGACGAGTACCTCAAGAGCCGCGGCGAGTCCTTCGAGGGCAAGAACGTCGTCGTTCACGGCTCCGGTAACGTCGCCATCTACGCGGTCCAGAAGGTCGCCCAGCTCGGCGGCAAGGTGCTGGCCTGCTCCGACACCCACGGCTGGGTCGAGGACCCCGACGGCATCGACTACACCGTGCTCGAGCATGTCTATAACAAGAAGCGCTCTGGCCACGACAAGGGCGTCACGCTCGCTATGTACGTCGACGAGAAGCCCAATGCCACGTGGCACGAGGGCGACGGCCGTGGCGTGTGGCAGCTTCCCTGCGACATCGCGCTGCCCTGCGCTCGCGAGAACACGCTGCTGCTCGAGGATGCCCAGGCGCTCGTCGCCAACGGCTGCAAGGTGGTCGGCGAGGGCGCGAACATGCCCACGACCATCGAGGCCACGACCTACTTCCAGGAGAACGGCGTCGCCTTTATGCCCGGTAAGGCTGCGAACGCCGGCGGCGTGCTCGTGTCCGGCCTGGAGATGAGCCAGAACGCCGAGCACCTTTCCTGGACCTTCGAGGAGGTCGACGGCAAGCTCGAGCAGCTCATGCGCGGCATGTTCCACAACGTGGACGACACCGCCAAGGAGTACGGCGAGGAGGGCAACTTCGTCATGGGCGCCAACATCGCCGGCTTCCTGAAGGTCGCCGACGCCATGCTCGCTCAGGGCGTCTGCTAAATCTTCGCTCGATATAGCATCGCAGAAGGCTCCCAGTCATCTTGGCTGGGAGCCTTTTTTGATCCGCATGCGACGGAGGAAAACGGTTCATTTTGTCCCGACATGAGCTGTGCCCCCTCGTTTGGTACACTTAAAGGTACTGGACAAGTGGAGAGATGGGGGAGAACGTGCTCAAGTTCGGTACCTACGTCCGTGTTGGAAACGCGGCCGAAGCCTATGAGCTCTTGCAGAAGAACCGCAACAACAAGATTGTGGGCGGCGGCATCTGGATGCGCCTGGGTTCGCGTCGTGTGGCGACGGCGATTGACCTTTCGGCCTGCGGACTCGATCATATCGAGGAGACCGAGACCGAGTTTCGCATCGGTGCCATGTGCACCCTGCGCCAGCTCGAGCGCCACGCCGAGCTCAACGCGCTTGTCAACAATGTCTTTGAGTTCGCCGTCCACGATATTGTAGGCGTGCAGCTGCGCAATACCGCCACGGTGGGCGGCAGCATCTACGGCCGCTTTGGCTTTTCGGACGTGCTCTCCGCCTTCCTCGCGCTTGATTCTTACGTTGAGCTGACGGGGGCCGGCCGTGTGCCGCTCGCCGAGTTCGTGGACATGGGCTATGTGCGCGACGTGATCGAGCACGTGGTGGTCGTTAAGCACGATTACCGCGCAAGCTATGAGGCCGTGCGCAAGGCCGCGACCGACTTCCCCTCCTTAAACATCACCGCCGCCTGGTGGGACAACAGCTGGCATGTCACCGTGGGCGCCCGCCCGCTGCGCGCGACCCTGCTGCAGGGCGAGGCATGTGGCCTCACCAGCGAGCATCCTTCCGAGGACGAGCTGCGTGCCCTGGCCGCGTCCGTGCGCGCGCTGAGCTATGGCACCAACATGTGGGGCTCGGCCGAGTACCGCCGCCGCATCTCGGCACCGTTGGCGATTCAGGCCGTGCGCCGCGCCGCCGGCATTGAGCTTTCGGCCGCGCTTGCCCGCGAGCTCGAGACCGTTCAGGTCCCCAAATATGCCACGGACGAGTATTCCTGCCGCCGCGTGCCCGGCGTCGATTCTAGCGAGGTGCGCTAATGGCTGCCAAACTCATCGATCTTTCCTTTACGCTCAACGGCCGCAAGGTCAAGGTTCAGATTGCCCCCGATACCATGCTCTTTGCGCTGCTGCGCGAGCAGGGCTGCGCGTCGGTGCGCTGCGCCTGCGAGACCACCAACTGCGGCCTGTGCACGGTGTGGCTCGACGGCGACCCGGTGCTGAGCTGCTCGGTTCCCGCCGCGCGCGTCGAGGGCCGTTCCATCACCACGCTCGAGGGCCTCAAAGCCGAGTCCGAGGCGCTTGCCCGTGCGATGGCTGCCGAAGGCGCCGAGCAGTGCGGTTTTTGCGCCCCCGGCCTCATCATGAACGTGCTGGCGCTTGCCCGCGCCGCCAAGGAGGACCCGAGCCTCGTCGCCACGCGCGAGGAGCTGTCGCGCCAGCTCGCCGGCAACCTCTGCCGTTGCAGCGGCTACGAGAGCCAGCTGCGCGCCATCGTGCGCTTCCTCAACGAGTCCGGCGTGCAGGTGGGCTTTGAGATGCCCGAACTGCCGGTCAACGACACCAGCTGCGACGGTGTCTCGTACAAGCAGATCACCCATAAGCAGCCCAAGAAGGACTCGAAGGCGCTGCTCGAGGGCCGTCCCGTCTACACGGGCGATATGGTGCCCGCCGGGGCCCTGATCGTCAAACTCAAGCGCAGCCCCTATGCCCGCGCCAAGATCCGCTCCATCGATACGTCGCGCGCCCTGAAGGTGCCCGGCGTCGTGGGCGTCTACACTTACGAGGACGTGCCCAAGCGCCGCTTTACTATCGCCGGTCAGAGCTATCCGCAGCCGAGTCCCTACGACCGCCTGATTCTCGAGAACCTCGTTCGCTACCAAAACGAGGAGGTGGCGATCGTTGCCGCCGAAACCGAGGAGGCCGCCGACAAGGCGCTCAAGCTCATCAAGGTCGACTACGAGGTGCTTGAGCCCCTGCTCGACTTTACCCAGGCGCTCGATAACGATATCGTGGTCCACCCCGAGGGCGACGTGACCTTTATGTTCCCGCAGGGCGGCGATGTCCCGCGCAACCTGGTGTGCAGCGGTACCAGCGATTTTGGCGACCTGGACGAGGCCTTTGCCCAGAGCGACATCGTCTTTGAGCGCACCTACACCAGCCAGGCCACGCAGACCGCGCCCATGGAGACCTTCCGCGCCTTCGCGACGACCGACGCGTTCGGCCGCATCTCGGTGACCACCTCTACGCAGGTGCCCTTTCACGTGCGCCGCATGGTCGCGCAGTCGCTCGACATTCCGCAGTCGCAGGTGCAGGTCATTAAGCCGCGCATCGGCGGCGGCTTTGGCTCCAAGCAGACGGGCTGCTGCGAGATCTTCGTGGCGTTCGTCACCCAGCAGACTGGCCGTCCGAGCTACTGCTGCTACACCCGCGAGGAGACCATCACTGCGGGCAACTCGCGCCACCAGATGCAGATGACCGTCAAGTTGGGCGCCATGAACGACGGCACCATCACGGCCATCGACCTGCACACGCTGTCCAACGCCGGAGCGTACGGCGAGCACGCCACCACGACGATCGGCCTTTCGGGCCACAAGAGCCTGCCGATTTACAACCATGTAAAGGCGAGCCGCTTTAGCTGGGACGCTGTCTACACCAACACCAACCGCGGCGGCGCGTATCGCGGCTACGGTGCCACCCAGGGCCAGTTTGCCGTGGAGAGTGCCGTCAACGAGCTCGCTGACATGCTGCACATGGATCCCGCCGACCTGCGCCTTAAGAACATCGTGCGCGAGGGCGAGATCATGCCGCAGTACTACAACGAAAAGCTCAACGCCTGCGCACTCGACCGCTGCCTGCTGCGCGCGATGGACATGATCGGTTGGCGCGACAAGCCGCTGGCCGTCGACCTGGGCGACCGCGTGCGCGCCCTGGGCTGCGCGCTCACCATGCAGGGCTCGGGCATCTCCAACGTGGACATCGCCGGCATCGACATGCGCCTGGAAGAGGACGGCTTCATTACCATCGGCACCGGCGCCACCGATAACGGTATGGGCGTCGACACGATCCTGGCGCAGATTGCCGCCGAGGAGCTGGGCGTGGAGAGCTCGCTGATCGTGGTGCGCGGCGTAGACACCGATGTGTCGCCGTTCGACGCTGGCTCGTATGCGAGCTCGGGCACGTATGTGACGGGCCTGGCAGCCAAGAACGCCGCGACCGAGCTGCGCGATAAGATCTGCGCCAAGGCCGCCCAGATGTGGGACGTGGACGCCGCCGATGTGGTCTTTGATGGTCAGTATGTGCGCCTGTCCGACGAGCGTGCCGCGCGCGAGCAGAACCGCTACCTCACGCTGCGCGACTTTGCCAACCTGTGCGTCAAGAACATCGCGGGCGGCGACGCGCTCACCTCGCATGCCTCTGCCTGCCTGCCCGTTTCGCCTCCGCCGTTTATGGCCGGCATTGCCGAGGTCGAGGTCGATAAGGCCACCGGCAAGGTGACCGTGGTGGACTACGCGGCGGCCGTCGACTGTGGCACCGTGATCAACGAGGCGCTCGCGCGCGTCCAGGCCGAGGGCGGCATTGCCCAGGGCATCGGTCACGCGCTCTATGAGATCGTCGAGCACGACGACCGCGGCCGACTGCGCACCGGCAACTTTATGAGCTACAAGTTGCCCACGCGCTTGGATATCGGCAGCATTCGCGTGGCCTTTGAGCCGAGCTACGAGCCGACGGGTCCGTTTGGCGCCAAGTCGATCGGCGAGGTCGTCATCAACACGCCGCTTGCCGCCGTTGCCTCGGCCGTCGCGCACGCCACCGGCCATCAGGTTCGCTCGCTGCCCATTACGCCCGAGAAGGCCCTGCTGGGGGAGTAGCGGGTCAGCGAACAAGTCGTAATTGGCTGGGCGGGGCAACTCGCCCCGCCTTTCGCACTCGTGGTGAGGTCGTGAGCCTGTAAAACGTGTGCGTGCGCTTGTCGTTCGTATCTGCTATCATTCCTAGTCTGTGCGCTCATGCGGGCGTGGCGGAATTGGTAGACGCGCCAGATTTAGGTTCTGGTGGGATTCCCGTGAAGGTTCGAGTCCTTTCGCCCGCACCAACGCATCTGCGTCGGCCCTGGCCGTCGCGACACTTTGTTGCATAAAGGTACCAGCACCTCAGATAAGCTGGGCAGTATGAGGAGGAACGTGTTGAACATCACCGCTTCTGACGTCAAGGACGCCAAGCTCACCGCTACGGTCACCATCCCGGCCGCCGACGTCGACGCCGCGATCAAGAAGGCCTACAAGGACACCGCCAAGAAGTACCGCTTCCCGGGCTTCCGCGCCGGTAAGGCTCCCCGTCCGGTTATCGACTCTGCTCTTGGTGCCGAGGCTACCCTCGCTCAGGCCACCAACGACCTGATCGCCGCCAACGAGCCCGCCGTCCTCAACGAGCTGGACATCGTCCCCACCAAGAACGGTGACTACAAGGACCTCGACCTCGCTAAGGATCACGAGGACTACACCTACACCGTCGAGTTCTCCTTGCGTCCCGCCGCTGAGCTCTCCTCCTTCGACGCTGTCGAGATCGAGATGCCCCCTGCGGAGGTCACCGAGTCCGAGATCAACAACCAGGTCGAGATGCTCCTCAACTACCGTGCCACCTTCGAGGACGTTGAGGGTCGCGCCGTCGAGGCCGAGGACTACGTCACCGTCGACCTCAAGGCCGTCGAGAACGCCGACAACTTCGCTGCTGAGGGCCGCATGCTCATCGCCGGTAGCGACAGCAACCCCGCCGAGTTCAACGAGGCCCTGATCGGCGCTAACGTCGACGACGTCAAGACCGTCACCTGGACCGACGAGGTCGAGGAGGGCGAGGAGGCCGAGACCCACACCGTCGAGGTCACCGTCAAGGGCATCAAGGTCCGCAACACCCCCGAGCTCACCGACGAGCTCGTCAAGTCCGACTTTGGCTTTGACAGCATCGAGGCCATGCGCGACGCCATCAAGATCGAGATCGAGCAGGACAAGGCTTCCCGCCTCCCGGCCGAGAAGGAGAACCGTTGCGTCTCCGCTCTCGCCGAGCGCCTGCAGCTCGAGGAGATGGACGCCGACTACGAGCAGTCCGTCTTTGAGGAGCTTGGCCAGAACTTCCTGTCCAACCTCGCTGCCCGCGGCATGACGCTCGACACCTGGCTGCCCGCTTCCGGCCTGACCATGGAGCAGTTCATCGGCGACCTGCACAAGCAGGCCAACGACGTTGCCCGTGAGTCCCTGGCTCTCGACGCCCTCGCCCGTGAGCTCAAGATTGAGGTCACCGAGGACGACATCAACGCCGAGTTCGAGAAGGCTGGCGTCAAGGACGTCGAGGCTTCCAAGGCCGAGTTCATCGCCGATGGCCGCATGCCTGCCGTCCGCGAGTCCATCCGTCGCTCCAAGGCTGTCGACCACCTGGTCGAGAACGCCAAGGTGACCGAGGTCGACGAGACCGCCAAGGACGCCGAGTAATTCTCGCCACCTTGCCCACGAGCGCTTGCGTGCGCTCGTGATGGGGTAAAGTTATAAGCCGGTTATCCGGTTGCTTCGTACGGTGCCAGCCAATGCATAGCATGCGGGCACCGTACGTTTATCTAGAACCAATTTGGTCCGCAAGAGAGAAATGGAGATGCGTATGATCGCCAAGTTCGATTCCGCCCTCGTGCCATACGTTATCGAGCAGACGCCGCGCGGCGAGCGCAGCTACGATATCTATTCGCGCCTGCTCAACGACCGCATCATCTTCTTGGGCGAGGAGATCAACTCCGTCAGCGCCAACCTGGTCGTTGCCCAGCTGCTGCATCTTGAGAGCCAGGATGCCGAGAAGGATATCTCGCTCTACATCAATTCGCCCGGTGGTGAGGTCTACTCCGGCCTGGCGATTCTGGACACCATGAACTTCATCAAGCCGCAGGTCTCCACCATCTGCGTCGGTATGGCTGCGTCCATGGCCGCCGTGCTGCTTTCGGCCGGCGCCAAGGGCAAGCGCTTCTGCCTGCCGCACTCCAAGGTCATGATTCACCAGCCCAGCGGCGGTGCTCAGGGTCAGCAGACCGAGATCGAGATCGTGGCCGAGGAGATCAAGAAGACCCGCCGCGAGCTCAACCAGATCCTGTCCGACGCATCGGGCCAGCCGATCGAGAAGGTCCAGGCCGACACCGAGCGCGACAACTACCTGACCGCTGCCGAGGCCCTCGACTACGGCTTGATCGACCGTATCGTCACCTCGCGCGACCTCGCCGCGAAGGACGCCTAGGATGGCAGGTAACATGCAGGACAACTTTGACGAGAACGGCAACCCCATCCGCTGCTCCTTTTGCGGAAAAGAGCAGGGCCAGGTCCGTCGTCTCGTAAAGGGCCCGACCAACATCTTTATCTGCGACGAGTGCGTCGCCGCCTGCTCCGAGATCCTTGAGGAGTCGCTTGCTTCGGACTTTATGGACGCTGCCCGCAACGGCAAGCTGCCAGGCTTCCTCAACGACCACGGCCAGGCTGCATCCCAGCCCGCCGTGGACCCCGAGACCGAGGGCTTTGAGCTCGAGGACGACCGCCAGGTCATTACGCACGTGCCGACGCCGCACGAGATCTATGACGAGCTTTCGGCCTATGTTATGGGTCAGGAGGACGCCAAGCGCGCCATGTCGGTGGCCGTGTACAACCACTATCGCCGCGTGATCGAGGGTGGCGCCGCGGTGTCTGCCTTTGACGGCGGCATGGGCTCGCAGTTTGACGACGATATGGACGAGGTAGAGCTTGCCAAGTCCAACATCCTGCTGCTCGGTCCCACCGGTACCGGCAAGACCTTGTTGGCCCAGACGCTCGCGCGCATCCTCGAGGTGCCGTTTGCCATCGCCGATGCCACCGCGCTCACCGAGGCCGGCTATGTGGGCGAGGACGTGGAGAACATCCTTCTCAAGCTCATCAATGCTGCCGATGGCGACATTGAGCGCGCTCAGGTTGGCATTATCTACGTGGACGAGATCGACAAGATCGCCCGCAAGGCCGAGAACCTCTCCATTACCCGCGATGTCTCGGGCGAGGGCGTTCAGCAGGCGCTGCTTAAGATTCTTGAGGGCACGGTGGCAAGCGTTCCGCCCACCGGCGGCCGCAAGCATCCCCAGCAGGAACTGCTCCAGATCGACACGACCAACATCCTGTTCATCTGCGGCGGTGCCTTTGTGGGCCTGGACAAGATCATCGCCGACCGCGTGGGCAACAAGGGCGTGGGCTTCAACTCCGAGATCGCCGGCCCCACCTCGGTCGACGAGAACGACCTGCTGCGTCAGGTGCTCCCGCAGGACCTCAACGCCTTTGGCATGATCCCAGAGTTCGTGGGCCGTACGCCCGTCGTGACCCAGACGCAGGCGCTCGACGAGGACGACCTGGTGTCGATCCTGACCGAGCCCAAGAACGCCGTGGTGCGCCAGTACCGTAAGATGTTCCAGCTCGAGGACGTTGAGCTTGAGTTTGAGGACGCGGCCCTGCACGAGATCGCCCGCATGGCGCTTGCCCGCAAGACCGGCGCCCGTGGCCTGCGCTCCATTTGCGAGGACGTGCTGCAGCAGACGATGTTCGATCTGCCCAGCGAGGAGGGTGTAGTCAAGGTCATCGTGACCGAAGCCTCCGTAAAGGGCGAAGAGCAGCCCCAGCGCATCTACGGGTAAACCTGCCAAAAACGTGCTTGCAAATAGCCTCCGACCATCCGCGGTCGGAGGCTATTTTATATATACGCAATAACCCCAACTACCTGTGTTATTCTGTGTGTTTGTTTAAGCCTCAGCGAAGTCATATCAGACTGAAGTAATCGATACCTAAGGGGAGGAATGTAGACCCTGGCGGGCCTACATTCCTCCCCGACGGGCAAGGGAGAGATATATGGAAGAAATGCCCAAGAACTACGATCCGTCGACCAACGAGCCGGCGATCCTGCAGAAGTGGCTCGACGGCGGCTACTACAAGCGCCGTGAGGGCGTGGGCGACTGCACCGTCACCATTCCGCCTCCCAACGTGACCGGCAAGCTCCATATGGGTCACGCTACTGACGACTCCATCCAGGACGCCATCATCCGTATGGCCCGCATGCGCGGCAAGTCCACGCGCTGGGTGCTGGGCACCGATCACGCCGGTATCGCCACGCAGACCAAGGTCGACAAGAAGCTCAAGAGCGAGGGCATCAGCCGCCTGGAGATCGGTCGCGATAAGTTTGTCGACGCCTGCTGGGACTGGACCCACGAGTACGGCGGCATCATCGTCGAGCAGATCAAGCGCATGGGCTGCTCCGTCGACTTTGATAACGAGCGCTTTACCATGGACGAGGACTACGCGCAGGCCGTGCGCAAGGTCTTTTGCGACTGGTACCACGACGGTCTGATCTACCGCGGCAAGCGCATCGTCAACTGGTGCCCCAACTGCACCACCGCCATTTCGGACGATGAGGCCGAGTATAAGGACGAGAAGGGTCACCTGTGGCACCTGCGCTACCCGCTGACCGAGCCGGTTAACGGCCAGGACTACATCGTCGTCGCCACCACGCGCCCCGAGACCATGCTCGGCGACACGGGCGTCGCCGTCTCCCCGAAGGACCCCGAGAAGGCTGCCTTCGTGGGCAAGACCGTCAAACTCCCCATCGTCGACCGCGAGATTCCCATCTTTGAGGATTGGCACGTCGATGCCAACTTTGGCTCCGGCTTTGTTAAGGTCACCCCGGCCCACGACCCCAACGACTACGCCATGGGTCAGGCCCACGACCTGCCGCAGATCAATATCTTCGACGAGCACGCGGTGGTCGTCGAGGGTTACGGCGAGTTCACCGGCATGAACCGCGACGAGTGCCGCGAGGCCGTCATCAAGTGGTTTGAGGAGCACGGCCTGCTCGATCACGTCGAGGACCTCGACCACTCCGTCATGCACTGCTACCGTTGCGACTCCGCGCTGGAGCCGTGGCTGTCCGAGCAGTGGTTTGTGGCCGTCGACAAGCTCAAGGGACCGGCGCTCGACGCCGTCAACTCCGGCAAGGTCACCTTCCACCCCGCGCGCTGGACGCAGACCTACACCACCTGGATGGAGAACCTCAAGGACTGGTGCATCTCGCGCCAGCTGTGGTGGGGCCATCGCATCCCCGTGTTCTACTGCGAGGACTGCGGCTGGGAGGACGCCCTCACCGAGGACACCGATGTGTGTCCCAAGTGCGGCGGCCATCACGTGCATCAGGACGAGAACGTGCTGGACACCTGGTTCAGCTCGCAGCTGTGGACCTTCGCCACGCAGGGCTGGCCGCAAAAGCCGGAGCTGCTCGAGGGCCATCACCCCACGACGGCGCTCGTCACCGCACGCGACATCATCGCGCTGTGGGTCGCCCGCATGGTCATGAGCTCGCTGTATTTCTTGGACGAGGTGCCGTTTAAGGACGTCGTCATCTACCCGACGATTCTGGCCAAGGACGGCAGCCGCATGTCCAAGTCCAAGGGCAACGGTGTCGATCCCATGGACCTCATTGGCATGTACGGCGCCGACGCCATGCGCTTCAACTTGCTCACGCTGTGCACCAACAACCAGGACGTCAAGTTTGACGCGAACATCGACAAGAAGACTAAGAAGCTCATCGACAGCCCGCGTACCGACCAGGCAAAGAGCTTTGTGACCAAGATCTGGAACGCCAGCCGCTTCCTGCTCATGAACATGGAGGGCTACACGCCCGGCGAGCCCGTCGTGGAGACGCCGGCCGACGCCTGGATGTTCAGCCGCCTGGCCAAGGCCGTGAAGATGGTCACCGAGGGCATCGAGAACTACACCTTTGGCGACATGGCCCGCGGCGTGCAGCAGTTCTTCTGGAACGAGGTCTGCGACTGGTACGTCGAGGTCACCAAGGCCCGCCTGAAGGGCGAGGGTCGTCTGCAGGCGCAGCGCAACCTGATCTTTGTGCTCGACACCTCCATTCGCCTGATGCACCCGCTCATGCCGTTTGTCACCGAGGAGATCTGGGACAACATGCCGGCGAGCGTGCTCGATCTGGACGCCGAGGGCAACGTGACCCGCGCCGAGGCGCTCATGATTGCCAAGTGGCCCGAGCCCGCCGACTACGCCAAGTACGTTGACGAGCCCGCCGAGCGCGCGTTTGAGTTGTGCCGTACCGTCGTTTCCGCCGCCCGCGCCACGCGTTCGCGTTATCGCTTGAGCCCCAAGGCCGAGCTCGACGTGGTCGTGCGCGCTGGTGCCGAGGACGTCGAGAAGCTCGAGAGCCTGCGCTCGACCATCGAGCCGCTGGCCAACACGGCTTCGCTGGTCATGGGTACCGACGTTGAGAAACCGGCCGCGAGCATTGCCGTGGTCGATAGCGGCGTCGAGGTCTTTGTGGTGCTCGAGGGCAAGGTTGACCTTTCGGCCGAGAAGGCGCGTCTGGAGAAGGAGATCGCCGCTGCTCAGAAGGAGCTCGCCGGCTGCGAGAAGACGCTCGCCAATGAGGGCTTTGTGGCCAAGGCCGCGCCCGCGGTGGTCCAGAAGAAGAGGGACCGTGCAGCTGAGCTCAAGGAGATCCTGGCGGCGCTGACTGCTCAGGTTGCTGACTTCTCGTAAGCGGTACTGGGGGACGCGGTTTGGGGCTTTGCTCGCTACTGCGGACACCTATTCCGCCGTTCTAACGAACGGCGGCTGACTCGACGCTGCAAACGCCTCTGATGGCCAATCTGCCGTTCAACTTCGGGCGCATGGGCATAAAGCCCTATGCGCCCTTGTTTCACGGCACCTTGGCTCATCAGAGGCGTTTTCGCTGACTATCCTCAACCTATACTGTTTTATTTTTCTATGAATGGCGGTTCTAAAAATGCCTAAGCGTTCCGGCTTGTATACCGTTCCTTTTGAGTTTGATTTGCTTTCGTTTGATGAGGCTGTTGGGCTGGCTGCTGATACGGGGCGGATTTCTGGGGATGCTGGGCCTCTGCTTGAGACGGTTGTCGATATGCTCGATGAGCTGGGGCGTCCGGATGAGTATTTCGATTGCATTCAGGTTGCCGGTACCAATGGTAAGACTTCGACCACGCGTTTTTCGGCTGCCATCCTTCGTGGCGAGGGGTTAAAGACCGCGCTGTATACGTCGCCGCAGCTTGTACGCTATCCCGAGCGCATGGAGGTCGATGGGCGCGTTGTGAGCGATGAGGCGTTTGCCCGCGGCGTTTCTGCCGCCGTCGAGGCGGGGCATCGCGTGAATACTCGTCGTGTGGCGGCGGGGGAGCGCGCCTATACCATCACGCCGTTTGACCTGCTTACGGCTGCCGCACTGGTGGTGTTTGCCGAGGCTGCAGTGGACGTTGCCGTGCTCGAGGTTGGCATGGGCGGCCGTTGGGACGCTACGAGTGCGACCGATCCCGTCGCCGTTGCCATTACAGGTATCGGCCTCGACCATACACGCATTTTGGGCGACACGCTCGAGGCAATTGCGGGGGAGAAGGCTGCGGTCATCAAGGCCGGGCGCTTGGTTGTGCTGGGCGAGGGCACGCACGAGGCGAGCGTTCAGCGCGTGATGGATGCCCGTTGCCGTGAGTGCGGCGTCGTGCCGCTCGTGGTGAGTCACGCCACGACCAAGGTACCGGCGCATGTGGGCGATAAGGTGGAGTTTAGCTGCACCACGCCGCGCGCGATTTATACGTCGAGCATGGTCAAGCCGGCCTATCAGCCGCAGAATGCTGCGTGCGCGATTATGCTGTGCGAGGGCTATCTGGGCCGCGAGCTCGACCACGATGCGCTCGACGCTTCGCTTATGGGCTGCCCCACGCCGGGTCGCTTTGATGTGCTGGGAACCGATCCGCTCAAGCTGATCGATGCCTGTCACAACCCCCAGAGCTGCGAGAACTTTGTGAGCGCGCTGGACGAGATTGACCCGTGCGTAGAGAATCGCCCCACACTGCTGTGCGCCGCGCTGGCCGACAAGGACGTGGCGGGTATCGTCGATGTGCTGATTCCGGCCTTCCCGCGTGTAGTCGTAACCCAGACCGATTCCGATCGCGCCCTGCCGGCAGAGGAGTTGGCCGCTTTGGTGGACACCAATAAGCTTGCCGGTGTGTACCCGAACGTACCCGAGGCCCTCGCGGCCCTCGATGCCGCTGGCGAACCCTTCGTAGCAGCCGGCACAATCACTCTAGCCGGCGAAGTAGCGGGGCTGCTGCGCTAGCCCCATTTGCCGGGTAGCCAATTTGGGACGGGGCCCCGAATTGACATGCTTGCCACGAAATGGGCCTATCTACTACGTTTGACCGGATACCCCCGACCACGCCGAGACTTGTGAAATTAAAACCGCAGGTAGAAGGCTTGCCAATTTTCAAAAAAGACCTGCATGGTCGACCCATGCGGGTTAAACGTAGTAGATGGCCCGCTTTCGTGGCGCAGCTCTAGGCTTTCAAATTGATCGACTTGGTCCCTTGGCAGTTGCGGTGAAATAGTTCCTGGATTTTGCCTACGTGGGCCCATCTGGGAACTATTCCACCGCAACTTATTGAGGGGCTATTGGGAAGGGGCTAGTCTAGGCGGACTGGATCGTGGGGGTAGGCGTTGAGAATCTCGACGCCGGACTCGGTCACCAGGGCCAGGTCCTCGATGCGGACGCCGGTGCGGCCGGGGAGGTAGATACCCGGCTCGATGGAGAACGTCATGCCCGGCTCGACAACCTGCTCGTTGACGAGCGAGACGTCGCCCGGCTCGTGATCCTGCAGGCCGATCGAGTGACCCAGACGATGCGTAAAGTACTGTCCATAGCCCGCGTCTTCAATCACATCGCGCGCGGCAAGGTCTAGGTCGCACATGCGCACGCCCGGTGCGATGAGCGCTTCGGCGGCCTCGTTGGCGCGGCGCACGATGTCGTAGATGCGTGCCGTCTCCTCGTCCGGCTCGCCCCAAAAGAACGTACGCGTCATGTCCGAGCAGTAGTTGCGGCGACGTCCGCCAATGTCGAACAGCACCACGTCGCCGCGCTTGAGTACGGTGTCGTCGGGCTCGTGATGCGGGTCTCCGGCGTTGGCGCCAAAGCTCACGATGGGCGGAAAGCTAAAGCCCTCGCAGTCGTGCTTGCGATATAGATTCAGCATCTGGTCGGCAATCTCGCGTTCCGTCACGCCCTCGTGGACGAGCTTGATGGCGTCGGCCATCACAGCGTCGTTTGCGGCCGAGGATACGCGCATGAGCTCCTGCTCGGCTTCGTCCTTGTGGGTGCGTGCGGCGGTGACGGCAAAGTCGCCCAGGAAGAACTCGCTTGCGGCGTAACGATCCATAAGGGGCAGCAAAAAGCCGGAGCGCATTACGGTATCGATGCCGAGGGGCTTGGATGGATCGACTTCGCGTGCGATGGCGTCGGTTACGACGTCGGTGTCGTTATGGTAGGCCACGCGGGCATTGTCGTACTCGGGCAGCTGATGCAGCGCGTTAACCAAAATCACGGGCTCGGCATCGCGCGCGAGCAGCACGCCACAAAAACGCTCGAACATATCGGCATAAAAGCCGGTCAGATAGTAGATCGACCACGGGTCGTTCACGAGCAGCTGCGCGCCGAGGTGCTGAGCCTCGAGCGCATCGAGCACGCGCGCCACACGCTGGCCATCGATATGTGCCATACATCGTCCTTTCGCTAGGTTGCCACCATGGTATCCCCAATGCCAGGGTAGTCAATTTGGGACGGGGCTATTTTGGCTGCGTCAAACATGCGGAATGATTTTTCTGGGACGGGGATTAAATAATCATTGGGTTCCGAATGATTATTTAATCCCCGTCCCAGAAAAATCATTTGAACGAGAGTTCGGGCAAAAGTAGTCATAAGCGACCCGTCCCAAATGGGCTGGTTTCAAAAGTATGGCGGATTACGGGGCTGGACCTGTATTACTTGACCATGGGAAAAATCGCGAAATTAAAACCGCAGGTAGACGGCTTGTCAAAAATCAAAAAATGCCGGTATGGATGGGGGTCTCCGAATCAGCCCCGTAATCCGGCATAGTTTTGAAATGGCACTAAAGTAGGCACAGGCTAAATACCGATTCCAATGATAGTTGCGGTGGAATAGTTCCTGGATACCGGGGTTTTGGCGGAAATCAGGAACTATTTTACCGCAATTCAGGAGGGGCGGGGTGGATGGCGGGGTAGCTAAAAGAGCCCCGTCCCAAATTAACTGCTTAGACGGGGTCGATGTCCATGCTGGCGATGAGGTCGGTACCGGTATCTAGGAGGTTGGGGAGGACTACATCGCTCATGCGGATGGGGGCTTTGACCTTTAGGCCCCGGATGAGGTCCATCGCCTGGGCATGGAGTGCCAGCGGGATGGCTTCGGCCGTGCGCACGGGCAGCAGCGCCTCGTCGCCGCCGGATACGGCCACGGTCGTGGTAAGCACGCGCATGGGGCAGGTGAGCTCCTGATGTGCAAACTTATCACCGCGCGGGCAGCTGTTGCCGGTTACGGAGCGCACCTCTGCCACGGCGCCGTCTGCGCTGCGCTCGACCTCCACGGTCAGGAGGCACTCGGATGGGCAGGTGGTGCAGTTGAACTGCAGCGTTTCAATCGCGTTTGTGCTCATGACTCTACGCCTCCTCAGCGGGGTCGACGGACAGGACAATCTCGCTAACGCCCATATCGAGTGCGCGCTGAATCACCTTTGCCGGTAGCGGGAAGCTTTCCATGACGCTCGGTTTAAACGGGCGAACCTTGCCTGCAAACAGCTCCTCGTTGCCTGCCAGAATGCGCACGCGGGCAGCATCGACCGGCCGACGTACGCGGAAGTTGAGCTTAGTGAGTGACACGGCCGTGATGCGTCCCGGCAGTGCGTAGCCTGCGATGCCAGCGGGGGAGACCGTGAGCTGGCAGCCCGCGCCCGCCACTCCCGCCGCGGTGCCGACAGCCCCCAACGCCCACGCCGCCGCAGCCGCACCGGCACGTTCGGACTCGGTCGTCACGTTGTCGGCCAGGTCGTGCACGTGCAGCACGTTGCCGCAGGCAAATATGCCCGGCACGCCCGTCTGCAGGCTCTGGTCCACCACGGCGCCGCGCGTACGTGGGTCCAGCTCGACGCCCGCGGCAACCGAAAGCTCGTTCTCGGGAATCAGGCCCACCGAAAGCAGTAGCGTGTCGCATGGAACGATGTGCTCGGTTCCCGGAATGGGTGCAAGATGCTCGTCGACCTGGCTTACCTCGACAGCCTCCACACGATCGTGTCCGATCACACGCGTGACCGTGGTAGACAGATGCAGTGGAATGCCAAAGTCTTCCAGGCAGTTCTTAACATTGCGACGCAGGCCGTTGGCGTACGGCATGAGCTCGTACACACCCTCGACCGAAATCCCCTCGAGCGTGCAGCGGCGCGCCATGATCAGCCCGATGTCGCCCGAGCCCAAAATGACGGCGCGCGAGCCGGGTTTGAGGTTCTCGATATTGATGTATCGCTGCGCTAGGCCGGCCGTAAACACGCCGGCGGGGCGGCTGCCGGGGATCTTGATCTCGCTGCGGGTGCGCTCGCGGCACCCCATGGCAAGGACGACGGCACGCCCGGTGAGCTGCAGCATACCGGAGGGATTCATGAGCGTGACGGTGTGGAGTGAGGCGTCTTCCGTGGACGCGCCCGAATCAATTCCAAGCACCATGCTGTCCAAGAACAGCGCAATGTCGGTCGCGCGCACCTGGTCGATAAAACGCTGTGCATACTCGGGGCCGGTGAGCTCCTGCTTAAAGTGCGAAAGGCCAAAACCGGGGTGGATGCACTGGCGCAGGATACCGCCCAGATGCTGCTCACGCTCCACGATGGCCACGCGCGCGTCGGCCTTGTGCGCGGCAAGCGCGGCTGCCATGCCGGCAGGTCCGCCGCCGATAACGACCACGTCGAAGGCCTGCGTTGCCACGGCCTCAACGGCATCGCTATCAATCGCGCTCGATTTGAATTCCGCCATCCTAGCGCACCCCCTTCAAAGGTCCCTCAACGAGCCATGAGCCAGCGTCCTCCAACAGCACCTCGCTGGGGTCGCAGCCCAGCTCGCGCGCTAGGATCGCCACTACGCGGCTCTGGCAAAAGCCACTCTGGCACCGACCCATGCCCGCACGGCAGCGCCGCTTGACGCCCTCGACCGAAACCGCACCCGGGCGGCATCGAATCGCGGCCACGATTTCGGCCTCGGGCACTGTCTCGCAGCGGCAGACGATCTGCCCCCATGCAGGGTCGGACTCAATGAGCTCCTCCTTGCGTGCAAGCGGCGCTCGGTCGAAGTCGTCCGGCGCGTGTCGAATCGGATCCCAATCGGCCCGTCCGCGCAAAGCAACGCCCGCCTCGCGCATCACTTGCTCCATGCGCTCGGCAATGGCCGGCGCGCTCGCCACGCCTGGCGACTGAATGCCCGCCGCCTGGAACAGGCCTGGCACCACGGCGGACTGCCCAATAAAGAAGTCGTTTGTTCCCTTGATGACCGGACGCCCGCCGGCAAATGCGCGCACCACGCGGCGCGTGTCCAGATCGGGCACCAGCTTGCGCGCGCCGTCCAGCAGCGCGTTGACATCGCTTGCATACGTTTGCGTGTCGCCCGGCTCGCGCACGGCAGCCGTCGCGGTGATCACGGTGTTGCCGTGGACCGTGCCCGTGACGATTACGCCCTTGGACACTGGCGTGGGCACGGGGTAGAGCGGCATGAGCGCGCGCGGCTCTTTGTCCAGCACAACGATGTTGCCCTGGTGCCAGACCATCTGGAACTCCTCGGCGCCCGCCATGTGCGAGATATCCGCGGCACCGTTGCCCGCGGCGTTGATCAGATAGCGGCAGCGCACATCGCCGACAGGCGTCACCAGCGTAAAGCGCGCGGCCCCGTCGGTAGTCTCGCCGTCAGCAACCTCAATTGCTTCCACCGGCGCGGACCGCATAAACGTCACCCCGTTGGCGACGGCGTTCTCCAGCGCGGCGATGGCGACCTCAAAGGGATCGACAAAGCCAGTCGAGGGGCACCATAGCGCGCATGTTGCGTCGGCGCTGGCACGCGGTTCCAGCTCGTGGATGCGCTCGGGTCCGACAATCGACAGCTCGGGTACGCCGTTCGCCAGCCCGTTGCTGCGCAGCTTCTCCAGGTGTGCGCGGTCTTCGTCGTTAAACCCCAGCACCATCGACCCGGTGCGGCGGAACAAAAATCCAAGCTCCTGGGCCCAGGTGCCATACAGCTCGCAGCCGCGAGCGTTGACCTGCGCCTTTACGGTTCCCGGCGCCGGATCGTAGCCGGCGTGCACCAGGCCGCCGTTGGCCTTCGACGCGCCCAGCGCGATATCGTTGGCCGCCTCGGCTACGCAAATGGACAGGTCATGGCGCGCGAGCTGCCGCGCGATGGCGCACCCGGTTATGCCCGCGCCCACAATCGCGATATCAAACGTTTCCGTCACAGTGCCTCCCAGACAAGTTGACAGGCTGTCAATAGGACTATCCTACGGTCTGCAGACCCCCAGTGCAGCGGCAATGCGGCGAACAGCCCCGCAGCACCCGCCAACGGCAGGCGAGGGGAGACTCAGGACCATCTGTGACCTCGTCTGCCGCCCCTAGTGTCGGGGGTTTGTCTCGTTCTGTAACAGTAAGCAGAAGAGTTGGATTCCAGATGTTACAGATCGAGACGTTTGCCAGTCGGCCCCTCCGTTTGTCTTGATTTGTAACAGTAAGAGGAGAAAATCGGTCCTATGTGTTACAGATTGAGATTTAAAGACAGGGAGAGATTTTCTGTCTCGATCTGTAACATCTAGGGACCGTTTTGAGGTCTAGATGTTACAGATTTAGATGAACCTATCAGTCGGTTTCGAATGTCTAAATCTGTAACGGTAAGACCTGTTTTTACCGAGTTTTTGTTACAGATTGAGATATTGAGATTGGACGTTTTCCTTTGTCTTGATCTGTAACAGATAGAAGGGTTTATGACCCCTAGTTGTTACAGATTGAGATATTTAACGGAGGTCTCACCGTTCATCTCGATCTGTAACAGTAAGAGGGGTTTTGGGGCCTAAGATGTTACAGATTGAGATTTAAGTCGGGGAGGGGCCCCTGTGTCTCGATCTGTAACACCTAGACCCGAATTTGCCGAGTATCTGTTACAGATTGAGATGTTTGTGTCCGCGCCGGTCCCGCTTGCAGCCGTAGTCCCATATAAACAAACCCCGTGGTAAACTTGACCGGACTGTTAATATCCCGAAAGGTACCCGTAATGTCCAAGTACATCTCCGAGCTCATGTCGCCGCAGCTTATGGGCGTCGTCTATGCCTTCGTTGGCTTTATCATCGCCCTGTATGTGCTGTCGGTCGTCTATGTGTTCATCGACGCTCGCCGCCGCGGCGCCAGCGCCTACGTGGCATGGGGCATCATTGCCCTTATCCCGTTTGTGGGCCTCATTGCCTACCTGGTCCTGCGCCCGCACTCCTACGCGTCCGACCGCGAGGAGCAGGAGCTGGATATGGCCCTGCGCGAACGCCAGCTTGCCCAGTACGGCACCTGCCCGCAGTGCGGCGCCCCCATCGAGAAGGACTTCGTCGTCTGCCCGGTGTGCGATACCCAGGTTCGCAACGTGTGTCCCAGCTGCCATCGCCCGCTCGATGCGCATTGGAAGGTCTGCCCCTACTGCCGAACTCGCATCCAGTAACGCATCCATCGCCGGGCCGGCCGCAAGCCACGGGCACGCCGCAAGCCGCACGCACCCCGACCCACACGATGAAGCATGCGTAGAAAATCGCCCGCCGTGCCATTAAGGTGCGGCGGGCGCTTGTATACCAAGGCAACCTGCCTATAATGATGCAAGTTAAAACGCCGAGCGCATCGCACGCACTTGCATCAGGCATCCGAGAGGAGAAAACATACCCATGAAGGCACTCTACAATGACGGTTCGGTGGCCGAGCTCCCGCAGGACGAGGTCACGCACGTCATCCGCCACTCCGCCGCGCACATCATGGCGCAGGCCATCAAGCGCCTGTACCCCGAGGCCGACTTTGCCTACGGTCCCGCGACCGACAACGGCTTCTACTACGACGTCGACCTGCCCGAGGGCGTCAAGATCAGCGAGGACGACTTCCCCGCGATCGAGGCCGAGATGAAAAAGATCGTCAAGGAGAACCTCAAGTTTTCCGTGTACGAGAAGCCCCGCGCCGAGGCCATCGCCCTTATGGAGGAGCGCGGCGAGAAGTACAAGGTCGAGCACATCGGCGACCTGGACGACGATGCCCGTATCACCTTCTACCAGCAGGGCGACTACATCGACATGTGCGTCGGCCCCCACATCTGCTACACCAAGGCCCTTAAGGCCTTTAAGCTCACCGGCGTCTCGGGCGCCTACTGGAAGGGCGATAAGGACAACAAGATGCTCACCCGCATCAACGGTGTCGCCTTTGCCACCAAGGAAGAGCTCGACGAGCACATGCACATGCTGGAGGAGGCCAAGAAGCGCGACCACCGCAAGATCGGCCGCGAGATGGACCTCTTTATGATGCGCGACGAGGCTCCCGGCTTCCCGTTCTTCCTGCCCAACGGCATGATTCTTAAGAATACGCTGCTGGACTACTGGCGCGAGATCCACCACAAGGCCGGCTACGTGGAGATCTCCACGCCGCTCATCATGAACAAGCAGCTGTGGAAGACCTCGGGCCACTGGGACCACTACAAGGACAACATGTACTCCACCGTCATCGACGATGAAGAGTACTGCATTAAGCCCATGAACTGCCCGGGCGGCGTGCTGGTGTACGCCTCCAAGCCGCACTCCTACCGCGAGCTGCCCATCCGCGCCGGCGAGATTGGCCTGGTGCACCGCCACGAGCTGCGCGGCGCCCTGCACGGTCTATTCCGCGTGCGCTGCTTTAACCAGGACGATGCCCACCTGTTTGTGCGTCCCGACCAGCTGACCGACGAGATAGTGGGCGTGGTCAATCTGATCGACTCCGTGTACCAGAAGTTTGGCTTTAAGTACCACGTTGAGCTTTCCACCCGCCCCGAGGACTCCATGGGTTCGGACGAGGACTGGGCGCGCGCCGAGGAGGGCCTGCGCACCGCTCTGGAGAAGCTGGGCATGGACTACGAGGTCAACGAGGGCGACGGCGCCTTCTACGGCCCCAAGATCGACTTCCACCTGGAGGATTCGCTCGGTCGTACCTGGCAGTGCGGTACTGTTCAGCTCGACTTCCAGATGCCGCTCAACTTTGACCTGGAGTACGTGGACGCCGACGGCACCAAGAAGCGCCCCATTATGCTGCACCGCGTATGCTTTGGCTCCATCGAGCGCTTCATCGGTATTCTGATTGAGCACTTTGCGGGCAAATTCCCCACCTGGTTGGCTCCCGTGCAGGTCAAGGCGCTTCCCGTCTCTGAGAAGAGCCGCGACTACGCCCACGAGGTTTGCGCCAAGATGGAGGAGGCCGGCATTCGCGTGGTCTGCGACGACCGCGACGAGAAGATCGGCTACAAGATCCGCGAGGCCCGCAGCATCGACCGCGTGCCCTACATGCTCATCCTGGGCGAGAAGGAGGTCGAGGCCGGCAATATCTCCGTCCGCGATCGTTCCAACGAGACCGTTCAGATGAGCGTTGACGAGTTTGTGGCCAAGGTGCTCGAGGAGATCAAGACTCGCGCCTAAGGCAAACTGCACAACAATTAACAAAGGCGACCGTCCACACAGGGCGGTCGCCTTTTTTCTTACCAAAATTAGAAAAGCCGCTGGTTGAGCGGCTTTTTTTGTTGCACAAAAAGGTACAGGTTTTTATAGAGGGGTATGGAGATGTACCTACTAGCAGTACATTTTGCGTAATCTGGGCAAACGCTGATTAATTGCTCGTATAATGTCGTTTGTCGAAAGATATAAAAACCTGTACTTTTGCGACTGCGCCTAGCTGCGAGCGAGAAGCCTGTTCTAAACGCCCCTGCATTTGCGTGCGTCGCAAAGCCAAAAGAGGGGGCGAGAACATGGAACAGACGGCACGGCGCCAAGAGCAGCTGCCGGGCGCATTTAACGGCGCCACTACCAACAGCCAGCATGGCCGCGTCCGCTGGTATCTGGTCCACACTCCCCATGGAAAAGAGCGCGAGACCTGCGAAAAGGTTCGCCGCATTATCCCGCACAACCTGATGCAGGACGCTTTTGTGATGCAAAAGGAGTTTTGGTTTAAGCGGGACGGCGCCTGGTCGCTTCAAACCAAACCCATGTACAAGGAATACTTCTTCGTCGCCACGCGCGATGTCGCCATGCTCGACAAGGCTTTGGCCCAGTTGAGCTTTGGCTGCCGTATCGCTGGCAGTAGGGAGCGGGCGTACATGCCCATGCCGGACGACGCACAGGACTGGTACCGCAGCGTTCTGGACGACGACGGCGTGGTGCGCAACAGCGTCGCGCGCATAGAAGACGGCGTGTTGCACATAGAACAGGGGCCCTTGGTGGGGCAAGAGGCCCGTGTAAAGAAGATAGACCGTCATAAACGCTGGTGCCTGGTAGACGTGGGCGAGGGTGACTCCACATTTAGGGAGCTGCTTCCGTTAGACGTGCCCAGCAAAACGTAAGGGAGACGTTGCGCCGGCAAATTACTTGATTTTGGATTCATAGATGGGGGGGGGTTCCTGGGGACAGGAACGTAAGTTTTATTGTGGCTGCTAAAGAAGTAACAGAGAGTAATGCGCCCGCGGGGGCGGCGCTGATTGCTCAGGCCATGGACCGGCGTGAGGGCGCCGGCCGGTACAAGGCTATGCAATCCATCATGGACTGGGACCGCTCGCGCCTTGTCTATAGGGCCGTCAAGCGCACGTTCGACATCGTGTTCAGCGGTGCTGTGCTCGTCGTAATCGCGATTCCCAGCTTGGTGCTGGCGGCGCTCATCCGCCTGGAGAGCGACGGCAGCCCATTCTACAGCCAAATCCGCGTTGGCCAGACCCGCCCCGACGGCAGTCTGACTACCTTCCGCATGTGGAAGTTCCGAAGCATGTACAAGGACGCCGACGAGCGCCTCGCCGAGCTCAAGGGGCAGAACGAGATCGCCGGCGCCATGTTCAAGATGAGGGAGGACCCCCGCGTCACCAAGATCGGCAGGTTCATTCGCAAGCACTCCATCGACGAGTTTCCGCAGTTCCTTAACGTGTTCCTGGGCCAGATGTCCGTCGTGGGCCCGCGCCCGCCGCTGCCTAACGAGGTGGCCGAGTACACAGAATTCGACCTGCAGCGTCTGGCCGTCAAGCCCGGCATCACCGGCTGGTGGCAGGTGACCGACCGCAATTCAACGGGTTTCGACGGAATGGTCCAGCGCGACCTGGAGTACATCGCCAGGCGCGGCGTCATCACGGATCTCAAGATCGTTCTACTCACTGTCGTCGAGGTAATTACGGGAAGCGGGGCGTGCTAGTGTCTGCCGGTAATCGTTATCCAATTCTGAATACGTATGTAAACGCCATCTCGCTTGACGAGACGGTGGATGAAATCGAGAAGATCATCGCGAGGGGCGTACCGACCCAGCATGTCGTAATCAACGCCTCCAAGGTCAACCTGATGGAGGGGGATCCCGAGCTCGCGTCAATCGTCAACGAATGCCCCCTGGTCAACGCCGACGGCGCCTCGATCGTCTGGGCGGCGAAAAAGCTGGGGGTTCCTCTCGGGGAACGCGTCACGGGCATCGACCTGTTCCAGAGGCTTGTCGGGCTGGCGTCCGAGAAGGGCTACCGCATCTACCTTTTCGGGGCAAAGGAAGAGGTGGTCACCAAGGTCAAAGCGATTTTCGAGGACATGTACCCAGGCATCCAGATCGTAGGGTATCGAAACGGCTACTTTACCGAGGCGGACGAGCCCCAGATCGTATCCGATATGGCCGCCTCGGGAGCCGACATGATGTTCGTCGCTTTCTCTTCTCCCAAGAAAGAGTACTGGGTCCACAAGTACATCGACCAGATCGGAATCCCCTTTGTCATGGGCGTCGGCGGCAGCTTCGATGTTGTTGCCGGCGTAACCGACCGAGCTCCGACGTGGATGCAGAAGCACGGCCTGGAGTGGCTCTACCGCTTCATCCAGGAGCCCGGAAGGCTGTGGAAACGCTACATCATCGGCAACCTAAAATTCGTCGCCCTCACGTATAAATACAAGTTCGCTAAGAAAGGTGAATAGCAATGGTTAACGTTATCGGTCTCGGCTACATCGGCCTGCCCACCGCCCTCATGATGGCATCCCACGGCGTGGAGGTCGTGGGCACGGATTACAACGAGGAGCTCGTCGCCACGCTCAACGCCGGCAAGACTACCTTCAAGGAGGAGGGCCTGGACGAGCTGTTCGCCGACGCCCTGAAGTCCGGAATCAAGTTCTCCACCGACTACCAGGTCTGCGACACCTACATCGTCTCGGTCCCCACTCCCTACGACAAGCTAGACAAGAAGATCGACCCCTGCTACGTCGTGGCGGCCTGCAAGACCGTCCTCGAGGTCGCGCCCGAGGGCGCCGTGCTCGTAGTCGAGTCCACCGTCTCGCCCAACACCATCGACCGCTTCGTTCGCCCGCTACTCATAGAGGCCGGCCGCGAGGACGTCAGGCTCGTCCACGCCCCCGAGCGCATCATCCCGGGCAACATGGTCTACGAGCTGCTGCACAACAACCGCACCATCGGCGCCGACGACCCCGAGGTGGGCGAGGCCGTGGCGAAGGTCTACGCCAGCTTCTGCCAGGGCGAGATCTCCGTCACCGACATCCGCACCGCCGAGATGACCAAGGTCGTCGAGAACACCTTCCGCGCGGTGAACATCGCCTTCTCCAACGAGCTCGCCAAGATCTGCCGCATCGGCGGCATGGACGTCGCCGAGGTCATCCGCATCGCCAACAAGCACCCGCGCGTGAACATCCTCAACCCCGGCCCGGGCGTCGGCGGCCACTGCATCCCGGTCGACCCGTGGTTCCTGGTCGGCGACTACCCCGAGACGGCCAACTTTATCCGCCTCGCCCTTCAGACCAACGCCTCCATGCCCGAGTACGTCATGCACCGGGCCCATGAGGTCATGGCGGAGCGCGGCATCGCTGACGCCTCCAAGGTCGGCATCTACGGCCTCACCTACAAGGAGAACGTCGACGACGTCCGCGAGTCCCCGACGCTGCAGATGCTCGAGTCCATGTCCGAGCACCTCTGCGCGGGCTCCGTCAAGGTCTACGACCCGTGGGTCGAGCGCGACGAGGTTCCCGGCCAGGTCCATTCCATGGAGGAGTTCCTGGACGGTCTGGAGATGGTGATCGTGATGGTCGGCCACTCCCAGGTCACGGACAACCCCGGCATCTTCGGAGAGCGCGTCCTCATCGACCCGCGCAACGTCTGCGGCGACGGAGAGAACGTCTACAAGCTGTAAGTCCATGTGACTCTTCAGGAGAAATCGTTTTGAAGAAGGTAATGCTCGTCTTCGGCACCCGCCCGGAGGCAATCAAGATGTGCCCGCTCGTCAACGAGCTCAAGGCGCGTACGGATGAGTTTAAGACCGTCGTGACCGTGACCGGCCAGCACCGCGAGATGCTGGACCAGGTTCTGCGCGTCTTCGACGTGACTCCCGACCACGACCTGGCGATCATGAAGCCGGGCCAGACGCTGTTCGACGTGACGTGTGACGTGCTGGTCAAGCTCAAAGCTGTCCTCGAGGACGAGAGGCCCGACGTGGTCCTGGTCCACGGTGACACCACGACCAGCTTCGCCGCGGCGCTCGCGTGCTTCTACCTGCAGATCCCCGTGGGGCATGTGGAGGCCGGCCTGCGCACGCACGACATCTACAGCCCCTGGCCGGAGGAGTTCAACCGCCAGGCGGTCGACATCGTGAGCGAGTACTACTTCGCGCCCACGGAGGCGAGCAAGCAGAACCTGCTCGGCGAGGGCAAGCCCGAGTCCGGGATCTGGGTCACCGGCAACACCGGCATCGACGCACTGCGCACCACCGTGCGCGAGGGCTACTCCCACCCCGAGCTCGATTGGGCCGAGGGCTCCCGCCTCATCCTCATCACGGCGCATCGCCGCGAGAACCTGGGCGAGCCCATGCACCGCATGTTCCGCGCCATCCGCCGCGTGATGGAGGAGCACCCCGACACCAAGGCGATCTACCCCATCCACATGAACCCGCTCGTCCGCAAGGCGGCACACGAGGAACTGGACGGCTTCGACAGGCTCCACATCATCGACCCGCTCGAGGTGCTCGACTTCCACAACTTCATGGCGGCGAGCCACCTCATCCTCACCGACTCCGGCGGTATCCAGGAGGAGGCCCCGAGCCTGGGCAAGCCGGTGCTCGTCATGCGCGACACCACCGAGCGCCCCGAGGGCGTGGCCGCCGGCACGCTGAAGCTCGTCGGCACCGAGGAGGACGTCATCTACCGCGAGTTCAGCCGCCTGCTCTCTGATCAGACCGAGTACGAGGCCATGAGTCATGCCTCGAACCCCTACGGTGACGGGCATGCGAGCGAGCGAATTGCTGACGTTATTGGAGGTAAATAGTGAAGCTAAAAAAGAGGTTTACTCTTTCTCTTAAAAACAACCTGCGCTTCATTCCTGATGAGGCATATATGCGTCTCTACTTCAAAGCCAAACTTCATTACGAGCCTGATTTCGAGTGTCCTAAGACATTCAATGAGAAGCTGCAGTGGTACAAGCTTAACTACCATAATCCAGTTTTGACTCAGCTCGCAGATAAATATGGCGTGCGCTCTTTCGTCGAACAACGTATTGGGTCCGAGTATCTTGTGCCACTTTTCGGTGTTTTCAATGCAGCTGAAGAGATCGATCTCGATAAATTGCCGGAGAAGTTTGTGCTTAAATGTACTCACGACTCGCAGAGCACATTTGTTTGCACGGATAAGTCGAATTTTGATTTTGTTGAGGCCAAGAAACGTCTGAATGTTGCCTTGCATAGAAACTGGTATTGGCAGGGCAGGGAGTGGGCTTATCTCGGTATCACGCCTCGCATTGTGGCGGAAGCATTTCTTGATGAACCTGGAAGAGCGACTCCGACTGATTACAAATTCTATTGTTTTGACGGTAAGGCAGCTCTTGTTCAGACGGACGCCGATCGTTTCACTAATCATGAAATGCAGTACTTTTCTACTGAATGGGAGCAGCGTGGCGATATCGACCATGAGGTATCTGAGCATGAGCCTACTGTAAAGCCCGAGAACTACGAACTTATGCTTGAGCTTTCCGAGAAACTCTCTGATGGTTTCCCTCACGTGCGGGTTGACTGGTACAACATTAGCGGTAAACCTTACTTTGGCGAGATGACTTTCTATACCGGAGGCGGATACGATCCCTTCTATGCACTAGAGGAGCAACCCGATAGACTTGACCGAGAGCTTGGCGATTTGTTTGTTTTGCCAACTGTTTCCCATTTAGAAAAGTACTGCGATTGGTCTTGCCCTTCTTCTAAAAGATCTTTAGGTGCTGATAATGCCTAAAGTGTTGATGATTGGCCCGAGTCTTGATGCTATGGGTGGCATCTCCACGGTTGAAAACAACATTATGAAGTGGTCGAATCGTAACGAAGGTTCAATAGAATTCATTTCGACAACTGCTGAGGGCGGGAAGTTCAAGAAGCTCTCCATTGCCCTTGTGGCTTATATGAAATATCTCAGCAGGCTCAACGCGTGCGATCTCGTACATGTGCATATGGCGTCTCGTGGCAGCTATCGCCGAAAAAAGATCTTCATGAGGGCGGCCTTCTTTCGAAACAAACCCGTTCTTCTCCATCTGCATGGTAGCGAGTTCGGTGTTTGGTTTGACGAAGAATGTAGCGAGGCTGAGAGACGCGATATCTCGCATTCCTTTGAATGTTGCTCAAAGGTGGTCGTTCTGTCGGAGGAGTGGAAGGAATTCCTTCTAAAAAGGCACATCTGTTCCTTGGATCGTATCGTGGTGGTGCATAACGCCGTTGACGTTCCTGAGGTTAACGCTATTGATTATTCGTGCAATACGGTTTTGTTCATGGGGCGTCTTGATGCGCGCAAGAGTCCGGATTTACTTTTGCGCGCTGCTAAGCGCGTTCTTAAGACTCATCCCGATGCGCGTTTTGTCTTTGGCGGAGACGGGGATGTGCCAGCATATGAACAACTGGCGGATGAACTTGGAATTGGTGACAGGTGTAGCTTTATAGGCTGGGCTAAAGGTGAAAAAAAAGACGAAGCCTTTCGCAACAGTAGCATGTTCTGCCTTCCTTCGAAGAATGAGGGCATGCCTATGAGTGTGCTTGAGGCAATGTCGTACGGACTTGCTACCATTGCGACTCCTGTCGGGGGTATTCCACAAGTCATTACCGACGGCGTAGACGGAATTATGTTTCCAGTTGATGATGTTGATGCGTTGGCCACTAAGCTCGAGAATCTCATGAGCGATATCTCTTACAAGGAAATGATTGGAATTCAGGGACGAGCTCGCATAAAAGATGCCTTTTCCCTTACGGCGTTTATGAACCGGCTTGGCATGGTTTACGAAGATATTTGCCGGTGAGACTCGCTTTCTTGGGCGATATTGGAGACCCGTCAGACTCCGTTTCTTATTTCCAAGTTGCACATTTAGGAGCGTGACGATGGATAAGACTATTCATTACTGCTGGTTCGGAGGCAATCCGCTCTCTGAGACTGCTGTGAGGTCCTTGGCTTCGTGGGAGAAGTTTGCGCCTGGGTTTGAGGTCAAGCAGTGGAATGAGGATAACTTCGACTTCGCATCATGCTCTTGGTCAAGGGGCGCGTATGCGGCGGGCCTCTGGGCATTTGTGTCGGACTACGCTCGCTTTAAGGTCTTGTATGAGTACGGCGGCATCTATATGGATATCGGTAGCGAGCTCATACGAGACATATCGCCTCTCATGGAAAGCATTCCTTTCACTGCAATCGAAGAATCCTCGTTGACTGCCACCACCGGCTTGATTGTTGCTGTTGAGCCTCATGACCCTGTAATTCGCGCATGCGTGGAACGATATGAGTCGATGGAGTTCTCCTGTGATCCTGATTTTCTCGACAAGATCACGGTGAATGAGGTATTCACTGCTGAGCTTCAAAAAATCGGCTTTGAACGCGTGAATAAAGAGCAGCATTTCGGTGGCTGGCTTGCCTTGGACTCCAAAGCGTTCAACCCCGTTTACGGTTTCGGCGGTTATCACATCAAGCGTGAAACGTACAGCATCCATCGCTCTTCGGGAAGCTGGGTTGAGCCCAAATATCGCATCAAGCGGAAGGTTGTGCGTAAGTGTTCCCCTTTCATTGGGCGAAGGCTTTCGCAGATTTTGGGTCGAATTCTCATGGAGCTTAGTGACGGTGGCTTGGTTGTAGGAACTAAGAGAATCTTTGGCGTTGTTCGCGAAAAGATTGCTAGAGGAGAGAGAAGTTAGAGTGGACGTATTCGCTAAAGATACTTATCACTATTTCGGTACGCAAGGCGTAAAGCTCGGCCGGTTATTAGGTGATTTTGGCTACCGCTATGTTTTCTATCTAAGGATGTGTCAGGCAGGGGGTTTGCGAAAACTCCTCTTCACGCTTCCGAGGAAACATCTTTCCAGGAAGTGTGGACTCGAGATTTCGCCATCAACTCAAATTGGTGAAGGCTTCTACATTGGTCACCCTTACGGCATTACTGTAAACGCCGGCGCGAAGTTCGGCCGTAACGTGAACATCCATAAGGGATGCACCATCGGCCAAGAAAACCGTGGCCATAGAAAGGGCGTCCCTACGATTGGTGACCGCGTATATCTCGGAATTAACTCGACGGTTGCAGGTAATGTGACCATTGGAAACGATGTCTTTATTGCCTCCAATACCTTTGTTAACCAGGATATTCCCGATCATTCGATAGTCATTGGCAACCCGTGCAAGATTATCGAAACCGATAACGCTACTGAAGGTTACATCATCAATTTGGTTTAACGAGCTTGCGAATAGTTAGGCGGTAAGATATTGAAACGCATAGGCATCCTCACATTTTCGAATACCGTAAATTATGGTGCTTCGCTACAAGCATGTGCTCTGCGCAGGACCGTGATGTCGTTGGGCTGCGACTGCGAAGTGCTCAATTACAGCAATAAGGAACTCGATGATCGAGAGTTGGGTACGTGCTTCTCGTTCAATCCTTCGGATGCCGTTCGCTATTTCCTTCGCAGGGGTTTTGAGCGCCAGAGGCTTAATTCGTTCAGTCGATTTGCTAAGCGCAATCTAAGCCCTACGGGAAAGCTGGATAAGCAAGCTCTTATTGATAGAGCCAAGAGCCTCGACTGCGTCCTCATTGGCAGCGATCAGGTTTTCAATCCTCGGGTTAATGGGCATGACCCAGTCTTCTTGGGTGAAGGCATCGCTGAAGTTACAAAGGTCGCGTCTTATGCTGCCAGTCTGGGAGATGCGACGGCAGAATCCATTTTGGCATGCGATGAAGGCGCGGCCGACAGGCTGGCAAAGTTCACTGGTCTTTCCGTTAGGGAACCGAGCTCTATGGAGGTCCTTAGCGAGATGGGGCTCGAATCTGTATTTATGCCTGATCCGACCCTGCTTCTTACGGGCGATGACTGGTCGGCGTTAGCCTCAGATGACGGCTTGGATACGATACCTCAATCCTATGTTCTGCTTTATACGCTTAACTCTGAGCAAAAACTCGTGGATCGAGCTAGGAAGATCGCCAGCGAGCTCGGCGTTCCTGTCGTCTGCATTCATTACAACACGAAGAAATTCCCCGGCATGATTAACGTGAGGGGTATCGGTCCGGCTGCTTTCTTGAAGCTTGTTAGTGAGGCGTCGTTTGTTTGCACGGACTCCTTCCACGGCGCCTGCTTCTCCATGAATTTCAATAAGTCGTTTGTCGTTAAAACGTCGGACTCCGCCGTTCAGAGTAACGTCAGGATTACAGACCTGCTCGCACGTTATGGAATTGAGGGTTGTCTGTATCGAGACGAGGTCGTTACTTCGGCTGTTGACTATGGTCATGCAAACCAGACCCTCTCACATGACCGTGATACAGCGCGTGCCTTTATCGCTCGCTGCATTGGATTGTAGGTGTCGTTTCTGGCTTATGTTTGCAAAGAATACTTTTTGGAACTTGGTCTACCAGTTGACCGCTATCGTTGCCGGCTTCCTCGTCCCAAGGGCGATTATTGGCGTATATGGATCCGAGGTTAACGGTCTGGTGACCTCTCTAACTCAGTTTATTGGTTATTTCGCACTTGTCGAAGCTGGTATTTCTGGTGCGGCGACCTTCGCTCTATATAAGCCTATTGCTAAGGGCGACTGGGATGGGATTAACGTCGTGGCTTCGGCCTCGAAGGTCTTTTATCAGAAGTCGGGCATGTTGTTTCTTGTCTTGCTGGTTGGCCTTTCGGTCGTTTATCCCATATTTGTCTCGGTAGGTTCGCTTGCGCCTTGGGAGATCATGGTGCTTACCTTCCTGTTGGGTGCCAAGATCGTCGTGGATTTCTTTTCCCTCGCCAAGTACCAAGTTTTCCTTACCGCCGATCAAAAGAACTGGCTCATTCAACTCGCATCGACGGTCTTCACGCTGGTTAACACGGCCGTCATTTTCTTGTTTGCCTATCTCCATGCTCCTGTTGTCGCTGTCTATGCGTTGGCTCTCTCTGCGGTTTTTGCGCGCAGCCTGATTCTCGCTCTGTATACACGCCGCCATTATCCGAAGCTCAATTGCAAGGTTGATTACGGTGACTATCAGCTACCCCAGAGATGGGATGCGTTGTTTCTCCAAATCTTGGGAGCCGTTCAGTCGGGCGCGCCCGTTATTTTGGCGACCTTCCTCTGTAGGAGCATGAGTGAAGTTAGCGTTCTTGCTGTTTACATGCTCGTATCTACGGGGCTACAGATGATTCCGAATGTCCTTGGTACAGGGCTTCAGGCGCTCTTTGGTCGACAGATTGCTGAGGGAGACTACGAGGGTCTTCGGTCTTCCTATAAGCCATATCGAGCGCTTGTGTACGCAGTCTCCGCTGTGGCATGCGGATGTGCTTTTTCATTGATTATGCCGTTTGTTGATTTGTATGCAGGCGGGTTTCACGATGCAAATTACCACAATGTCCTGCTCGGTTTCCTCGTCGTCCTAAATGTTTTTCTCTATCATGGCAAGTCGTCCCAGGGCCTACTTGTAATTGCTGCTGGCATGTACCGTGAGACTAGGGCGCAGACCTGCTTGCAGGCTGCACTCATTATCGTCTTGGGTATCCCACTCACAATGCGTTTTGGGGTCGTCGGCACAATTGCTGCGTCCTGCGTATCCAATCTATACCGCGTGATTGACCTTTTGCTCTACGAGCCTCGTAAAATCTCGAAGGACTCTCTTTCGAGTTCGTTTTGGTCGTTTGGCGTGTATGTATTACAGACCGTTCTCGTGGCCATGCCTGGCTATCTACTGTCTTGCTTCGCTGGAAGTTGGACAGGATGGATTGCGGTCGCCATCGGTCTTGTCATTTGGGGCGCAGTCGCCGCATGCGCGACGCTCTATTTCTTCGACAGGCCTAGCTATAGTTCGATTATTGGTCGTTTTATGAGGATTAAATAGGATGAATTATTTCAGCGCGTCTAGGGCCGGTGTTGAGTCTTGCTCTGAGTTAGAGCGACGCTTTTCCCTAAATGATGGGTCCATGGTGTTCATTCCACTGCTCTTTTACGCCTTTTTCTGCCAATCGCTCGCTGCTTCTGCGCTTGCACTCGATGTCTGCCTCCTGCTATCTGCTACGGCGTTTCTCCTGCATTTTGTGACTAACAGAAGATTTGCTTGCAAAAGATTTGGCCTTGAGCTGGCTTGGGCACCTTTCTTTGTGCTGTTCTTTATTCATAGTTTGATATACGGTGTGGCTAATTTAACCCTGCTCGTAGTTTATACGCTTCTATTTCTGTGCATGTATGTTGCGGCAGGCGAGCGATCCTGGGTCACTTCATGCCTTAGGGTTCTTGTCGCCTTTGCAGCATTTCATGCGTTCTGCACCATCGTCTTCTGGCTAGTCCCCGCACTTTATCTGCCAGTTAAATCTGCCTTCTTTTCAGGTAGCTATATGGCTAGGGACTATCGCTCTGGCTTCACGGCGCACTACAGCACTAATTCGATTTATTTGAGTTTGGGTCTCGTCTCTTGGGCCTGTGGTCTTGCTGGTAGCAGGGAAAAGGTTCGGATTAAAGATTTGATGCTGAGCCTGATGCTCTTGCTTGCGCTTTTTCTGACTACTAAGCGGGGCCCTTTGGTTGCATCCGTTGCTGCTATCGTCATCTCGTGTCTGTTCGTAAATAGAAAGAAGCTTTCCGGGACGATGCTCAAGACCTTGGTTGTTGCTGCAATCGCTGTAATAGCTGTCGGCGTTCTTGCTACGTTTGTTCCCGCTGTTCAGGCGACTCTTGAGAGGTTTATTGAGCTTTCAGATGATGAAACGGGCAATGGCAGAAGCTATTTGTACGATTGCGCTTGGAGTATGTTTTATGCAAAACCCTTACTTGGTTGTGGTTGGGGGACTTATTCCAAGTATGTTGCCACTACCTCCCTTGGTGCAATGTACAGCAATCTTGGCTTTTCGTCGATGAGTGCTCACAACGTATACCTTCAGTTGCTTGCCGAGACGGGTGTGATTGGCCTTGCGGCTTTTGTTGTGCCTGCGTTTCTCTCCATCCTTGCAGCCATGCATCGATCTGAATCTCTTTTAGAGGAAGGTCCTTATGGGGACTCCTTTTGCTTGTGGGCCTGTTTGGGTGTTCAGATTTTCTTTCTAATTTATTGCTTTTCAGGCAACCCTTTATACGATCCGCAGTGCTACATACCGTATTTCATTTCATGTGTGGCGGCGTTTGCTATTTGCGGCTCAGACAAGATGATTCTTAACGATAGGGAGGGATTCCATGGATATCTGCAAAGATAGTCAACGCTGTACCGGGTGCTCTGCGTGTCTGTCTGTGTGTCCTCGATCGGCGATTCAGATTGTAGAAGACTCTCATGGGTTTTACCGTCCGAAGATTGACGAATCAAAATGTGTTGAGTGCGGTTTGTGCCAGAGGGTATGTCCGGCTAATGGTTTGACGAGCGACGATCTGAAGATGAACTATCGTCGGGTATTGGCTTATCAGGCTGACGACGCCGAACGCGCAAAAAGTTCCTCGGGTGCCGCGTTTTGGACCTTGGCTACTTACGTCCTAAATAATGGCGGCGTCGTTTACGGCGCTTGCTTCGATGAAGATTTCCGCGTTGTTCAGCGGCGTTGTGCCTCTGTTGACGACGCGCAATCTTGTCGAGGCTCAAAATACTCACAGGGCTTCGTTGGCTCTTCATATGTCGAAGCATATAACGACTTGAAACAAGGTCTTGACGTGCTCTACAGCGGAACCCCATGCCAAATTGCGGGTCTTAGGAGTTTTCTGTCTAAGAAAAACTATTCCGGACAGTTGGTTACCTGCGATTTAATCTGCCATGGCACACCTAGTAATCGTATGTTCCGCGAATACATTTCCTTTTTGGAAAAAAAGTCCGGAAAGAAGGTCATCAAATATTTTCATCGCCCCAAGGACAGAGGTTGGGGAGTCCATGTCGAGAAGGCTCTCTTGGACGACGGCACTGCTCTCTATGACACGATTGAATCTAATACTTGGCGAGATGTGTTCTATAGCAATAACGCTTTAAATTCCAGCTGTTATAACTGCGCCTATACCGACGTCAACAGGGTTTCCGACTTTACTCTTGCTGATTTTCTTGGCGTCGATCGAGTTCGCAAAGGTTTTAATGATCATAAGGGACTTTCTGTTGTTATGGTTAATAGTGAGCTAGCCGAGCGTATTGTCGCATCTGGTGTATTTGAGCCCGGCGTAACAGATATATCTCTTGAAGAGGTGCTGCCCGGTAATCCGATGCTGGAGAGGTCGTCCTCTCCGCAGGGTAACGTTGATGGTTTCTGGAAGGCTTATGAGCATAAGGGGTTCGAGGGCACTGCTCGGTTTGTTGGCGCCTACGGCTTCGTGAAATCTCTCAAGACTCTTGTGAAACAGCTTATTAAAAGGAAATAGTTACTAGGGGCGTTTCTCTTGAATTTAATGGACTTTGTTGAGCATGTGGCGACCTGGATTTATGTCCGGGGTAAGTTGGCGTTTCTTGCAGGGAGATTCCCTGGCCAGATAACCATGACGAAGGCTTTCAGGCGACCGTTTTATTGTCGCGTATCGGATAAAGGCGTTATTAGCGTCGGTGAACGAACGTCTTTCAATTACGGTTGCGTCCTGATTGCTCATGAACGAATTGAGATTGGTAGAGGCTGCCTATTTGGTCCAAACGTCCATGTGTATGACTTCGACCACGGTATGTCGCAGGATGGGATCATGTATCGGGACCAGCCGACTACGACAGCGCCCGTGCATATTGGCGACAACGTCTGGCTTGGCGCGAATGTCGTGGTGCTTAAAGGTGTAGCCATTGGCGATAATGCGGTCATCGCTGCGAATAGCGTTGTTTCTAAAGATGTACCCGCGAATATGCTATTTCACGAAAAACGGGATCTAGTTTACAGAGAGCTTCGATAGGTTGCTGGATTGGCTTTCAATTCACGATGTACGCTGATCCGATAAAGCAGTATTGATAATGGCTTAATTGGATTAAAGCGTGCTTGCATTAGGGGTATCGGCTTGGGTCGATACCCCTTTTTAACCGGTTTGAAACCGCATCACTGGTAACGTCAAGTTTTTTGGAAATTGACAACCACATGACGGAGCACGGTCCGCGCTCTGTCATGTGGTCTCTGGCGGCTAAGCAGCGAATCACAGACGAATGGGATACGTGCCGAATTTGCGAACATCGTAACGGTCGACGAGGAACTGCTGTGCAAGGAAATGAAGACTCCTCCGAGGAAGACCATCGAGGAGGCGCCCAGCGCGCTGCTCGATGAGGAAGCTAATGGGGGATGGTGCTGTCGGTTGCGCTGGTCGCGCTGACGGGGGCGGCGTTGTTGTTTCTTTTGACATCTACTGCGGAATCACTTGAGTCGGTGGTGTTTGAGCTTGTGGTCCCTTCGGCCTTGTCAGTATCGCTTATTGCTGTCTTAGTTTGTGCCTGTTGCGCGGCTGTTGCTTGAGGCCGCATGGCTTCTGCGATGACCGCCATGGGTATTGGTGCGCTTGCCATGGACATGCGCGCGATTGCACATGGTGGGCGATAGGGGGGCGTAGCGGAGCCTCTCTGGGAGCAGGCGATAGGGTCCAAAAGAAGCACCGGGCTAGCATGCCGCGCATATTTTGTTGGGGTTTTCGGAAACACCAGTAAACATCAGCGAGCTTTCTGTGTTAGCGATGGAATAATTTAGCCAAATATAGTCGGCCGAGATTGACCAATCCCGGCCGACCCATTTTAGCCAGCACGCCCGCATCTATGACTTTCCTATCGCATTCCTACATCCCCTCGGGCTGGATCCCCCTCACCTTCACCGCCTGGGGGACGGCATCCACCGAGCAGGTGTCGAGCCCCTGCCGCGGTTCAGCTGCTGCTCGACGTCATCTCGGCCTTCGACTCGGCAGATAGATAGTCTTTGTTTCCAGCGGTCTTCCGGTCTATTTGATTCATCGCATACGCAACAATCCCATTCTGAATTCCCGAGATGCTCGGCGGGAAAGACTGATTATCGGCATCAATGGAAAATCTTTCTTCCCTGGTATCCAGTTGCTGCTGAATGCGGTCGGCATACTTCTCCGCCCATTCATCGGCCTTGTCATTTCGCACAAAGTAATTGTTGGACAGGTCGGTCGAGCGGAAGGCGTGGCCGTCCTTCTGGTAGTTGGCCGTGTGGTCGGAGTGGGCGATTGCCATGAGCTCGTCGGTCAGGCCAAAGTACAGATGGCGCTGGTCCAGGTCTCTGTACCAGTTGTTGCTGGTGTCGTCCCAGGTTAGGTCCATCTGGCACCATTTGTCGTCGATCTTTACGGCGTTCCAGGTGTGGCCGTTGCCGGTGATGCGGCCGTTGGCGATGCCCGCGGCGTCAAGGAGCTTGGAGTAGATGCGCTGGTAGCTCTCGCAGGTGCCCTGGTGGCGGGTGAGTCCGCTTTCGGCCGAGCACCAGTTGAGGCTGTGGTCGTACTCCAGCTGGTCGAGCGTCCAGTCGTGGAGCCACAGCGCCATGTCGTATTCCGAGCCGTTTGTCTCCTGCTTGCACTGGGCCACGGCGTTGTTGACGATCTGCGTGACGCTTGGGCGGGCGGCGTCGTTTACGGTCACCTCCGCCGTGGTGCGCAGGTAGTAGATCCCCTTGTCGTTTTGGGGGTCGTTTCTGTCGTTGTCCATAAAGTAGAAGTGGATGCGGTACGTGCCCGACGCCGTGAAGTCAAAGGTAAAGTCGTGGCCCGCGGTGCCCAGGCTGTAGTAGCTGGCCCATGCCGGGCGCGACGGGTCGCAGACGCTTTCCTGGCTGCCGCCGTCCCAATAGGTGGGCACGTCCATGCGCGCCTTGGCCTGGGACGAGCCGTTGGCTTGGGTTACGTGGAAGGTCGTCGCGGAGCCCGCGGGGGCATCGTTCCACGAGACGGTGAAGGTGACGCCGTTTTGGGTTGCCGTGGCGGAGTGGGCGTAGGTGGTTTCTGCTGCGGTGGAGATTGCCTCGGGCGTGGGGGTGGCTTGGGCGCGGAGGGATGGGGTGGGGGTGCCGGTTGCGGTGGGGGTACCGTCAGCGTCTTCCCTGTTGACGGCGCTGGTGCCGATGGATGTTGCGGTGCTGTCTTCTACGGTATCTGCTGTCGCATTTGTGTTGCTGTCGTCTGCAGCTTTGGCTGTGTCGCTGTTCGTGGCGTCGGCTTGCGCCTGCTGCTCGTGGCGGCGTCGGCTTGCGTCTGCTCGGCGGTTTCTTGAGGCTGAATCGCCTCCGCAATGGCTGCCATGGGCATCGTCGCGCCGACCATGGACGTGCACGCGATCGCGCAGAGCAGGTAGTAAAGGGGTCGTTTCATAGCGGAGCCTCTCGGTGAGCAGCCAATAGGGTCCGAAGGCAGCTCCAGGCCAGCACTCCGCACATGTTTTGTTGGGGATTATTTTACGGGAACCCCAATCAACATCAGCGAACTTTCTGGGGAATGTTGGGGAAGGGTACCGTCAAGATTCTTTTGCAAATTGATTTTGCTGTCCTCGACCCCGTCCTCTTCTAGCCCTCCGCCTTTCCCTTCAGTTCGTCCATCTCCTCCAGCTTCGACATATTCAGGCACCTCCTCTTGCCCCACTCGCGCTCCGCCACGTACTTCAGCCTCGCCGTCACCAGCATGAGGGCCGAGCTGCCGTCCGGGAAGGTCCCGACGACCCTCGTCCTCCTCCTGATCTCGCGGTTGATACGCTCGATCCCGTTGTTCGTCCTGATCCGGCTCAGCACACTCGCTCCCTGAGCTTGAGATTGTCACAATATCAGGTTTTGGGGGAGGGTGAAGTTCGCCGTGAGAATCATATCAGGCCCGAGTCTGGTCTACGCCATGACGTATTACGACAGCTCGATTTCAGGCTGCCGTTTGACGAAAATTATTAGACCAATGTGCCCCGTTAAAGCGTTAGGGAGTACCATTGCCTCAGGCGTTCACTGTCTGGTGCATGACGTTAATATCTGTTCGCTGACCTTGCAATTTGGTTAACCGTTTACTGAGTGAGCATTTGCTCGTTTAGGTGTGGCTGTATTGCAGCGGTAGCGATTCACGGCAATCGATTATGTGCATATGGGCGATCCTCATGTTCTCGCAAAGCCCGTATTCTATTGCCACTCTCTGTAGGGCTGCGTCAAAAAAAGTCGTCGCTGTGATGGCGTGAGACGTTTTACATGTCTGGGAGGTCGAAGCGCATGCATGGCAACTTACTTCACGAACTAAAATGGATTCTTTCGGATGTTAAGCCGAACTCTGCGAAATTCGATTCGGTTATTACTGATCTGGCTGATATCGTATTTACGTCTAAGGACTATGATGAGATCCTTTCCGAATTGGAAGATATCTATTTCCATGAAGGGAATGGGTCTAATTTCCGATTCGGTTTTGCCGGCTTTTACTTACTCTCGGTGATTTATAGACGAGCCTGCGATCGTCAAAAACTGCAGTCGCTTATTACGCATGGGGCTACTCGATTCGAAGATAACATCGATTTCAAGCTTGTATATCTTAGCTGCTATGAGTTTTGTAATCCTCTTGGTAAATCTCATGCCGAGTTGCTAGAAGATGCGAATACTCTTTGTTCTCAGTTCCCGGATAGGCCATCATGCCTGCACGTATATGCCCATATTGTTGCCTCACTTATGGAGAGCGGGGTAGAGGTAGATGCGGCTTATCTTGATGAGGCGATTGAGTTTGTCGACCGTGCAATTAGTTTGGATTCATCTTATCCAAAATACCGTGTTAAAAGGGCTCGACTTAATGCGTTGAAGGGGGATTTGAATAAAGCATACATTGATTTTGACAAAGCCGTGTCTTTGCTGCATCCGACTTCCCCTGAATATCCAAAGCATCTCGCCGATATTGAAGCCGCTCGATTACGTGCAGACTTTCTGTCGTCGAATAAGAGAATTGCTGACCGTGCTTCTATAGAAATTGAAAACGTAAAAGCAAGTGTGTCAAGTAACGTTGAAATTGTTGGTCTATTTTCCGCCGTGCTTTCTGTGGTTTTTACCATGGCGTCTATTACTTCACAATCATTGCTGAAGTTTTTCGAGCTTGCGTTTCTTGCATGCTCTTTGTTTGGACTATTGATTATGGTATTTGCGGTGTTTTCCCTCATTTCGGGGCGGGACGAAAAGCTGTGTCGTCGCTTGATTATCTTTGGTATCGTTTTCGCCTTTATTCCGATTGCCTTGTATGGAGCCGTCCCTTTAATTGTTTCTTTAATGCCTGGTAAGTGAGCGGCGTGTGTAGGTAGAATCAATATATTCGACGGAGTAGTATTTCGGAGGTCGCGCAGTGGATTGCCGTGATTTTGATCCTCAGCTTTGTATTGTCCAGCTTACGGACTTTCATTTCAAAGAACTTCAGGGCAATTATCAAAAACGGGTAGACGATATCCTCGTGACTATTAAAAAGAGTATTAAGTCTGGGACCGTATTGCTGCTTGTTACTGGTGATGTTGCCCGAACTGGCAAGGAAAGCGAATATCAATCAGCGGCTATGTTCTTTGACTATCTGATTGAACAACTGAACCAACCTGAATACCAATTGAAAGTTTATATATTGCCGGGAAATCATGATTTGCATGGCCCGTGTAAGTCTATTGAGTACTTTTCTGGCGAGCAGTACGATCTGGATCTCGACTATATGGCATCATTTTATGAGTTTGCCAGCAAGTATAACAACGAATTTGTTTTAGGTCAGCCACAGCCAATTGTTTTTGAGGTTGAGGGGATACAAGTCTCGGTATCTGGTTATAATAGCGCCCCCTTATCTACTCTTGATGGTGATGATAAAGGGTTTCACGTATTGAGAAACCCTGAGCGCGCTCTACTTGATAACACACCGGACACAGGCCTTCATATTTTTGCTTCGCATCATGGTCCAGAGTGGTTCCGCGATAATGAGCGTATTAGCCTGGAGAATATGCTTGCCAACTGCTTTGACTTTGCGTTTACGGGACATGAGCATATGGGACAAAGCCGCTGCGTAGGTGGTTTGTCAGGTGAGTCCTGTGTTGTCGTGCGAGGAGGAACCTATTCACTTTGCGATGATGACCAGAGCTCCTATAAAATGCTACTAATTCGCTTTGGAGAGTTTGGCAGCTATGAATTTGCGGAAAGGGTCTATGGCTGGGAAGCCTCTGCACAAATTCACACGCTTCTCGATGAGGCCCACTCTTATCGGCGTTATATAAAATCAAAATCGTACTTCAGACCGCGCTCAGATTTTGTGAACGAGCTTTTTGAAACTGAAGATAATTCAAGCGAATCATTTAAGGACTCATTTGTGTTTCCTTCTTTGAAAGAAGAGATCGCAACTGGCACAAAAGATGGTGAACTAAGAATTAATGACCAAAAGTTAATATCTGATATCCATTCTTTTATGGAGTTCCTGCTTGATGTTAAAACGCTTGAAATCCATAGTGATATTCGTGCGGGCAAGAGCTCTTTACTTAAAGCCATATACCGCGAGTCGTTGGCGATGGGCTATTCGCCTCTATTGTTGACTCCCGATTATTCAACTGGTTCCATTTCACGAACGCTGTCATCCATTATCAAGGATCAGTATGGTGATACTCGGGAAGCTGTTGAACTGTTTGGACGGATTCCTCGTGAAAAAGTTCTTTTGCTCGTTGATGACTTCGATTCTCTGAAGAGAAAAGCTAAAAAATCCGATGTCATTAAATCGATGCTCAAGACTGCCGGCAATATTGTTTTAATTACTGCTAATAGTTTTACGTTTGAGTTGGACGAAACAGTCGAGGTCGATTTTCGACATCTGCTTATCTGTCCTTGGACGAAAAATAAAAGAGACGAGTTAATTCAAAAGAGATGTAAGGGTACTGGGCTTTCCGATGCACAGGTAGATGAGCTTATTGCCATTGTTGATAAAGCTGTTGGCTCTCATTTTCAATTGTTTGATATGACTCCGCCCTTCATCAATCAATATATTGATTTTTACATTTATGATTCCGGTGCGTCTTTTATCAAGGGTGACTTGCCGTTTACGTCAATTATGAATTCAAACGTCAAAAGAAAGATATGTAATGTCATATCAGATGGCGAGAATCAGATGCTCGATATATTGGCGGATGCGGTTATTACCGTTTTGAAGAAACTGGCTCTTAAAATTCACTCTGATCGAACGACTGTTTTCTCGAGTATGACATTCTCTGAAGTGGCTGAAAACTACCTGAGTGAATACGGTATCCCTATAACTCCAAAAATAATCATGGATGCTTCTGTCCAGTCTGGCGTGCTCCTAGTTGAAGACAATGGCTTTAACTACTCTTTTGCCTCGAGAAGTCTGCATGCCTATTTTGTTGCTCAGGCAATTGATCTTGAGTTTGACGAGGACGTGGACAAGGGAGAATCCTATGTACTGCGCCTTTTGGATGAACTTGATTTTTCCATAAATGAAGAGATACTCGTTTTGCTTGAGGGAACTCGATTCATTCCCTGGCTAACCCAAAAACTAGTCGAAAAGGCATCGGATGCCGTGGATAGTTCAGATGTCATTTTTAATCAGGGAAAAACCTATAAATGTTTGAGTGGGTTGGAAGGCATTAAGATTGCTCCGCCCTCTCAAGAAGGTGCGGGTGCCATTCGCAGCGTAACTGATGAGATAGAGAAAAGAAATTGTGAAGCCATTGAAAGGGTTAGTTATGCTGGCGTTTATGAATATGAGGTTCCTGAAACGAGGAGTGCCTTTCAGTCGGCAATTATTGCTTTGAAATATGTTGCTATTGCGGGACGTTGCCTTAATCGACAGCAGGTAAAACTAAAGGAGCCGCTTAAGGCGACTGTTAGAGAACAAATCTACTACGCAACTGGCGCTGCTCTCAATTTGCTTTTAGAAGCGGTTGATGATTCCTATGACGAAATGGTCGAAGATGTTGTTGGCCAGCTAGATTCTCCGGAAGAGGCTAGGCCAAAAATTAGAAAGTTATTATCTATGGTAGCGCTGTCGGGTTGTATCGGACAGCTGGACACGGTAGCGTCTAATGCCTGTGGACCTCTTAGTGTTCTGGGTTTCTCCAAGATTATTGACGAAAGCGATTTTTACTCGCTATTTATGCTCGCGCTATATCTGCGGTCGAACTCCGAGAAGGAGTTTTGCAACGTAGCAAAGAAATCCATTAAGACTGCGCGGGAGCATGTCGCGTGGCCTTTTATTGTGGCGATTACGGTTTTGTCTGCTGGATATATTGTCGAGCATCCTCATATGAGCAAATCTGCACGTCAATCTCTTGTTGATACTGTGTTCAATGGTAATCAGAAAGCAAAGGCGAAATTCCTGAAGTCTGCTCAGGCTTAGATAGTGATGATATGGCTTTGCGTTTGCTTGCCAGTTTACCGAAAGCGGTGATTCCATGTTCAAGGCCAAGTTTTTCTGCTCTGCTATAGGTAATCAGGTTAATGAAGATTACGTTGCAGTTGGGTCGACATATGCTGTGCTACTCGATGGAGCCTCTGGCATCACCGGCACGCGTGTGCTGCCGCATCATTCTGGTTCGGACGCTCAGTGGTTCAGTCATTTTGTTGGCGTCCGCATTTGTGAGTATTTAGACATGTCTCGTGGAATTGTCGATTCCATACGCCTCGCGGTGGAAGATTCGTGTGACTTTATCGGCAAACACGGTTTGACGGACAACGAGGAACTGTTTCCCTCCTCCACGTTGGTGGTGGTCTCTGTTTCAGGCGATTTGGTCGATATTGTCTCCCTAGGTGACTCTCCAGCGTTCATCGGTTTTAAAGACGGCTCGCTCGTGACTATGTCTGATGAGCGGATTGCGGAGCTCGACCAAACAGCAGTGGACGTGATGGTCGATCGCTCGCGTGGCAGAGCAATGACTGGGGTGCAGAAGCGTGCTGCCGTCAACGATATATTGCTTGCGAACCGTCAGCTCAAGAATAAGCCCGATGGCTATTGGATTCTTGATCCGTCTGGGGTTGCCTTGGAGCATCTCAATGTGATGCAGTATCCTGTCGAGGATGTTGATTATGTTTGCGCTATGTCCGACGGGCTGGAGCGCGCATTTGATCTGTTTGGGTTGGCCGATCCTGCGGCGTTTCTCGCTACGGCGACTCGCGAGTCGTTTGATGAGCTCCTTGTACGTCTGCGCGCTGAAGAAAACCTGGACCCAGACTTTGATCATTATCCACGGCTTAAGCTGCACGATGACGCATCGTGCTTTATGTTGCGGCTGTAGGGGATGAGGCTGGCCGCATTTGACTGGCAATTTAAAAGTAATTACTTCTGGTGTATACGTACAAATTAGCAACGAAATGGCTAGAACTGGCCAACCAAGATACGGCAATCAACCTCGGTTGGCCACATAACTAGTTGACTAATTTATGAAAGGAGTTTATTCAAAATCAACTTCAACCTGGCTCTCCTCATAAATATTAAGCTCGTTTTCGACTCTAATGCGGTTGACCTGCCAGCCCAGTGCGTTGCACTGCTGAATGAAAGAGTCGATGCGATTGACTCCGTCGAGCTCGCGAACGGTGATTACGACGGCAAACCTTTGCGGTTCATGGGACCCATCTTGATATCGTGAGGTCTTGCGTATCTTCAAACCCCAGAGAGGGTTTTCATAAGCCTTTTTTGGCCTGCTTCGATTGGTTAGGGAGTCAGATATTGACTTCGTATTGTCCCACTTCTGAAGGCTCTTTCTGGCAGTTTCTTCGTCAGTGTAGTCTTCTTTCTCTCCCTGCGTGTTTGCTTTGAGGGAACTGAGCTTGCCTTTGTTCAACCTTCCAAAATGTAAATCAAGCTCCGTGCAGGTATAGTCAACGCCTTGATCGCGATTGCATTTTGGAAAGTAACAAAGGGTTGCCCGTGCGACAGAAGGATGAGTGTTTCTGACGGCTGGAATCGGTATCTTGTAGTTGTATGTTTCGTAATCGGTGACGGTTCCCGTAATGAGGAACTTAATTTCATCGTTTCTGCTTTTAATTACATCGTTAATATGAATCGGCACTACTCCATAGCCAAGAGAGTTCATATCCGAAGGCTGATTCCAAGATTTTGACGAATCGATCAAGAGTGCCTTCGCTGACTCGCAGCTAAGGTGCATTTTGTAGATGAGATAAGCTGCTTTTCTTGCGACAAGGGGCGCTGCGAGGGATGTGCCCATTTCCTTTTTTGGTCTGTCGCTCCCATAGCAGTTGAGCGGTTCGTCTATATCTCCACCATAGTATGAAACATCGGGCTTATGCTGAAAATGGAGCACAGGACCTCTCCGAGTATATGAAGCGGGAGTTTTATCACGCCTTACCGAGTTGACTACGAGAGCGTTGACGGAGTCCGCTGGAGACCCTATTCGATCTGTTGAGCCATCGTGATTGTTTGTGCCGGCAACGACAAACAGAACATCATATTCTGCCTGCAATTTATCCAGTAGGGCGGCTTCGGGTGATATTGAATTGTGGTCGATGGATTCATCAGATCCAAGAGACAGATTCCAAACCTTGATGCCTGGGTTTTCACTCAAAATTTTACGCAGCATCGTCATAATGGTGAATGAGCTGTAGTTTCCGCCAGTTGCTACTCCAAAATGCTTGACCCTAAAATTGCCGCATCCGTCTTCCAGCCATGGGTTGCATCTCGGTCCATCGATAATTAGTGAATCGACAGATGTCCCATGAGAGGTGTCGGAAGGTCTTATTTCAACATCCTCCGGGAGCATCGACTTGTATTCAACCCAATTGTGGAAGTAAGGCAAACTTTTTTGTTCGTACGCAGTATCGATAACACCGATCACGGGTTCGGTTGAAGGAAATAGCGGTAGATTGCTTTCCCGCATTACCGTTTCAGAGCTGGCCCGTATTGGGGTATAGGAGGATAAATCGTTTATGCTCATTGCTACAAGGTATGGAGCCTTGCTTGTTAGCTCGTAGTATTGCTCTTCTGAAAGTTGTACGGTGTTATCGAGGATATCGGCTGCGGCAACGTTGAGATCGAGTTTTTGCAGCAGTGTTTTGATATCAACTTCTGTTCGGTAAAGAGTTACTAACGAGTTCGTTGGAGCCGTCGACGTTGTCTTGGTATGAACGGTGGGTGCATCGCTAATATATATTTTCTCGACATAGTGGCAGTCTCGTATTAGCTGAGAAAAGGCGCTTTTACTGATAATGGTCGAGTAGTCTCGTTTCCATTTTTTTGATTCAACTGAATCCTTTTCATCCCAAAGACTGCTCAATTTGTTCTTGTCAATGGATCCTGAGAAGTGGTTATCCACAATGCGGGCAGCTTCCCTCAGCTCATTTATCGTTGAAATTATAGTCTCTTTAGGCACGTAATGAGTCATTACGTGCCTTGCGCGGGGAGTATCGATATCTAGATAGCGAGCGCCCCTAATGGTTGCCTCGGGTTCTTGGCCTATCCCGCCCTTGAGGAGACGTCGGACTCTGTTGCTCTTTGCGACGATCTGCCTGTATTCGATTGATACAAGTATGCTCTTAATTAAAAATTCGCCACTCCATTCTTCAAGGAGCGTTTCTAGAGATGTGCCTAGCCGTTTGATTTTCGTAGAAGTGACCTTAGCTTTTGCGGGAAGCGACGGAGCTCCCGGCCCAGACGCGCCCTTTGTTTCGAAGGCACCTGAGAGACGAAGCAAATCATTCATGATTATCCTTTCAGGTTTCTGGCGATGGTGCTCCTGGATATTCCTGTCAATGCTTCAATTTCCCGAAGCGTAAACCCCTGTTTTCTTAGAACTTCAATGTCGACCTTATCCATGTCGTTTAGTTGGAGATACAGCCTGGTTAGATAGTCGGTCTCGACGGTTGGATCGGAAAAGGCGATTGAGGTTTTTATGATGTTCTTCAATTCTCCGGGATTGGGAATTGAGATACAGGTATCAAATATTTTTTTCAAAGTCCGAGAATCATATTTTATGAAGTCGTAGCGTTTGCTTTGTGACTTAATGATCAGCAGGGCTATTTCTGCCAAGTCCTCATGGCTGTATTTGTCAAAGTTAATTTGTGCGTCAAATCGGCGCAAGAGTGCCTTATCAAGCTTGTCGTGAAGATTCGTTGTTGCAATTATGTTTGCGCAACCGTCAAGCCCATCGAGCTCTTTAAGAAGAGAACTTGTCGCTCGTCCCATTTCACGAACATCGTTTTGCCCAATCCTATCGAGAGCGAGCGCATCGATTTCGTCAAATAGAAACAGAGATTCCGAGCCGGTGTCTTTGATCTCGCTAAAGACCCTGTTGATGTTCTTGGACGTTTCGCCCAATTTGCTATCGATAATGAGATTGAAGTCAACAGAAAAAAGCTTCTTTCCCAGTATTCTTGCGATCTGTTTGACTGTTTCGGTTTTACCGGTTCCAGGGGCGCCGTAGAAAAGGACGGTATTGATTCCCATGTTTCTGTTTAGGGCGTTTATCAGTCCATGTATTTCTTGGGAGATGCATTCGGGAAGGGGTAGAGGATCGTTGTTTATAACGACCTGCTGTAGGTACTCATAAGGCTGCTCAAGCGTTTGAGGTATAAATGTCCTCGTCTGAGCGAGAAGACTCATTATATAGCCCGCGAGATCTCCATAGCCGGTATCTTCGAATTCCTTGGCGATACGCGAGGCGGTTTCATTGAAAGCGACTTCGTTGTCCTCTGAATGGAAGCGGATTAAATCAATTATATCGGCACGTTTCATGGCCTCTCCTTTCTAGGAGAATTATAACATGAGACAGAATGAGACAAACGTATAAAATATTGAATTGACTTTGAGAACCTCATACGTTATGGTACAGATGTTCGTAGCGATTCGTTGAAAGGAGGGAAGCATGCCTGTCCATCACGGCGGTAAAGTCGGTGCGGCTGCCAAAAAGCTTGCAAGCTCCAGCTCTAGCTCAAAGCAGAAGTCTTTGGCAGCAAAGACTCTGGTCAAGCACCAAATCGCGAAGCATCGCTAAGCAATGCGATATCTCTTCGAAGGAGGTGAAGGAATGTACGTGACAATTACTATCCCCAAATACCGCGTTACCAAGACCGGACGTCTGGTAAAGGTGGGGAGTACTACCAAAAAGGTTCACGTGAAGAACCGTTAGTGGTCAGGCCCTAGAGGCTGACTAAGGCCTGACAAATAAATGACTGCGACCAGTCACTTTTATCTTAAGGGGTATTCGGGCTTCTTTCAAGCTCGGGTACCCCTTAGGTGTTTCTCGCTTGTGTGCTTGTGTGCACACCTGTCCTTTATAACGATAGGCCTCTCATGAGTAATAATAAACACGTTGAAGAACGAGTGGGTGAGGGCTTGTGGGGCAGAAGTGAGTAATCGCCCTCATCGACAACGTCAATATTGCGCTTAAGAACCGTCCACTCGCATCTAGAATATTGGTGTTCGGCACCGCGATATTCTCATCGGCATCGCCCGCTGGTGCGTTCCGGCTGTCCATGCGGCCGAGACCAAGGAGGTACAGCATGGCGAGAAGGATATGAGCCAAGATGCCACTCAGATTCTGTGCGTCCGGCCCGTCGCAGAACACGATAGCCCGCGCGGCGCCAGGGAGGTGCTCAACAAAACCGCAGGTCACGATAGTTTTAAACAGCGGTTAGGTCGACCGATCTCAGGTTTTCACCAAACTTTTGGAAACGCCGAACGGAAGTATGCGGCAAATTTCGGTACCCTCGAGCACACCGCTTTTTTCATGAAAAGAAACCGCTGGTAGAAGCGTTGTCGCTTTCCAGTGTGGTCGGCATGTCTAGTATTTGCAGCATACTTCTGGTTTGAGCGGCTCTCGCAGTAGGTTTTCATGGTTCGGATGGGCTTTGGTTACACGACTTTTCCCGCAGTGACGTAATTGATGCAGGTCTCCTATCTCTTGCCGTAATATAATTACGGCAAGAGATAGGAGACTCTCATGCTTAAGCGTTTTACTGTTGATGGCTATAGGAATTTTTCGACTCGGGTTTTATTTAATTTTGCTGCTTCTCGTGATTACCAGTTTGCAGAAAATAACGTTAAAAACGGAACCGTGAAAACCGCACTTTTGATCGGCAGAAATGCGTCTGGTAAATCGAATTTCGGTTCAGCTTTATTCGACATTACACTCGGCTTTCCAGAGGCATTCGATTATTCTGACCAGGATGATCGTCTGTTTTTGAATGCTGATTGTGGGCGAGGCACGGCACAGTTCACTTATGTCTTTGAATTTGACGGTCGCGAAATCAATTACAGCTATGAGAAGACTTCTCCGACTACTTGGCTTCATGAGAGCCTATCGATTGATGAGAGTCTCATTTTCGATTTCAATAACGCACGCGGCGTTTTCGAAGAGAACCATCTTGAACGAATTGGTGCTGCTGGGATCAATTTTGAATTCTCCGATACTTCGTTGAGCCTTCTTTCATATATAACGAGCAGTCTTCCAACTAATGTTTTAGGCGTCTTGGCGGAGTTGCGACGATTTGTCTCGCGCATGAGGCTGATTCGCATGGACTTTTTTCGATTAAAAGGGTTTGAAACAAGAAGGGTGATCGACAAGATCATACGCGAGAACAAAGTTGCGGAATTCGAGTCATTTATTCGCAATTTTGGAGTCGATGAGTCTCTGATCGTTATTAAAGAGTCCGACGGCTCGCCTGTTCTGTATTTCAATCACCCTATTCGATGCATCCCGTTTGTCGAGGCATGTTCTAGCGGTACAAGAACCCTGGTTAAGTTGTTCTCTGAGCTTGAGCTTAACGAGTCGGCCAGTTTTTTGTTCATAGATGAGTTTGACGCTTTTTGTCACTTTGAGATGGCAGAGAGCCTTTTGAAGTTCTTTGCTTCAAAGGCATCGTGTCAGATTCTGTGCTCGACCCACAATACCTCGCTTGTTAAGAATGGCGTAATGAGGCCTGACTGCGTTTATCAAATCTCTGCAAAAGGGGGCATTCGAACTTTGGCCGATTCCACCGATCGCGAGTTGAGGCTTGGCAACAACATTGAGAAGCTCCTCCGTGCCGGAGAGTTTGACTAGTCATGAACAATGCGTCCGTAAAGAACGTCCTGCTCATTGTCGAAGGTGCTAAACGCGAGCCGCAGCTGATGGAGCGCATGTTTGATTCTTTTAGCCTCGCAGATGATCATCAAATTGTTCATGTCGAGATTAATGTTCATGACTTTCTAGACAAGCTCTTTCAAGAATACGGTTGCGATTTTGAGGCCGTTGATCTTAGGTCCTTTGTTGCCGAGCTTCTTCCGGATAAAGATGATGCGACAGAGCTTCTCGAATCCAGTTTTACTGACACCTTGCTCATATTTGACTTAGATCCTCAGGACAATCGGCACGATTTTAGGCGGCTTGAGCTAATGCAAGACTATTACTGCGATAGTACTGATATGGGTCAACTATATCTAAGCTATCCATCGGTTGAAGCATATCGTGATTTTGATCCCCTGAAGTATCGCTCTCTGGATGACGCCCTTGTTCCTTCAAATGTGATTTTTGGTCAGCGATCTTATAAGGACTGGGTTGCCAGGAGGGGAGATTCGCTTGCGGATATTGGGCGTATTGATGGTTTTACATTTGCTTGCATTATTGCCGTCCATGCCCTGAGGTCGCTTTGGTTAACTAATGAGCAGGTGATGCCAATTGCAAATGAGCCTCTGGCTGACTTAGCTGCGACCGTGGCGGGAATCAATCATTCTGAACTTCTGCTCAATGAGATTGATCGTCTGAACAATGATTCATTTTGCGCATGCTGCACCTGCCTTTTCTTTATTGCAAATTGGCCTAAGAGGCTTAACGACGTTTGGAACAAAGCGATTAAGAGGGGTTTGGGTATTCGATTGGTTTAAAGAGGGTCGTACCGTGCGTTGGGAGCCCGTCGACGAGGTTCGTAACGTGCGCATTGTTGGCGATGTCTCGTCGGTCGAGGTGTTTGTGAACGATGGTGCGCTTGTGTTCTCGACGCGTATCTATCCCGAGGCCTATGGCGTGACCGTTGACGCTTCGGGTGCGAGTGTGACCTATCACACGCTCGATATCTAGGCGATTCGTTGCCTATCGGCGCTATACTGCAGCCGTTCCCCACGATGCGGGGAACACCCGCATCGTGGGTTTTTGCTTATGAAGGGACGGTGCCGCGTGGACGTACAGCAGCTAGAAGAGGCCTGGGCTTTGAGGGACGGCGCGCGTGAGGCGCGATTGGTTGCGGCCTCGCATGTGCCGGCGGCGCTGTCTCTGTTGGGGGTTGTACGTCCCGGCGATCGCCTGGTTGTGTTTGCCGATGACTTTGCCGATGCGTTTGCGCGCGGCTTTGATGGATGCGGCGTGGCTATGGTGGGGGAGCCGTCGGTTGCGGCGTTTACTGCTGCGTCCGAGGGCTTTGATGCTTCGTTTGAGGTCGAGGGGCCGCACCTGTGGTGGTTCGTCAACTCTATTGGCGGGTTTGGATTGCGCGTGCCCGATCTGCGCGCGTTAGGACGTGCCGCGCGTGAGGCTCATGCGCTGCTCGTGGTGGATAGCACCGTGGCTGGTGTCTTTGGGTGCGATCCGTTGCGCTTGGGTGCCGTGCTGTCGCTCGAGGCACTTGACCGCGTGTGCGCCGGTGAGGCTCCGCACAAGTTGGTTGCCATATCGGTCGCGCGCTCGCAGCTCAAGCGCCATCGTGTGGATGCTGCTGCCGAGTGCGCGCATGCTCTGCTTGAGGGCTGTGGCTTGGTCAAACTTGATTTGCCTGCTGATGAGGCCGGTGTGCTGGAGCGCGGGCTGGACTCGCTCGATGCCCGCATGCAGGCACATTTCGACCGCGCACGTGCGCTGGCCGAGTACTTGGCTGCCAATGAGATGGTTCACGCCGTGCGCTATCCTGGACTGAGCTCGCATCCCGACCATGCGGTTGCAACTGGAATCCTCGAGCACGGCTTTGGTCCGGCAGTTGAGTTTGACCTTATCGAGCGCAGTGCGGGCGATTTGTTCGATGCTTTGCCGGGGGAGTTTCGCACATCGCCCGCCGGCGGCGCAACGACGCGACTCTCTGCTCCGCGCGGCAAGCAGGGGAGCACCATTCGCCTCTTCGCCGGTACCGACGACCCCCTGGTTGTAGCGTCCACCCTGGACAACGCGCTCCGAAAGTAACTAATCGGGGTGTGTGTCACGAAAACGGCCTATTTACTACGTTTAAGCCATAGGGGTCGACCATACCCGCCTATTTCGAAAATTGCCAAGCTGTCTACCAGCGGTTTTATTTTCATAATGTCCGGTATGGTCGAGGGTATTCAGCTAAACGTAGTAGATGGGCCCGTTTTGTGGCACGAGCCTCAATCCGAGGGCACGGTGGACAACAATTCAGTCCCAAAAGGACTACTCTGCATTGATGCTGGCGATGAGGGCGTCGGCTTTGGTGGCAATGACTTGGTTTATGTCGGCCTGCAGCTCCTCGTAGACCGCTATGGCGCGCTCGCCGGCAGGCGTGAGCGTGGATCCGCGGGCGCCGTCGCGCTCGATGAGTTTGCATCCCAGCTGCCCTTCGGCTTCGTTCACAATGCGCCAAGCCTTGGAATAGGCCATGCCCATGCTTTTGGCGGCGCGGTTGAGCGAGTGCTCGCGGGCAATACCCTGCAGCAACAAGACGCAGCCGTGACCAAACACGCCCGGCAGATCTTTGTCGCACGCTTGAATGACCAACTTTGCCGTCGTCTTGTACTCCATGTGCCTTACGTCTCCCCGCTAAAGTGTTTGCTGGGCAAACGCAAAGCCTGCGTCAAACCCTCGTGTGCTCTTTCTAAACCATGCATTGTAGCAGTCAAAGTGCGTTAAGATACTTCCCCAGTATTGGGCGCCCAAGGTTGGGCTGGGTCCTACGAGGCCTGCAGCCGACCGGTCGCATGGAAAAAGGAGAAACATGGCTACGTTCTTTCCCGGTGAGTCCCACACGTTTTCGGAGTATCTGCTGGTCCCTGGTTACTCGTCCTCGCAGTGCATCCCCAACAACGTCTCTCTTAAGACGCCGCTAACCCGCTTCAAGCGCGGTGAGAAGCCGGCAATCACCCTGAACATCCCCATGGTTTCCGCCATCATGCAGTCCGTCTCGGGCGTCGACATGGGTGTCGCGCTCGCTACCGAGGGTGGCCTGTCCTTCATTTACGGTTCTCAGACCCCCGAGTCCGAGGCCGCTATGGTCAAGGCCGTTAAGGATCACAAGGCTGGTTTCGTTCAGTCCGATTCCACGCTGACACCCGACATGACCATGGAGCAGGTCATCGAGCTCAAGGAGAAGACCGGCCACTCCACCATGCCGGTCACCGACGACGGCACTCCCAAGGGCAAGCTCCTGGGCATTGTCACCAGCCGTGACTATCGTCCCAGCCGCGATGACCACCAGAAGAAGGTCTCCGAGTTCATGACCCCGCGCGAGCAGCTCATCGTGGGCGACAAGAACATCAGCCTCAAGGTTGCCAACGACGTCATCTGGGACAACAAGCTCAACGCCCTGCCGATCGTCGACGACAACGATCACCTTATGGGCATCGTCTTCCGCAAGGACTACGACAGCCACAAGACCAACCCCAACGAGCTGCTCGATAATGACAAGCGCTATATGGTCGGCGCCGGTATCAATACCCGCGACTATGCCGAGCGCGTGCCGCTGCTCATCGAGGCCGGTGCCGATGTCCTGTGCATCGATTCTTCCGAGGGCTTCAGCGAGTGGCAGAAGCGCACCATCGAGTGGATCCGCGCCAACTACGGCGAGGACGTCAAGGTCGGTGCCGGTAACGTCGTCGACGCCGAGGGCTTCCGCTTCTTGGCCGACTGCGGGGCCGACTTCATCAAGGTCGGTATCGGCGGCGGTTCCATTTGCATCACCCGCGAGACCAAGGGCATCGGCCGTGGCCAGGCCACCGCGCTGATCGACGTCTGCCGCGCCCGTGACGAGTACTACGAGGAGACCGGTGTCTACGTGCCCGTGTGCTCCGACGGCGGCATCGTCTACGACTACCACATGACGCTCGCCCTTGCCATGGGCGCCGACTTTATGATGCTGGGCCGCTACTTCGCCCGCTTTGACGAGAGCCCGACCGAGCGCGTCAACGTGAACGGCCAGTACATGAAGGAGTACTGGGGCGAGGGTTCTGCGCGTGCCCGCAACTGGCAGCGCTACGACCTGGGCGGCGCCGCGAAGCTCAGCTTCGTCGAGGGCGTCGACTCCTACGTTCCCTACGCCGGCTCCCTCAAGGACGGCGTGGGCGGCACACTCTACAAGGTCAAGTCCACGATGTGCAACTGCGGCGCCCTCTCGATCCCCGAGCTCCAGGAAAAGGCACGTCTGACCCTGGTCTCCTCGACCTCGATCGTCGAAGGCGGAGCCCACGACGTCGTAGTCAAGGACTCCCAACAGAGCGTAACGTATCGATAAGATAAGACCTGCACATAAAGGTTGAGCCTCAACCACGTTATTTAGATAAAGCGAGATGCCTGCAAGTCGCAGGCATCTCGCTTGTTGTATTTGCTATCATCAGTCGAGTCAACCTTAGGGTCGGGCGGCTTAGCTTTGTTCGCTACAAGTTCCGCACGCAAAGAAGAGCACTAAATGTGCTCTTCGTCTTGCGCAGGACTGTTCGCAGTAGCGAATAAAGCTAAGCCGACCGACCCCAGCTAAGATTAAAGGAGCTGATATGTGCGATTGCACAGATCATAAGGATGAGATCCCTGCCTACGACGCGCAGGCCATTGAGTCCCGGTGGATGAAGGCCTGGGAGGACTCCAACCTCTTTGCCGTCGACACCGACGCCAGCAAGCCCAAGAAGTACGTGCTCGAGATGTTCCCGTATCCGTCGGGCGACCTGCACATGGGCCACGCGCGCAACTACACCATCGGCGACGCCATGGCCCGTCAGGCCCGCATGCGCGGCTACGACGTGCTGCACCCCATCGGCTTTGACGCCTTTGGCCTGCCCGCTGAGAACGCCGCCATCAAGCACAACACGCAGGCTGCCGCCTGGACGTATAAGAACATGGACCAGGCGCTCGCCACGATGAGGCGCATGGGCTTCTCCTACGACCTGGATCGCACCGTTAAGACCTGCAGCCCCGACTACTATCGCTGGGGCCAGTGGATCTTTGAGAAGATGTGGGAAAAGGGCCTGGTCTATCGTAAGAAGAATCCGGTTAACTGGTGCCCCACCTGCAAGACCGTTTTGGCTAACGAGCAGGTGACCGAGGGCAAGTGCTGGCGTTGCGGCACCGAGCCCGAGAAGCGCGACCTTGAGCAGTGGTACTACAAGATCACCGAGTACTCCCAGGAGCTGCTCGACGACCTGGAGAAGCTCCCCGGCTGGCCCGAGCGCGTCAAGCAGATGCAGGCCAATTGGATCGGCCGCTCCGAGGGTGCCGAGGTCGACTTTACCCTGTGCGATGCCGATGGCGAGCCCATCGAGGGCGATGAGGGCAAGATCACCGTCTTCACCACGCGTGCCGATACCCTTTTTGGCGTCTCCTTCTTTGTCCTGGCTCCCGAGTACGCCCGTCTGCACGAGCTCGTCGAGGGCACGGAGTACGAGGCGGCCGTCACCAAGATCGTTGAGGACTCCAAGCACATTTCTGCCGTCGAGCGTGCCCAGGGCACTCTCGAGAAGCACGGTGCCTTTACTGGCCGATACGTGGTGAACCCCGTTAACGGCGAAAAGGTCCCCGTGTGGGTTGCCGACTACGTCGTGGCCGACTACGGCACCGGCGCCGTCATGGCCGTTCCCTGCGGCGACCAGCGCGACTTTGAGTTTGCCCGCAAGTATGATCTGCCGATCGTGCCGATCATCCTGGACGACGATGATCGCGCTGCCGTCGAGGCCAGCGGCGAGACCATCGATACCTTCCATGCCGAGACTGTCGACTGGGAATGCGCCCACGCTGCCGAGGGCACGCTGGTCCAGTCGGGCAAGTACACCGGCATGCGCGGCGGTAAGCACTCCGAGGGCGAGTCTGCCATCGTGGCTGACCTCGAGGCCATGGGCTGCGGTCGTCGTAAGGTCGAGTTCCGTCTGCGCGACTGGCTCATCAGCCGCCAGCGCTATTGGGGCAACCCCATCCCGGCCATCCACTGCGAGCACTGCGGCATCGTGCCCGTGCCCGAGGATCAGCTGCCGGTGACGCTGCCCGAGAACCTGGACCTGGGTGCCGGCGAGACGCTTGCCGAGTGCAAGGACTTCTACGAGACCACCTGCCCGGTCTGCGGCCGCCCGGCCAAGCGCGAGACCGATACCATGGACACCTTTACCTGCTCCAGCTGGTATTACCTGCGCTATACCGACCCGCACAACACCGAGCTGCCCTTCTCCCGCGAAGCCGCCGACCGTTGGATGCCTGTCGATAACTACATCGGCGGCATCGAGCATGCCATCCTGCACCTGCTCTACAGCCGCTTCTTTACCAAGGCGCTGCGCGACCTGGGCCTGCTGAGCGTGGACGAGCCCTTCACCAACCTGCTGTGCCAGGGCATGGTTAAGGACGAGAACGGCGACACCATGTCCAAGTCCAAGGGCAATGTCGTGCCCCCGAGCTCGGTCATCGAGCCCTACGGCGCCGACACCATGCGTCTGGCGATCCTGTTTATCGCCCCGCCCGAGAAGGACTTCGACTGGGATCCCAAGGCCGTTGAGGGCGCCAGCCGCTTCATCAAGCGCGCCTGGCGTATCGTTTGGCAGCTCGTCCAGTCCGGCGACGCCAACGTGGCCTTCGACAAGTCCGCGCTCGACGAGGTTGCGATGAAGCTCTATCGCGAGCGTCACCGGACCATCGCCAAGTGCACCGAGGACTTCGATCGCGGTCAGTTCAACACCGCCATCTCGGCCGTCATGGAACTCGTCAATGCCGCGAGTGCCTACCTCAATGCTACTGAGGGCGCTTCCCGTGACAAGGCGCTGTGCTACGGCGTGGCCAAGGATATCGTAAGCGTCCTTGCCCCCATCTGCCCGTTCTGGGCCGATGAACTGTGGCATGAGGCACTCGGCTGCGAGGGCAACGCCTACACCGCCGCCTGGCCCGAGTTCGACCTGGCCGAGTCCATCGAGGACACGGTGCAGATCGTCGTACAGGTGCTCGGCAAGGTCCGTGGCCGCATCGACGTCGCCCGCGACGCCTCCAACGAGGAGATGCAGGCTGCCGCCGAGGCCGCCGTCGCCAAGTGGACCGAGGGCAAGACCGTCGTCAAGGCCATCTGCGTGCCCGGCAAGCTGGTCAACCTGGTGGTCAAGTAAGCACTGCGCGCTTAGCTGACGCATTAAAGACGAGGGGCGATCCGGTTGGGTCGTCCCTCGTTTTGTTTAGCCTGGCCGCGGTCAATTGTCCTATTCTTGTGGAGAAGCTGTGCGCACGCTGACCTGCAGATTCGTACTGTGCTTGCACGTTTTCGCAGCTATTGCTATAGTTTGCTTGCAAATGAAGTTGTAATTGAAAGAAGTGGGGTTTCGGCCCCGCTTCTTTTTTGTATGGATGGAGGTGCCGCAATGGTCAAGACTAAGACCGAGCAGGCGATCATCGATGCGCTCGAGGCCGTCGCTCCCCAGCACGATGTCGACATCGTCGACGTCGAGCTCGTGGGTGCCACCAAGGCCCCCTGCGTGCGCGTGCGTATCGAGGGTGCCGAGGGTCAGAGCCTGTCGCTCAACGACGTCACGGCCAATACCAAGTGGATCGGCGACGTGATTGAGGAGCTCGACCCCATCTCTTCGAGCTATACGCTCGAGGTATCGAGCCCGGGTATGGCGCGCCCGCTGCGCCGTCCGCGCGACTTTGCCCGCTTTGTGGGCGAGGACTGCGAGCTCACCTCCACCGCCACCGAGGGCCGTCGCAAGTACGCCGGCAAGATTGCCGCCGCCACCGAGACGAACGTGACCCTCGAGCTCGAGGACGGCGAGTCCGTTACCCTCGATTTTTCTGATGTTAAAAAGTGCAAGTTGAAGCCCACCTACGACTTCAAGCCCGCGAAGGAAGGAAAGTAAGATGGCAGCATCCGACATGATGTCCGCCCTGATGGAGCTTTGCCAGGAGAAGCACATCGACCAGCTCTACCTGATCGACCGCCTGGAGCAGTCGCTCGCCAAGAGCTATGCCGAGATCCTGCATCTTGAGTGGGGCGCTAAGGTGACCATCGACCGCACCACCGGCAAGATCTACGTCTACCGCCTGGAGCCGATCGACGATTCCATGGACGAGGAGGGCAACTTCACCGAGTTCGAGGAGATCGACGTCACCCCCAAGAACACGAGCCGCATCGCTGCCCAGCACGCCAAGGCCGAGATCAACGCCATCGTGCGTAACTCCGCCCGCGAGCAGATCTACGAGGAGTTCTCCGGCCGCATCGGTGACCTCATCAGCGGTACCGTGCTGCAGTCCACGCCCGACTTCACGATCGTCAAGATTCGCGAAGGCGTCGAGGCCGAGCTGCCGCACTTCGATCAGCGTCGTTACGAGAACGAGCGCAACGAGCGTCCGATGGGCGAGCGCTACCTGCACAATCAGCACATCAAGGCCGTGATCATCGACGTTCGCGACCCCAACTCCAACCTGCAGCCGGTTCGTGGCGAGCACAGCCGTCCGCCGATTGTCATCTCCCGTACCCACCCCGAGCTCATGCGTCGTCTGTTTGAGCAGGAGGTGCCCGAGATCTATGAGGGCACCGTCCAGATCAAGTCAATCGCCCGCGAGCCCGGCCAGCGTTCCAAGGTTGCCGTCCACTCGCTCGACGACCGTCTGGATCCCGTGGGTGCCTGCGTCGGCCCCAAGGGCAGCCGTGTTCGCGCTGTCGTGGGCGAGCTCCGTGGCGAGCGCGTCGACGTCATCCTGTGGGATGCCGATCCTGCCGTCTACGTCGCCAACGCCCTGTCGCCCGCTAAGGTCACCCGCGTCCTCACCGACGAGGAGAAGGCCTACGCCGGCGTCATCGTCCCCGATGACCAGCTGTCCCTCGCCATCGGCAAGGAAGGCCAGAACGCCCGCCTCGCTGCGCGCCTGACCGGCTGGCACATCGACATCAAGTCCGAGACGCTTGCCGCCGACATCCTCAAGAACGTTCCCGTTCACGAGGAGCCCGCCGCCGACCTGATCGGTGACGAGGAGGACGAGGATGTCCGCCGCTGCGAGTATGTGTCCGAGGACGGCATCCAGTGCCGCAACCAGGCTCGTCCCGGCTCCCGTTTCTGCGGTGTCCACGACACCGACGCCTTCGATGATGCGGAGGACCTGATCTAGCGCGCGGTCGCGCCGGGCGGGTCCCGGCGCGTCTCCCACGCTCGTTCAGTCTCTAGGCACCCAAGGTGCCAGAAAGGGTAGGTGAAGTCATATGGCAAAAGTCCGTGTGTCCACCCTGGCCAAAGAGTTCGGCATGACCTCCAAGGAACTGATGGGTCATCTCGCCGAAATGAAGATTCCCGCTAAGTCCGCGTCCTCCACTTTGGAGGACGCCTATGTCGCCATGGTCCGCAAGCAGCTCGCCTCGGTGATCGAGGCCCGCGCTCAGGAAGTCGAGGCCGCCAAGCAGGCCGAGGAGCAGGCAGCTGCCGCCGAGGAGGCCGCTCGCGCCGCCGAGGCCGAGCGCGAGCGCATCGCCGCCGAGAAGGCCCGCGAGGAGGAGCGCCGCCAGTTTGCCGCAGCCCAGGCTGCCGAGGAGGCTGCCCGCGCCGAGGCCGAGGCCAAGAAGAAGGCCGAGCAGGAGCGCCTTGCCCGCGAGAAGGAGGAGGCTGCCCGCGAGGCCCAGCGCCGCGCCGTTCCCGCTTCCGACTCCGGTTCGCGCTTCCGTTCGCTGCTCGACCAGATCGCCGCACAGGAGACCGTGCTCAAGGAGAAGAAGGACGCCGAGGACAAGGCCAAGGCCGAGCGCGCCGCCGAGCGCGGTAACCGTCGTGGCGGCAACAACGACCGCCGCGGTGGCCGTCGTAACGATCGCAACGCTTCCGACAACAACTCCGAGCGCAACGCCTCCGAGAGCCGTCCGCACAGCCATCGCACCAACGCCAGCAACAACGTCGCTGCCGGCATGGACTTCCCCAACCCCGATAAGCAGGGCAAGGGCAAGAAGCGCAAGGGCGGTCACAACAACGAAGAGGACCACTACAGCCGCATGGCTCGCGAGGCCGAGGAGTACAGCCGCGAGAAGGTCCTCGAGGAGGCCCGCGCTGCCGTCGAGGAGGCCTCTCGTGAGTCCACCGGTCGCCGCAAGAAGCGCAAGGAGAAGCGCGAGCGCGAGGCTGCCAAGGCTCAGGAGGAGCGCAAGATTGAGGAGGCATTGGCCCAGGGCGTGAACCCCGAGGAGCTCGACGCCATCAAGGTTTCCCAGGGCGTTACCGTCCAGGAGCTCGCCGAGGCGCTCGACGTTCCGGCCAACGACATCATCAAGCGCCTGTTCCTGCTGGGTACGCCGCTCACCATGACGCAGTCCATGTCCGACGACCTCGTCGAGCTCGTTGCCGACGACTTGGGTCGTCAGATCAAGATCATCACCCCCGAGGAGGAGAACACCTTCTCGTTCTACGACGATCCCGCCGACCTTAAGCCGCGCGCACCGGTCGTCACCGTCATGGGCCACGTCGACCACGGCAAGACGAGCCTCCTCGACGCCATCCGTCACACCGGCGTTGCTGCCGGCGAGGCGGGCGGCATTACGCAGGCCATCGGTGCTTCGCAGGTCATGATCAACGACCGCAAAATCACCTTCATCGATACCCCCGGTCACGCCACCTTTACGGCTATGCGTGCCCGTGGCGCCAAGGTGACCGACATCGTCATTCTGATCGTGGCTGCCGACGACGGTGTCATGCCCCAGACGGTCGAGTCGATCAACCACGCCAAGGCCGCCGGCGTACCCATCGTTGTCGCCGTCAACAAGATCGATAAGCCCGGCGCCAACCCCGACCGTGTGCGTCAGGAGCTCACCGAGTACGGCGTCATCCCCGAGGAGTGGGGCGGACAGAACATGTTCGTCAACATCTCGGCCAAGCAGAAGATCGGTATCGACGATCTGCTCGAGACCGTGCTGCTCCAGGCAGATGTGCTCGAGCTCAAGGCCAACCCGGACACCTTTGCCTCCGGCAACGTCCTCGAGGCCAAGCTCGACAAGGGCCGCGGCTCGGTCGCTACTGTGCTCGTGACCCGCGGTACCCTGCACGTGGGCGATACGCTGGTCGCTGGCCTTACCTACGGCCGCGTCCGCGCCATGCTCGACCCCAAGGGCCGCGCCGTCACCGAGGCCGGTCCCTCCGACGCCGTTGAGATCCTGGGCCTGCAGTCCGTGCCCAACGCCGGTGACGAGTTCCGTGTGTTCGAGGACGAGCGCGAGGCTCGCGCCCTTGCCGACGAGCGTTCGCTCAAGGCCCGTATCGAGGAGCAGAGCCGCGTCAAGCACGTCACGCTCGAGAACCTCTTCGAGACCATTGCCGACGCCGAGGTCAAGGAGCTCAACCTGATCATCAAGGCCGACGTCCAGGGTTCCATCGAGGCCCTTCAGGACTCGCTCGACAAGATGGATCAGTCCGAGGTTCGCATCAACACGATCCACTCCGCCGTTGGTGCCATCAACGAGACCGACGTCGTTCTGGCCGACGCCTCCAACGCCATCATCATCGGCTTTGGTGTCCGTCCCGACGGTAAGGCCCGCTCCGCTGCCGAGCGCGAGGGCGTCGAGATCCGTTGCTACGACGTCATCTACAAGTGCCTCGAGGAACTCGACGCTGCCCGTATCGGCATGCTTAAGCCCACCGAGGTCGAGGTCTCCACGGGTACCGCGACCGTCCTGGACACCTTCAAGGTGCCCAAAGTCGGTATCGCCGCCGGTGTCCGTGTCGAAGAGGGCGAGATCGCCGCGACCGATTCCGTGCGTCTGGTGCGCGACGGCATCGTGGTCTTCAACGGCAAGATCGCCTCGATGCGCCACTACAAGGACGAGGCCAAGAGCCTCAAGAGCGGTTCCGAGGGCGGCATTGGCCTGGAGAACTTCCAGGACATCAAGCCCGGCGACCAGATCGAGGGTTACCGCATCGACCAGGTTGCCCGTACCGAGTAGGGGGTAGCGCTATGAAGCAAACGCAGGCAACCCGCCGTTTGGGCGAGCAGCTTCGCGAGAAGCTCGGTTATATCCTGCTCTTTGAGGTTTCCGATCCGCGTCTCGACCTGGTCACCCTGACCGCGGTCGAGGTCGCGGTGGACCGTTCGTTCGCGCGCGTGTACGTGTCGTGCGATGCGAGCCGCTACGATGAGGTCATGGAGGCGCTCGCCAGCGCCAAGGGCCGTATTCGCAGCCTGTTGGCTCGCTCGCTCGATTGGCGCGTCACGCCCGAGCTCGATTTTCGTATCGATCGCTCGACCGATGAGGCCGAGCGCATCACGCGTGCGCTGGAAAACGTTCCGGCCACACTTGCGATCGAAAAGGACGAGGACGGCTACCCCATAGCGGATGCCGCCCAGGAGGCAGCTTTAGATGACTAATTCCGCCGACCTCGCCTCGTGCGAGTCTGCAGATATTCAGCGACGCATCCTCGAGCTCATCGAGGGTGCGTCCTCCATTGCGATTTCGGGACATACGTCTCCCGATGGCGATGCCTTGGGCTCCGTATTGGGTCTGGGCCTTTCGCTCATGAAGTTTTTCCCCAACAAGGACATTGCGCTGCTGCTGGCAGACGATGACCCGGTTCCGCGCATCTACCGCTTTATGGAAGGCTCCGATCGCCTGGTGCCGGCATCTGCGTACACCGGCAATCCGGACCTGTTCATCTCGGTGGACGTACCGGTCGTCGAGCGTCTCAATAATTCCGCCGAGGTGCTTCGTCGCTCCAAGCATGTGGTGTGCTTCGATCACCACCCGGCGCGCGAGGAATTTGCCGAGCTGAGCCTGAGGTGCGTCGATGCCGCGGCCTGTGCCATGATCATTGACCGCTTTTTGGACAATTGCGGCATTGTGGCTCGCGATGGTGTCGCGACCTGCCTGTTGTGCGGCCTGGTGACCGATACCGGTCGTTTTCAGTATCAAAACGCCGATGCCGCTGCGTTTCACGCCGCCTCGCGCCTGGTCGCGCACGGTGCCGATCCGGCGCGCGTTGCGCTCGAGGTCTACCAGAGCATGCGCGTCGAGTTCCTGCATCTCAAGTCCATCGTTATGGGCCGCATCAAGACAGTGGCGCACGGTCGCGTGGCATATAGCTATGCGTACCAGAGCGACCTCGAGGCCTGCGGCGTCACTTCGGACGAGTGCGACGGCCTGGTCGATGTGGTGCGTTCGGTGATGGGTGTGGAGGTCTGCCTGTTCCTGAAGGGCATTGAGGGCGATACCAAGGTACGCGGTAACCTGCGCTCCAAGGGCGACCTCAATGTTTCCGAGATCGCTGCTGCTTTTGGCGGTGGCGGACATCCCGCTGCCGCTGGTTTCTCTAACAACGGAACGATTCTCGAGACGCTCACCGCGGCACTCCCCATGCTGGCCGAGCTGGTAGGGGAGGATCCCGCTTCGGTGACCGTCGAGCTCTAACATTTTGGATGGTACATGGCTCGTCGTACGCCTTCTCAATTGAATATGCTGCTCGCCGTTGATAAGCCGGTGGGCTGTACGTCCCACGATGTGGTATCGCAGTGCCGACGCGCCCTCCATGAGCGACGCGTCGGCCATGCCGGTACGCTCGACCCCATGGCCTCGGGTGTCATGGTGGTGGGCGTGGGCCAGGCGACCCGTCTGCTGGGCATGCTAACCCTCGATACCAAAAGTTATGTCGCCGACATTTCGTTTGGCGTCGAGACTAATACCGATGACGCGGAGGGCGAGGCCGTCCGCACGGTGCCCGTTGCCCCCGAGCTGCGCGATCTCGCTTACGCCCGTGAGCAGCTGGCCGCTATGCTTGGCCCGCAGCTGCAGGTGCCGCCAGCGTTTTCGGCCATCTCGGTCAATGGCGTTCGTGCCTATAAGAGTGCTCGCGAGGGCAATGCGCCTGCCTTGCCTCCGCGCCCCGTCGAGGTCTATGCCGCCGACCTAATCGCCGTGAGCGGCGAGTGCGATACGTGCGTCTGGACCGTGGCGTTTTCGGTAAGCAAGGGCACCTACATTCGTGCGCTCGCTCGCGATCTGGGTCGCGCCTGCGACAGTGCCGCGCATATTTCCGCCCTGCGCCGTACAGCCTCCGGCGTTGTTTCTATCGGTGCCTGCCATACGGTCGAGGAGCTTTCCGCCGAGTCCGTTGCCGGCTTTGCCTTAGATCCCATTGCTGCACTGGGCGCCACGCGCGTCGACTTGCCGGGCGATCTTGCCGACGATCTGCTGTGCGGACGTCGTATTCCTTCTGAGCTCGCGCTTGCGGGCTTCGATGTGTCGAAGGCGCCGTTTGCACTGGTACTCGATGGCGGGCTCAAGGCGCTCGCCCGTATCGAGGGCGGTCGCTTTGTGATGGAGCACGTCTTTCCGCAGGCGATCGGCGGTGTTCATTGATGCCGACGCTGACGCCTCACGAGCTCGCGCGTATCTTTTTCGCGGGTGAGTTGGATGAGGCCCGTATCGTTGCTGCCGATGCATTTGATGATTGCGCGTGCCTGGGCGCCGCGTCGATCGCTATCGGCGTGTTCGATGGCGTGCATCGGGGGCACCACAGACTAATCGACGCGGTCGTTCGCGACGCACGCGCCCGCGGTTGCAAGGCGGTCGTGGTCACCTTTGATCCCGATCCGGATGTCGTGGTGAGCCCATCGCCCGCTCAAAAACTGATGACGACGGCCGACCGCCTGCATGCCCTGGCTCAAACTGGGGTCGATGCGGTGGTGGCCGTTCCCTTTACGCCTGCGGTGGCGGCACTCGACCACGTGAGCTTTCTTAAGCTTGTGTCGCGCGTCGTCGATATCCGCTCGATTCGTGTGGGCAGTGACTTTAGGTTGGGACGCGGCGGCGCCTCGGGCGTTGCCGAGATGCAGGTATGGGGAGCCGAGCACGGAGTTGACGTCTATGGCCACGAGTTGCTGTGCGTCGATGGACAGACGATCTGTGCCACCCGTATTCGCCAGGAGCTACGCCAGGGTCATGTTGAGCTTGCCGCCGAGCTGCTCGGCCGCCCGTATATGCTGCGGGGCGTCGTTGCCGGCGGTCGTCACCAGGGCTCCGACATGGGTTTTCCCACGGCAAACATCCAGGTGCCCGATGGCATCCAAGTGCCTGCCGATGGCGTCTATGAGGGTCTGGTGCTGGTCGACGATACCGTATGGCCTGCTGCCGTCAACGTCGGTCTGCCGCCGACCTATGCCGATGATGCCGCCTCGGCGCATCTCGAGGCCAACTTGATCGGGTATGCGGGCGACCTGTATGGCGCCTCGGTGTCGCTGGCGTTTACGCGCTGGCTGCGTCCGTCTCGCGTGTTCGATTCGCTGGACGAGCTCATCGCGACCGTCGAGGGTAATATCGAGGATATTCGTCATAACTTGGGTGAGCAGGGGGTGAGCATCCGTGATCAGCGATGAGGAGAAAGACCAGGTGCGCGCGGCGTCCGACCTGGTTGCCATCGTGCAGGAAACGGTTGAGCTCAAGCCCCGTGGCCATGAGTTTTGGGGTTGCTGCCCCTTCCATGGCGAAAAGACTCCGTCCTTCCACATTATCCCCGCCACGCAGGTGTGGCATTGCTTTGGCTGCGGTGAGGGCGGCGACGTCTTCACCTATATCATGAAGCGCGAGAACCTGAGTTTTCCCGAGTCGATCCGCTATTTGGCTGATCGTGCGGGCATTGAACTGCACGATACCGGTGCACAGCGCGATCGTGGCACCAAGCGTGCCCGCATCTATGACCTGTGCGCCGAGACGGCTCAGTTCTACCACACCATGCTCATGCGCGGTAAGGACAGCCGTCCGCGCGAGTACTTTGCCAGCCGCGGTATGGGCGGCGACGTCTGTCGCCGCTACTGCCTGGGCTTTGCGCCGGGTCGCAACGCGCTGGTGTCGCATCTGTCGCAGGCGGGCTTTACCCCGCAGGAGATGATCGATGCCAACGTGGCCGTGAGCCGCGGACGCGGGCAGCTTGCGGACCGTTTTTACGACCGCGTGATGTTTCCCATCTTTGATGAGCAGGGTCACAATATCGCCTTTGGCGGGCGTATCATGGGCGATGGTCAGCCCAAGTACCTTAACACCGCCGAGACGAGCGTGTTTCATAAAAAGCGAAACCTCTACGGCTTTAACTGGGCCAAGGAGTTTATCGTCGCGCAGGATACCGCCATCGTGGTGGAGGGCTATACCGACTGCATCGCCTGCTGGGAGGCGGGGATCAAAAACGTCGTTGCCACGCTGGGCACGGCACTGACGGAACATCACGTTAAGACACTCACCCGTTTTGCCAAGCGCATCGTATATATGTTCGATGGTGACGCCGCCGGTCAAAAGGCCGCGCGCCGCGCGATTCAGTTTATCGAGCAGGATTCGATGGACCTGCGCTGCGTGGTGCTGCCCGACGGCAACGACCCCATGGAGTTCATCACGGCGCATGGTGGCGAGGCGCTGCAGGCGCGTATCGACGCCGCCGAACCCCTCATGGACTTTGTGTACCGGTCGCTGCAAGAGTCGAGCGACATTACTACGCCGGGCGGCCGCGCCAAGGCGCTCGAGGATGCGCTGACGCTCATCTATCCGCTACGCGATAGCTACATGATCGATACGTACTTTATCCAGATTGCCGACCTGTTGGGTTTGGACCTGGAAACCGTGCGCGCGAGCTCGGGCCGTGTGTTTCGCGATGTCGCCAAGCGCGAGGACGCCGAGCGCCGGCGTGAGCAGAACTATGAGCGTCAACGCGCGCAAGCTGAGCGCGCGGGCGGTTCGCAGAGACGAAGCTCGGGCGGCGGTGCGGCCGGTGCGCGCAGTGCCGGCCGCGGTGCCTGGGCCGCGGGTGCGACGCCGCCGGTGTCCGCACCGGTCGAGGAGGACCCGTACGACTACGTTCCGCTTGATGCCTATGGGTCCGCGCCGGTGGAGGTCGACGAGGACCTGCCGCCAATCGATGTACCGGCGGGGATGGAAAGCGCTGCGCCCGCTGCCGATAGTTCAAGCCCGACGGCTGCTCCGTCGATGCCGATTGTTTTGACCGATCTGGAGCGGAAATCCCTGGCAGGGGAGCGCGAACTGCTGACGATGCTCACGAGCTATCCCGACCTGTTCCGCACGTATGCCGACCGCATCTGCTCGATCGAGTGGGTGGATCCGCGCCACGAGTCCATCGCATGGGCCGTGTTGGCGACGCCACCGGGCACCGACCCCGCGGCGTGCATGGATGCGGCGCGCGCGGTGTGTCCCGAGGCAGCGTCGCTTGTCAGCGCCGGGCGTATTTCGTCGACGAGCAAGCATCCTACCGAGACGAACATCGTTTTTATGCTCGACACCCTCGAGCTCTATACCATCAAGCGCCGCATGCGCGCCGCACAGGCCAAACTGCGTCAGGACCGGTCGCTCGACGATGAAGCGCGCCGCGTGCTGACGATGCAGGCGATGCAAGATTCTCAGCGCCAACGTGAGCTTCAAAAGTCGATCGGTGGCGTGGCTGACCCGTTCAATTTGATTGGTTTGGAGACGGCGGGCGCCGAGCAGGCCTAGATGTTGTGGTCAACCAGCGTATTCTCGCCTATATCCAGTCCTCTTTTTGGGTATAGACGTCCATGTGTGTGCTAAAGTATTGAGTCCTGTGGACTATGAAGGGAGAATCTGTGCCAAAAAAGACTGAGAGCACGGGTACTGGGCTGGAATCCTACGTTGCAAAGCTCATGGGCAACGGCTCAAACAGGACTTCGGTAACCGAGGACGAGATTCAGGTCGCCCTGAAGGATATCGATGTTTCTGACGAGCAGCTCACCGCGGTGTATTCCGCGCTGCGCAACAGCGGCATCCAGATTATCTCCGCGAGCGGTAACGACGACGCCCCCATGGACGTCGACGATGACGATAACGATACCGATACCGACGATTTCGATGACGACGACGAGCACGATTCCGGCTCGCTCGACGATCACGAGCTCAAGATGGCCCGTCAGGCCGACGCCGAGATGGGTTCTTCCAAGAGCAAGAAGAAGCGCACCGTGCGCACGTCCCGTTCACGCTCGCGCGTGCGTGGCATCGATGCCTCCACGGTGATGCTGACCGGCGATCCGGTCCGTATGTACCTCAAGGAGATCGGCAAGGTCGACCTGCTGACCGCCTCCGAAGAGGTCGATCTGGCCATGAAGATCGAGGCCGGTCTCGAGGCCACCGAGAAGCTCGAGGCCGCCGAGGCAGGCGAGCTCGAGCTCACGCGTGCCGAGATGCGTCGTCTTACGCGCATTGAGAACGTGGGCCTCGAAGCCAAGCAGGCACTCATCAGCGCCAACCTGCGTCTGGTCGTCTCCATCGCCAAGCGCTATGTCGGTCGCGGCATGCTGTTCTTGGACCTGATCCAGGAGGGCAACCTCGGCCTGATTCGCGCCGTCGAGAAGTTCGACTACCAGAAGGGCTTTAAGTTCTCCACGTACGCCACGTGGTGGATCCGTCAGGCCATCACGCGCGCTATCGCCGACCAGGCCCGCACCATCCGTATCCCCGTCCACATGGTCGAGACCATCAACAAGCTCGTACGCGTGCAGCGCCAGCTCCTTCAGGACCTTGGCCGCGACCCGACCCCCGAGGAGATCGGTGCCGAGATGGACATGAGCGCCGACCGCGTCCGCGAGATCCAGAAGATCTCGCAGGAGCCCGTGTCGCTCGAGACCCCTATCGGCGAGGAAGAGGATTCCCAGCTGGGAGACTTCATCGAGGACTCCCAGGCTATCGTTCCGCCCGATGCCGCCAGTTTCTCCATGCTGCAGGAGCAGCTCACCCAGGTGCTCGATTCGCTTGCCGATCGCGAGCGTAAGGTTATCGAGTTGCGCTTTGGTCTCGTCGACGGACATCCCCGCACGCTCGAGGAAGTCGGTCGCGAGTTTGGCGTCACGCGCGAGCGCATCCGCCAGATCGAGTCCAAGACCTTGGCTAAGCTCCGCCACCCCAGCCGTTCCAGCAAGCTGAAGGATTACATCGAGTCTTAGTAGTTACGGCGTTTTACCAAACGCCGTAACGTAGTCATTGGGGACGTTCTTGAATGACTAGTCGTTTAAGAACGTCCCCAATGACTAGGTCGGAAAAATTCTTAAAAAAGTTCTTGCCCTGCGCTGATTCGTCCGTATAATAAACTTCGTTGCTTGAGAGCACGCACCTATTCCTCGGTAGCTCAATGGTAGAGCACGCGGCTGTTAACCGCGCTGTTGTAGGTTCGAGTCCTACCCGGGGAGCCAGGTTGTAAAACCCGTCGTTTATTCGGCGGGTTTTTTCATGCCTCGATCGCCCGTGGCGAACGTTACCGTATCAACATTTCGTGTCGAGGATGTAATCCCGCGACCCACCACCTCAACATGGCGTGCTCGTTGTAAAATATTGCAGTGATTGCTCCCACGACATGGTGCCGCGAGCACCAGATAAGGAGATTCTTGTGTCTGAGACCATTAACGGCAGCCTGAGCGTCTCGAATGACGTTATTGCCGATATTGCCGGTTATGCCGCGATGACGTGCTATGGCGTCGTCGGTATGGCCGAACAGCTCCAGGGCGCCGGGAGCGTGCGCCTGCTTGCCGGTCAGCGCCTCCGCAAGGGCGTGCTTGTCTCCGCCGACGAGAACGGCCTCACGGTCGACCTTCACGTCGTGCTCGAGAACGGCGTCAACATGAAGTCCGTCTGCCACAATCTTTCGAGCTCCGTTGCCTTCACCCTGCAGGAGATCGCCCAGATCGATCTCGCCAGCCTTAAGATCGGCATTCACATCGACGCGCTCAAGAGCCGTCTGAACTAGCATCCGAATACGGAGATTTCACCACTCATGATTGCAAAGACCATTCGCACCTGTTTTCCGATCGCTGCGGCTGCCGTTTCCGAAAAGGCCGAGGAGATCAACAAGCTCAACGTCTTCCCCGTACCCGACGGCGACACCGGCACCAACATGTCGCTCACGCTTGCCTCGGTGACCAAGGAGCTTTCCGCCCTTCCCGCCGATGCCGACATGGAGGCCATCGCCGGCGCCATCACCCACGGCTCCCTTATGGGTGCCCGCGGCAACTCCGGTGTCATCACCTCGCAGATCCTGCGCGGCGTGGCCGAGGGCCTTATCTCTGCCGATGAGCCCGTTACGTCCGCCAATATCGCCTTCGCCTTCCGTCGTGCCGTCAAGGTTGCCTTCCAGGCTGTTCGTAAGCCCATCGAGGGCACGATCCTCACGGTCCTGCGGGATGTTTCGACCAAGGCAGACGAGTGCGAGAAGAAGAAGTTCTCTGCTGAGGATGCGCTCGACGCCATCGTCGTCGAGGCCTACCAGTCCGTCGCCCGCACGCCCGACCTGCTGCCCGTCCTCAAGGAGAACGGCGTGGTCGACTCCGGCGCCTTTGGCTTTGCCATCTTCTTGGAGAACTTTGTTGCCGCTGCCCTTGGCCGCAGCACCGTGGTCGAGGATTTCTCCGCCACGTTCGATTCCGCTGGCTCTGCCCGTGACGCGGCCCTCGATCGCGTTGAGATCGAGGCCAACGACGACTGGGAAGGCTCGGAGTTCCGCTACTGCAACGAGTTCCTCTTTAAGGCCGACGCCCCGTTTGACGAGGATGAGTGCCTTAAGTTCCTGGGCTCCATGGGCGACTGCGAGCTGCTCGTGGGCGCCTACCCCGACTATAAGATCCACGTGCACTCCAACACCCCCAACCTGGTGCTCGAGCACATGCTGCAGCTCGGTCAGATCTACGAGGTCTTTATCCACAACATGGAGATGGAGGCCCACGACCGTACCGCCAAGATTCACGAGGACCAGGAAAAGGCCGCCGAGCCCGCCAAGACGCTGGGTTTTGTCGCCGTTGCCGCCGGTTCCGGCGAGGCCGACATCCTCAAGTCCCTCGGCGTCGACGTGGTCGTGTCGGGTGGCCAGACCATGAACCCCTCGACTGCCGACCTGCTGAGCGCGGTGGACCAGGTCAACGCGACCTCGGTTATTATCCTGCCCAACAACGGTAACATCCGCATGGCTGCCGAGGCCGCTGCCTCCGCCTGCACCGACAAGAAGGTCGCCGTCGTTCCCACCAAGACCGTCCCGCAGGCGTTCTCCGCGCTGTTCGCGGTCCTGCCCGACTCCGAGCTCGAGGATGCTGTTGCCGCCATGGTCGACGCCATCAGCGAGGTTCGCGATGGCGAGGTCACCCGTGCCGTGCGCGATTCCAGCGCCTCCGACGGCTCGCCGATTCACTCCGGTGACGTCATGGGCATCATCGCCGGCTCCATCGATGTGGTCGGATCCGACGTGAAGCAGGTCACGCTCGACTGCATCAACCGCCTGCAGGAGGAAGAGGAAGGCGATACGTTGACGATTCTGGCCGGCGAGGAGCTGTCCGACGAGGCCTTCCAGGAGATCGTTGATGCTATCGAGGAGGCTCAGCCCGACCTGGAGATCGACGCCCATCGTGGCGAGCAGCCACTCTATCCCGTGATTTTCTCGATCGAGTAGGCTCTGCCTATGTCCGAGCTGTGCTCCGTGCCGCGCGTTTCGGAGCGTTTTGTCCAGAGCAATGCGCTCGACGAGGATATCGCGCGACTCAAATATGTTTCGGGTAAACGTGAGGAGGCCCTTCGCCGTCTGGGAATTCGGACGGTGGGGGACCTCCTTCTCCATATCCCTCATCGATACCTCGACTTTACGCGCTCCTGGTCCATCGAGATGGCTCCCATCGGTACCGTGTGCACCATCATCGCCACGGTCGACCGGATCGTCCAGAAGCGGCCTCGACCGCGTATGCAGGTGACCGAGGTCTCGCTTGTGGACGAGACGGGAGTGCTGCAAATCGCCTTTTTCCGTCAGCCCTGGATTGCCCAGCAGTTCAAGCAGGGCGAACGCCTGGCCGTGATGGGTAAGGTCGAGTTTGCCTACGGCTTTAAGCAGATGGCCTCTCCGCATTTCGAAAAGATCGAGGAGGGGCGTGCCGCGGGCACCATCCTGCCGGTCCACTACGTGAGTGATGGCGTGAGCCAGGCGTGGATGCGCCGTATCGTAAGCGGCGCGCTCGAAGTGGCTGCCAATCCGTTCGATCCCATTCCCGCGCCGCTGCGCGCAAAGCGGAAGCTCATGAGCAATGCCCGTGCGCTGCGCTCGATCCACTTTCCCTCGAGCATGGCCGAGCGCGACATCGCACGCCGGCGTCTTGCGTACGAGGAGTGTCTCTGCTTGCAGCTCGCACTGCGCCTGCGCAATGACGGCGGCTTGGTCGAAGTCGCTCCCTACGCCCATGCCGCGGGAGAGCACCTTGCGGCGCTCAAGCAAGCCCTGCCGTTTTCGCTGAGCGATGAGCAGGAGGCTGCATTTCAAGACATCCTGCATGACATGTGCGATGGCGGTCGCGTGATGAACCGTCTGCTGCTGGGCGATGTCGGTACCGGTAAGACTGCCGTTGCCGCCTGCGCGCTGGCGGTTGCGGCCGATAGCGGCACGCAGGCCTGCGTTATGGCGCCCACGGGCGTGCTGGCGCGTCAATATGCCGACAAGACCGGCCCCTTGCTCTCGCAGGCTGGCATGACCTGGGCGCTCCTGACGGGTGCCACGCCGACGGCCGAGCGCGAGCAGATCCATGCGCAGCTGGAATCGGGCGAGCTCGACGTGCTCTTTGGTACCCATGCGGTCCTTTCGGATGACGTGGCGTTTAAGCATCTGTCGCTTGTCGTCATCGACGAGCAGCACCGCTTTGGTGTGGGCCAGCGCAATGCCCTGCGTGCCAAGGGCCCGGGCGCCGACCTGCTCGTTATGACGGCCACGCCGATCCCGCGCACGTTGGCGCTCTCGGTCTATGGCGACCTGGATACGAGTATCATCCGCCATCGTCCCGTTCCGGGTGCCGGCGTGATGACGCGCGTCCTCACCGAGTCGAGTCGCGACCTGGCCTATGGCGCCATTCGTGAGGCGCGCGAAAAGGGGCAGCAAGCCTACGTGATCTGTCCGCTCGTGGAGCCGAGCGATTCGGCCGATGAGCTCGAAGACGTGCCCGGCATCGCTCGCGACGACGAAGGACGCGTGTCCGTGCCCGTGCCGTTGCATGACACGGCGACCGAGCTCGATCGCCTTCGTCTGGCATTACCGGGGCTTACCATCGAGCGTCTTCATGGCCGCATGCCGGCGGGGGAGAAGGACCGGGTCATCGATGCCTTTAAGCGTGGCGAGATCGATGTGCTTGTCTCGACCACGGTGGTCGAGGTGGGCGTTGACGTGCCCAACGCCACCGTCATGGTCATCGAGAATGGCGAGCGCTTTGGTTTGGCGGCCTTGCACCAGCTGCGCGGCCGCGTAGGCCGCGGCAGCGTGTCGGGTACGTGCCTGGTCATGACGCACTCCAAGGGCAACGGAGGCGCGTCGGCGGCACAAGACCGCCTCCACTCGCTCGAGAAGACCTCGGACGGCTTTACGCTCGCCCAGATGGACCTGCGTCTGCGCCACGAGGGCGAAATCCTGGGCTACCGTCAGCATGGCGGCGTGACCTTGCGCTTTGTTGACCTCGATGCCGACGAGGAATTGATCGAGTGGGCCCATTTGGACGCGGTCGAGCTCTTGCGGTATGCTTGCAACCTTAACTCCGTGGCGACGCGTCCCTTGCGCGATGCGGTCGCCATGCGGTATCGACACATCTTTAAGGAGGTCAGCGGAGGATGAGAATCATCGGCGGCGAATGGCGCGGTCGTAAGATCGAGGAGCCCCGTGGTCGCGATGTCACCCGCCCCACGACCGATCGCGTGCGCGAGGCGTGCGCATCTATGGTCATGTCGGCATTCGACTTCGACCTGGACGAGGTCCGCGTACTGGATGCCTTTGGCGGCTCCGGCGCCTTAGGGTTAGAGATGCTCTCGCGTGGTGCCCGCTCGCTCACCACGTTCGAGATCGATCGCAACGCTGCTCGTCTGATTACCAAGAATATCGAGTCGCTGTGCCGCGACCGTGCGCGCTGGCGTGTGGTGGGCGGCGATGTGCTGGCGAGTGCCTCGCGCGGCCGTGTGCCGGACGGCCCCTTTGACCTGGTCCTGCTCGACCCGCCCTATGCTTTTGGCGCCGAGCCGGTCGAGGAACTGCTGCAGAACCTGGCCCAGCACGACTTGCTGGCGCGGGGTGCCTACGCGCTCTTTGAGCACGCCGCGGCCGATGCGGGTGCGCACCCGGCAGGCTTTGAGATCGTGCGCGAGAAGCGTTACGGCATTACCTCGGTCGACTTGCTTCGTTGGGTTGGCAACGGCGAGGATGATGGCAACGATAGCGGCGCACCCACGGAGGACGCCCATGAATGACACCATCAACCGCGTGATTGTCCCGGGCACCTTCGATCCCATCACGTTTGGCCATATCGACGTCATCCGCCGCGCCCGCCGCATCTTTCCCAGCGTGATTGTGGCCGTTGCCGAGTCGCAGGGCAAAAACGGCGTCGGCACCACGTTTATGCTCGATGAGCGCGTGGCGCTGGCCCGTGAAGCGCTCGGCGATATTGACGGCGTCGAGGTGCTGCCCTTCACCGGCCTCTTGGTCGATTTTGCCCGCGAACAGGAAGCAGGGGCTGTGGTCAAGGGACTGCGTGCCATGACCGACTTTGAGTACGAGCTGCAACAGGCCGACCTCAACTACCGCCTGGATAACGAGCTGGAGTCCATCTTTGTCATGAGCGCGCCGCAGTACGGCTATATCTCGAGCTCGGTGGTTCGCCAGATTGCCTCGCTCGGTAGCGACGTCTCTAATTTTGTTCCGCCCAATGTAGTCAGGGCGCTCAAACATCGCTTTTCGTGACGTTTTTTAATGCCTGGTGGCATGTGGTAAACTTACACGATGATATGTTACCTATGAAAGGAGACCGGATGCCGGGCGAGAATTTTCCTGGCGACAGGATCGTGAGTCTTGTCGACGAGCTCGAGGGGCTCATCGAAGAGGCTAAGACGCCGTTCGGCAAGAATGCCCAGATGAAGGTTATCGACGCCGACGTCTTCTTTAACATCCTCGACGAGATCCGCATGAGCTATCCCGAGGAATGGCAGAAGTCCCGCCGTATTCTCAAGGAGCGTGAGGAGCTTATGGCCTCCGCCGCCGCTCAGGCCGATTCCATTATCGCCGATGCTCAGCAGCAGGCCCTCACCATTGCCGGTGAGCAGGAGATCGTCCGCTTAGCGCAGCAGCAGGCCGACGATATCCGCGACCGTGCCCAGCAGTATGAACGCGAGACGCGCTATGCCGCCGAGGACTACGCCGAGCAGGTCTTTACGCACCTCGAGGAAAACCTCAAGAGCCTGACCGGTACGGTGACCCGTTGCCGTCAGCAACTCAACGAGGGTGCCGCCCAGCAGAATGGTCAGTGGTAATGGCCGAGTTCCCGAGTGTAACCGTCGACCTTTCCGAGCAGCTCGAGTTTCCTGGAGACTCATATCCGCTGGCCGGCAAGGTCGATGTCGCCACCTACACGGTGGGCGAGAAAGAGTACCAGCTGCAGGACGGCATTGCCTACGACGTGGTCTTTACCAACGTCGGTACCGGTGTTTTGCTCTCGGGCATGGTCCGCGCCCACGCCACCGGCGAGTGCGACCGTTGCTTGGAGCCTGCCTCGTTTGATATCGCAGGCGAGATCGAGGAGTTCTACCTCTTTAAGGAGCCCGAGGACCCCGAGGCCTACGAAGACGGCTACGAGTTGCTGGGCGAGGATCGCATCGTCGATCTGGGAGAGCCCATCAACGACGCTGTCGTCATGGACACGCCGTTTGTTGTCCTGTGCAAGCCTGATTGCCGCGGCCTGTGCCCCACCTGCGGCATCAATCTCAACGTCGAGCAATGCGATTGCGCCGCCCAAGCAGAGGCCGAATGGGCCGCTGCCACGGAAAATCCATTTGCAGCATTGAAGAATCTCAAGCTTGACGAGTAAAACTGTGGTAGTATCGCTACTTGCGCGTAATCGCCACACTGGATAGTTCATAAGGAAGGTCACTATGCCCGTACCTAAACAAAAGCAGGGTCGTATCCGCACCCATACCCGTCGTTCCGCCAACATGAAGATCTCGGCTGCGGCTCAGTCCACGTGCCCCCGTTGCGGCGCTGTTAAGCTCCCGCACCACGTGTGCCCCAGCTGCGGTTTCTACAAGGACCGCGAGGTTATCGTTACCGAGTAACTGTATACTCTGGATACGATGCCGTTCCAACTGGAACCACAATGGCCGGCTCAATGAGTCGGCCATTTTTGTATAAGGAGTATATGAAATGAGTAACGTTCGCGTTTGTGTAGACGTTGTGGGCGGAGACGAGAAGCCCCAGGTTGTCTTCGATGGTATCGAGGCTGCGCTTGCGGCAGATCCCGAGATCGAGGTCTTAGCCGTCGGTCCCGCCGAAATCGTCAACCCCTTTGCCGCAGCGCATACCCGCGTGGAGGCCCTTGAGGCCCCCGACGTCATCAGCATGGAGGACGATCCCATCCGTGCCGTGATGACCAAGCGCAAGTCCTCGATTGTGCTTGCATGCCGTGCCATTAAGAAGGGCAATGCGGACGCGTTTTTCTCGGCCGGCTCGACCGGTGCCATGACCGCTGCCGCCACGGCCTACGTCACGCCGTTTAGGTATTTGGCGGAGGGCAAGAAGCAGCCGGTCCGTCCGTGCCTGACCAACGCACTGCCCAATCGCGCTGGCGGCCTGACGGTGCTGTGCGATATGGGCGCCAATCCCGATGTCACGGTGGATGATATGGTGCGCTTCGCCCAGATGGGCACGGCCTATGCCCGCGTGGTTTTGGGCATCGAGCATCCCCGCGTGGGTCTGCTTGCCAACGGCACCGAGGACGAGAAGGGCTCCAACTTTACCAAGGCGTGCTTCCCGGCCATGAAGGCCGCTGTTCCCGGTTTTGTGGGCAACTGCGAGGGCACCGATCTTACGTCGGGCAATTTTGACGTCGTGGTCGCCGATGGCATGTCGGGCAACATTGCGCTCAAGGCCACCGAGGGCGCTGCCAAGTTTTTGCTGCAGGAGCTCAAGGGTGCCTTTATGTCTTCGCTCGGCACCAAGATCGCCGCGCTGCTTATCAAAAAGCAGATGCGCGAGATTAAGGCCAAGCTTTCGGGCGACGCCAAGGGCGGCGCGATTCTTTTGGGCTTGCGCGGCGTGGTCCTGATCGGCCATGGCGCCACCTCGGTCGAGGCTGTTAAAAACGGTACGCTCGCGGCGGCCGAAGCCGTGCGCGCAGGGCTGGTCGAGAACGTCGCCAACTCCATGGACGGCATCGTTTTGTAAGAGCGAGTTAGAGCGCTGTTATGTGCCTCGCGGCCTGCTTCGTGGGGTAGAATCAGAACCGTGTCTTGGTACCGCCCGGGCGGTACCATTCTTTTGGTATTCATGCACTATGAGAGGAAGCGCTATGGACCGCTCCGAAATCTTCGACAAGATCGCCGAGGTCGCTGCTGACGTTCTGGGCGTCGATGTTGCCGAAATTAGCGATGAGACCACCTTTGACGACCTCGATGCCAACTCGCTCGAGCGCCTGCAGCTGGTTACGGCTATCGAGGACGAGTTCAATCTCGAGATCGATGATGAGACCCTGCTCTCGCTCAACTCTGTCGCCGACGCCGTCGACGCGATTGAAAACGCCAGGGAGGCTTAGGTCTTGGCTTTATCCGAACGACTTACGCGCGCACAGGAGATTCTGGGCCACGAGTTCAATGACAAGGTGCTGCTGCGCGCGGCGCTCACGCATCCCTCGGCAGTCGAGGGCCAGCCGGTTTCTGCCAGCTATGAGCGCCTTGAGTTCTTGGGCGATTCCATTTTGGGCGCCGTCGTCGCTCGTTCGCTCTTTGAGTCCTATCCGGAGTTTGACGAGGGCAAGCTCACGCGCCTGAAGGTGTCGCTTGTCTCGGGCGCCACGCTGTCCGAGGTTTCTCACGAGTTGGGCATCGACGACATCATCATCTTTGGTGCCTCCGAGACCGGTACCGGTGCGCGCGGCCTGCATTCGGCGCTCGAGAACGTCTACGAGTCGCTCGTGGGCGCGCTGTACCTGGACGCCGGCTGGGATGCCGCAGCGGAGTTTATCCACCGTACGCTTAAGCCGCATTTGGCTTCCGAGCGTGCCGAGCACCCCGCGAACCCCAAATCGTTCTTGCAGGAGTGCGTGCAAGCCGACGGTCACGAACCCCCGGCGTATAAGCTCGTTGGCTCCGAGGGCCCGGCGCATGCGCCCACCTTTACCGCCGTGGTGTTGATCGATGGTATTCGCCAGGGTCGCGGCTCCGGCTCCTCAAAGAAGGAAGCCGAGGGAGCCGCTGCACTCGAGGCACTTGACCGCATGGGCTACACCACCAACGGCGTGATTCTCAACAAGAAGCCTGTTTAAGCGAGGAACCGTGTATCTCAAGTCCCTCACGCTCAAAGGGTTCAAGTCGTTTGCCGACCGCGCCCATATGACGTTTGAGCCGGGCCTGACCGTCATCGTCGGTCCCAACGGCTCGGGAAAATCGAACATCTCTGACTCGATTCTGTGGGTCCTGGGCGAGCAGAGCGCCAAGCAGCTGCGCGGCCAGGCCATGGAGGATGTCATCTTCTCGGGCTCGTCAGCGCGCAAGCCGGTGGGTGTCGCCGAGGTCACTCTGGTGCTCGATAACTCGGACCATATGCTGCCCGTCGACTTTGACGAGGTCGCCATCACCCGTCGTATGTATCGCTCGGGCGAAAGCGAGTACCTCATCAACTCGAGCCCGTGCCGCCTGATGGACATTCAGGACATCCTGCACGATTCGGGCCTGGGTAAGGATACGCATTCCATCATCAGCCAGGGCAAGCTCGACGCCATTTTGCAGAGCCGCCCCGAGGAGCGCCGTGCCCTCATCGAGGAGGCCGCCGGCATCTCCAAGCACAAACGCCGCAAGGAGCGTGCGCTCAAAAAGATTAAATCGATGGACGAGCACTTGACCCGTGCCCGCGACATCAATAAGGAAATCGCCCGTCAGCTGCGGCCGCTGGAGCGTCAGGTCGATCGCGCGCGCAAGTACAAAGAGCTGTCCTCGCGCGCGAACGAACTTACGCAGATGCTGGCCGTCGACGAGCTTCGTTCGCTGCAGTCGCAGTGGAACGACTTGGAGAGCCGCTCCAAGGAAGGCGCCGCCGAGCTGGAGCTTGCGCAGTACCGCATGGGCGAAAAGGAGCGCGAGCTCGAGAAGCTCCAGGTTATGCTCGAGGAAAAGGGCCTGTTTGTGGGCGACCTGGGCGAGCAGCGCCGCCATATGCAAGACGTGGTCGGCCGCATTAACTCCGATATGCGCCTGCTCGAGGAAAAGGGCCACAACATGGTGTCGCGCCTGTCCGACATGCGTGGCCAGATCTCGAGCTCCGAGCATCAGCGTCGTCGCGTGGTCGAGGAGCTCGAGGACGCGCGTGCACAGCTTGAGGAAGTGACCGGCGCGCACATGCAGGCCCAGGAGGACGTTGACGCCGCTGGTCCTGCCGCCGCTGAGCTCCACGAGCGGCGCGTGGCGCTCGACAATCAGATTTCGCAGCTTACGCGTGAGCAACGCGATGTGCAGCGTGTGGCCGATAACGCGGCGCTCGAACTCGCCAAGGTGAAGGACTCGCTGAGCAACGCCGAGGTCGAGGACAACATGTACGCCTCGCGCTTGGAGCAGATCGATGAACAGCTCGAGGAGGTCACGGCCTCGCTCGAGAGCCGTCGCGACCGTGCTGAGGAGCTTGAGAGTGCCCTTGAGGCGGCTCGTCAGGCCCAGAACGATGCGCGCGAGGCCACCGAGACGGCACGCGCTGCCCTCAAGGACCTGCGTAATCGCGAGAGCGAAGCGCGCAACAAGCTGTCCGAGGTTCGCTCGGAGCTTGCCAGCCAAAAGAAGCTCGATGCCCGCATGGCAGACAGCTCGCCGCTGGTGAGCCGTCTGGTGGGCGCGCTGGGCGACGATGTTTCGGGCCGTCTGGGCGATGTGCTCGAGGCACCGCGTGAGCTCGAGGGTCTGGTTGAGCAGCTGCTCGCAGGTGATATCGATGCCCTGCTGTTCGATAACGCTGCCGCACTCGAGCGCGCCGGTCGCGCTGCCCTGGACCAGAAGAAGGCCTCGGGTGAGGCACTGCTGATGGCGCGCGGCGTGAGCGGCGGTGCTGCTGCCAATGGCGCTGCCGGTACGCGTCTGGTCGATCGTCTGTCCGTGCGCTCCGGTTATGGCCCGGTTGTCGAGGCCCTTCTCGGCGGCTATTACGTGGTCGATGACTTGGCTGCCGCGTTGGCTGCCCCTGTCGTTGACGGTGTGACCTACGTGACTCCCGATGGCGCCCGCGTGAGCTGTGGTGGTCTGGTGCGCGTGGGGCTCGATGCCGGCGAGGCTTCGGGTGCCTTGGAGCGCAAGCGCCGCATCCGTGAGCTCGAGGGCCTGGAACCCGATCTGGCTGCTGTGTTTGAGCATGTGTCGGATCAGGTCGTCGAGGCCAATGCGGCCGTTGAGGAGGCGCGTGCCGCCGAGGGCGATGCCGCCGGCGAGATCGCCCGTCTTGAGGGCGAGTGCCGCTCGCTGCTCTCCGAGATCGGGCGCTTGGAGCAAAGCGCCAACAATGCCGAGGTCGAGCGCGTGCGTATTTCCAAGCGCCGTGAGCAGGCCGCCGAGGCCGTTCGCGCTGCGCGCCCGCGCGTGGACGAGCTCACCCGTTCGCGTGACGAGGCCCGTGCTCAGGCAAGCGCCCTGGGCTTGCAGATTGCCGAGGCCAACGACGAGCTCGACCGCGTGCGCCGTGACGATTCCGAGGCTGCCGGCAAGCTCGCCGACGCCAAGGTTCGTCTAGCCCAAACAAGCGAACGTCTGCGTTCTCTGAAGGGCCGTGTACCCGATCTGGAGCATCGCCTGGAGGGCATCGACCGCCGTATACGCGGAACACGCCAGGCCTCGCGCTCACTCGAGCTGCTGCGCCTGCGCGTCGACCCCATGCACGAACGCTATTCGGCCCTGTTGGAACGCGCGTCGGATTGGGCGGCGCGCCTGCGTGACCAGGCCTCTCTGGAGGAGGCGGACTCCGCTTCGCTCAAGAAGACCATTGAGGACGCCAAGGCAGAGGTTGCCCGTGCCAAGGAGCGGGTCGATACCGCCACTGCCACGCAAAACGAGTTCAAGGTCGCGCGTGGCAAGCTCGAGGTGCAGGTAGAGGCCGCCATCAAGGCCATTACCGCCGATGGCACCACGGTGCTCGAGGAAGCGCTTATGCTTCCTGCGCCCACCGACCGCGATGCCGCCGAGCGCGAGCTCAACCAGCTTGTGCGCCAGATCAACAACCTTGGTCCCGTTAACCAAGTTGCCATGGAGGAGTACGAGCAGCTCAAGCGCCGCGCCGACTACATCGAGGAGCAGCTGACCGATCTGGAGAGCGCGCGTAAGGCACTCACCAAGATCACGGTGGCCATTGATCGCAAGATGCGCAAGGCGTTCCTGGTGACCTTTGAGAAGGTCGATGCGAACTTCCGCGAGATCTTCGCCATGCTGTTCCCGGGTGGTCAGGCGCATCTGGAGATGACTGACCCCGAGCATCCGGCCGAGACGGGCATCGAGGTCGTGGCGCAGCCGCGCGGCAAGCGCATCACCAAGATGATGCTCATGTCGGGCGGCGAGAAGAGTCTGACGGCGCTCGCCCTGCTCTTTGCCGTGTACCGCACGCGCACGGTGCCGTTCTATGTGCTGGACGAGGTCGAGGCGGCGCTTGATGACGCCAACCTGTCCAAGCTCATCGGCGCCCTTGATGTGCTGCGTTCCGATACGCAGCTCTTGGTCATTTCGCATCAGCGCCGTACTATGGAGGACGCTGACGTCCTCTACGGCGTCTCGATGCAAGCCGACGGCGTCAGTCGCGTCGTCTCGCAAAAACTCGATCGCGAAACCGGAAAGGTCGTGAATGCATAATGGGATTCTTCGATGCTCTCTCGCGCGGACTTGAGCGCAGCCGCGAGGCCCTCAACGAGGTCTTTTACTTTGGCGGCGAGGTCGACGAGGATTTTTGGGAGGACCTAGAGGATACCCTCGTCATGGGTGACATGGGTGCCGAGGTCGCCATTCAGGTCTCCGATGACCTGCGCGACGCCGCAGCCAAGAAGAACCTCAAGACCGCCCCGCAGCTTCGCCGCGCCCTGGCCGAGCAGCTCGAGGGCCATTTTGTGCCTGTTGAGCGCGACCCGTTTTCCGACACGCCGAGCTGCGTGCTGTTTGTCGGCATCAACGGTGCCGGTAAGACCACCACGGTCGGCAAGATTGCGAGCGCCATGGCCGCCCGCGGCAAGAACGTGGTGATCGGTTCGGCCGACACCTTCCGCGCCGCTGCCATCGAGCAGCTCGATGTGTGGGGCCAGCGTGCCGGCGTACCGGTTATCAAGCGTGACCGCGGCTCCGATCCGGCGAGCGTGTGCTATGACGTGCTCGACGAGGCCGATAAGCGCGGCAGCGACCTGGTGCTCATCGATACCGCCGGTCGTCTGCACACGAGCCCCGAGCTCATGCGCGAGCTCGCCAAGGTGGTCAACGTGACCCGTAAGCGCGCCGCCAATATGGCCGCCGGCCCCATGCCGGTTTCGGTCGTGCTTGTGATCGATGCCGCCACTGGTCAGAACGGTCTGAACCAGGCGCTCGAGTTTAACGAGGCGCTGGGTCTGGACGGTATCATCATGACGAAGCTCGACGGTACGGCAAAGGGCGGCATCGCCATGGCCGTGGCCGAGAAGCTCAAGCTCCCGATCCTGCGCGTGGGCGTGGGCGAGCAGGTCGATGACCTACAGGAGTTCAATGCCAAAGATTTCTGCCGCGCCCTGGTGGGCGAGTCCAATTAAGGAGTGACTAGTGTTTGATTCCCTGAGCGATCGCCTCAACGACACATTTGACCGCCTGCGTGGCAAGGGTAAGCTGACCGAGGCCGACATCACCTCGGCCATGCGCGATATTCGCATGGCGCTGCTCGAAGCCGACGTCAACTTTAAGGTTGTCAAGGAGTTCGTCGCCAAGACCAAGGAGCGCTGTATGACCGCCGAGGTCATGGAGTCGCTGTCGCCGGCGCAAAACGTCGTCAAGATCGTGCTCGACGAGCTTACCGAGATGCTCGGCTCCACCGAGAGCAAGCTCGTTTTTAGTAACCGCATTCCTAATGTCATCATGCTCGTGGGCCTGCAGGGCTCCGGTAAGACCACGGCTGCCGTAAAGCTTGCCTACCTGCTCAAGAAGCAGGGCCGCTCGCCGCTGCTCGCCGCGTGCGACGTCTACCGTCCCGCTGCTGCCGACCAGCTTGCCACGCTCGGTGGCGAGATCGGCGTGCCGGTCTTCCGCGGTGACGGCGAGCACCCGGTCGACATCGCCAAGGGCGCCATCCAGGAGGCCGTCGACCACCTGCGTGACGTGGTCATCGTCGATACTGCCGGACGTCTTCAGATCGACGAGCAGATGATGCAGGAGGCCGTCGACATCAAGAAGGCCGTCAAGCCCGACCAGGTGCTGATGGTCGTCGACGCCATGACCGGCCAGGATATCGTCAACGTGGTCTCGACGTTTGCCGAGCGCACCGACTTTGATGGTGTGATTATCTCCAAGCTCGACGGTGACGCCCGTGGCGGTGGCGCGCTTTCGGTGCGTCAGGTGACCGGCAAGCCCATCAAGTTTGTGAGCATGGGCGAGAAACCCGATTCGCTTGAGCCGTTCTATCCCGATCGCATGGCCAAGCGAATCTTGGGCATGGGCGACGTTGTCGGCATCATCGAGAAGGCCCAGGAGGCCGCCGATGCCGAACAGCTCGAGGCTGCCGAGCGCATGCTGCGCGAGGGCTTTACCATGAATGACATGCTCGACCAGATGAAAGCCGTCAAAAAGATGGGCGGCATGAAGGGTATCCTGGGCATGCTCCCCGGTGGCCAGCGCGCGCTCAACCAGATGGGCGGTAACCTGGACGAGGGCATCTTCGACAAGAACGAGGCCATCATCATGTCGATGACCAAGGAGGAGCGTCTGCGTCCCTCCATCATCAACGGCCAGCGTCGCGCGCGTATCGCCAAGGGCGCCGGTGTGACCCCCACCGAGGTCAATAGCCTTATGAAGCAGTGGGGCGAGATGAACAAGATGATGGGCCGCATGCGCACGATGGCCAATCAGGCACAGGCCGGCGGCAAGAAGGGCAAAAAGGGCAAGAAGGGCAAGAAGATGCGCATGCCCAATATCCCTGGGCTGGACGCTATGGGTCTGGGCGGCATGGGCGGCCTGGGTACGGGCGGTCCCAAGTCCGATATGGAGCTGCTGCGCCAGATGGAAGCGCAGATGCGCAATAAGAAATAGGGCTGTAATTCCAGCTTGATATGGCAAAGGCCACTCGGAAGTTACCGGGTGGCCTTTGTTGTTGGCTTTGATAGTTGGGCTGCGTTCAGCGTCGCGCCCCGAGCTCGCGGTGCCGTGCCGTTAGTGGCAGCCGCAGCCCTCGTGGCCCTCGGGCTCGTGATGGCCGTGGCAGCTGCAGGACTCGCCATGTTCGTGGGCGTGGTCGTGGTCATGGCCGTGGCAGCTGCAGGTGGCCTCGCCGTTCTGTGCGAGCGTTCCGGCGATAAGGGCCTCGACACAAGCGTCGCAGCTGCCCTGAGCTCCTGCGTACACCGTGATGCCGGCTTGGGCAAGCGCGTTGATGGCGCCACCGCCGATGCCGCCGCAGATGAGCGTGTCCACGCCACCGTTGGCGAGCAGGCCCGCAAGGGCACCGTGGCCGGTGCCGTCGGTGCCCACGACCTGCTCGTTGAGTACCTTGCCATCCTGAATGTCGTAGATCTTGAACTGCTCGCTGTGGCCAAAGTGCATAAAGATGTTGCCGTTGTCGTACGTGGTTGCCACCCTCATGGTGTCGATCTCCTTTGCTGGCCATACGGCCGTTGCCGTAGTAATGGGGGAGTACGCGATATTGCCGCCTTCGATGACGATTGCCCGTCCATTGACCAACGCGTTTGCCACCTTGCGATGCGCTCGGCTGCAAATAGCCGCCACCGTGGCGCGCGCGATGCCCATCTGCTGTGCGGCTGCCTCTTGGTTAAGGCCTTCCAGGTCGCACAGGCGCAGTACTTCGAGCTCATCGACCGTCATCTCGATGGCGTCTCCGCTGGCAAGGCCGTCGGGGGTAAAGCCGCGATATTCGGGGATGATCCCAACACGGCGTAATTTTTCGCGTCTTCCTGCCATACTCTCTCCAAATCTGACATATGTCAGTAATAGGATAGCGTGTATGCGGTTCCGCGCAAGCTTTTTTAGCATATGTCAGAAATTCAAAGTTGTTACGTCTGCGATTGTGGCGGTGCTGGCTGCCGTGCATTGCGTGTGCCGACCCAAGTGTCCAATCCGACACTGCGCGCCTGGGCTACAATTAAAATCGCTTATAGGCGACTGACAGGAGGGTCAATGAGCAAGGCTGATCAACAGTTTGTAACCATGTGCCGCGATATTCTGGACCATGGCACCACCACCGAGGGCCAAAAGGTCCGCCCGGTGTGGGAGGATGGCACTCCTGCCTATACAATTAAAAACTTTGGTGTCACGGCACGCTATGACCTACGTGAGGAGTTTCCGGCGCTTACCTTGCGTCGTACGGCCCTCAAATCTGCCATGGATGAGATCCTATGGATCTATCAAAAGAAGTCCAATAACGTGCATGATCTCAACAGCCATATTTGGGATGAGTGGGCCGACGAGACCGGCTCCATCGGCAAGGCCTACGGGTATCAGATTGGGCAGAAGAGCCATTATGCCGAGGGCGATTTCGACCAGATGGACCGCGTTCTGTACGACCTTAAGAACACGCCGTACAGCCGCCGCATTATGACGAATACCTATGTGTTTAGCGACCTGTCCGAGATGCACCTGTATCCGTGCGCCTACAGCGTGACGTATAACGTGACGCAGCGCCCGCAGGATGACAAACCGACGCTCAACATGATTCTCAACCAGCGCAGCCAGGACATTTTGGCCGCGAACAACTGGAATGTGTGCCAGTACGCCATCTTGCTGATGATGGTCGCGCAATCGGTCGATATGATTCCCGGCGAGCTGCTGCATGTGATCGCCGATGCCCACATTTACGACCGTCATGTCGATATCGTCCGCGAGCTTATCGAGCGTCCGCAGTTTGCCGCGCCTAAGGTAACGCTTAACCCCGATGTACATGACTTCTATGCGTTTACGACCGATGATCTGATCGTCGAGGGCTATGAGCACGGCCCGCAGGTCAAGAACATCCCCATTGCGGTGTAGGTGACGCGCATGACGTGTAAGCTTTCCGCCATTGTCGCCGTGTGTGACGATTGGGGCATTGGGTGCGAGGGTGACATGGTCGTGTCTAATCGCGCCGACATGCGTCATTTTGTGGCGCGCACCAAAGGCTGCCCGGTCATTATGGGACGCAAGACGCTGCTGAGTTTTCCCGGCGGGCGTCCGCTCAAGAACCGTCGTAATATCGTGCTCACGCGCGATGAGGACTTTGCTGCCGAGGGCGTCGACGTGGTGCATAGCGTCGACGAAGCGCTCACCGCGGTAGCCGATGAGCCCGTTGCGTGGGTGATCGGTGGCGGCGAGGTGTATCGGCAGTTTTTGCCGTATTGCGCCGAGGCCGAGGTTACGCATAACCATTGCGTGCATGACGTGGATACGTATTTTCCCGATCTGGATGCCGATCCCGCGTGGGAGATTGCGCGGCGTGGCGGTGTTGCCACGATTACCTCGGGCGAGGGCGACGAGGGTGTCGATTATGAGTTCGTAACGTATCGTCGCGTTGAGGCGTAAATCGTCCGGCGTGAACGGTATCATCGGATTGTTTGAATGCATGGGGCGGCGCTTAGCGTCGCCTCGTTTGGTATAGATGCGCTGTAAAGAAAGGTGCGGGCTGGCTGCTATGACTGATGCCGTTGAGGTGCTGCGAATCGATTCGCTCGAGGACGAGCGGCTTGATGCCTACGTGCGACTGACCGAGCGTGAGCTGCGCTGCGTGCTGGAGCCGCAGAAGGGCATTTTTATCGCCGAGAGTGCCAAGGTCATCGAACGTGCGGTTCGCGCCGGATACGAGCCGGCGAGCTTTCTTTTGGGCGAGCGCTGGCTCGACCAGATGATGCCGCTGTTTGAGCGCCTGGCGGTACGCGAGGGCGCGGGTCCGGTTCCCGTGTTCGTTGCCTCGATGGAGCTTATGGAGCGTCTGACGGGTTTTAACGTGACGCGCGGTGCGCTCGCGGCATTTCGTCGCCCGCGACAGATTCCGGTTGATGAGTTCTTGGGCGGCGTCGTCGAGGCGGCGGGGGAGCGCCCGGTGCGCGTGTGCGTGCTCGAGGGCATTGTCGACCATACCAATGTGGGCGCAATATTCCGCTCGGCGGCCGCGCTCAACGTCGACGGCATTTTGGTCAGTCCTACGTGTTGTGATCCGCTGTATCGTCGTTCGGCCCGCGTGAGCATGGGCACGGTGTTCCAGGTGCCCTGGACACGCATTGGCAGCGAAGCGCGCGTATGGCCGCATGATGGGCTGGCGGCGCTACACGATGCGGGCTTTTCGTGTGCCGCTATGGCGTTGACGGATGATTCGGTGTCGCTGGACGATCCCGCGCTCCAGGAGATTGACCGCCTGGCAATCTTTATGGGCACCGAGGGTGCTGGCTTGGGCGCCAAGACCATTGCAGGCTGCGACCGCGCCGTGCGTATTCCGATGGCGCATGGGGTCGATTCACTCAACGTGGCCGCGGCAAGCGCTGTTGCCTTTTGGCAGCTGTGCCCGCATGTGAGCAACGAGTACCACTACCAGCCGGGGCTGTATCACTAGGCAGATAGTTAGCACCGGGCTCTGGTTCGGGGCGTTTCGGCCGACGTCGGTCGGTGCTAAGCTGGTATTTGCTTTGGTCTTAAATTGCCGTTTTGTTGTTTGACGTACGCTGGTGGGGAGGGCGTGTGGCTAAGAAATCTACGGCTATCGATGTAACGCAGGGTGTCATTTGGCAACAGCTGCTGTCGCTGTGCGTCCCTATCTTCTTTAGCTCGTTTTTTCAGCAGGCTTACACGCTTATTGGTACGTATATCGTCGGCCAGTTTGGCGGCAAGCTCGCGCTGGGTGGCATTCAAGCCACGATGGTGCTCACCGAGCTCTGCATTGGCTTTTGCGTTGGCGTTGGCGCTGGCTGCGCGGTCATTACCGGTCAGTATTTTGGTCAGCACGATGATGAGCGATTGAGTCGTTCGGTCCATACGGCCATGACGCTCGCGCTGGTGGGCGGTATCGTTTTCTCGATTCTTGGCATAGTGTTCGTTGAGCCCATGCTGGTACTTATGAACACGCCGCATGAACTATTGGCCGAGGGCGTGGCCTATGCTCGTTGCTTTTTTGCCGCCATGGTTGCGGCGCTGCTGCTCAATATGGGAACGGCGCTGCTGCGCGCCGTGGGCGACACACGCGGTCCTGCTGTGATCATTGCTTCCGGCTGCCTTGTTAATGCGGTGCTGGATGTCATCTTCGTTGCCGTGCTTCATATGGAGGCTCTGGGCTGCGGCATCGCGGTGGCGCTGACCATTTGCTCCAACGCCACGATGATCGTGATTCGTATGATGCACGCTCCGGGTGCGTGGCGGCTTTCACTGTCCAAACTCTGCATTGATCCTGGCATTTGTAAGAGCATGATCTCGTGTGGTCTGCCGCTTGGCTTTCAGTCTGCTGCGTATTCGATTTCCAACGTTTTGATTCAGGTGTCGGTCAACTCGTTTGGTGCCGATGTCACCACGGCGTGGGGTCTTTCGGGCCGTTTGGATGGCATTGTCTGGATGGTTACCGAGGCGCTTGGCGTTTCGATCACCACGTTCTCGGCACAGAACTTTGGCGCGCGCAACTACGAGCGCATGCGCAAGGGCTACCATACGTCGCTTGTGCTGTCGTTTATGCTCATTGGTGGCCTGTCTGCCGTGCTACTGGTGTTCTCGGGTCCGTTGTCGCGTCTGTTTGTCGACGATGCTTCGATTTCGGCCTACACCACGACGATTCTTCATTTCATCGCGCCGTTCTACGCGATCTTCTCGATTATCGAAAACGCGTCCGGCTCCATCCGCGGCGCTGGCGTGAGCTTCCAGCCTATGATGCTCACGATTTTTGGCACCGTCGTGCTCAGGGTGATCTGGGTGTTTGCGATTATGCCGTTCGATCCGTCGCTTGAGCACCTGCTGCTGGTTTACCCCGTAACCTGGCTCATCACGGCCACGATGTTTACCATCTACCACCACAGCGGCAACTGGCTCGGCCGCGCCACCGCCTAATGATCCGTAGGGGACGGAGGAAAACGGATCATTGACCTGGCGATAAGGCAAAATGATCCGTTTTCCTCCGTCCCCTACGGATCATTTAGTATTCGATGCCTTGGCGGGCTAGGAGGCCTTCGTCGAAGTAGTGTTTGACGGGGCGCATTTCGGTTACTAGGTCCGCGAGATCGGCCAGTGGCAGCAAGCCGCGGCCGGTGAGCACGAGCTCTGTGGTGGTCGGTTTCATTGCGATCAACGCTTCGACATCTTCGCGCGTCACAAAGCCTCGGCGCATGGCTTCTCCCAGCTCATCCAAGATCAGCATGTCTACCTGGCTAATCTGCTCGCGTGCGAGCTCCATGATCAGCGCGGCGCAAGCCTCGGGCGTGTCGCGATCGGCCTGCACAATGCGCAGTCCCAGGCGCGGCGCTGCGTCATGTTCGGCGCAGTGCAGCTTCTTGGCAAACTGAAGCATGAGCACGTTAAGACCATAACCCGTGGCGCGCAGCGCGAGCCCCAGCGCAGCCGTCGTCTTGCCCTTGCCGTCGCCCGTATAGATTTGAACCTTGCCGACTTCCAGTGATGCCATCTCTGTCCTTTCGTGCCCGGCGTCGGTTTATCGCCGTGTGGGTTGGGTATTCTAGAAAACATTATCAACCCCAGTAGATGGAGTTCAAGCAGATGGAGATGGATGACAACAAACGTAGACGGAATATGATCCTCTACGCGCTCATCGCCTTCGTCGTCTACCTCGTGCTCTCGACCGTTCTGTTCCCCAACATCGGTCACACGCAGCAGATTACGAAGACCGATTACTCGACGTTTGTCAAAGCGCTCGATAAGAAGAGCGTCGACAAGGTCGAGTACAACACAGACGATTACACGATTTATTACACCAAGAAGGGCGAGGACGAGAACATCGCCTACAAGACGACCGGCGTGCCGAATGACGCGGGCTTTACCGATCGCGTGCTTGAATCTGGCGCCTCGCTAGAGTCGGTCGTTCCCGATAAGAACTCGGGTCTGATGACCTACTACCTGCTCACCCTCATTCTTCCCATGGCGATTTTCTTCCTGATCGGCTGGTGGCTCAACCGCCGCATGAAGAAGGCCATGGGTGATGACGGCCCGTCGATGAACTTTGGCGGCGGTGGTTTTGGCGGCGGTGGACTGGGCAAGTCCGGTGCTCGCGTTATCGCCTCCAAGGACGTGGGTGTGACCTTTAAGGACGTCGCCGGTCAGGAAGAGGCCAAGGAATCCCTCAAGGAGGTCGTCGACTTTCTGGAGAAGCCGCAGCGCTACGAGGAGATCGGTGCCAAGCTGCCGCGCGGTGCTCTTCTTGTTGGCCCTCCGGGTACCGGTAAGACCCTGCTTGCCAAGGCCGTTGCCGGCGAGGCGGGCGTTCCGTTCTTTAGCATTTCGGGCTCTGAGTTCGTCGAGATGTTCGTCGGCCGCGGTGCCGCCAAGGTTCGTGACCTGTTTAAGCAGGCCAAGGAAAAGGCCCCGTGCATCGTGTTTATCGATGAGATCGATACCATCGGCAAGAAGCGTGACGGCGGCGGCTTTAGCGGCAACGATGAGCGCGAGCAGACGCTTAACCAACTGCTGACCGAGATGGACGGCTTCGATAACCACAAGGGTATCGTCGTCCTCGCTGCCACGAACCGTCCCGACAGCCTTGACCCGGCCCTGCTGCGCCCCGGCCGCTTTGATCGCCGCATTCCCGTTGAGCTGCCCGACCTGACCGGTCGCAAGAACATCCTCGAGCTGCATGCCAAGAGCGTGAAGACGCAGCCGCCGATCGACCTGACCGCGATCGCCCGCGCCACGCCTGGCGCCTCGGGTGCCGACCTGGCCAACATCATCAACGAGGGCGCCCTGCGCGCCGTCCGCGAGGGTCGCAAGCGCGCCACGCAGGATGACTTTGAGGAGTCGGTGGAGGTCGTCATCGCCGGCCAGCAGCGTAAGTCCACGGTGCTGTCCGATCACGAGAAACAGGTCGTGTCCTATCACGAGATCGGCCATGCCATCGTTGCCGCCCGCCAGAAGGGTTCTGCGCCGGTTACGAAGATCACCATCGTGCCGCGTACGAGCGGTGCTCTGGGCTACACCATGCAGGTCGAGGAGGACGAGCGCTTCTTGACCACGCGCCAGGAGGTGCTCGACAAGCTCGCTGTCTACTGCGGCGGACGTGCTGCCGAGGAGCTCATCTTTGGTGAGATGACGACTGGCGCGGCCAATGATATCGAGCAGGCCACCAAGCTCGCCCGCAACATGGTGACGCGCTTTGGTATGTCGGAAGAGTTTGGCATGATGGCGCTCGGTACCGTTCAGAATGCCTACCTCAACCAGGACACGTCGCTCACCTGTGCCCCCGGTACGGCCGAGCGCGTCGACGCGATCGTCGCCAAGCTGATCGAGGACGCACATGACCGCGCCCTGCAGATCCTCAAGGAGAACAAGTTTAAGCTCCATGAGCTGGCTCGTTATCTGTACAAGAAGGAGACGATCACGGGCGAGGAGTTCATGAATCTCCTCACGCGCGAGAATCCGCTGATGCCAAAGCAGCAGTAAGGCTGGTTGCACAACGTCGAACGCCCCATTTGAGTTTCTATCTCAAATGGGGCGTTTTGTTTGGGAGGGATATGTATGAAGATCGTGGTGAGTGCCTGCTTGATGGGAGAGAGCTGCAAATATAACGGGCTCGACAATTACCATCGCGCGTTGGTCGAGGCCTGTGAACGCACAGGGACCGAGGTCCTGTTGGTGTGCCCCGAGGTTTTTGGCGGCTTGCCCACACCGCGCAAGCCGTCCGAGATTGTGAATGGCGAGGTTTGTACCTGCGAGGGCATCTCGGTCGATCGCGAGCTTCGCCAGGGTGCTCAGCGCGCGCTCGATATGTGCGAGCACTTTGGCGGCCCGTCCGAGATCGCTGCGTGCATCTTGCAGGACCGTAGTCCCTCGTGCGGCGCGGGCCGCATCTACGACGGAACATTCAGCGGCACCCTTACAGCGGGCAACGGTGTTTTTGTCGATCTGTTGCTGCGTCACGGCTACCGCGTCATTCCGGCTAGCGAGTTCGACCCCAGCATGCTGGAACATTGTCCATAGCACTCGAACCCAACACTTCCTCACGGGTGACCGTTTTGGCATCATCCGTGAAGTTGATATTGAGTACGACCCGGTCATCAAAGACGTAGACCGAGTTGACAGGCGCCGTACCCAGGCAGCCCCTCCCCGCGGCCCTCGCGCAGGAACGCGCACACGGCCTTCCCGTCTCTTGCGCCCCTCCCGGAACTGTCCACATCAGTGTAGCCAATCCAGTCCGCCAAGGGCTGCAGCCCGGACAACGCGGCGATGGAGAGCTTCTTCGGCCTGCTCAAGAGGGAGTTCTGGCACGGCAGGGACTGGTCGGGCTG
>CAJJZP010000003.1 GCA_905197665.1 uncultured Collinsella sp.
GACATGGGGTCGCGGTCCGGCCCCTTTGCGACGAATGAAGCAATCAGGTCAAAGCAGCTAAAAAAGGCACGTCCCAAAAAGACTGCCCGTGTGGGTTTGGCTAGGTTCGGGTGCTGTCCGTGCCGTGGGGTAAAATCGTTCAGTCAGAACACGAACCCGCATCGGAGCTCATCACATGGCATTCGTCCATCTGCACAATCACACTGTTTTCTCCATGCTCGACGGCGCAACCCGTATCCAGGATATGGTCAATCGCGCCGTAGAGCTGGGCATGCCCGCCGTCGCCATTACCGACCACGGCTACATGTATGGCGTGCCCGACCTGGCGCTGGCCTGCGACGCCGTCAACCACAACACGCCTGAGTACAAAACCTGGAGTCACGACAAGGCCTTCTTGGAAAAGGACCGCCGCGACGAGCTGGTGGAGCCCGATCCCGAGGAAAACCCGCGCGAGCATGCCCAGTATGTGAAGGACATGGCCATGTGGGACGAGAAGGGCAACATCGACGAGCTCAAGCCGCCCCTGGTCATCAAGCCCATCTTTGGCTGCGAGGTCTACTTTACGCCGGACGAGACCCTTGCCCGCGACCATAAGCCCGAGCTCTACCACATGATCCTCCTGGCCAAGGACCAGGAGGGCTATGTCAACCTGATGCAGACGGTCTCCGAGGCCGCCGTGCAGGGCTTTTACTACAAGCCTCGCGTGACGCTCGACAACCTGCGCCGCCATGCCAAGGGCATGATCTGCACGAGCGCCTGCATCGCGGGCATCATTCCCAAGTACATCGACCGCGGTGACATGGAGGGCGCCATCAAGTGGGCCGAGACCTTCCGCGACACCTTTGACCCCGGCGACTTTTACATCGAGATCCAGGAACACGGCATCACCACCGACAACGGCCTGACCGACGAGCAGATGGACCGCACGCTCATCGATATCGCCAAGCAGGTGGGTGTCAAGGTCATCGCCACCAACGACTTCCACTACCTGCGTCGCGAGGACGCGCCCGTACAGGACGTCATTATGTGCATCGGCATGAACGCCAAGGTCGACGACCCCAACCGCATGCGCATGACCGGCTCGGAGTTCTATATGAAGACCGAGGAGGAGATGCGGGCGATGTTCCCGTATTGCCCCGAAGCCTGCGACAACACGCTCGAGATTGCCGACAAGTGCTACGTCGAGCTCGACTGGGACTCCATCATCCTGCCGCGCTTCCCGTTGCTCGATCCTGGCGAGACGCACGAGAGCCAGTTCCGCCGCGAGTGCGAGAAGGGCCTGCGCCAACACTACGGTGACGACTGGGCCACGCGCGAGATCGGCGGCGTCAACATCAAAGAGCGCTTTGAGTACGAATACAAGGTCATCTGCGACAAGGGCTTTGCCGCCTACTTCCTCATCGTTGCCGAGTACGTGCAATGGGCCAAGGACAACGGCATCGGCGTCGGCCCCGGCCGTGGCTCGGCCGCCGGCGCTATCGTCGCCTACGCCATGAATATCACCGCGTTCGACCCGCTCGAGAACGGCCTGATGTTCGAGAGGTTCCTGTCCCCGCAGCGTACCGAGATGCCCGATATCGATATGGACTTCGACGATGAGCGGCGCCTCGAAGTCGTGGAGCACGTTCGCCAGCTCTACGGCCCCGAGAAGGTCACCCACGTCATCACCTACTCGACCATTAAGGCCAAGCAGGCCATCAACGACGCCGCGCGCGTCCTGGACTACCCGGTCTACATGGGCCAGCGTCTGTCCAAGATGGTCTCGAGCGACCCCAAGGTCAAGCTCAAGCAGGTGCTCGACAAACAACCCGGCAAAGAGGATTTGTTTAACCCCGATTTTGCTGAGGCCTATAAAAAGGACGATGACGCCCGCCGCATCATCGACACGGCACTCTCGATTGAGGGCCTCACCCGTGGCGAGGGCGTGCACGCGTGCGCCGTTCTGATTTGCCGCGACCCCGTCAACGAGCACGTGCCGACCAAGCTCGATACCAAGGGCGGCGTCGAGATTACCCAGTACGAGGGCCATACCGTTGCCGACATGGGCCTGCTCAAGATGGACTTCCTGGGCCTGCGTACGCTGACGGTTATCTCCAAGGCCAAGGCAAACATCAAGAAGAACTTTGGCATCGACATCAAAGAGGAAGAGATTCCCTTTGACGACCCCGAGATCTTTAAGCTCATGGGTTCCGGCCACACCGCCGGCGTCTTCCAGGTCGAGTCCGCCGGCATGACGGCCACGATCAAGAACATGAAGCCCACCGAGTACAAGCACGTCGTAGCATTGATCGCCCTGTATCGCCCGGGCCCGTTGGGCGCCGGCATGGTCTCGTCCTACATCAACCGTATGAACGGCAAGGAGCCGGCCGTCTCCTACGACGACCGCCTGGACGACATTCTGGGCGAAACCTACGGCACCATGGTCTACCAGGAGCAGGTTATGCTCATCTCCGTCGAGATGTGCGGCTTCTCCAAGGGCGAATCGGACTCGCGTATCCGTAAGCCCGTGGCTAAGAAAAAGATCAAGCTGCTCACGTCGACGGTGCTCCACTGGGAGGATGGCTCGGACGAGACCACCTACGACCACTGGATGAACGGCGCTATCAAGAACAACTACACGCGCGAGGTCGCCCAGAAGATTTGGGACGATGTTCTCGAGTTCGCGTCCTACGCCTTCAACAAGTCGCACTCCGCCGGCTACGCCATCCTGGTTATGCAGACGGCGTGGCTCAAGGCGCACTATCCGCACGAGTACATGGCGGCCGTTCTGACGTCCTATACGGGCAAGACCGACAAGATCGTGCACTACGTCTCGGCGTGCCGTCACGACGGCATCCCCGTGCTTTCGCCAGATGTCAACGAGTCCGGCACCGAGTTCACGGCTACCAAGGAAGGCGTGCGCTTTGGTCTGGCCGGCATCCGCGGCGTGGGTACCGGCGTGGCGCAGGCGATTATCGCCGAGCGCGAGGCGGGCGGCCCGTTTAAGACGCTGCACGACTTTGTCGATCGCGTGGACTCGAGCCAGGCCAACCGCCGCGTGATCGAATCGCTGATCAAGGCAGGCGCCTTCGACTCCACGGGGTATCCGCGTCGCCAGATGATGCACTTTGTGGATAAGAACAACCCCGAGAACATCATCGATGCCGCGGTAAAGCGCCAGAAGGACCGCGCGAGCGGCCAGACCTCGTTCTTCGATATGTTTGGCGACGTTGAGGGCTCGGGCTTCGAGGTCAGCGTGCCCGATCCGGATGGCCAGGAATGGGACCGCCACCTCAAGCTGAGCCAGGAGAAAGAGGTTCTGGGCATCTATGTCTCGGACCACCCGCTGCGCCCGTTTGAGTATGCGCTAGCCAAGGCGCGCGACTTTTCGTTCTCGCAGATCGACACCGGCTACGAAGTTCAGAATCCTACGGGCGGCACCATCAACCAGGAGATTCCCGAGGGTAAGGCGCTGTGGTGGGCCGGCATGGTCTCGAGCGTGTCCAAGCGCGTGACCAAAAACGGTGACCCCATGGGCATCGTGCAGCTCGAGGACATGGAAGGCGAGGCCACCGTCGTCGTGTTCCCCAAGACCTATAAAGAGGCCGAGGGGTACCTGTACGGCGAGGTCGATCCCGAGACCGGCGCGCAGCTGTCCGATGCCTTTGTGCGCATTAAGGGCAAACTCGAGCGCTCGGACCGCGGCGACCAGATCATCGCGCAGGAGATCGTGCCGCTCGAGCTCAACGAGGAGAACAACAAGCCCAAGGTGTTTGAGGTCATGGTGCCCAACAGCCGCTTTAGCCAGGGCAATATGGCGCGCCTGGCCACGGTGCTCACCACCAACCCGGGCGGCGATCGCGTGGAGATCTTTATCGAGCAGGTGGACGGGCGCGTGCTGCGCGCCGAGGTGCCTGCCAAGGTCAACGCGCGCTCGATTCCGCTGCTGGCCGAGGCCAAGGCCATCGTTGGTAACCAAGGCAGAGTGACGGTGATCTAAGGGCGACCTTGCTGGTCCGCGCGAGATTGGAGGAAGTGATGGCGCAGGGGACGTTTGTGCAGGCGCTCCGGAAAGAGGCGGCGTTGAGCGGCACCTTTATGAAGGGGCGCTCGCTCATGCTTAACGGTGCCGTGCTGTCGATTGAGGACAGCGGCTCGCGCTTCTCTAAAAACGTGACGGTTGAGGGTTCGGTGCGCGGCTCGCGCGGTGACCTGTACAAGACGCACGTGGCGCTCGACATGGACGAGCACGAGGTGATCGACTACGACTGCGACTGCCCCGCTGCCTATCGTTACCCCGGTATGTGCAAGCACGCTATTGCCACGGCGCTCGCGTATCTGGACGCGAGCGGCACCGAGCCCGTCGAGGGGCTGCGCACACCGGTTCGCACGTTTACGGCGCAGCCGAAACAGCCCGCGCGCACCGCGCCCAAAGCGCCGGCCGTCAACCCCAACTTTCCCTTCCCGGCGCCCGTCCCCACGAGCCCGAGCCTTATGGCGGCGCTCTCCGATCTTTCGGATGCGCGCATGGACGAGCTGGCGAGCATGCGCCGCAAGCTTGCCGGTGCTGTTGATCCCGATGCCCCCAAGGCAGTGTTGGAGCCCTCGTTGGTGCCGTACTACAATCCGCTGTTCGCCGACCGCTTTAGCTGGGCGCTCGAGTTCCGCATTCGCTGCGGTTCGGTGTCCTACGTGGTCAAGGATATCGACGGCATGGCCGACGCCTATGTCCGAGGCGGCACCTTCTCGTACGGCAAGAAGCTCACGTTTGTCCATACGCCCGAAGCCTTCGAAGGCGTTTCGACAAAGCTGCTCAACCTTGTTGTGACGACAGTTGCCTATCTCGATGACATCACAAGCTCGCGTTCGGCGTCGTACGACTTTGCCCGCAACGGTTTTGTCGCCGAGCGTCAGTTGCCGCTGTCCGAGCATAGCATCGTATATGTGCTGGACCTGCTACGCGGCCAGACCATCTCTTTTGAGCCCGCCTGGTCGCGGGGGACGACGACGCATCGCACCTATGACGTGGCGGTTGAACTGCCTCCGGAAGGGGAGGACGAGGCGCTGTCTAAGCGCCCACCGCTCCTTGCCGCCAAAATCGCGCCGGCGGCCGGTGGCAGCTATGATCTGCGCCTGCCGGCCGATGCATACTGCTTTGCTTCGGGCGACGTTGCCTATCTGGTCGACACCCGCCGTGCGCGCCGCACCGATGTGGCGTTTGCTCAGCACGCGGCGCCGTTCCTATCACGCTTGCTGCCCTGTCGCACGCCGGTCCATATTGCCGCCGAGCAGGTGGGCGAATTCTGCCGCATGGCACTGCCCATTTTGCGCGACTACACCGATCTTACCGCGCCCGCTGCACTCGATACCGTGGCGCCCGAGCCGAGCTTTGCCATGGCGATCGGCGTCGACGATGGGCTCGTGACCTGCAAAATTTCGGTTACCTACGGCGACTGGTCGGCAGATCTCTTTAGCCTGGGTGCTCCGGGCAGCCCCTTCGAAGACCAGCGTCCTGGCGTGCCGCCGCGCGACGAAGTGGCAGAGTTTCGCGTTATGGACACGGCGGCCCTGTATTTCGACTTTTACGAGGGCGGCCTGGCATTTGAGGAACGCGATGACGAGAGCCTGTTCCACTTGCTGACCGAGGGCCTGTCCGCCCTGTCCGAGCTGGGCGAGGTCATGCTCAGCGACCGCCTGCGCCAGGTCTCGGTCCGCCCTGCGCCCAAGCTTTCGGTGCGTGCAACCGTCAAGAGCAACCTGCTCGACGTCGAGCTGGGCGCGAGCGGTCTTTCGGCGGCAGACCTTGCCATCTACCTCGACTCCTACAAGCGTCACCAGACGTTTGCGCGTCTCACGTCGGGCGACATCATTCGCCTGGACGAGGGTGCCCGTGCCGCGTTTGGCCTTGCCGAGGACCTGGGCGTTGATGCCGTCGATCTGCTCGAAGGCGTGTCGCTTCCCGCGTCGAGTACCCTGTTCGTCGATAGCATGCTCGCGCGCACGCCGGCGCTTAAGGCCGATCGCGATGCCGCATTCCGTCGCACCGTCGAGCGTCTGGATACGCTCGGCAAGATGGACTTTACGGTGCCGGTCTCGCTCAAGGCCACGCTGCGCGGCTATCAGGTCGACGGCTACCAGTGGCTCGGCTCGCTCGAGCACCTGGGCCTCGGCGGCATCTTGGCCGACGATATGGGCCTGGGCAAAACGCTGCAGATGATCGCACATATCATGGCGCGCGTGGAGGCGGGGGACACTAAGCCCACGCTTGTGGTGTGCCCTGCGTCGCTTGTGTACAACTGGACCGCCGAACTGGAGCGCTTTGCGCCTTCGCTCGACGTGTGCGCCATTGTGGGTGCCAAGGCGCAGCGCCGCGTGCAGATAACCGGCGCCGACGAGCACGACGTGGTCGTGACGTCGTATGACCTCATGCGCCGCGATATTGACGAGTATGCCGATCAGGACTTTGCCCGCGTTGTGCTCGATGAGGCCCAGTACATTAAAAACCCGCTCACGCAGGTAGCGCGCGCCGCCAAGCGCCTGCCTGCCGGTGTGCGCTTTGCCCTGACGGGCACGCCCATCGAAAACCGCCTGTCCGAGCTCTGGAGCATCTTCGACTTTTTGATGCCGGGCCTGCTTGGCACACGCGAGTCGTTTGCCAAGCGCTTCGAAAGCCCGGTCGAGCACGCCGAGGGTGACAGCGCCGCTCGCCTGCAGGCGCTCGTGTCGCCGTTTGTGCTGCGCCGTGTCAAGGAAGACGTGGTGGCCGATCTGCCCGAGAAGATCGAGGACACCGTCATGGCACAGCTCACCGGCGAGCAGCGCAAACTCTACCTGGCCAACCAGGACCGCATCGCCCAGCAGGTGCAGCATCGCGAGGCATCCGAGTTTAAGAAAGACAAGCTCAAGGTGCTTGCTGAGCTCACCAAGCTGCGCCAGATTTGCTGCGACCCGCATCTACACTACGAGGACTACAAGGCGGGGAGTGCCAAGCTCGACGCTTGCATAGAGCTCGTGCACGGTGCGCTCGACGGCGGGCATCGCATCCTGTTGTTCAGCCAGTTTACGGGCATGCTCGACATCATTGGCAAGCGTCTGGCCAAGGAGGATATCGGCTTTCTTAAGCTCACGGGTGCTTCGTCCAAGGAAAACCGCGCCAAGATGGTCGCGCAGTTCCAGGCGGGCGAGGTGCCGGTCTTTTTGATTTCGCTCAAGGCAGGCGGCGTGGGCCTTAATTTGACGGCTGCCGACGTGGTGATCCACTACGACCCGTGGTGGAACGTGGCCGCGCAGGACCAGGCGACCGACCGCGCGCATCGTATTGGCCAGAAGCATACCGTGACCGTGTACAAGCTCATCGCCAAGGACACGATCGAGGAACGCATCATGCAGATGCAGGAGTCCAAGCGCGACCTGGTCAACAGTGTGCTCGGCGGCGACGGCATCTCCTCGGCGCTGTTTACCCGCGAGGATGTTCTGGCGCTGCTCGGCGGCGACGGGCGCTAGCCCCGCTCATTATGTGTTCATTTGCGATGCCGTGGATGGTTCGCGCGCCTTTGGGCATAAGAAGCATCGAGAACATCGGCGCTTCAGCAAAGGAGAACATCATGGCGAAATTTTTTAAGGACCCCGACGGTAAGCTCATTGCCGCCCTTGGCAACGACGTTGCAACCCCTGCCGGCTGCACGGAGCTGACCGCGAACACCGAGGATGCGGCGCACGAGAAACACGTGCCGGTCGTCGAGACCGAGCGCGACGGTCACGTGATCCGCGCACGCGTGGGCTCGGTCGAGCATCCTATGGTGCCCGAGCACTACATCGAGTGGATCGCCCTTGAGGCCGAGGGCCGTCTGGAGGTCCATTACCTCCAGCCCGGCATGAAGCCCGCGACGTTTTTTGCCGGCGGCTCCAAGACCGGCACCGTCTATGCCTATTGCAACCTGCATGGGCTGTGGTCCGCGACGTTCTAGGAGCGCGTCCCCGCTCGGGGTATCATAGCTAGCATATGCACATGCGAGCGCCGACTGCATCATGCGGCCGGCGCTTTTACTACGACAACGATGGTTTACGACGGAAAGGGCTGAGCCATGAAGCTCGCACTTGCACAGATCGATATGCGCCTGGGTGATATTGAGGGCATTTGCGGCCGCATCGAGGACCAGGCTCGTCTGGCCCACGAGCGCGGGGCACGCGTGCTGTGCGTGCCGGCTCCGCTCTTTATGGGCGCCATGCCCGGGGGCCTGGTGGGCACTGCCGACTTTGAGCACGACATGTTGACAGGCCTGACCGGTGTCGCCGAGCGTATCCAAGAACTCGATATGATCTGCATCGTGCCCGCGGCGGTTTCGTTTGAGGGCCAGCCCCTGCTCGACTACATGATGCTCAAGGACGGCCATGTGGTGCCGGCCCGTTCGAGCATTGCCCTGCAGCGTGGTGGGAACGGTGATGCCCGTTGGGCGCCGCCGGTCTTCGACGTGGACGGCGTGCGTATCGCCGTGATTTTCGACTTGGACCGCGAGCTCGAGATGCTGCCGACCGGCGTCGACCTCATCGCCTATTTTCAGTTCAACGCGTTTGACATGACCGACCGCGAGACGGCCGCCATTGCCGCCGTTCGCAGCGGTGCCTACCGCAAGATCGCATCTAAGCACAGCGTGTGGTTTGCCTGCATGGCGCCGGTCGGTGCCTATGACGAGTCGGTGTATACCGGCGGATCGTTTGTGCTCGACGACTGCGGGCGCGTGGTGGCCCAGGCGCCGTGTTTTGAAGAGAGCCTGCTGGTTCAGGAGATCCAGCGCGGTGTGATGCTCGATGCCTTGGAGGACCACGAGCTGCCCGAGTTTCGCTCCGAGGAATGGCTGTGGCAGGCGCTGGTGCTCGCTGTGCGCGATAACGCCCGTGCCCATGGTACGTCGCGTGCCGTGGTGGCGCTCGAGGGTGACTTGCCGTCGTCCCTGCTGGCAGCGCTTGCTGTCGACGCCCTGGGTCCGCGCAATGTGGTCGGCTTGGTGCTGGGACGCAACCGCATCTTTACGCCGGCGCAGGAAGAGGCCGAGGCCGCCCGTTGTGCCGCCGTTCGCGCGATTGCCGAGCGCCTGCATATTCGCACGGTTGAGCGCGATGCGCCGGATGCGGCGCGCGTACTCGACCGCGATGTGTCGGCGGGCGACGCCGAGCGCCTGCGCTCTCGCACGCTGGGCCTTATGCTGGAGGACACGGCGCTCGAGCTGGGCGCGATGGCTCTGAGCCCGCTTTCCAAGACCGAGTATGCGTTGGCGGCACCGGCGCTTTGCGGCGGCTATCAGGGCGATTACGCGCCTTTTGGCGATGTGTACCTGTCGACGCTCGAGTTTGTGGCGCGCGTACGCAACCGTACGTCTGCCGTGGTGCCGCAGGAGCTCGTGACGCTCAATGCGGTGGAGGATTGCATGGAGCGCGTGCTGGCGCGGGCGCTCTCGACGCTCGACGGCCCGGTCGACATGCTCGACCGCGCGGCGCAGCTGCTCGGTGGGCTTGAGCCGGGCGAGGTCGATGGCGCGCTCGAGGCGCACGTGGACCGCAACCGACCCTTCGACGACATCCCAATGGCCGCCGGCAAGCCCGAGGCTTGCTCGCTGCTGCTGATGCTCGTGCGTCAGGGCGAGGCCGCCCGCCGCATGCTGCCGACGGCGCCGATTGTCTCGGCCCGTTCGTTTGTCGAGCGCGCCTGGCCGTACATGCTTGCATGGTCCGACCTGGGGCTGAACGGCAAGGAACGCATGACGGTCGATGCGCTGGCGCGCGCCGAGGTGAACCGCTTTGCCGACGAGGATACAAGCGAGCGCATGCGTGGCGAGATGATGGGCATACTGGGTGACCTGTTGGGTATTTCGCCCGAGCAGATGGAGGAGCTGCGCTCCGAGGACGGCCAGCGTCGCCTGCGTGAGGGCATGAAAAAGTTTGAGGGCGAGGTCCAGGACGCCATCGAAAAGATGATGGGCGGCCAGGGCGGACCGCAGGGTGGGCCCCAGGGCACGCCGATGCCGCAACCGCCGGTGGACCCCCGACAGTTCCCATTCTTCTCGCAGAACTAAACTGGGGATGGGGCCAAGGTTACGCGGTTTTGCCAAACCGCGTAATGAGTCGACGCTGCGCGAGCCCCTGCCGGGCAATCCGCCGCTCAAACCGTCGCTTGCGTACAGAAGTACGCGGCGCTCCTCTTTCGCGACACCTTGCCACGGCAGGGACTCGCTCGCTGACTTATGCTCAACCTATGGTTCAACCTTGCTTGCTAGATGCGGTCGCTGTTGTGTTATTCTAGAACAGACGTTCGTGAATAGTGCGCGGGGCCTTGCCTTGCGCTTGGCAAAAGGTGAGGGGAGGTCGGCTTGGTTATCTTAGGTATCGACCCCGGTTTGGCCCATACAGGCTGGGGGATTATCGAGGAACGGCGTGGCGAGGTTCGCTGCCGTGCCTACGGTTGTATCGAGACCAGCGCGGGCAGTCCGCTCGCGGTGCGCCTGTCGCATATCGCCCGCGACCTCAAGGGTGTCGTGGAGCGTTATCGACCCGATACCGCTGCTATCGAGAGCATTTACTTTGGCGCCAACGTTCGCTCGGCCATCCCCACGGCGCATGCCCGCGGTGCCGCGCTCGTGGCGCTTTCGGAATGCGCGCTCGAGATAGGCGAATACACGCCCATGCAGATCAAGCAGGCCGTGGTGGGTACGGGCGCTGCGGATAAACGGCAGGTTGCCTACATGGTGCGCACGCTCACGCAGCTCGATCACGACCCTCACCCAGACCATGCCGCCGATGCCCTGGCCTGCGCCATCTGTCACGTCAACCTCAGTCGCACGCGGGCGCTTACCGGTGGCGAGTTCTATCAACAGAGAGGAACCGGATACTGATGATTTCCCAGCTCCATGGAACGCTTGTCGAGGCCACGATGAGCTTGGCCGTCGTCGATGTGTCGGGCGTGGGCTTTGAGCTCGGTATTTCGGGCAGCACTGCGGCCACGTTGCCGACGCCTGGCGGCGAGGTTCGCCTCTACACGCGCATGCAGGTGCGTGAGGACGCCATGACGCTCTTTGGTTTTGCCTCCAAGGACGAGCGCACGATGTTCGATCGGCTCGTGTCCGTCTCGGGCGTCGGTCCGCGCCTGGCGCTTGCCGTGCTTTCCACCTATACCGTGGGCCAGCTGTATTCCCTGGTAATGGCCGAGGATGACAAGGGCATGGCCAAGGTTCCCGGTGTAGGCAAAAAGACCGCGCAGCGTCTGATCCTGGAGCTCAAGAGTACCTTTGCCAATGACAAGGGCTTTGTGCCGGTCGACGTGATTCCCGGCCAGGTTTCGATGCCGGTTCCCGCCGCCGCTCCTTCGGCGATCGATGACGCCCGCGCGGCGCTCCTCTCCATGGGCTTTAGCCCGCAGGAGACCGATGTCGCCCTGAGCGGGTATGATGGGCAGGATATGCGTGTCGAGGATCTGCTCGGCGCGGCGCTTAAGCGACTTGGAATGGATGCGTGATGTGGGAAGCCGATGACTCTCAGGACCTGTGGGCGACGCCCGGCAACTCGCCGGCGGCATCCATGGCGCACGGCGAGCGCATGGTGGGCTCGGAGCTGACGGCCGAGGACCTCGATGTCGACCGCACCCTGCGTCCCCAGCGCTTGGACGACTATTGCGGTCAGGAGCATATCAAGCAGAGCCTGCGCGTGCTCATCGAGGCGGCGCAGAGCCGTGGCGAGACGCTCGACCACGTTATCTTTTCGGGCCCTCCGGGTCTGGGTAAGACCACGCTGGCCACGGTTATCGCCAACGAGCTGGGCGCTCAGATTAAGACGACGAGCGGCCCCGCTATTGCGCGTACCGGCGACCTGGCGGCTATCCTGACTAACTTGCAGCCGGGTGACGTGCTGTTTATCGACGAGATTCACCGCCTCAACCGCTCGGTCGAGGAGGTTCTGTATCCCGCTATGGAGGACTTTGCGCTCGATATCGTGATCGGCAAGGGTCCGGCTGCACGCTCGATTCGCCTGGATATCCCCAAGTTCACGCTGGTGGCGGCAACGACTCGCTCGGGCATGTTGACCGGCCCGCTACGCGACCGTTTTGGCATTTCGTATCGCCTGGATTACTACACCGTCGAGGAGCTTGCCCAGATTGTGACGCGCTCGGCGACCATCCTGGGCGTGACGATCGACCATCCCAGCGCGCTCGAGATCGGCTCACGCTCGCGTGGTACGCCGCGCCTCGCCAACCGTCTGCTCAAGCGCGTGCGCGACTACGCGCAGGTGCGCGGCAACGGTCCTATTGAGCTTGATATTTGTCGTCAGGCGCTCGAGTTTTTTGAGATCGATGAGCTTGGTCTGGACTGGATGGATATCCGCATCTTGGAGACGCTTGCCAAGACGTTCTCCGGCCGTGCTGTGGGCCTGACGACACTTGCCAGCGCGGTGGGCGAGGACCCGGGAACGCTCGAGGATGTCTATGAGCCTTATCTGCTGCAGTGCGGCTTGATGATTCGCACGCCCCAGGGCCGCCAGGCAACGCTTCGCACCTTTGAGCACTTAGGAATTGAACCGGCCGTCTAGGACGGGTTTGTAGGCTATCGCTGAGCATTGGATAAACATATCGCCATTCATCGGTTACGGGTGTTTTACTATTGCGCGCCCGTGCTATGCTGAATTGGTCTTTTTCTCATTCGGTAACGAAAGGACCGCCCATGCCTACTGACATCGAAATCGCACGTTCCGTCACGCCGCTGCCCATTACCGAGGTGGCTAAGAACGCCGGCGTCGACGTAAAGCACCTGATTCCGTACGGCTTCGACAAGGCTAAGGTCGACTATTCACTGCTCAACGAGCCGACTGATCACCAGGCCAAGCTCGTCCTCGTGACCGCTATCAACCCAACGCCTGCGGGCGAGGGCAAGACCACCACGACCATCGGTCTGGCCGATGGCCTGCGTCGCCGCGGCGTCAAGAGCGCCGTGGCCCTGCGCGAGCCTTCGCTCGGCCCTGTCTTTGGCGTTAAGGGCGGTGCTGCCGGTGGCGGCTGGGCTCAGGTGATCCCCATGGAGGATATCAACCTGCACTTTACCGGCGACTTCCACGCTATCGGTGCTGCCAACAACCTGCTGGCCGCCATGCTTGATAACCACATCCAGCAGGGCAATCAGCTCGGTATTGACGTTAAGCGCATCACTTGGAAGCGCGTCGTCGATATGAACGACCGTCAGCTGCGCCACGTTATCGACGGCATTGGCGGTAAGGCCCAGGGCGTGCCGCGCGAGGACGGCTTCGATATCACCGTCGCCTCCGAGGTCATGGCAATCCTGTGCCTGTCTACGAGCATCAGCGACCTCAAGGAACGCTTGGGTGAGATCGTCGTCGGCTACAGCTTTGCCGGCGAGCCCGTCCGTGCCCGCGACCTTAAGGCCCAGGGTGCCATGGCCGCGTTGCTTAAGGACGCGCTCAAGCCCAACCTGGTGCAAACGCTCGAGGGCACGCCCGCGTTTGTCCACGGCGGTCCCTTCGCCAACATTGCCCACGGCTGCAACTCCATCATGGCTACGCGTATGGCGATGCGCTTTGGCGATGTCGCCATTACCGAGGCCGGCTTCGGTGCCGATCTGGGTGCCGAGAAGTTCCTCGACATTAAGTGCCGCATGACGGGCGTTCGCCCCAGCGCCGTCGTGATCGTCGCGACCGCTCGTGCGCTGAAGTACAACGGTGGCGTCGCCAAGGCCGACCTCAACGAGGAGAACCTCGAGGCACTCAAGGCTGGCATGCCCAACCTGCTGCGTCACGTCGACAACATCCAGAACGTCTATGGTCTGCCCTGCGTGGTCGCCATCAACCGTTTCCCGACGGACACCGAGGCCGAGCTTGCTCTCATCGAGTCCGAGTGCCAGAAGCTCGGCGTCAACGTTAAGCTTTCCGAGGTCTGGGCCAAGGGCGGCGAGGGCGCGCTCGAGCTTGCCGATGAGGTCATGCGTCTGATTGAGCAGCCGAGCGAGCTTAAGTTTGCCTATGAGGACGGCGCTGATGTCGCTGATGCCCTCGAGGCCGTTGCCACCAAGGTCTACCGCGCCGACGGCGTTGACTTTACGCCGGCCGCCAAGCGCCAGCTCGCCGAGCTGCGCGAGAACGGCTTTGGTAACCTGCCGGTGTGCGTCGCCAAGACGCAGTACAGCTTTAGCGACAACGCCAAGGTCCTGGGCGCTCCCGAGAGCTTCCGCATCACCGTGCGCGAGCTCAAGGTTTCCGCCGGCGCCCACTTTGTGGTCGCACTGACTGGCAGCGTTCTGACCATGCCGGGCCTGCCCAGGATCCCCGCGGCCGAAAACATCGACGTCGACAACGACGGCAACATCACCGGCCTGTTCTAAGCTCGCTGCTCATAGCCGCTTGCCCGCCCCGTCGCGCCTACCAAGGCCCGGCGGGGCTTTTTGATCCTTAGGCCCGCGCATGTCTTGTAGATACCGACGGGCTCTGCCCATCATAGGCTTTTGCGCGGGTAGAATGCATGGATAACTTGAGGCTCACGCGCGACGGAAAGGAATCGTTGCATGGATCAGGACAAGACAACCGTGATGGGCGGCTACGGTTCCGCGCAGGCTGGCGATAGCGCCGATGCGACCCGCGTTGTTCCCAACCCCGGTTATACCGACCCCGCCGCGACGCAGCCTTCTGCCGAGCCCACCCGGGTTATGGGCTATGGCGACACGGCGCAGGATTCTTACGCTGCATCTTCGCAAGGCCCCTATGGCAACGCAGCTCCGGATCCGTTTGATTACGCGCCGCAGGATTCTTATGCTGCCTCGACGCCGAATCCCTATGATGACCTGCCGCAGAATCCCATTCCGCAGCCTCAGCAGACGACGTATATGCCGCGCACGGTTCAGCCTCGTTACGAGTCGCGCGAGCCGTATCGCGAGTACCCCAAGTCGATTCCGCAATATGGCGAGGACGAGGAGAAGAAGCCGTCGCGTTCGTCGAGCGTGATCAAGAAGATCCTCATCGTGTTGGCGATCTTCTTTGCGCTGTCGGTTGTGTTTGCCATAGTGTCGGGCATGCTCAACAAGCGAGGGAGTTCAACGGCCGATACCGCTGCCGAACAAACCGAGTCCGCCTCGTCTAGCACCGTCGATCTGAGCGATATTCCGGGGCAGTACTGGTCCAACGCCAAGAAGCTCCTCAAGTCGCGCGGCGCCGATCTTTCGAATGCCGTGGTCCTGACTGATGATGGCTCAACGCCCGTCGTCGATGCCAACTGGGTCGTTACTTCTGCCTACTATAACGACAGCGGCAACCTCGAAATTCAGCTCACGCACAAGAACAGCTCAGGCAGCTCGTCCGACGGCCAAAGCGGTACCGACAGCTCGAGCTCCAACACGCTGGAGGACTTGAGCAACAAGGCACAGGAGTTGGGAGACAAGGCGCAAGAGCTGGGCGACACGGCTCAGAATCTCGGCGATACCGCACAGAACCTGGGCGATATGGCAACGAACGCTTGGAACGCCCTGCAAAACGGCATCTCGGGCGCGCAGGGAAACTAGCTGTTAAACAGGCTACAGCTGCTCTGCTGGACGGTCGGGCGAGCTAAAGCCCGAATCAAACGTGACGACGCATGAGACGTCGGGCCGGCGCTCGTGCACGATGCGCGTGACGAGCTCCAGCAGCTCCTCGTCGGATATGTCAAAGCCGTCGGGACGCACAAGGTCAAACGAAACGAACCCGTCGTGCTCGTGCAGGTCGTGGATGGAGAGCGCGGGATCGATCTGCATGACGCCGCGCTTGACCCAGCCGCGCAAGTCATCGCCGGTTGTCGCGATGGGGTCGCAGTGCAGCGTGATACCAATGCCCATCTGGCGCTTGATGTCGTGCTCGATGGTGTCCAGAATCTCGTGGTGCTCAAACGCGTCGCCCTCGCCGGGCATCTCCACGTGGGCGCTGGCAAACTGACGACCGGGGCCGTAGTCGTGCACCATGAGGTCGTGTGTGCCCAAGACCTGCGGATAGGACATGATCTTGTCGCGGATTGCCTGGACGAGCTTGGGGTCGGGCGCTTGCCCCAGCAACGGGCTGATGGCGTCGCGCACTAGGCCCATGCCACTGATGCAGATAAAGATGCCCACACCCAGGCCTGCCCAGCCATCGAGGTCAAAGCCGGTCGTCTGCGAAATAAGCGCCGCCACCAAGACCGAGCCCGAGGTAATGACGTCGTTTTTGGAGTCCTGCGCTGTGGCGATGAGCATCTCGGAATCGATGCGGTTACCCAGTGCGCGGTTGAACGCGGCCATCCAGAATTTGACGAGCATGGACAGAATAAGGGCGGCCATGGAGAGCGCCGAATACACGGTGGGCGAGGGCTTGATGATCTTGGTTATCGACTCGAGGATTAGGTTGATGCCGACGGCGCAAACCAGGACGGCGACAAACAGACCGGCCAGGTACTCGTAGCGGCCGTGGCCGTAAGGGTGGCCCTCGTCTGCCGGGCGGCTGGCAAGGCGGAACCCGAGCAGACTCACGATGTTGCTCGAGGCATCGGAGAGGTTGTTGAAAGCGTCGGCGATGAGCGAGACAGAGCCGGCGAGCAGGCCCGCGATGCCCTTGGCCAGGCACAGGGTGATGTTGAGGCCAATGCAGATGAGGCTTGCGGCAAAGCCCGCGTTGGTGCGGCAAGATGCATCGACCGGCTCGCCCTCGCTGCCGTGAACAAGCGTATGTACCAGCCGATTTACAAATAGCATAGCGGTCGTCCTCACAATCATGTTTAAGGGGATAGTGTAGCTCGCGCGGGGGCGCCGTGCACCGATGCTCAGAAAATGCAGCAATAGTCTGCCGGTGCTAACGAGCGAGCCTTCTCGTCTGCCTGGGTGGTCCATTTTGGGCCACATGGGTATGGGCATGTGCCTGTTTGCTCGACATACTTAATGTCGACAGCCCCTGCGCAAAGGAGGACGTTTCCATGGACGAGATGTTTGCCATTAAATGTCAAAACTGCGGCGGCCCTATGTACTCGCACCAAGCTAAGCGCAGCTTTGAGTGCGCTTATTGCGGTGCGGTCATTCCGTGGCAGGCGGACGCCGGAGAGCCCAAGAGCGCCCTGGGCATTCGCCATACGCCGTTGACGGTAGTGGATGGACTGCTCAAGCTCACGCATGTGTCGCAACTCGAGCGCCCGGAGGACCCGGACTGGTATTTCTTCAATTCGCACTGGCGCAATCAGTCGGTCCTGGAACATCTGCTGTGGGAGGACCGCGGCACGGCGCAGGAGTTCCAAGAAGCGACGCACGTGAGCATTCCTTGTCCCTTCTGCGGAGCGTCCTTTGAGGGCAAGTCAACGCAGCGTGTGTTTGAGTGCCCGTCCTGCGGCAACAAGATCGGCATTGCCGACCTGCTCAAGCCGGGGACGTTTAGCAAGCGCCTGACCTTGGGCGTTGGTGCGGAGTATGTACCTGGGCAGGGTATTCCCTGCGAAATCTCGCCGCAGCAGGCACGTGCCAACGCACTGCAGCTGGTGCACCAGTATGCGGAAGCCTTTGCCGGGCACGACGTGGAAGATGCGATCCAAAACGACATGATGCTCTTCTATTTCCCCATGGCGCTGGCGGACCTGCGCATGATGGTGAGCTTCCCGGGCAAGGGCCTGAGCAAGGAAACCCTGGTGTACTACGAGGTGCTCGACTGGGCATACCCCAGGGCAAACTACCTGGACGTTCGTCTCATGGGCATTTTGGAGCCGTGGGACTATGCCAAGGTTGGGCCGTTTGACCCTGCCATGCAGGAAGGTGACTTTCGTGTCGTCTCCGTCGATGCGTCTACCAAGGACCAGGTGGTCATTGATAAGTTGGCGCTCGACGTTGCGGGCAACGACGCCGAGGCTGTACTGGGGCTCAATAAAAAGAGCATCCGCACCTGGGCGCGCAAGGCCTGCAAGCATAAGGACGGCCTGGTGATGGTGCCGGTCTACTTTGTCGATCGTCCGGCGACAGACGGCCGCGATGGCGAGCAGGTGCGCATTGCCGTAAACGGTCAGACGGGCCGCGCGGCCGCGGTGGTGTTTAGCGACAAGCGCGAGACGCATATCGTGGCGCCGCTCAACCCGAGCCTGCATCTGTCCGGCGAGAGTACCGTGCATGCCACGCCCATCGAGGTCAAATACGTTAAGTCGCCGTTTCTGTACCAGATCGTACGCCGTGGAGGCGGCGAGCAGCAGCATCAGGTTGCAGCGGTCGCCGAGGGTTCTTACCGAGAGGAGAAGCCCAAACGCAAGGGCTTGCTCGCTGCGATCTTTGGGAAGTAGGGAAGCGCAGCGCGGGACGGCTCACAGGCGTGCGGGCGTTTCGGTCGCAACGTGCTGCTACCCTTGCGTTTCGCCATTGGTCGCTTCGTTGATGGCGCGGTACTCGGCACTCAGCTCGCGCGCCAGCTCTTCCTTGCTTGGAAGATACGGCAGGTATTTGGCGGCAAACACTTGGTCGTTGTCTTCGGGCAGCGTGTACTCGACGATCGAATCGCTTTTGTCCGCGCAGAGCACGATGCCTATGGGCGGATTGTCGCCTTCGTTCATGAGCTCGCGCGTGTAGTAGTTCACATACATTTGCATCTGGCCCAGGTCCTGATGCGTAAGATCGTCCGTCTTAAGGTCGATGAGCACGAAGCAGCGCATCAGATAGTTGTAAAAAACAAGGTCAATATAGAAATGGCGTCCATCAAAGGTGATGCGCTTTTGGCGCGCCTCGAAAGCGAAGCCACGGCCAAGCTCCAGCAGGAACTTCTGAAGATGCGTGATGAGCGCCTGCTCTAGATCGCTCTCGCGAAACGCAGTATCGTCCGAGAAACCTAAAAACTCCAGCACATATGGGTCGCGGATGATATCCTCGGGGCGATGAGCCGGGGTGCTCTTTTGGATTTCCTGGGTGACGACCTCCTTGTCCTTGCTGGCAAGTAGGCGCTCTCGGAACATGGTGTTGATCTGGCGTTCGAGCTGACGCGTGCTCCAGCGAGAATCGGCGCATTCGTTCATGTACCATGTTCGAGTTTCGGGGTCAGGAATGCGTATTAACCTGCGGTAATGTGTCCAGCTCAATTCGGGACGCAGTGAGTCCCGAATTGGAAATGCAAGATGGAACTGACGCATTTTACGCAGCTCTCTTGCTTCAAAACCTTTACCAAAATCTTTGGTAAGTTTGATTGCGAGGGCCTTGAGCAGTGCCTCTCCATACTTGGCGCGCTCCTCTCCGCCCTGCTCATCAACAATGCTCTTGCCGATCTCCCAGTACGCCTCAACCATCGCAAAGTTAACGGCGGTATAAGCCTTGTCGCGAGCGGCGTTGAGAATCGAGGAAACCTGCTTGTAAAAACCTTCGGGCACGATTGCCGATTCTCCACGGTTTACCAGTTCGCCCATCACTGTCGCCCCACTTTCCTCTTGTGGAATGCATCTTTATCGCATCTAGTTTAAAGCCTCGCGCGGACACGAATTGCTGTGCTGTCTGGCACCTTCGCATGGGAGCCTTGCGGTGACTAAAATGTGGCCATAGAGGCAGTTTTAGCGAACCCCGCGGGAGTGACACGCATGGATAACAACACTTTGCTACTCCTTCATGACAAAAATAGGGGCGCAGAACGGTGTCCTGCGCCCCTCATTAAATCAATGTGTCCAAAAGGGCCGGCTGGCCTAATCGTCAACGTCTCCGTTGTCTTCGCGGTCATTTGCAAGCATTGCTGCGCCGGCGACCGTCGTCGCTACGGCGGCGGCAGCGAGCCCGGCGGCAACGCCAGAACCGTCGCCCGTGTTGGCGAGCTTTCCGCCCGAGCTCTTGCCCTGGTCTCTCTTGTTGCCCTTGCCGTTCTTGTCGGCGCTACCTGCGTTGGAGCCCGTGCCGCTGCCGTTGCCGCCCGCACTGCCCGAGGCCGCTACGGTAAAGCTTGCGGCTCCGTCGCTGGCGAGCGTGTAGTTCTGCGCCGCGTCGCCCAAGAGACCGTTCACGCGCACCCAGTACGTTCCTGCGGCAAATGTTTCGCCCTCGGCCATTGCCGTGCCCGGAGCGCCGTTCGCGTCGTGCACAAACTCGAGCTGGGCTGTGCAGGCATCGGTTTCGAGCTTGCCCTCGAGTGATGCCGCAATCTTGGCGCGCACGTCTTCGCCGGCCTTAAGGCCTTCGAGTCCCTCAAAATGGGGCGTCACCGCGCGTCGATCGATATCGATAGGCACAAAGCCCTGCAGTCCTGTAACGGTCTCGTTGCCCAGGGCATCGACATCCACGTATTCGATGGCAAAAGCGCTTCCCGAAGCCTCCACGTTGAGCGCGTTGCTGCTGTCGACAAGGCGGAAATGACCCTCGCCAACGGTCTTGCCATCCTGGAGCGAGGCATCGCTCAGCGAGTCGCCGTATGTCATGCGCATGCGGGTCGGGAGGCAGCGCGAAGCCGACTGCGTGTGCTTCGTATCGTAATTGTAATTGCGCTGGTAGATGCTCCGGGCCAGCGCCGCATCAACAAAGTCGGATGCGATGATGCCAATGTGCTTGAGGTAATCTGACTTTGTATCCTCGGTGCCGCTGGGATTGATGTACGGGCTCTTGTACAGATGCTCGTTGACTACTCGTGCCGAGGTAAAAGGATTGCCTCCGTGCGACAAGCCCGTGCAGCTGGTGTAGTTGATAGACCAGCAACGCTCCTGGACTTGCACCTTGGCCCTGTCATCGTCCACGACGTCCACCTTGTTGCGCGTGCGCCCGGTCGTTTCCTTCAGCGCATTATCGACCCAGCTGAGCTTGTCGGTTCCCGTGAGTTTGTACTTGTCCTGGGCGTATACCTTGGTGCAATAGGGCTCTTTGTCGCCTGTTTCCCCCGCGGCTTCAAAGCCCCGCGCGTCTTGGACGAGACACATAGTGGTGCTGTCGGAGTGAGCCTTGATCTTGTCATCCCATTCGGTAAGGTCGAGGCCCCACGTATGGCCGCTTGCACTGTTGCCGGCGAGCCCAAATCGACGCAGCAGAACGATCTTTCCGCGAACCTCGCCCAGCGTGGGGACATGGCTCGACGTGTAGAACAGATCGGGATTATCGTCCATAACCTTGGCGAAAGCCGTCGTTATGCTTTCGTCGGTAGCCTCATCGTTGCCGCGCGATACGAGCATGATGAGCGCTTCTGACAGGTTTTCGTTCAAAAACGTTTTGAAGTACCCGATGACATCGGAGAGATGCAGATAGTTCCCGTCTTTTTTGAGTAGGTAGAAAATCCCGTGGTCGATACCGGGGTCGTCGCCCTTTCCGAGTCGGATATCAAAATAGCGGATTCCCTCGAGCAACTGCGTGGGAATGTAATCCTGCTGGCATTTTACTTGCGAGGATTGGGGCTCAGTGTCGTTGTCCACGCTGCAGGTGCCCGAATCGTGCGTACCCGGGATGCTCAGCTCGTCGAGGAACTTGTTGTCGTCGACGTATTTCATCCAACATGGCCCATCGACGTAGCTGCTGTACGTGATCCAGTCGAGGCTGCTAACCGTGGCATCGTTCTTTTTCATGTCGTAACCGATAAGTTCGAGCTCCCACGGAATGCTCTTACTCTTATGGCAGATCTTATTGTTGTCCTGGTCTTTGCCGTTCGATTCTATTGCCACGTACTTAATGTCTTTTTTCTCGGTTTCTTTCTCGACCGTGCGGTCTCGGATGATATAGGTTCCGTTTGATTGGCGCTCGAACGCAAAAGCGCGGCTGGGCTTGTTGTCATACTCGCCGCCCCATACGTGGATGACCTTTCCATCTTTGTCCGAGTCGTCGTCGACCGACCAAATGCTGTAGCCCGTCTTTTTATGCTCTTCGAAATTGAGCAAGGTGCGGATAGCATACCAGTTTGTATCGTCATTCTTGGTCGTTACGTTCTCAAGGATGAGCTTGTTGGACGTACCGTCATTAAACAGGTGGCAGACGTTGCCGCGAACGTTGCCGTCTTGGTTGACGCTTGCAGTACGAAAATAGTCCGCGGGGCGAAGGCGAATGACGAAATTACCGAGGTGCTCCGCCGGTTTGGGCGTGTCGTCTGCAAATGCCGCTCGCAGGGGAATGCCCGGTGCCGCGGTTTCTGGCAGGCTTGCAAGTGGCGACAGCGCCGCAAGACCTAAGCCCAGCGTAAATGCTCGGCGGCTGATGGCATGGTGTTCGGTCATAACTCCTCCATTCGCAGCGTGCGGTTATGCGATAGTTTTGGTCACTATACTGCCCAGATGTTTAAAGATGCTGGTTTAATTGTCTGCGCGGCGCAATAAATCGGTGGGCGGACGTGTTGGGGTGTTTGTCGTTTTCGTACTGTTGCCACATTTGGGGCGGTTCCGGCGTCCGGCATCCTCGCGTTCGTCGGCTACAGGCATAAGAAAGGGAGGGTCGGTTTACCGGCCCTCCCTGGGTACGAAGCGCTGGGGTACCGTCGCTTGTTTGCACTGCGACCGTGTTTCCCGTTGCGCTCGCCAGTCGCTTAGCGCTTGATCTCGATATCGTCGAGCTTGACGTCCATGGCCTCGGTCTTGGCCTCGGCGATGTCGTCGGCAAATTCCAGAGACTTCATCATGGTCTTGACGGCGTCCTTGTGCTCCTCGACATTGTCGATGCTCACGTAGACGCTGCCGCCGCCTGCTTCGGTGAAGTACTCAGTCGTCACGCCGCCCGAGTGTGTATAGGAAGCGTTGCGCCAAGTCTTGCCGTTGTACTTGACGGGGTCATTCTCGGTCCACTCAAAGTTGGCCTTCCATTTGGCCTCGTAGTCGAACAGCTCGTCGGCGTTCTTGTCGGAGTCGAAGACAGGGATGAAGCGATCGCTGGCGTGCTCGCTCTCGGTGAACTTAAACTGGGCCCTATCGGCGGTGTCGTCTGCGACGTCCGTGATTTCGACGCCCTCGGGCACCTCGACCTTAAACCAAATGAAGTCGGTCCTCATATCCACGGCTGGCTTTTCTGCTCCGCCGCCACCGCCACTGCCGGCAGCGCCACCGCTTCCACCGCAACCCACCAGGGCAACTGCGGCAAAAAGACTCATGCAGAGGGTGAGAATCGCAAAGGCCTTCTTTTTCATGGTCGTGTCCTCCTCGATCTGTAACCGCCCATGGATTACCTGCCTTTACTGTACGCGTGGGCGGCTCGCTAGGGTGGGCCATGTGTCCCATTCTGAGGGCCGGATTTGCGCCGTTAAGTGGCAATATGCTCGGACGCAAAAGAGGGGAGGGCCGATGCTGTCGGCCCTCCCCGGGGTTGGGTGCCCGTTGTTTTAATGGGGCGCGTGTACGCGGGTGCGCATAGGCACGTGCGGGTGTCCCGTTACTTGATCTCGATGCTCGAAATCTCGACTTCGCGTGCCTCGTCAACTGCTTTCTTCATGTCGTCGGGGAACTCGATGGAGTTGAGGAGCGTCTCGGCTTCTTTCTTGTGCTGGTCGAAGTTCGAGATGAGGACGTAGACGCTTCCCGGCTCAACGTCGGTAAAAAGCATGGTTGAGATGCCGCTGTTGTCCTCGTATGTTCCGACGAGCCACGTCCTGCCGTTATACTCGACGGGGTCGCCATCCTCCCACTGGAACGTTCCAGTGTGCCTTTCGGCCTGCTCTGCAAAGGACTCTTCGGCCGTCATCTTCTCTTGCCAAACGGGGATGAAACGGTCGACTGTGGTGTTCTCGTTCTCGGGGAAGGTGAGCTGGACCCTGTCGGCATTCTTGCCGGCGGAGTCGCTTACGCCGACGCCCTCGGGCATCTCGACCTTAAACCAGATAAAGTCGGTCTTCTTGGCGACGGGGGCCTTTTCCTTGCTCTCGCTCTTGGCGGTGCTGCCGCTTCCGCCCGATGCGCTCCCGCCGCAGCCGACAAGGGCAAATGCGGCAAAGAGGGCGATGCAAAGGGAAAGAATCGATAGGGTCTTTTTCTTCATGGTGGCGTCCTCCTTGTCTGCCGATGACATCACGGCGCCGCATGCTGTTGGGGTACTGATTGCGCTGGCGGCGGATGTCTCTGTGTGCTGTGCGGCTTATGCCTCCGTTCATTGCTTGTGGCCGTTGCCCGGCCGTGCCCCAACGGGTTCCTTACTTATAGATATGCCCCAGCTTGTGCTGCCCGGGAGTCTCGAAAGGTGGGCCATGTGTCCCATGTTTGTGTCGCTGCCGCCTATCGTGTGCCATAGAAATCCGCGATGGCCAGGTGCGCTGACGCCCATGTGCTTATGGGCTAGACTTAGCACCATTACGTGATCGATGCGGTCGGTCGGCGGTTGCCACCCGACCGATGTATATGACTTGAAGGTGCATGTGCATGAGCCAAGAGATGATGGACAAGACCTGCCGCGGGTTTGCCGAGGCGCTGGCCGCGCGCGAGCCGGTTCCCGGCGGTGGCAGCGCGAGCGCCTTTGTGGGCGCGCTGGGCGCCTCGCTGTGCGGAATGGTTGCCCGCTACGGTGCGACCAATCCCGCGCTTGCTGATCGTGCGGATGACCTGACGCGTGCGTTTGCCCATGCTGATGAGCTGGCCCAGGAGCTTGTCGAGTTGGTTGCCGAGGACGTTCGTGCCTATGGGCAGGTGTCCGCGGCGTACGGTATTCCGCGTGACGATCCGGCTCGAGCGACCGCGATTCAGGATGCGCTGCATGTGGCCGCTATGCCGCCGTATCGCATTATGGATGCCTGCGGGCGTGCGCTGGCGCTGCTCGAGGACATGGCCGACAAGGGTTCGCGTCAGCTGCTGTCCGATGTGGCGTGCGGCGCCGTGTTCTGCCGTTCCGCTATGCAGGGCGCGAGCTTGACGCTCTTTGCCAACACCACGTCTATGAAGGACCGGGCGCGCGCCGAGGAGCTCGAGACCGCGTGCGATGAGCTGCTGGACACGTGGTTGCCGCGCGCCGATGCGCTGGCGCGCCGCGCCGCCGACGCTGCAAGGAAGAGAGGATAGCCATGGCTGAACTGCTGAAGGGCGCTCCCGTCGCCCGCGCGTTGACTGAGGAACTTGCTGCTCGCTGCGTGGCTTTGCGCGAGCGCGGCGTTGTTCCGACGTTGGCTATCGTGCGTGTGGGTGAACGCGAGGACGACCTATCCTACGAGCGCGGTGCGCTCAGGCGCTGCGAGAAGGTTGGCATTGAAGCTCGCCGCGTTTTGCTTCCCGCCGATGTTTCGCGGGACGAGCTGTTGGCGGCCATCGAGGACATCAATACCGATTCGTCTGTTCATGGCTGCCTGATGTTCCGCCCGCTGCCCGCCGGCCTTGACGAGGACGCGGTTGCCGCGGCACTCGATCCTGCCAAGGACGTTGACTCCATGACGCCGGCTTCGCTGCTCACCACGCTTTCGGGGCGCGGCGAGGGTTTTGCCCCCTGCACAGCCGAAGCCGTGCTTGCTTTGCTGGATCATTACGGCGTTGAGCTGGATGGGGCCAAGGTCGCGGTGGTCGGGCGCTCGCTGGTGATCGGGCGTCCTGTTGCCGCCATGCTTACGGCGCGCAATTCGACCGTGACAACGTGCCATACGCATACGCGCGACCTTGCTGCCGAGTGCCGTGCTGCCGACATTGTGGTTGCCGCCGTTGGACGCGCGCGTACGATTGGCGTGGATGCGGTTCGCGAGGGCCAGACGATCATCGATGTTGGCATTAATTGGGACGAGGCCGCTGGCAAGCTGGTGGGTGACGTCGATTCTGATGCTGCGGAGCCGGTCGTTAACGCCATCACGCCCGTGCCGGGCGGCGTGGGCGCTGTGACGACGGCGATCCTCGCCAATCACGTGATCGAGGCGGCCGAGCGCGCATCGAAATAGGCGTTTTGGGCTGTTTGAGGGGTTAGCTCTATACCCCGTGGACAGAAAATGCCAAATATGAGTACTGTTGCCAAGATAGTCACATATATTTTAGGCCAAATAGGCTCTCTAACGATATTTATTATCGATAGAGAGCCTATTTTATTGGACCTATGAGGAATTACATCATCTAATTTTTGAACAAATGTAGACTTTCGACACCCATACGTAGCAAAATTGCTGTTACTAAATTGGTGACAGTACTCATATTTGGCATTTTTTGACCACAGGGGTTGCCAGCGCCGTGGTTTCGCCCTTTCTGCGCCGAAGCGATACACTGTTATCGTTTGATTTCTTCGCTCAAGGAGGATGCGCATGCCGTGCACAACGATTTTGGTTGGTAAGAACGCGAGCTACGACGGGTCGACGTTGGTCGCCCGCAACGAGGATTCGTCCAACGGGGTGTTTGAGCCCAAGCGTATGCGTGTGGTGCATCCCGACGAGCAGCCGCGCGTCTATACGAGCGTCCTGAGTCACCTGACCGTTGAACTGCCCGATAACCCCATGCGCTACACGAGCGTCCCCGATGTTGTCCCGGGCCACGGCATCTGGGCCGAGGCCGGTTTCAACGAGCTCAATGTGGGCATGTCCGCAACCGAGACGCTCACCACCAACGAGCGCGTTCGCGGCGCCGACCCGCTCGTCGACTACGTGCCCGCCAAGGGCAACGAGGACGAGGACGGCTATGTTCCGGCGCAGCCCGGCGGTCTGGGCGAGGAGGACATGGTGACCCTGGTGCTGCCATATGCCAAATCCGCCCGCGACGGCGTACGCATTCTGGGTGACCTGCTCGAGCGTTATGGCACCTACGAGAACAACGGCATCGCCTTTAGCGACGTGGACGAGATCTGGTGGCTCGAGACCATCGGCGGTCACCACTGGATCGCCAAGCGCGTGCCCGATGACGCTTATGTGACCATGCCCAACCAGCTGGGTATCGATAGCTTTGACCTGGATGACGCCGAGGGCGCCCAGGCCGACCACATGTGCTCCGCCGACCTGCGCTCCTGGATGGCCGAGTGGCATCTGGACCTGACGCTGGGCGTCGAGGGCGACGGTCCGGCCGCGGTCTTCAACCCGCGCGAGGCCTTTGGCTCGCACAGCGACAGCGACCACGTCTACAACACGCCGCGCGCCTGGTATATGCAGCGCTGCCTTAACCCCAGCGATGTGTGGGACGGTCCCGAGGCCGACTACACGCCCGAGAGCGATGACATCCCCTGGAGCCGCGTGCCTGAGCGCAAGGTGACCATCGAGGACATCAAGTACGTGCTTTCGAGCCACTACCAGGGCACGGAGTACGACTGCTACGGCAGCAAGGGTACGCCCGCCACACGCGGCGCCTATCGTCCCATCGGCATCAACCGTAACAGCCAGCTCGCCGTGCTGCAGCTGCGCCCCTATGCGCAGCCGGCCTACCGCGCCGTGCAGTGGATGGCCTTTGGCTCCAACTCGTTTAACGCGCTGGTTCCGCTGTACGCCAACGTCGAGACCATGCCCGAGTATTATGCCGACACGCAGGCTCGCGTGACGTCCGAAAACTTCTACTGGGCCAACCGCCTGATCGGCGCGCTGGCCGACGTCCGCTTCCATGAGTGCGGCCGCGCTGTGGAGGACTACCAGGAGAAGGTCGGTGGCATGGGCCACAAGCAGATCCATGACGTCGATGCTGCCGTAGCCGCTCTGCCCGAGGCCGAGGTACCTGCCGAGCTTGCACGCGCCAATGAGGCCTTTGCCGAGCGTGTTCGCGTGGAGACCGATGCTCTACTGGGCAAGGTGCTCTACACCACGAGCTGCGCCATGAAGAACTCTTTCGCGATGAACGACAACGTGAGGTAGGGATTTCCCGTCGATTGAATAGCGCTAAAACGCTTTGTCGCTTTCGCTCAATCTTGGGTACAAGAACGCCAATGCAGTTGTTTGTGATTGGAGACAACCATGGTTATGAAACTCGATCAGCTTGTTAACGGCGCCATTAACGTGGGCTTTGGCGCTGCCGCCGTTGCTGTCGAAGGCGGCAAGAAGGTTCTCGACGACCTTAATACCAAGGGCGAGCAGGTGCGCAAGGACGCAGGCGCTCCCGATATCGCCCGCAGTGTGTCCGACATGTTCGAGCAGGCCGGTGGTACCATCTCCGATCTGACCGAGCGCTTGGGCATGCAGGGCGAGACCGCGGCCCAGCGCGTGCTCGACGAACTCATCCTTGCCCGCGTCCGCGTTATGACCGCGCCCGAGCGCACGGCCTTCCTGGCCCATGTGCGCGACATCGTCGATTCGGTCGAGGACAACGTGACCTCGGTGCCCGTCGAGTCCGTTGAGCCCGACGATGCGAAGGATACCGAAGAGGCCGAGTAGCAGCGCAGATGGCAGATTCCACCACCGATTACAACAATCTAGATCCCTTGGGTGACGAGGCGGCGGTTGTCGATGAGGTCGATGCCGCCGTCTCGGGCGCTCGCAAGAAGCCGCGCGCTGTCGATATGGTCCCCGAGGAGCCCGACGCGATGGCGCCGGACGAGGAATACCAGCTCACGCCGGCGGGTCGTCGCGAACGCATCGGGCAGATTGTTCGCCTGGTCAAAAAGTACCGTGTGTGGGATAACCTCACGCCGGTTCGTTTGCGCCGCCTGCTCGAGGAACTCGGCCCCATGTTCGTCAAGATGGGGCAGATTCTGGCCAACCGGTCCGAGATTCTGCCGCAACGCTTTTGCGACGAGCTGCGTCGTCTGCGCTCCGACGTGGAGCCGGTGCCGTACGAGGTCGTACTCAGTTGTCTGGAAGAAGAATACGGCCTGCGCCTGGGGGAGATGTTCGATGCGATCGACCCCAATCCGCTTGGTAGCGCATCGCTCGCGCAGGTGCACCGCGCTCGTCTGGTGACGGGCGAGGACGTGGCCGTCAAGGTGCAGCGCCCCGGTGCGCAGCAGGTTATGGCACAGGACATCGATATCATCCGCTCGGTGGTGCGTATCGTTTCCAAGTTCGTCAACACCGATCAATTCGTTGACCTGCACGGCGTAGTCGAGGAGTTGTGGACCTCGTTTCGCGAGGAGACCAACTTTTTGGCCGAGGCCAAAAACCTCAACGACTTCTACGAGTTCCATAAGAGTGTTCATGGCGTGACGTGCCCTAAATCCTATCTGGACCTGTGCACCGAGCACGTGGTGGTTATGGACTACGTCGACGGCATTTCGATCGCCGATCCTGAACGCTTGGTGGCCGAGGGCTATGACTTGGAAAAGATCGGTGCCGCAATCGTCGAGGACTACTCGACGCAGGTGCTCGATGACGGCTTTTTCCATGCCGACCCGCATGCGGGAAACATTATTCTCAAGGACGGCATCGTTTACTTTATCGACTTGGGCATGGTCGGACGCATGTCGAGTCACGATCGCGGTATCGTCAAGGACATGATTTTCGCCGTGGCCGAGGGTGACGTGCCCAAGCTCAAGGATTCGCTCATGCGCTTCGCCGTGACGCGTGGCGATTCGGCAGAGCTCGATCATTCGGCCTTTTTGTCCGATTTGGACTTTATCGTCGCAGACTTTGCGGGCCTCGACCTGAAGGATCTGGATATCGGCGAGTTTTTGACCTCGCTGTTAAACCTCGCGCGTAAGAATGACGTTGAGCTGCCGAGCGTGGTGACGATGTTCGCGCGCGGCATGGTGACGCTCGAGGGTTTGCTGACCGAGTACATGCCCAACGTCAACATGATCCAGATCATCCAAACGCACATTAAAAACGAGAAAAGCACCTATGCGCGCGTGCGCGACATGGGGCGCGATCTTGCCGCGAGCAGCTATCGCGCGGCGAAGGGCTCGCTCGAGGCGGCCGAGTATCTTGGCCTGGCTTCGCGCATGCTCACGCGCGGCCAGCTTAAGGTGAACACGCAGATCATGAGCAGCGATAAGGCGCTGCGACAGCTGGGCGGAATTATCGACCGTATGTCGATGGCAATTGTGATTGCTGGCCTGTTTATCGGTTCGTCGGTGGTGTACTACGCGCGCATCGAGCCGGTTGTGTTTGGTATTCCGGTCATTGGCTTTATGGGCTACGTCAGCGCACTGGTGCTGGCGCTTATGCTGGGCCGCAATATCTGGCTCAACAGTCACGGCGGCAAGCACTAGAGGCCGCGACCGTCACCGCATTTTCCTATCGCAAACAATAGCTTTTACCTTGGGCTTCGCCTGCGTGCGAGGCCCTTTTGCGTGATACCATTTTGACGGTAATAATCGATGGCCTAGATGGTGGTGCGGAGACGCATGAATGCGCGGTTTACCTGCGCGTTTGGGAGAATCGGGGTGCAAGTCCCCGGCTGTACCAGTAACCGTAATTCCTCTTGGCTCGGGATGTTCGCGTCGCAGATCGGACGGCGCGCCCGAGTCGTTAAGGTTAAGTCGGATCGCCTCCCATCTTGCGTGCGGCTGCGGCGTATGCCGCCGGTGTGCATAGGGCTCTGGAGGGAAGGGGGACCCCGATGGGGGAACTCGAGCGCAACATGCGCGATGACGTGGGGCAGCCTCAAGGCAACGCTCCAAGTACAGACAATGGGGGACAAATGGATATGTTTGAGGACGAGCGCGAGCGCGCCTCGTTGCATCGCCGTGGCGCGATTGCATGCGGCGTAGCCAAGCGCGGCCTGGTGGCATTCCTGGCCTTCGCGATGGCCTTTGGCACCACGCCGGCTCAGCTGTGGGCCGAGGGCACCGAGGGCATTGCCGAGGCTGTGGCTCAGGCTGCGACGCCGGGCGAGGGCACGGGTGCCGCGGACGGTGCTGCCGACGGTGTCGTTTCTGAAACCGGCTCTAACGCGAGCGATGCGTCGGTTAACGATGGCGCTTCGGCGAATGCCGCAGATAGCAACGGCGTAGCGTCGGACGATTCTGCCGCAGTCGAGGCTTCTACTGCTTCGCCGGATTCATCCGAACAGAACGTCAAAAGTGTTGTAGCCGCTTCCGATGAGGCTGAATCTCAGCCTACCGAAGCCGCAAGCCAAGAGGTCGCGGCCACGTGCTCCGTCGTCGGCACCGACGCCAAGGGCGCCCAGCAGACCTGGGCCGCCGCGCAGCAGATCGCTCTGAAGGAGGGCTCGACCGCGGCCGACCTCTCCGAGCAGCTCTTCAGGCAGGCCGGCCTCAAGGCCGACTACGACCCCAACGGCTCCTGGGGCTGGGCGCTCAACTCGATCACGTCGCCCTTCGACGCGGGCCGCACGCTCGCCTGCGACCCGGCGACCGGCGCGCACTGGCAGCTGTTCGTCAACGGCAGCGTCTCCGCGGTCGGCGCCGGCGGCTACACGCTCAAGGACGGCGACTCCGTCGTCTGGTGCTACTCGAAGTACGGTGACCCCGCGCCCGCCAATCAGATTTCCGTTAGCTGCACCGTTGTCGGCCAGGACGCCTCGGGCGCTCAGCAGACATGGGCGCAGCCCACGACAGCTTTGGTGGAAGAGGGCACGACCGCTGCTGATCTTTCCGAGCAGGCCTTTAAAAAGGCCGGCATTGGCGCCAAAACGGGGAAAGGCACGTACGGCTGGTATCTCGAGTCGCTGACTTCACCGTTCAACAAGACCGTGACGCTTTCGAGCGAGAAAGTTAACGAAAACACTTGGAAATTCTGGCAGTTCTTCGTTAACGGTCAGGCGGCCAATGTCGGCGCGGGCAATTACACACTCAAGGCCGGGGACAAGGTTACCTGGGTCTATGGCTTTGATGGAACCATGCCCGGCCAGGTTTCCGTTTCAATGGAGATCATCGGTAAGAAGGATGAGAAGGCGCAGCGCTGGACCGATCCTTCGACGCAGGTGTTTGTCGAGGGCACGACGATCAAGGACGCTTCCGCTGCCTACTTCGATGCCATTGGCATTGAGTCCAAGATGTACGACCAATTTGGTTATTGGGGTGTTCATAGTCTTGTCTCCCCGCTTGATGGCACCGAGCTGTCGGGTGCATGGTCGTTCTTTGTCAACGGCGTTCCCGGGCCTCAGCTCGATAGCGATTACGTGCTCAAGTCGGGCGACAAAATCGTCTGGGCTTACGCCCCTGGCGACACCGTTCCTAATCCCGATGAAGTCGTAGTCGATCCGAGCGCTTCGCGCCCGACCGATTGGAAAGCCGACTGGAGTGGCAATTCCAATGCGGTGGTCAAGAACGTGTCCACGCCTACGGGCGCGCTGGCAAGCTCTTGGACGTTCGATTGGAGGGCCTACTCGGGTGCCACGTATCCCAATGCGAGTGAGCCTATTGTCGTGAACGGCAACGTTTACCTTGCCGTGAACAAGCGTTTGCTTAAGATCGACGCCGAGTCGGGCAAGGTGCTTGCCGAGTCGAACCTTCAGACTGCGATTGGCTACACCACGCGTCCGATTTATACGAAAGGCTTGGTCATCGTCCCGCTCGACGGCGGTGCGGTCCAGGCTCTGACGGCCGATACGCTGACGACGGTTTGGGTCACTGACTCTGTGAGCAAATCTGCCCAGTCAAATTCCCAGCTGACGGTCGATGGCAACTATCTCTACGTTGGCACCGTTGATGTCGACTATGGAACGAGTACGTACAATAACGGTCACCTGACGCGTATTAATATACTGACCGGCGCTGTTTCTTGGCAGCATGTTAATGCTGATGAGGGCTACTACTGGACGAGCGCTACGGTGGGCGACGGCTATATTCTGGTTCCGACGAGTGCGGGTACCGTTGAGATGCTTAGCAAGTCGACGGGTGATGTGCTCGGCAGCGTTTCGGTTGGTGCCATCGTCAACTCCGGCTGTGTACTGTCCAAAGACGGCAAGCATGCCTATGTGATCTCGCGTGACGGCAAGCTCCACGTGCTGGCACTGTCGGACGCAAACGCAAGGGCCTCTTCGCGCATTTCCGAAGAACGCGTCATCGATCTTGGTCTTACGGGTTGTGCCTGCATGCCCACGCTGTATGGCAATAAGCTAATTGTCGGTGGCGAGGTTTCTGGCGGTTCGGCGCTGGCGATTGTCGACCTTGATAATGACTTTGCTACGACGTTGGTTTCGTCTGCCGATGGCTCCGTGCTTCCTGCCGGTGGCATCAAGGGCGCACCGCTCGTGAGTGTCCAGGCGGATGACGCGTACGTTTATTTCACTGTCAACTATGGTGCGACTTCCGACTATGTGAGCTACACCTCGGGCGGTGGCGTGTATCGCTACAAGATGGGTGACGCGCAGGCGACCGGTGCGTTTAGCGCAGCGGGACACAACAATTACTGTGACTCGCCGATTGCCTGCGATGCCAAGGGTAACCTCTACTACATCAACGATTCCGGCACGCTTTTCAAGCTGAGTGGTGGCGTTAAGGTCTCGTTTGAGACTGGCGAGGGTTCTAAGGTCGACTTCCAGACTACGGCCGACGGCAAGCTGGTCAAGCCGGCCGATCCGACGCGCGATGGCTACACTTTCGGCGGTTGGTATACCGATGAGGCTTGCGCGCAGGCGTATGACTTTAGCACGCCGGTAACGGCCGACCTGACGCTGTATGCCAAGTGGACCAAGAATGCCGTTAACCCTGGCGGCAATGGCGGTGCTGGTTCCAACGGCGGTAGCGGTTCTGGTACCGGTACTGGTTCCGGCGCTGGCGCTGGCGCGGGTTCTGGCTCCGGCTCGAAGGGCGGCGCTATCGCCCCGGGTCAGAAGCCGGTGACCAAGACGACGGTGTCGACCAAGACCGAGACCAAGGACAACAAGTCCGACAAGAAAGACTCCGATAAGTCCGATAAGAAGGACGAGAAGAAGTCTGACAAGAAGGACAGCAAGTCCGACAAGAAGTCCGATTCCAAGTCCGATACGGGTGCTGCTTCCACGACCACTGCTAAGAAGTCCTCTAGTGCCTCCGAGCAGGAGGCTGGCACCAACCCGCTCGCCATTGTTGGCGTTGCCGCCGGCGTCATCGGTCTCGCCATCGTCGGCGTGTTCGTGTTCACCAAACGTCGGTAGGTGAGGGCTGTGTCCAATAAATCCAAGGACGCTGACCCCAAGCAACCAGATTCCTCGTTTATCCAGCTTGACGATGCAAAGCAACAGGGCGCCGCTTCGGCGGCGTCCGCCCCTCGTCGCAAGACGTTCCTCGGCGTCCTGACTGCCGCGTGCACCATTCTGATCGTCGTCTCGCTGGGTTTCGTCCATCCTTCCGAGAGCGGTGCCTGGTCCATCGACTGGATCATTCAGACCGTGACGGGGGAGAGCGTCGTCACCAAGGACACCAAGGTGTCTGGCTCGACTACGACTTCGGGCGAGGCCAGTTCCAAGGATTCCAAGTCATCGAATGACGCAAAAGATGAGTCCAAGCATTCTGATGAGTCCAAGTCCAAGGACGATTCCGAGTCTTCAAACAAGGAATCGGACAAGAACTCGGATAACAAGAAGTCCGAGGACCAGGACGGCAAGAAGTCTGGCGATAAATCCGCTGCCCAAAATACGGGAGCCGGTGATACTTCCAATGCGTCTGGCGGTGGCCAGTCGTCTGATGGAGCCTCATCCTCTAATGGTGGAAACGCCTCCTCGGGCGGCCAGAGCGGCTCGCAGGAGTCCAGCTACGTAACAGTGACGGTTTCGGTCACATCGAGCGCTGTGGGCAATCCTGTGTCTTCTGGTGGCACCTTTACCTTTAACGAAGGCGCTACCGTCTATGATGCCCTGTGCGCGCTGGGCCTTTCCGTTAACGCACATGGCTCGTCGTACGGCACGTATGTCTCCGCGATTGGTGGTTTGGCCGAGAAACAGTACGGTGGCACGAGCGGCTGGATGTACTCCGTCAACGGCACAACGCCCATGACGGCCTGCAGTAACTACGTTCTCTCCAATGGCGACAACGTGGTCTGGTATTACGTTACAGGCTAGGGACCTCGACATAGTGCGCCAGACGGGCGGTTCGGACAAACATCCGGGCCGCCCGTTTTTCATGCGAATGGGACTGGGTCGCCGGGTCTCTCGGCAAACAAAAAAACCGGTTGGAACGGGAATTCCAACCGGTTTTACATTCAAGCAAATAGTGAATCGACTACGACCGTGCGCCCTCGAGGAAGAAGCGGCGGCTGAAGTAGTTGTACCAGGTGACGAGGAACGTGGCGATGGCCTTCATGGCCTGGTAGCCGATGCTCAAAAACGTGACGCCCACAAACATGTACAGGTCGTTGAGGCCCAGGCCGATCACCGACAGGATGGTGAAAATCGTGAACTCGCGCTTGCGGCTCATGCCCTCGCGGTGGTCGAACACGTACTTCATGCTGAGCCAGTAGTTGACCACGACGGACGTGATGAACGAAACCGTGGTGCTCATCAAAAAGTCGAGGTGAAACAGCTCGACGAGCGCAATGAGCATACCCCAGTCGATGCCAAAGGAGACAAGACCCACGACAGCGAACTTGAGGAACTGCTTGGTATGAGGTTGTGCCAGTGCCTTGCGCACGTAATCACATCCAATGCGTTGATGAATCGAGCAGAGGATACTTTAGAGCTTTTGCAAGGGAAACGTAAGGTCCTTGCCAAGAACTATACGAACTCGCCAAATTTTCAAGAGCTAATCCGCAAACGTTGAAAACTTGCCCGTAAACGAGCAATGCCCGCGAACAACACGGCGCTCGACGCGCGTCATCCGTGGGCATTGTAAAGCTGTAAGGTTGCGAGTTACTTGGTCTCGTCGCCTTCCAGGAAGATCTTTCGGGTCACAAAGTTGTAGACCATGACAAGCGCGGTGGCGCAGATCTTGGCGATATTGGCCTCGAGTCCCAGGCCGGCGTTGAGTGTCAACACGATACCGTCGTTGAGTGCCAGGCCGATCACGGACAGCACGACAAAGATAATGAACTCGCGGCGGCGGCTTATGCCTTCCTTGTGCGCAAACACGTATTTCATGCTTGCGAGGTAGTTAAAGATGAGCGAGATGATAAAGCCGCTGGTGTTGGCGATTAGGATGTTAAGGCCCAGACCGTAGTGGAGCAGATTCATAATGCCAAAGTCGATGACCGTGGCAATGACGCCGACGACGCCAAACTTCATGATCTGCGCAAGGAGCTTTTGCATGGTACCTGCCTTATGGTGGCGCCGGGGCGCCGCGGGGATGACAAACTCAGCAAGTTTAGCCAATCCCCGCGGGTGGGGCTAGACGCGCTCCTCGATAGCACCGTTTCTATATGCATCGAGCAGCTGGCGCAGATCCTGGATCTGGCTGCGAATCTTGGCGCCAGTATCGGTGTCGCTCACCATGCGGCGACGGTCTGCTTGGTCAAAACGGTTGGTCTCGCTTTCGATGTCCACGTTGCGCGTGAGTGCCTCGGCAACCGTCGTAAAGGCCCGGTGCGACTTGAGGCGGCAGCCGCGCGAGCTCGAGATGAGCGTATAGCCGGCGATACCCGTCTTGGGATGGTAAGCGCGGCAGAAGCCGCCATCGATGACCAGCAGTTTGCCCTCGGCGCGGATGGGCTGCTCACCCTTGGTGGTTTTAACGGGCGTGTGGCCGTTGATGATGTGGCCGGTCGGTGAACATGCCATGGGCACGACGCCAAACTCGCGCATGATGTCATCGCAGACCGAGGGCGACTTGGTAAGCGTAAAGTACGGGTCCATCGGCTCGACCCAGGTGCTCTTATCGGCGATATAGGCGCGCTCAAAGGTACGCACCAGGCGTCCGCTGGCGGGTGAGCTAAAGCCAATCCACAGGTACCACATCCAGTCGAGGGCGTCGCGGTCGCCCACGCGCCAGGCGCGGCGGGCGATGTGGTCGCAAAAATCGAGATAATCGCGGCCAGCGTGCCAGGTGCCCAGGCAGTTCATGCTGCTAAAGGTGCCGTCTTCGTTGAGCGGCACGCAGCCATGGAACAGCAGGTTGCCGTTGGTGACCTTGTACATCGAGCCGTGGGAATAGAGGAAATCGATATGGCGATGCAGGTGATCGGCGGTGACAAACTCGGACACGAGCTTGTCGATGATGTGCTGCTCCTGAGACGTGAGCGTATAGGGGTCCGTCGGGTCGACGGTGGGGAAGTCGTTGGTCGTGAGCGGCCACACGCTGCCGTCGGCGAGCGTGACCGTGCCGGTGTCGTGGTCGATCTTGTCGAGTAACAGGCGGTCGGTCATGTCGAACTCGGGGTGGCGCTGGATAATCTGACCCTCGAGCTTAAAGAGCAGCACGTTGATGGCCTTGACCAGCGGGGTGATGGACTCACCGGCGGTGTAGGTGGCATCGGCAAAGGCGACAAGCTCACGCAGCGAGATGCCGTAGTCGTTCTCCAGGATCTCGTAGTTGTCGTAGCGTAGGTTGTTGCGCAGCACCGTGGCGATGCAGGCGGGCTCACCGGCCGCAGCGCCCATCCACAGCAGGTCGTGGTTGCCCCACTGGATGTCGAGCGAATGGTAGGTGAGCAGGCGGTCCATAATCTTGGCCGCGCCGCCACCGCGGTCGAAGATGTCGCCCACCAGGTGCAGGTGGTCGACGGCCAGGCGCTTGATGAGCGAGGCAAGCGACTCGATAAAGTCGTCGGCGCTTGCGGTCTCCAGGATGGACTCCACGATGCGCTCGTGATAGCGCACGCGATAGTTGTTCTCGTCCGGGTGCGTGTGCAGCAGCTCGTCGATGATATAGGCGTAATCGCGTGGGATGGCCTTACGCACCTTGGAGCGCGTATAACGGCTCGAAAGCGAGCGGGCAACCATAATGAGTTGGTCAAGCATCGTCTTGTACCAGGTGGGCGAGTCCTCGCGCTGGCTGCGGACCAGCTCGATCTTCTCGTGCGGGTAGTAGATGAGCGTGCACAGCTCGCCCTTTTCGTCAAAGGAAAGCGTGTCGCCAAAAATCTCGTCGACATGCTCGCGCACGACGCCCGAGCAGTTGTTGAGGATGTGCATAAAGGCTTCGTACTCGCCATGCACGTCGCTCATAAAATGCTCGGTGCCTTTGGGCAGGTTGAGGATGGCCGAGAGATTGATGATCTCGGTAAACGCGGATTGCTCGGTGGGAAATTGTTTCGACAGCAGGCGCAGATACTTGAAGTCTTGCGGATTGCGATCGAATGCGACCATGAAACACCTTCCGATGGGGTTGGTAAAACTGATAAACAGCGTCAAACGTTTATCAGTATGCGCCGCTTTTGTTTCGATTGGGGGTGGGAGGTCGAATTGTTGGCCGAACGGTTTGGTAAATCGATTTAGTTGAGGTAGATATGGCGGTTGGGTGGAGACGTAGGGTCGTTTTTACAGACGTATGCCTCCGGGATCGATAGAGATGATGACGGTAAAGATGTTCACCACCTTTGGCTCTATTTGGTAAATAGTGGACATTTGTACCGTATTTATGCTTGCTGTGCGATAATTTTTATAACTATACGTAAGGAGCCTCATATGAGTGATTTTGTCCTGACCTGTGAATCCGCCGCCGATCGAACTCGGGAGTTCTTTGAATCGCGCAATATCCCTGTCGTGTGTTTTCATTACGAGATCGACGATGTTGTCTATGCGGACGATCTGTATCAGTCGGTTACGCCGGACGAGTTTTTTGCCCAGATATCCGCGGGCGCCATGCCCAAGACGTCTCAGGTGAGCGTGGGTGAGTACGAGGAGTTTTGGGAGCCGCTTGTTGCCGAGGGCAAAGACGTGCTGCACCTGACGTTGTCGTCGGGTATTTCGGGCACGTATGGATCGGCCTGCGTTGCGGCGCAGATGCTCGCGGATCGCTATCCCCAGGGCGGCAAGGTGCGCGTCGTCGATTCGCTGGCGGCGTCTTCGGGCTTTGGCCTGCTGGCGGAATGTGCCGCCGACGTGCGCGATAGCGGGGCTTCACTCGACGAGACGGCTGCCTGGATCGAGGAGCACAAGCTCAACCTGCACCACTGGTTCTTCTCGACCGATCTGTCGAGCTACCTGCGCGGCGGTCGCATTTCGGCTGCGAGCGCGATCATCGGCACGGCGCTTAAGATTTGCCCGCTTATGACGGTCGATTGCGAAGGTGGGCTGTCGCCACGTGAGAAGATTCGCACTAAGAAGCGCGCGATTTCCGAGATGGCTCAGACCATGATGGCACACGTGCAGGACGGTGCGGATTATTCGGGTAAGTGCATCATGTCGCACTCGGCGTGCCGCGAGGATGCCGAGGCAGTTGCGGCGCTGATTGAGAAACAGGTTCCGCAGCTTAAAGGCAAGATTGAGATCAATAACATCGGTACTCTGATTGGCTCGCATACCGGACCTGGTACGGTGGCGCTCTTCTTTATGGGCGACAAGCGCGTGGATTAATTTGCCCCATCACATCGCTGCATGATTGCTCAAACGAAAACGGCCCGCCTCACGTTTGTGGGGCGGGCCAAGATGTTTTGCTAGCGTTTCTTTCCTCGGAAGAAAAAGCCGTGCAGTGAGGGCTTGAGCCCGCGGTTGGCGCGACGCTCCTCGACGCGCTCGTGGATCGAAGCGACGCGCTCGATGACCTCGTCGGGAATCGGCACGTCGGGATTCATGTTCTCGACCTGGCTGACTTCGGCGGCGGCGACCTGGTCGATAATGGGCACATCGTCGCGCGAGATAACGGGCGTGGCGTCTTCCTTCATCTTGCGATAACGCTGCATCATGTCGGTCTGTAGCTGCTGTGCCGAAGGCGGCGTCCAGATGATGGCGTTGGCGCCGGCGGCGATGGTCTCGCGGATGCTCTCGGGCGTCTTGCCGCCCGGCGCGATGAGCGGCAGGTTGGGATAGTGCTCGCGCAGTTCACGCAGGACCTGCGGCGTGTTTTTGCCAGCGGCGATGTTAAGAATCTTGGCGCCGGCGCGCACCTTTGCGTGAGCATCGTCGTCGCAACGTACGACCGTGGCGATGACGGGGATGTCGGCGATGTTGGTGATGTGCTCGACCATCTCGGCGGTGGCGGGGGAGTTGACCACACAGCCCGCCGCGCCCTGCATCTCGGAGACGGCTGCCATCTGAACGGAGCGCTTGCCGGTGGTGGTGCCACCGCCCACGCCTACGAAGACCGGGCACTCGGCGACGGTCAGCAGCGCCTGCGTAATGGCGGGCTGCGGCGTGAAGGGGTAAACGGCAAAGACGGCATCGGCGTTGGAGTTGCGGATGACCGCGACGTCGGTGGTGTAGATGAGCGATTTGATACGACGGCCGAAGAGCGTGAAGCCGCTGGCCTCCTCAATCTCGTCAGGCATGCGAAGGGCCGCCTTGCGCAGGCGCCCGTCGATGGGCAGCGGCTCCATGGGGAGCAGTCCGTTGGGGGTCACGGCTACCTGGGGCTCGGTGAACTCGTCTGCGAGCTCGACCTCGGAGAAATCGACCGAGGCGACGATGTCTTCGTGAACCTCGGCGGGCACATCGATGGGAGCTTGGTCGTTTGCCGCGGCAGGCGTGTCGAAGGAGCTGGTGCCGACGAAGGCGTCGACGCGCTCATTTAGATCGTTGAGGGTATCCATGGAAGCTCGATTCTATGTGATGACGGCCGGCGCGATGCAGCCGGAATTGCGAATGCTAAATCGTTTGACGAGTTGATTTTTCCCCGCCGCGTCCTCCGTTAGACCGAAGGGCGGCGAACGTGGAGGAGCTGTGGTGGCGGGGATCGAGGTGCTATCTTGAAAGTCCCGTTTAAAAGAGAGGTGACGCGGTATGGAATTTTCGGCAATGTTGGGCTCGATTGGCCTATGCGTGGGCGCAATCGTAGCCGCCGCGGTCATCTACTTTGTGGTTACGGCCATTAAAGGCAAAAGGGCCGAACGCAAGGAGCGCGCGATGCTTAAACAGCATCGCGACCAGCAGGGCAAACGCGCACGGAGATAGCTTGTTGAGTTTTGGATCCGTGCGCTAGCTGCGTTTTCGGATCAGGGCAATGTAGAAGCCCTCAAATTCGCGGCTGGGCGGAATGGTGAGCGTGCCGGGCAGGCCGTTGGCGATGGCCGATACCTGACCAGCGGCGATTGCCTCGGTGAGAGCGTTGGACTCGATGCGTGGCTCTTCGCCAACTTCCTGAGCACGGCGCGTTTCACTTTCGCTCGGCGTGCCGTCGAGGGGGATAAGCTCGCAATCCATGTGCTTGTCGAGGGCCTCTTGCAGGGCGTCCTCGTTTTCCTGCGGCAAGATCGAACAAGTCGAATAGACGAGCGTGCCGCCCGGTTTAAGGGCTCCCATGGCGCGGTCCAGAAGTGCTCGCTGCGAGCGGGCACACTTGCTCAGCAGCTGCTCGGTCAGGCCGCGCAGGCTTTTCTCGTTGCCGCTGATGACGGTGCCCGTGCCGGTGCAGGGGGCGTCGAGCAGGATGCGGTCAAAGCGGAAGAACTCGTCGAGCTCGCGTGCGTCGATGCGCATGACGGGCACGTTTTTTGCGCCTTGGCGGTGGAGGTTGGCTTCGAGCTTCTCGGCGCGGGGAATGCTCATCTCGCAGGCGGTAAGGTGCGCCTGCCCCTGCGTGAGGGCGGCGATCTGCGTCGTCTTGCCACCGGGGGCTGCGCACATGTCCAGGATGTCCTCGCCTGCCTGTGCGCCCAGGACCAGCGGCGGCATCATGGACGACAGGCTCTGCAGGTAGATTTTGCCGTCGCGGTAGATGTCGAGATCCCACAGATCGGAAACCTGGGCCTCGGGCAGGATAAAGGCGTCCGGGTACCAGGCGACAGCGTTGTGGGCGATACCGGCGGCATCGAGCGCCGCAGCGATGTCCTCGGCGGTTGCCTTGAGCGTGTTGGCGCGCAGCGTGACCGGGCGTGTGGCCGCGGCGCCGAAGCCCTCGATCATGAGCTCGGCATCGGCGGGCGCATAGGCGCCGGCGACCGTGTCGACCATAAAGCGCGGCAGGTCGGCGGCGCAAGGAAGGGCGGCAAGCTGGTCGGAAAGCTCGGTGGCGGCAAACTGCCTGAGCTTGAGCTCGGCCTTGACCTGCTTTTTCTGCTTACGACGACGCGGCTTGGACATCCGTCTTTCCTTCCCATTCCATTACATGTCGAGTGTTTAGTACTGGCTCTCGTGCTTGCTAAAGAAGTCGAAGCGCGGGGGCAGCGGCTTTACGCGGTGCTCGCCGGGCTTCTCGCCCAAGCTCTCCACAAACTCATCCGTGGAGGCGAAGATGTTATCCCAGCTAAAGAAGGCGACCGGGTCGATGTCGAAGTACTCGCAGATGAGCTCGCAGCCGGCAGGGACGATGCCGTGCATGAGCACGGTCGCCACGCGCAGCTCGGTAAAGGCGTCGACGAGCGCCTGCGTCATTGCGGCGTTTGCCTCGTTGCCCTCGAGCTTGTTGGCGGCCTTGGAAGCGTCGCTCCAGCGCTTGTTGGCGGCGCGCAGGTAGTCGTCGCACACGGCAAGCGCGCGGTGCGTCTCGAACTTGTACATAGCCTGCTCAAAGGCGAGAGCTGCCTGCTCGGCGGCTTCGACCACGGTGTCAGAAGCGGCACCGGCGGGGATGCAGCCGTTGCGGTAGGGGCTCTCGTCGCCTTCCTTGACGGCGACGCCGTAGAAGCAGCTGCGGGCCAGACGGTTGAACACGCCGGTCAGCAGCGCGCTCTCCTTAAGGGCCGGGTCGATAACGCGCTTGTCGTCGCAGGCGCGTACCTCGTTGCCGTCCTTGTCCTTGCCGGTCACACGCGTGTCGTATGCCTTGGGGCTAAAGCTCACCGGCTTTTCGGATAGGCCGAGCGACAGCCAGTGCGCGCGCATCTGCTCGCAGGTGTAGTGGTTGAGCAGGTCGTCTGCCGGCGGGGGAGGCGTCTGCGAGGACGAGCTGGCCTTTTTGCCCATGTAGAGCAGGTGGTAGCAGGCGCTGACGGTGCTCTGCGTGAGGTCCCAGCCCAGGGCCTCCCACATGGCGGTCTGCGCGATGCAGTAGAAATAGATGTTGTCCTGACCGATGAACTGGTAAATCTGAGCGTCGTCAGAGCACCACCAGTCGCGCCAGTCGAGCGAGCTGTGCTGGTAGGTGGGTGCGGGCACCTGCGTGGAGTCGGCGGCGGGCTCGCCCATGAGGGCGGCATCCTGGGCGGCGACGCCCTCGGTCACGCCGGCGGCCTTGGCATCGCGCGCGAGCACGGTACGCGTATAGCTGATGGGCGCCCACAGGCTCTCGGGCCAGCACCAGCAGGTGACGTCGGAGACGCCATCGACCTCGGGCACCGGAACGCCCCAGTCGATGTTGCCGGTGATTCGGAAGGGCACGAGTGCCTTGCCGCTGCGGAAGCGCACGCCACCGTTGGCGAGCACCGCGTGGGCGTCGTCGCGCTCCTTCCAGCTGGGGAAGGTGACGGTAAAGCTGCTCTTGTTGCCCTCGGGCTCCAGCACGGTGTGCTCGGGGAGCTGGTCCTCGACGGCATCGAAGGCCTCGCGGAACTTGTTCTGGATGTAGAGCTGAGCCGGCAGCAGCCACTCCTCCATGGTCTTGGAGACCACGGAGCGAACCTGCGGGTTCTGGGCGAGCTTGGCGGTGTAGGTCTTCATAAAGTCGAGGTAGGCCGGCAGGTCAAAGTAGAGATTGTCGACCGGGCGCAGCTCGGGCACCTCGCCGGTGAGCTGGCTCTTGGGCGCGATGAGCTCCTCGGGCTCAAACTGGTGGCCCAGATCGCACTCGTCGGCATAAGCCTTCTCGGACTTGCAGCCCTGGATGGGGCAGCGGCCGATGACCTGGCGGCCGTTGAGGAACGTGCCGGCCTTGGCATCGTAGAACTGCAGCGTGGAGCGCTTGGAGATGGTGCCCTGCTCGTGCAGGCGCTCGATAATCTCGGCAGTCACCTCGTTGTGGATCTGGGCCGCCGGCTCAAGGCCCGAGCCGCCGTAGATGTCGCAGCTGATGTTGTAGTTGTTGAGGGTCGCGGCCTGGCGGGAGTGATTGGACTCGACATACTCGCCGATGGACTTGTCGTAGCCCTCGTTCTCCTTGAGCTTGCGGTAGCTCTCCATGATGGGCGAACCGTAGCAGTCGGTGCCCGAGGTGAAGATGACGTTTTCGCGGCCCAGGCGGTCGCGCAGGAAGCGGGCGAAGAAGTCGGCCGGGACAAAGACGCCGCCGACGTGGCCAAAGTGCAGACCCTTGTTGCCGTAGGGCTCGCCGGCGGTAACGATGGCGCGGCGCGGCCAGCTGGGACGGTCGTTCATGGAGTATTTGGATGCCATGGGACTCCTTCGCATATAGGTAAGAGCGCGGCCGGGCACGGGGTTCGGCGGCGCGGTGGTCAATTCGTGCATATCATTCGACATTATCGCACATGCGGGCGGGTGCGTGGCAGGGGCGCTATCCTAAGATGCTATGAATGAGATTTCCAACATACATGCGTTTGAGGACGAGGATTTTCTACACGCTTGCTTCGTGTGGGGGATGGCCGTGATCGCGGTGTTTGCCGTGTGCCTGGTGCCGGTGTTTATGCTGTTGGGCGGGCCTGCGGACTTGGACGCGGCTGAGGCGGGCGGCTGGATGGCTGTCGTGGGCTGGATAGTCGGCTTGGCTGCGGTCTCAATGGCATCGTTTGCCGTGCACGAGCTGGTGCATGCGGTGTTTTTTAAGCTGCTGGCGCCTGCGGGCGCGCAGGTGACCTTTGGGGCGAATCGCGAGACGGCGATGATCTATGCCTGCGCCGAGGGCGTTGTGTATTCGCGCCGGCGGTACATGGCGGTTTGCCTGGCGCCGACGGTTGTTGTGACGACAGCATTTGCCCTGGGGTTTGCGTTCTCGGACTATCCGCTGCTGTGCTACCTGGCGGCTGGTCTGCACTTGTCGGGCTGTGTGGGTGATTGGTATTACGTGCGGACCATTCTGCGCGACCGCCGTATCGTCGCCTGCGAGGATACGTCCTTTGGCGTGCGCTTTTTCGCAAAGTAGTCTTTTTGGGGCGGGGCTATTTTAGCTGCCATGATGTCGGGGTGAGTTTTCTGGGACGGGGATGTCGATGAAGTCGTTGTTGCTGCATGCGTGCTGTGCACCATGCTCGCTTGAGCCGGTTCGCCTGCTGCGCGAGGAGGGGTTTGAGCCCACGATTTGCTGGACCAATCCCAATATTCAACCGCGCGATGAATGGCGGCGGCGTCTGGACGAGCTGCGCCGGTGGTGTGCCGATGGCGACATCGAGCTCATCGAGGCGGGGGAGGACCGCGAGCGCTGGGAGGCCGGCGTGGCCCCGCTGGGTGCCGATCGGCCCCGTCGCTGTCGCTCGTGCTATGCCCTGCGCTTGGCCGAGGCGTGCCGCGTGGCCCAGGAGCGCGGGTTTGAGTTTGTGGGCACGACGCTCGCCGTCTCGCCGTATCAGCTGTTCGATACCTGCAATGATGTTTTGGAGCGTCTGGCTGCCGCCCGCGGTCTCACCCCGGTGATTCGCGATTTTCGCCCGTATTATCCCGAGGCTACGCGCCGTTCGCGTGAGCTGGGCATGTATCGGCAGAATTACTGCGGCTGCCGTTTCTCGGCGGTCGAGGCGGCCATGGATCGCGCCCGCATCCGCGACGAGCGCAAAGCCGCCAAAAAGTAGTTCATTTGGGCTGGGACTTTGAGCTGTCTGCGCGGTACGGTCGTTTTTGGGAAAGTCGATTTAATTAAGCGTGTGATCGTGGCTCGCTTGATACCAAACGACGACTCCTATGATTCTAATCCTCCGTTTGTTAAACATCAGATCCGGACTTGCTGTTGCATATGAATGGGACGACAGCACAATCATGTCGTTTCCTTCTGCAAATCGCCTAATTACCGGTGTTTTACCGTCTGTGAGCGCCAATACAGCACAGCCGTTCCAAGGCTTTGCGGTGGTATCGACAAGTAGTAAGCTGCCGGGAGGGTAAATGCGGGACATTTCGTCGCCTTTGATTTTAACGAAAACGCTATGTGGGTGACGTTTGGCTACGTCTACAGGCGCGCAAGCATTTTGTTGGCCGTGCGTGATGCGGCGCTTTTGCGATTCGATATCGATGACGGGAAATGTGCCCTCCATTTCGTGGATAGCAGGGTCTTCGTCGGTGACGATTCTTTTATTTGCGAGCTTTACAGCCAAACCGTTTTCCTCGCCAACAAGTTCATCGCGGGTGCAACCGAAGAGCGCTTGTAACTTTTCAATATAGCGCTCACGGGGGGCATACCGACTTTTTTCCCAACGACAAACGGTCTCTTTAGATACCCCCAACATCTCTGCAAGTTGCGCCTGACCAAGATGCTCCATGGTGCGGAGTTTACGAATATTTGCCCCGAAGCCCATGGCTATAGATCCTCTCGCCACAGAGGGAGGCATAGACAGTTTGTGCCACCATAGCCTTTGGTGAGCTCGTCAATGGATAGCGGGAATAATTCCATTCCTGCTTTCTCAAGCGCTTCGTTGGTCCAAACGTTTTCTTCATATACGCATAGTTTTCCTGGCGAGAGCGCAAGGATAGACGTTGCGTTGTTCCGGCGTTCTCTTTCGTAGGCGGTTTGATTCCCGCCTCCGCAGTCAATCACTTTTATTGGTTCGCAACAGGCTGCAGAGAGTATTTCCGGAATCGTGCGATCGATAGGAGTGATCGTAAGGCCCCTTCCGGATCGTTTTAGTTGAATGCTGTATGCATCAACGGCATTGCATATCTCACGATCGATGAGGAACGCGTCGTGATCAATTCTACTTATGAACGTATCGAGGTGGATACGCAGCCCGTCAGAGGGGACTCGAATCGCAATTAGCTCGGTGGTCTGGAATTTATTTGAGGTCAGGAGCTCTTTGGCAAGTGACTCGACGGCGGCGGGTTCAGTTCGGTCAGAGATTCCAACTAATATTGTCTTAGCACTGATAACAATAATGTCTCCGCCTTCTATATGGTAGCTACTCCTGTTCAAATCACATATTGGAGTTTCTCCCATGATCTTGTGGTGGGTGAATATCTGCCGGTATAAGGCGACCTCACGATCACGCTCAGGCCAATACATATGATTTAGGATGATGCCGTCTCCGACTACCACAGCAGGATCACGAGTGAAAAAAAGCGTGTTGAGGGGATTGACCAAGAGCGAGGCGGGATCAAATTGCTCGTGCACGAGCGCCCGTAGTGTTTCCGACTGGTTTGAACATAGCTCAGTGTCTCCAAAGCGAATGCCGTTAAGTACTATATTCACCAATTCCTGGGTGTTCTTAGCGTTCTCAAACAGCTGGGTTATTGCCTCGAGGAACTCTCTGCCTGTTGCCCCGCTGCAACGGAGGTAGTCATCAATAAAATATTTAAGTGATTGGGGCTCAGTTTCAAGTGAGTCTTCGAGAAGGTCCCTAATTTCAATGGTTTCTACGCCATGCTTCTCAAGCAATTGAACCATGGAATCGTGCTCATACATTGCTTTGTCGAGGTCAAAACGACCGCTCCATTTTCGCAGGGAGAAAACTTGGCTGAAGTCGGCATCAGGGTAGTTTTGTGTTTCAGCTCCTGGTCGATGGACAAGTACGGCTTTTAAATGACCGATTTCATTTGTTATGTGTATGCCTTGCATGTCTGTCTCCTGTCCTGCTGGTTTTTATATAAGGCTAAGGCAGGTTCCTTGTTGTGTTGCGGAAAAGTTAAAAGATGTATGTAATTGACAAATAACATCAATTTTAAATATCAGATTGATTAATAACGTCACTTTAGCTGCCGTTCATAGGTGAAAAGCGACACGATAGCGATGGTTGGCCGACCACCGCTGAGCAACCTCATACATTTATGGTGCCAGCTGGATAGATGGGAAAAGGAATGAAGGAGGAGATATGGCAGCGGAAAGTTCGAAAGGCATCAAGCAGTTCAAGGTCCCGCACGTATATGCGATCATCTTTGCACTTATGGTCATCTTCGCTGTTCTCACGTGGATTGTTCCCTCTGGGTCCTATCAGCGTCAGGAGGTGAACGGTCGTGAAGTCACTGTCGCAGGTACGTATGAGCAGAGTGAAAAGACATATATTGACGAGGAAACCGGGGATGAAGTAGATCTCAGACAAGGTGTCTTCGATGTTCTTCAGGCTCCAACGCGCGGTATACAAGAGGCAATTGAGGTCGTTGCATTCATCTTGATTGTGGGCGGTTCGTTTCAGGTTATTACTAAAACGGGCGCTATCACGAGCGGAATGGGTCGTGTCGTTCGCCGCTTTAAGAACAAAGACATTCTAATTATTCCTATTGCGATGGTTCTCTTTGCATTGGGCGGAACGAGCTTTGGCATGGCGGAAGAAACTCTCCCGTTCTTTGCGATCTTCATGCCAATTATGATGGCTATGGGCTTCGACTCGATGACGGCGTTCATGGTCGTGTTCGTTGGAGCGCGCACGGGTTACATCGCCTCAACGATTAATCCGTTTAATGTTCTCATTGCGCAAGGTATTCTTGGTATTCAGGGCAACCCCCAGCTGTGGCTGCGTATGATTGCCTGGGTTGTTTTGACCGCCGTTGCAATTACTTGGGTTGTCCTCTATGCACGAAGGGTAAAGAAGAATCCTGAGTCATCGATCACATTTGAGGATGATATCGCCAAGAAAGTCGAGTTCGCTGCCGATGAATCTGCCCTTGATGCGGAATTTACGGGTCGACAAAAAGGCGTGCTTGCGGTATTTATCGCTGGAATGTGCCTTATCATCTGGGGACTTGTGACCCAGGGCTGGTATATGAACGAGATTTCTGCGGTCTTTTTGGCCATGGGCTTGTTGGCTGGTGTTATTGCGGGCTTTAGTCAGGACGTCATCGCTCAGGAATTTGTTGCGGGTATCGCTGACTTTGCTTTCTCGGCAATTGTCGTTGGACTTGCGCGTGGCATCCTTGTCATTGCCTCTGACGGCATGATCATCGATACCATCCTCAATGCGCTCGCCACTGGTCTGGGCGGCATCCCGGCGGTTCTCTTTACTACGCTTCTTTATGCGGTTGAGAACCTCCTGGCAATCCTGGTTCCCAGCTCATCTGGCCTTGCAGCACTGACTGCTCCCATTTTTGGACCTTTGACCGAACTCATGGGCCTTAATCCCGAGGCTGCCGTGTGGGCTCTCTCCATGGGTAGCGCGACGATGTCTTTGATCTGTCCTACTAGCGCCATTCTTGTAGCGGGTTTGGGCGTGTGCAAGATCAAGCTTGGCCAGTGGTGGAAGACCGTTTGGAAATTCTTCTTGGTCGTGTCGCTCATCAATATCGTATTCGTAGCAATCTCGGGACTTATTGCCCTGTAGGTTTCATGGCTGAAATGGAGTAACAGGAATGCCTAAAGGACTGAATGTACACAGCGAGATTGGTAAGCTCAAGAAAGTTGTGCTTCACCGCCCCGGTCGTGACCTTGTGAACGTAAAGGCAGAAGAGTTCGAGGATGTCTGGATTCACGACTGTTTCTATCTTGATGTGGCTCAAAAGGAGCATGATGCCTTTGCGGATCTTCTGAGGAGCGAAGGTGTTGAAGTTCTCTATATGGAGAAACTCGTTGCTGAAGCGCTGGATGCATGCCCCTCGGCTCGCGCTGAGTTTACCGATACATTTATGGCTGAGAGCGGAATTGTCAATCCTATGCTTGAGCAGGCTGTTCGTGAAAAGCTCGACGCTATTTCAGATTCGTATCAGTTTGTACTTGAGGCTATGGGGGGGTATCGTTATCGTGACCTTGAGCTGCCTCGCGTCTCGACTACGCTTAGCATGATGGATAATGAGGATGCGAAGCCCGATGATTTGGTGTTGAAGCCTCTTCCGAGTTCATATTTCTCTCGCGATCCTCTTGCTTCTGTGGGCAAAGGCGTTCTGCTTCACCATATGTATTGGAAACAGCGAGATCGTGAAGTGCCCTTCTATGAAGCGATTTTCAAATACCATCCCGATTATGCAGGGACTCCGATTTGGTACGACCATAAGAATCCCTGGCATATCGAGGGCGGTGATGTGCTTAACATTAACGCTCATACCTTGGCTATTGGAATTAGCCAGCGAACTGAGGCGGCTGCGATTGAGGAGCTTGCAAAGAATTTGTTCTGGGGATCTGGGAATTCTGAGATCGATACCGTTTACGCTATTAAAATCCCCAACGGCTATGCTTACATGCATCTTGACACCGTTTGCACCATGGTGGATTTCGATAAGTTTACAGTTTATCCCGGTATTTTTGAGACCCTTCGTGTTTATCGTCTGACTCGTGGTGACTCTGAGGGAATGGTCGCTGTTCAAGAGATTGATGACACGCTTGAGCATATTCTTGAAATGGCTACTGGCGTGGAGAAGGTGCAGCTTATTGAGTGCGGTGCCGGCGATATGGTTGAGGCGTCTCGCGAGCAGTGGAACGACGGGTCGAACACTCTTGCCGTTGCTCCTGGTAAAGTCTGTGTTTACGAGCGCAATGTTGTCACAAATGATGAGCTCTACAAGAACGGTTTGGAACTTTTGGTCGTTCCCTCCGAGGAACTGTCCCGCGGTCGTGGCGGCCCGCGCTGCATGAGCATGCCCTTCTGGCGCGAAGATATTTAGTTGCAAATCCACTGTGATAGGAGATGGCGAATATGGGTGTTAATATCGCTGGTCGCAGTTTTCTGAAGCTGCTTGATTACACGACGGAAGAGATTGAGTATCTGCTTGAGCTTTCTGCTAACTTCAAAAGCATGAAGCGTGCCGGTGTTCCGCATAAATACCTTGAAGGCAAGAATATTGTTTTGCTATTTGAGAAGACTTCCACGCGTACTCGCTGCGCCTTCGAAGTTGGTGCACTTGACCTTGGCATGGGTGTAACTTATTTGGATCCGGGCTCGTCCCAGATGGGCAAAAAGGAGTCGATTGAGGACACGGCTCGCGTCCTTGGCCGCATGTATGACGGAATTGAATACCGCGGCTTTGAACAGGCGAAGGTTGAGGAGCTTGCTGCAAAAGCTGGGGTTCCCGTTTGGAATGGGCTGACTACTGAATTCCACCCGACTCAAGTGCTTGCCGATATTCTGACCATGCGTGAAGAGTTTGGAGAGATTAAGGGCAGGAAACTTACATTTTTTGGTAAGGCGGCCGGAAACGTCGCCGATTCGCTCATGGTCATTTGCGCTAAGCTCGGCATTAACTACTGTTCTTGCGGCCCAATCGGGGGAAATTCGGAGGGGGCTACATCCTATGATCCTGAACTCCTTGCAGAATGTAGTCGTATTGCGGCCGAGCATGGATCGACGATTACCATTACAGAGGATATTGAGGAAGGCGCTCGTGATGCCGATGTAATTTACACGGATGTTTGGGTTGGCATGGGTCAGCCCGCAGAGCTGTGGGAAAGCCGCATTAAGCTCATGTCGCCGTATCGTGTGACCGCTGAGGTGATGTCTATGGCAAAGCCCGAGGCAATTTTCCTCCACTGCCTTCCGAGCTTTCACGATACTAATACTACTGTTGGTGCCGAAATTGCTGAGAAGTTTGGAGTCACCGAAATGGAAGTCACGGACGAGGTTTTTGAGTCCGATAAGTCTCGTGTTTTCCAAGAAGCGGAGAATCGCATGCATACGATTAAGGCGGTGATGTACGCAACGCTTAAGTAGCGGGGCGTTGAGAAAACAGTCGCAAATCTGTTTGCCATACTATATTTCTCTCAACAAGCTGATAGGATACAGGGGAGAATGATGCGCGCGTCAGTCGATTTTTTCGACTGACGCGCTTTGTGAAAGAGGCAAAGATGCGTACCGATGATTTTGACTACAACCTTCCTGAGGAACTGATTGCCCAGGCTCCTGCCGAGCCGCGCGACTCCTGCCGCCTGCTGGTGGTGGATCGCAAAGGCTCCCAGGCGGGGAAGCCGCTGGAGCACGGCGGTACCGTTGAGCACCGCATCTTCCGCGACATCATCGACTATATCGAGCCGGGCGATGTGCTCGTCATCAACAAGACGCGTGTGATGCCGGCCCGCCTGATCGGTCGCAAAGCCGGCTCGGGTGGCGTGGTCGAGACGCTGCTGCTCAAGCGCCGTGAGGATGTTGACCCGCTGGGCCACGTTTGGGAGTGCCTGGTCAAGCCGGGTAAGCGCCTGAAGCCCGGTGCTCAGATTGAGTATCGCGCCGGTGGCGCCCATGCGCCCGAGGGGGCTCCCGTGGTGCTGACGGCCGAGGTCATCGACTTTGTCACCGATAGCCGCGGAGGCCGTCTGGTGCGCTTTGAGCCGGCCGGCTGCAATGCCGCCGGCGAGCCGCGCACGCTCGACGAGGCCATTCATGCTGCCGGTCACGTGCCGCTGCCGCCCTACATTACCGATTACGAGGGCGATCCCGAGAAGTACCAGACCGTCTACGCCATGAAGGAGGAGCACTCGGCTGCCGCTCCCACGGCGGGTCTGCACTTTACGCCCGAGCTTATGGCTGCCATCGAGGCCAAGGGTGCCAAGTTTGCCGCCGTCGAACTCGAGGTGGGCATCGATACCTTCCGTCTGGTGGAGGAGGACGACCCCACGCAGCACGTGATGCACACCGAGCGCTACCACGTGTCGCAGGAGGTTGTCGACGCCGTGCATAAGGCTAAGGCCGAGGGACACCGCGTGATTGCTGTCGGTACCACCGCAGTGCGCTCGCTCGAGAGCGCCTTTGACGCTGAGGCACCGGTGTCCGATCCGGCCGTGACGGCGCGCTATTTTGAGGGCCGCGAGGACGGGGCCGATACACTTGGCCGCGGTGACATCGTGGTGCGCGAGAACGCCACGACGCAGCTCTACCTCATGCCCGGATCGACCTATCACGTGGTCGACGCGCTGATCACAAACTTCCACGTGCCGCGCTCCACGCTCATGATGCTCGTGAGCGCGCTTGCCACCCGCGACCAGATCATGGATGCCTACGCCGCTGCTATCGAAGAGCGCTACCGCTTCTTCAGCTTTGGCGACGCAATGCTCATTTTGTAGGTTACGCGGTTCTACGAACCGCGTAACCACTTGACGCTGCAAACCCGCCAGAGCGGCAATCTGCCTTTCAACTTCGGCGGCATGACCAAAAGGTCAATGCCGCCTTGTTTCAAGGCACCTTGCTCGCTCTGGCGGGTTTTCGCTGACTTCGCCAAAACATTGGCGTTGCCGTGGTTCAACCTGCCAACAAGGGACAGGTTTATTTTGGCAGGTTTTATCTGGGCAAACGTTGTTGGTGCAATGGGGACAGGTTTATATGCACCAAGTTGGTGCAAAGTAGCCTGACCCCTTTGCACCAATCAAAAAGTTGCGGTGAGATAGTGCTTGAATTGGCCTTTTTGAGGGCTAAACAGGAACTATCTCACCGCAACTGCGTTGGGTTGTTTTTGGCAACCGGCTTACTTGCTCGCGAACAGCCAGATTGCGATGATCACCAGGATTGCGGCGATGATGCAGGCGATGGCTCCGGTGAATTTGACGCGTGAGTCGCGGGTTCGCTTGCGCACGTCGTCTTCGGCGGCCTCAAGTTGGGCAACTTCGCGCTCGGTCTCGGTATGCTCGGCCTTGTCGCGTGCCAAGGACCCGGCGAGCGATTCGGTGATCTCGGGATGGTCGTGCACCTCGGTCGCCTGCTCGATAATCGACTGCGCATGCGCGGCATCTGCCCGGGCGTTTGCGATGGCCTGCTCTTGCTCGCGGCGTGCCTTGTCCTGCGTGGTGATCTTTTCGCGCAGCTCGCGCTGGCGCGTCGCGGCGGCAGTTTTTGCGGACTGCAGCTCGTCGCGTGCGGCATCTGCCTCGGCCGTTATGGCCTGGTGCGCGCGTTTAGCGTCGGCGATGGGGGCCTGTGCCTGCTCGACGGCCTGCTCGGCGGCGGCAAGTGAATGCTCAAGATCGGCGGTCACGCGCGGAATGTCTTCCTCGGCCTTGCGGAGGGCGTCGGCAGCGTCGGAGATTTGCATAGACAACTCGCTGGTGCGCACGGTGTAATTGGCGGGATTTGCCGAAGGGTTGCGCTGCAGCTCGGCATACTCGCGACGTAAGGTCTCGAGCTGTGCGCGCGTAGCATCGGCAGTTTGTCGTGCGGCGGCGACACCGGTATCGCGCTCAGCCTTCACTTTGTCGCGGATGCGCTTGGAATCTTCGAGTCGACGAACTAGGCGGTTGCCGGTCTCGCGTGAACTCGCCTCGCGGGCTTCCACGGCGTCGAGTGCAGCCTTCAGGCGGAGCTCGGTCGCATCGTCCTCTGCCTTCATTTGCTCGAGCTGGCCCTTGAGCTCCGTCGCTTTGGCGGCATGGGCGTCACGGTCAACTTCAGCTGCCGCAGCGGTCTTTTGTGCCGTGGCGATTGCTTGGCGCTGGTCGGCGATGATCTGATCGTAGCGGCCTGCGATGTCCTGGCGCGTCTCGAGCTCCTCTGACTGGTCGGCGATGCGCTGCTCAAGCTCGGACAGGTGGGTGCGGGCATCGGCGAGTGCCTTCTTGGCGGCGTTCATTTCGCGCATGGCCGACGCGCCCTGGGCGATAAAAGTGCCCACGGCGTTAGCGGTGTTTGAGACGGCGCTCCCCAGGTCGCGGCTCGTGGCGGGGGCATGCGTGGTGGTCGGGTGCGCGGCTTCGGCGGCATTCGTATCGGCAGTCTGCGGCGTGGCGATATTGCCGGTGCCGCCTTCGATCACGGAAAAGCCCGCTGCGTGCGGGTCGACCGCGTCGGTGCCGATCGTGGGGTGCTCGAGTTGCAGGAACGAGGGCATGGTGCTGCCCTGGTCGGCAACCGGGGTCTCGCCGGGTACAAAGGTCGAGGCGGCCTCGGCAGCCTCTTCCTCTTCGGCGTCAACGTCGGCATCGGCGACAGCATCCTTCATCGCTTTGACGGCATCCATCATGGAGTCCATGACGGCGTCGAGCTCTTCTTCCGAAGACACCTCGATGGGGCCCGCTGCTTGCGGAGCGGCGTCCTTTTCGGGGGCGTCGTCCTGAGCGGCCGAATCGTCGTTTTGCTCGTCGGCATCTTCGGCCGCAGGGATTTCCGTCGCAGCGCCGTTATCCAGAGTGGCGTCGTCGATGTCGGTATCATTGCAGGTCGCAGCGTCAGTATCTGCGGCGACGTCTGCTGAATCATCAATATGCTGTTGAGTCTGGGGGTCCAGCTCGTCTGTCATAGGCATGTGCTCCTCATCGTTGTTCGTCACCCTATGATAAAGTCTCGCGCCGACATCCCGCGCGCCGCAGCAAAGTTCCAAAACGTGTTCGATGGCTCGTGTCGATAGCAAAAATTCGGCCACTTTATCCAGTTTGTACTTGACAATCCCTTCGCCGAAAGACGTTATGCCGTTCGCCTACCGAGGCCTTTTCTATTCACTTGAACACGCTAAAGTTGCATTTCAGCTTTTGGCGCGTGAAGTTGGATGCGCGCAGTCGACGGGCGGGCCCGTCGCGATTTGAAAGGACTTCGTATGGGACTTTTCACTGGTAAGACCGTGATCGTTACCGGCGGCGGCAAGGCCACGCTCAAGGACGGCTCCGCTGGATCCATCGGCTACGGCATCGATATCGCCTTTGCCAAGGAGGGCGCGAACCTCGTCATCACCGGCCGCAACGTCGCCAAGCTCGAGGCCGCCAAGGAGTCTCTCGAGGCTGAGTACGGCGTCAAGGTTCTTCCTGTTCAGGCCGATGTCTCCGCCGGCCAGGACAACGAGGCCGTCGTGCAGAACGTTATCGACAAGGCGATTGAGGAGTTCGGTCGCATCGACGCCGTCGTTAACAACGCTCAGGCCAGCGCCTCGGGTGTGACCATCGCTGACCATACTATGGACCAGTTCAACCTGGCCATTTACTCCGGCTTGTATGCCACCTACCTGTACATGCAGAAGGCCTATCCGCACCTGAAGGAGACCAAGGGTTCCGTGGTCAACTTTGCTTCGGGCGCCGGCCTGTTTGGCAACTATGGCCAGTGCAGCTATGCTGCCGCCAAGGAGGGCATCCGCGGCCTGACTCGCGTCGCCGCCAACGAGTGGGGCAAGGACGGCATCAACGTCAACATCGTTTGCCCGCTTGCCTGGACTGCTGCGCTCGAGAACTTCCAGGATGCCTATCCCGAGGCGTTCAAGGCCAACGTCCACATGCCGCCGGCGGGCCACTACGGCGACGTCGAGAAGGAAATCGGCCGCGTGGTCGTTCAGCTCTGCGGCCCCGACTTTAAGTACATGAACGGCGAGACCGTCACCCTCGAGGGTGGCATGGGCCAGCGTCCGTAGGGGTTACGGCGTTTTGCCAAACGCCGTAACGGGCCGACGCTGCGCGGGCCGCATTTGGACAATCTGACGTTCAACTTCAAGGGCGCGACCAGAAGGTCAGCGCCCTTTCGTTTCACGTCACCTTGTCTCAAATGCAGCCCGCTCGCTGACTTATGCTCAACCTGCGGCGCCATTTTGCTTGAAGGTACCTTGCTCGCCCTGGCGGGTTTTCGCTGTCGGTGCCATAACATCGGCATTTGTGTTGTTGGTAGAAGGCCTCTCATGGGTAGTCATTTAATGCACTAGTTTCTGTCGAGTCGGTGCGGTTTGCTGGTTGCTCGTATAATGGTCTGCGTATGAACCGCAACCAAGGAGTTCCAGTTTATGGACCAGAGCCTCTTTAAATTCGACCTGATCGCCGAGGACCCGACCACGCACGCGCGTGCCGGCGTGCTGCATACCCCGCACGGCGATATCGAGACGCCGATCTTTATGCCCGTGGGCACCAAGGCAAACGTCAAGGGCATTCCCACCGAGACCGTCAAACAGCTCGGCGCGCAGATCGTGCTCGCCAATACCTACCACCTGTCCATGCGCCCCGGCGAGGACACCATCGCCGAGCTGGGCGGACTGCACAAGTTCATGAACTGGCACGGCCCCATCCTCACCGACTCGGGCGGCTTCCAGGTGTTCAGCCACAACGACGCCGTCAAGCTCACCGACGAGGGCGTGCGCTTTATCGTCAACGACTACGACGGTCGCCACGTGTTCTGGACGCCCGAGGACAACATGGAAATCGCCATGAAGCTCGGTTCCGACATTTGCATGCAGCTCGACCAGTGCCCCGGCTATCCCGCCACGCGCGCCTACGTCGAGCGCGCCGTGGAGCTGTCGAGTATGTGGGCCGAGCGCTGCTACAAGGCCCACACCCGTGATGACCAGGCACTCTTTGGCATCGTCCAGGGTGGCATGCATCTGGATCTGCGCCTGCGATCGCTGCGCCACCTGGAGGAGTGCGGCGACTTCCCCGGTTACGGCATCGGCGGCTACTCGGTGGGCGAGGACCACGAGACCATGTTCGAGACACTGGCGCCGCTGGTTTCCGAGTATATGCCTAAGCACAAGCCGCGCTACCTCATGGGCGTCGGCAACCCTACCACGCTCGTGCGCGGCGTTGGCGTGGGCATCGACATGTTCGACTGCGTGCTGCCGACGCGCACCGGCCGCATGGGTACGGCGTTCTCCAGTGAAGGTCGCCTTAACTTCCGCAACGCGCGCTTTGCGCACGACGACGGCCCCATCGATCCCACCTGCACCTGCCCGGTGTGCACGGGCGGCTACAGCCGCGCGCTCATCCGTCACATGGTCACGCAGAAGGAGATGCTCGGCGGTATTCTGCTGTCGATGCACAACATCTACTACCTGCTCAATCTTATGCAGCGTGCCCGTCAGGCCATTATCGAGGGCCGCTACGGCGCGTTTGTGAGCGACTGGATGAACAGTCCTGCGGCGGTGGACTACTAAGAGCGGCACGGGCGCTTGCAGAGCGCAGGCAACGGCAAGGGGCGAGCGCCGGCCGGTCATCACGTTCGCTAACACCGTCTGCGCGACCGATGACCGATAGCTTGCAAGCACTTGATGCATCGTGGGTACCATACCGAATAGTTGATGTTCGGGCGGGTGTTTGGCGCATGGCGTCGACCCCGCCCGTTTTTCTTTTTCTCGATAGGAGTACCCATGATTAAGAATGAGAACGTCGAGGGCGAGCCTGCCTACGACGAGACGTACCGCCGCGGCCCCGTGGTCATGCGCGGCCCCATGATTCCTAAGGACAACACCTACGCCAACCTGCTGGCGCCCGAGGATTCAACCGACTGGCTGCATGCTGATCCGTGGCGCGTGCTGCGCATCCAGGCAGAGTTTGTCGATGGTTTTGGCGCGCTTGCCGAGCTTGGTCCTGCGGTGACCATCTTCGGTAGCGCCCGCACGCCCAAGACCGATCCGCTCTACAAGGCGGCGCGTACCGTCGGACGCAAGATCGCCCAGCGTGGCGTGGCGGTCATCACCGGCGGCGGCCCCGGCATCATGGAAGCGGCCAACAGGGGAGCGGCGAGTGTCAACGGCAAGTCGGTCGGCTTGGGTATCGAGCTGCCGCACGAGCACGGGCTCAACAAATACGTAAACCTCGGCATGGACTTCCGTTACTTCTTTGTGCGCAAGACCATGTTCGTCAAATACAGCTCCGGCGCCATCGTGTTTCCCGGTGGTTTTGGCACGCTCGACGAGATGTTCGAGGTCCTTACGCTGGTGCAGACGCACAAGGTCAAGCGCATGCCGCTCGTTTTGGTGGGAACCGAGTACTGGCAGGGCCTGTTCGACTGGCTCAACGGCCCGGTGATGGACGCCGGTATGATTAGCCCGCTCGATCCGGAGCTGGTGCACATCACCGACGACCTCAACGAGGCCGTTGACATTGCCCTGAGCGGGCTGATGTAGGGTGCTGTGACTGTTGTTATAGCAATGTAAATGGCATACTGATGCTATTTAACATCAGTATGCCATCTAAACTGGGTATACTGATGCAAAAGACGAGGCGAGGAGGTCGCGTATGTCTACTGCAACGGTTAAGCCTACGACGGTTCGCATCGAAGAGGGGCTCAAGGAACAGGCGACTGAGTTCTTGGATACGGTTGGTCTGAGTCTCAATTCGTATCTCAACCTTGCTGTTCGGCAGCTGGTAAATCAACGAAAGATTCCTTTTGAGATCGTAGGAAGGATGGAGGTGCCCAACGAGGCAACGAGGCGTGCCATGGTGATCGCCGAAGCTCATGAGTTGGGGATTCTGCCGGACGACAGCCCGTCATTCAATAACGCTGATGAGCTTATATCATTCCTCGATGAGGACTAGCGATGTTTGAGATTAAGGTCGAGGCTCAGTTTAAGGCGGATTACAAACGGACGATGCGCATCCATCCGCAGCTAAAAACCGAGTTTAAGGCGGCAGTCGCAGAGCTTGCGGCTCACGGCTCGCTTCCCGCAGAATATGGTGCCCACGAGCTTTCAAACCCGGGCGGCAACTACAACGGCCACATCGATCTCCATCTATCCGATGGCTTGGTCGATGTGGTCGTTCTCTACTTGCCGCATAAGACTAATCCTGTGATCCGGCTGGTCAGAATGGGCTCGCATGAGGAACTATTCCAGGGCCCGCAGGGCTGATTGCTCGCTTATGATTCGCAGGGGATAGGGATTGATTCGCGGCCGATTGGCCAAAAACGGCCCCTATTCCACCGTAACTGTTGGAGACGTCCCGTTCGTGGCTGCGACCTCCGGTTCTCCTCTTCGCTGGATTTCGCTTAAAAGCTCGGCTGCAACTTCGCTGCTTTTGAAACGGATGCTGCAGTCCTCTTTCTTAGGAAAGGCCAGTAATGGAATGGTTCCGTACCAGACGGTTTCCTCGTCAATTACTGACGCGCACAGGCGCCCTTCGTCTTTGATGGAATAGTCGACGTTTATCTCGGTAAAAATCGCTTTCACGTCATTGTGCGGAGTCGAGGCAATTAAAATCTCAAGGGCAATCCCACGGGCGGCGGCGCCTGTGAGTACGGCAGCGAGCTTTGCGAGGCATGCAGCGGATGCGTAGGGCGCGGCAATAAAAATGCTTTTCGTTGCGCGCGCGATGTCATCCGCTAAGGCCTCCACGGCCCTTGCCGGCCTAACGAGGATGTTTTGATCGGCCCGTTTGTTGTCATTTGCTGCAAAGACTTCATACCCTAGCTTTGCGTAGGTCTTGAGTCTCTTCTGGTACATACGCGCGAGCATGGGTATCGACAAATCAACATAGTCGAATATCTCAACCCGCTGCTTGCCCTCGTGACTTCTATGTAGTCTGCCTGCCTGCTGCGTTATGCTGCCGTCCCAAGATATCGGTGTGGCAATGAGCAGAGTGTCAAGGTAAGACAGGTCGAAACCCTCGCTCAGAAGGCTTTCGGTTGCGATGATAATTCGATGCTCATGCTCGAAGCCGGGAAGGCTGTTCAGTATTGCCTTTCTTTCTTTGGCGTCGATTTCTCCGGTTAAGAGTATAGGTTCGTGTCCGCGGCTTTGAAGCAGCCTACATAGCTCTTCGGCATGTTTTTTCCTTTTGGATAGCACAAGCGGATGTCGACCGTTTGACGCGGTCTCGAGGGCATCGTCGACAATCGCTTCGTTTCTCGCTGTGTGCGCACACAGGAGATCGAGAACTTGATTAAAGGACGCCCCTGGTTCGTAGGCGGGTAGTCGAACTCCGGTAAAACGCGGCCTAACAACGCGCTGAATTCCCTGTTGGATTGCTTGCGTTTTTGGATCAATGACATGGCGAAGCGGGCCGCAGAGCATTGAGAGTGCTCGCGTGAGTCCGTCCGAGCGTTCGGGCGTCGCGGAAAGGCCGTATACATATTTGGCTGGAGCGGACTTGAGGACGAGCTCAAGCTGTGGTGCGGCTGCATGGTGACATTCATCACAGATGATGAGGCCGTAATCACGAACGAACTCCTTGGCTATTGGTTCTCCGGTCTGGGGGTCCTTGCTGGACAAAGACTGGAATGAAGCAATGTCGATGAGATGGCTTATGGCGGTTTTGCCTCCTCCGATTTGGCCAATGAGCGGAGGCTGCCTTTTACTGATTCGTCCTTTTGGGGTTCGAACTGGCTTTCTGTTATCCGTAATGTCGATAAACCGTTCGAGCTGGGATTTCCATTGGGCAATGAGCGCAGTCTTGGGAACGATGACAAGCGTTGGAAGACCGATGGCAGCAATAAGATAGGCTCCAATGACGGTTTTCCCGAAACCCGTCGGCGCGGACATGATCCCGTCTTCACAGTTGAGCATCTGTTCGGCGGCAATTTGCTGTTCAGGGCGAAGAGCCCCTTTAAATGTCATCACAATTGGATTGCCCGACATGCGCTTGTCTGAATAGTGAGCAGAAGCGCCGGCTTCTTGAAGCAGCCGCTCGAGTTGTGCTTTACAGCCTCTGGGAATCGCAACGCAGCCATCTCTAAGTTCGCTGAGGTCTATGTACCGCGGTTTGCCGAATACCGATTGGTGCATTGATTGGGCACGGAAGAATTCCGGGTTGGCAAATGTTGCAAGCCTGCGAACCTCCATCTGGGCGGCCGGGCTCAGAGATTTTTCGGTTATGTAGAGCATATCGGCTTGCGTGACGGGTAGCGATGACGGGAAGTCCTGCGGCGCGAGCGGAAGCCGCTTTCGCGGCCTCTGAGAATGTGGCGCGGCGGTGTTTCCCGCCACTGCAGCTGATATTCCATGCGGTTTATTGTCGATGCTTTCGATCAGATTTTGCACCGTTGCATGTGGAATCAGCTGAATTTGCGAAAGGTAAAGCCATTGATCGGGAAAGGGCTCAAATTGCTCGTCAACAAATACACTGTTCCCTTTTCGCTGCGCTTTTCCTTGAAAAGGCAGTGCTATGAGATTTCCGAAGCCGCCCTCAGGAATGGTGGACTGCGCGGGCAGCATCCGGTCAAAAGCTTCAAAGGTGATTGTCTTGTTGAGCGCCGCCGCTTCGGTGATAAGGCTGCTTCCAAATTCTCGTGCGATCTTTGCGCTGGTGAGCTCTAGGAAGAAAAACCAGACATGTGCGCCGTTACCTGATCTCGATCGCTCGACTGCAGCATCGATTCCATGGTTTTTTGCGACAAGCCGAATGGCGTTTGTCGCTTCTTTCCAATCGGATCCGTCAAAGTCGATGACCAGGACTTTTGTGTTGCTGTCACTATCGAGAACGTATTGACCTATGACGTCTCGGAGCCTGTCGTCGTTGCCTTTGAAATGGGCGATGATCGTGGCATCGCTCAGCTCGGGGAAGATGCGGTTGCCGCATTCCGCGCATTTGGTTTTCTGACGATTTAGTTTGGGGCAAATGCCTGCCTTCCACTCATTTGCGCAGGCTGGTGTATAGCCGATTCCCCCGTCTTTTCTGCGGTACCCATGAGCGTAAACATCTTTGCGGCCAGTAAAGAGATTGCGAAAGAGTTCCAATTTGTCGCGCGCTGTGCTCGCACTGGTGACGATTCCCTCGACCTGTGCCCGTCTATCGAAAGATTCGCCAGCTTTCTCCCATTCTTCCAGTGTTGCGTAACGGATGTCTGGACCGTTGCCGCAGATGACGATTTGGCTGTGCGGCTCCGATACATGGGCGACGGTTTTCTTGAATTGGAATAGCGTGCCCCCGATGAGGGCGTATTGATGCGTGACGGTGCTCATGTAAATGCCGTTCTTGTCGGAGTTCATTGAAATGAGGGTACGTTATTTTGATTTTTAAGGGACTCGACTCTGATTTTGGTTCGGCGATAGCGGAGTACACCTCCGTGAGTGGTGTTTGGCTGGTGTCAAAATGTGCGGTAGCTGTTGCTGAATGGGTTTTGGCGGCCATGAGGTGGGCTGGAGGCGCAGGAAACTATCCTCGAATAGACCCTGTGGGCAAAAAATGGTAAATATGAGTACTGTGGTTTGAGCAGTAACATATCATCTGGAAAGTATTTAAGACCAATCGATTCGGATTGGATAGAATCAACCCTCTAAATATGACGATTCGGGACTTTATGACGCTCGGAATTGACAGAAGATGGCAAATTCAGCCAGATTGCGCTGTTACTAAACTGGTAACAGTACTCATATTTGCCATTTTTTGCCCAGAGGGTATCGCAAGGGGGTTGGACAAAGCATCGATCGCCGCCAATTTCTCGATTGGCTGGTTGGGCGGCAATGAAGTTGCGGCGTAATGGGAAGCGTTTCGCGGCCTTTTGGCTAAAACGGCCCCTTTTCCGCCGCGACTCCTAAAAAGACGCCGGCGCGCCTTGAGTTGCGGCGCGTCGGCGTGATGGCTTTGTTGTGGCTGGGTGTACTTCGGTTGTTCGACGGCTTTGGCATGTCCGATCTTGCCAGGCAAGCCTTGTTACCGTTTAACGTTTGCCCAGATAAAACCTGCCAAAATAAACCTGTCCCTAATTGGCAGGTTGGTAGCGGGGGCAGTAGCTGATGGCGATGGCGTCGACGCCTACGTGGGTGGCGATGGTGCAGCCGATGGGGCCGGTGCCGGCGTCTACGTAGTCCTGGCCTGCGAGTGCCTCGTTGACAAGCTCTTGCTCCTCGGCGGCACCGGTCGTGAGCACGCGCACGCTTGAGCCCGGGTGCTCGGCCAAAAACGCGAGGCAATCTGCCATGGTGTTGGCGACGATGCGCTTGGCGCCGCGACCCTTCTTGATGGCCTTGATCTCGCCCGATTTCCACTCCGGCGAAACGGCCAGGCGAATGTTGAGCATCTGCGTGAGCTGGCCGGCAAGCTTGGGCGCGCGGCCGTTCTTAACGAGGTTCTCGAGCGTGCGGGGAATCAGCAGCAGGTGGGCGTCGGGCAGCGTCGCGCGGATCTGCGCCTCGGTCTCGTCCAAGCAGCGGCCGTCTTCGCGCATGGCCAGTGCGTACTCCGCCAGCAGGCCCTCGGCGCCCGAGCCGGTGCGCGAGTCGATGCAGCGCACGTCCAGCTCGTGCGTTTCGGCCGTCAGGCTGGCATTGGCATAGCAGGCGGACCACTCGCTTCATAGCGAGATAAAGATGGCGCTGTCGTGGCCGTCAGCACGCACGCGGTCAAAGAGTGCCTTGAACTCGCCGGCGCTCGGCTGCGAGGTGTGTGGCAGCTGCTCGGAGCCGGCCATGCGGGCGACGTATTCCTCGGCGGTAATCTGCACCTGGTCGAGCAGGTCCTCGCCTTCGATAATCACATGTAGCGGAATCACGTAAATGCCGAGCTCTTGGGCGCGGGCGGGGGAGATGTCCGACGTGGAGTCGGTTATGATGGCAAAAGACATAATTGCACCTTTCGTTGGGGCGCCTGCGCGCCGCCTTCTGAGAGCAAAGTGCGACAAGTATAGTGGAGTTGCTCTACATTGCTAGGTTCAATTGTTGAATAGTCAACAGTTTGAAGTGTCAGTGTGGAAATCATCAACTGGGGAAGAGGGATACCGATGGAGGCGTTGGAGACATGCAGGCGGCCGGTTGTGCTGTTCGATTTTGACGGCACGGTGGCCGATACGGGCCGGGCAGTGATGACCTCGACGCGCAAGACGTTGGCCGCGCGCGGGTTTTCGGAGGCGCAGATGGGTGACCTGCGTCGCATGATCGGGCCTCCGCTGTGGAAGAGCTTCCACGACTTTTATGGCTTCTCCCGCGAGGAGTCGCTTGTGGTGGCTGACGAGTACCGTGCCTTTTTTGATGAGTTGGGACCGGAAGAGTATCCCGTGTTCGATGGAATCCCCGAGCTGCTCGATAGCCTTGTCGCACAGGGGCATCGCTTGGCCGTGGCGACGTCACGCATGGAGGCAAAGTGCATTGACATGGTGGGCGAGCTGGGGCTTTCGCAGTTTGAGGCGGTTGTCGGCATGAACCCTCCGCAGGGGCGCGAGACCAAGGCCGATTCGGTTCGCGATGCCCTGGCAGAGCTCGGTGCGACGGCGGGCGATGCCGTGATGATCGGCGATCGCTTTAACGACGTCGAGGGCGCGCACGCGATGAACGTGCCGTGCATTGGTATCTATTCGGGCGCGGCGGCGCCGGGCGAGCACGAGGCGGCGGGTGCCGATGCAGTGGTGCACTCGGTGGCCGAGCTTGCTAAACTTTTCGCTATATAAGTATGTGATGTGAGGGACGGGCGTACCCGTCGCTCATTGGTAAGGAGGTCGTCCATGAATCAGGTGGAGCAGAGCGTTACCGAGTATGTCGACGAGGTCTGGGAAGATGTCGTCGCCGATATCGAGCAGTTGGTGAGCTACCCGTCCGTGGTTGTTGCTGCCGATACGGAGCCCGGCGCGCCGTTTGGCCGCCCGGTCCGCGACGCGCTCGATTGCGCGCTCGGCATTGCGCAAAAGCTCGGCTACCAGACGAGCGACGACGAGGGCTATGTGGGCATTGCCGATATCCCGGGCCGCGGCGACAAGCAGCTCGCGACTATCTGCCACGTGGACGTGGTGCCCGCCGGCCCCGGCTGGAACACCGACCCGTTTGCGATGGAGCGTCGCGAGGGCTGGCTGCTCGGCCGTGGCGTGATCGACGACAAGGGCCCGGCGGTGTTGTCGCTTTATGCCGGCGCGTACCTGCTCAAGCACGGCATTGTGCCGCGCTATACCTTCCGCGCGCTGCTGGGCTGCGATGAGGAAGTGGGCATGTCCGACGTTCACCATTATCTGGAGAACCACGCAGACCCCGACTTTCTGTTTACGCCCGATGCCGAGTTTCCGGTCTGCAATGCCGAGAAGGGCCAGTTTGGGGCGACGTTCGTGAGTCCCAAGATCGACGGCGGGCGCATCGTGTCGTGGAGCGGCGCCGAGGCGAGCAACGCCATTCCGTCGCAGTCCATCTGCGAGCTCGCGATTGCCGCTGATGAGCTGCCGGCGCCCGTTGAGAACGCCGACCGCCTGGAGATTACGGCGCTTGATAACGGGCATGCGCAGATTTTCGCCCACGGTATTGGCGGCCACGCTTCGATGCCTGAGGGCACCATCAACGCTGTCGGCCTCATCGTGGCGTATCTGCGCGAGGCCGAAGACGCGTTTGGTGCACGCGATGAGCGCCTGCTGACGCCTGCCGAGCACGAATTCGTCAAGTTCCTGGCCTTTGTGCATGCGGATGCCTATGGCCGCGGCCTGGGTATCGATGCGACGAGTCCGGCGTTTGGCCCGCTCACGTGCAACCCTGGCGTCATCCGTGTGGCGGATGGCCATATCGAGCAGGTCATCGACGTGCGTTTCCCTGACAGCACGAGCGCCGATACCATTTGCGAGCAGCTCGAGCCGCTCGTGGGCCGCTTTGGTGTGACGTATCGCGTGGGTCGTGCCAAAGTGCCGTTTTCGGTGTCTGCCGACGATCCGGCCGTGAAGGCGCTGATTGACACCTATAACGAGTTTACGGGCAAGCATGCCGAGCCCTTTGCCATGGGTGGCGGCACGTATGCGCGCAACTTTGCCCGCGCCGTATCGTTTGGCCCCGAGGAGACCGGTCTGGAGCTGCCCGCGTGGGGCGGTCAGATGCATGGCCCCAACGAGTGCGCCAACGAGGAGCAGCTCAAGCAAGCGCTCAAGATCTATATTGTTGCGATCCTCCGTTTGAATGAATTGGAGCTTTAAGGTTTCGCGGTTTCCCAATCTAAGTTGCGGTGGAATAGTTCCTAGAATGGGCCATTTGATGGCCAAGCAGGAACTATTTCACCGCAACTTTGTTTTTATTGGTGTAAAAGGTGCGCCATGTTCGGCGCTGGATTGTTATCCGTTTGTAAAGGCTGGGCAGAGCTTGCGGTAAGGGTCTATCAAATGTCCGTAAGAAACCGCAGATAAGGCGGTCGTCGCCCGATCGAGACCGTATCTTTCCAAACAGCAAAGCGGGCAGGGCGCCCGCGAGTCGCATGTATGAAAGGAAGATCATGCTCGATCAGGCTTATTCTCGTCGTCAGTTCCTCGGCCTCGCTGGTGGTCTTGCCAGCATCGTCGGTCTCGGTCTCGTTGGTTGCGGCGGCTCCAACGCCGCCAACACCGCTGCTGAGGGCAGCGCCGCTGCTGCCGAGTCCGTCTCGGGCGAGGTGACCTACGACGGCGCTTCCTCGTTCCAGGCTCTCGTCGAGGCTGCTGCCGAGAAGTTCATGGATGCCAACCCGGACGTCTCCGTCTCTGGCTCGGGTAACGGTTCGGGCAAGGGCCTGACCGCTGTCGCCGCCGGCACAGTCACCATCGGTAACTCCGACGTCTTCGCCGAGACCAAGCTCGAGGCCGATCAGGTCAAGAACCTCGTCGACCACGAGGTGGCCGTCGTAGGCATGGGCCCCGTCGTCTCCAAGAACGTCAAGGTTGACGACCTGTCCCTCGAGCAGCTCAAGGGCATCTTCTCCGGCCAGATCACCAACTGGAAGGAGGTCGGCGGCGACGACGCCAAGATCGTCGTTCTCAACCGCAAGGCCGGCTCCGGCACCCGCGCCACCTTCGAGGCCGCCGTCTTTGGCGACGAGGCCGTCGACTTTAAGGGCGACGCCGAGCTCGACAAGTCCGGCGATGTCCAGACTCAGATGGGCAGCACCGACAACGCCATCTCGTACCTCGACTTCTCGCACTTCGACGACTCCAAGTTCAACGCCATCAAGGTCGAGGGCGTCGAGCCCAAGAGCGCAAACGTCACCGACGATTCCTTCAAGATTTGGGCTACCGAGCACATGTACTGCGCGAAGGACGCCGACGAGGCCACCAAGGCCTTCCTGGAGTTCATGCTTTCCGACGACGTCCAGGGCAAGCTCGTCGAGGAGCAGGGCTTCATTCCCGTCTCTGCCATGAAGGTCGTCAAGGACGCCAGCGGCAAGGTCTCCTCTAAATAAGTAACCGCCCCGGAAAGGTTTGCAATGGCAAAACAGCTGCCAAAGCGCGACCTTGAGAACGTGGGCCTGGGCGTCACGGGTGCGTGCGTAGCGCTCGTGACGCTTGTCGTTGCCGCGCTCATCTTTATGGTCGCCCAAAAGGGCCTCTCGGCTTTTGTCAAGGACGGCGTCTCAGTCGTCGAGTTCTTTGCCGGCACCAAGTGGGACCTGGCCAACACAGCCGAAAACGGCCTGCCCTACACCGGCGCCCTGCCCCTGATCGTCACCTCGTTTGCGGTCATGGTGCTCTCCACGCTCATCGCGCTGCCCATCGCCATCGGCTCCGCCATCTTTGCGGTCGAGATCCAGCCTAAGTTTGGCTCCAAGGTCTTTCAGCCGCTTATTGAGCTTTTGACCGGCATTCCCTCGGTCGTCTTTGGCCTGATCGGCTTTCGCGTGGTCGTCGGCCTTATGAAGAGCGTTTTCCACGTGAGCACGGGCCTGGGCATCTTGCCCGGCGCCATCGTGCTGGCCGTCATGATTCTGCCGACGATGACTACGCTTTCGGTCGATGGTCTGCGCGCCGTGCCCGACAGTTACCGTCAGGGCTCGCTCGCGCTGGGCTACACCCGCTGGCAGACCATCTGGCACGTGGTGCTCAAGTCTGCCATGCCGTCGCTCATGACTGCAGTCATCCTTGGCATGACCCGCGCCTTTGGCGAAACGCTCGCCGTGCGCATGGTTATCGGCGGCATCGAGGCCATGCCGACGTCGCTGCTGTCGCCAGCCTCCACCATCACCACCACGCTCACCACGTCCATGGCGGTCTATGCCGAGGGTTCGGCCCAGGACGACGTTCTGTGGGCGCTCGGTCTGCTGCTGATGGGCATGAGCCTCATCTTTATCCTGATCATCCATCTCATTGGCCGCAAGGGGGCGAAGGCTCGTGGCTAGCACGCGCATCCACATCGACGAGGCGAGACTCGGGCGTGTCCAAAAGCAGGACCGCATCGCCACGGGCGTGCTGACGGCGATTGTCGCCATCGTCATGCTTATCGTCGTCTCCATGGTGGCCTACATCCTGTTCGAGGGTATCTCGACGCTGTTCCAGCCGGGCTTTCTCACGCAGCCCGCACGCGCCAACGGAACGCAGGGCGGCGTGCTCTACCAGCTGTTCGACTCGTTCTATCTGCTGCTGATCACTCTAGTCATCTCGGTGCCCATCAGCCTGGGCGGAGCGGTCTTCCTGGTTGAGTACGCGCCGAACGGCCCTATCCGCGACATCGCCTCCACCGCTATCGAGACCTTGTCCTCGTTGCCTTCCATCGTCGTCGGCATGTTCGGCTTTCTGGTGTTCTCGGTGCAGCTGGGCTGGAAGTACTCCATCATCTCCGGCGCCGTCGCGCTCACCATGTTCAACATCCCCATCCTGGTGCGCGTGATTCAGCAGGCGCTCGAGGACGTGCCGCAGGCCCAGCGCGATGCGTGCCTGGCCATGGGACTCACCCGCTGGGAGGCCACGCTGCACATTCTGATTCCCGAGGCCATGCCCGCCATCGTGACCGGCATCGTGCTTTCGGCCGGCCGTGTCTTTGGCGAGGCCGCGGCGCTGCTCTTTACCTCGGGCATGAGCTCGCCGGTGCGTCTGAACTTCTTGAGCTTTAACCTGTCGAGTCCCACCTGCGCCTGGAACGTGTTCCGTCCCGGCGAGTCGCTGGCCGTGCACATCTACAAGATCTATGGCGAGGGCAGCCCCGAGGCCCAGCAGATCGTCTGGGGCACCGCGGCACTGCTGATGATCTGCGTGCTGCTGTTTAACGTAATCGCCCGTATCGTGGGCAAGCAACTGGCAAGGAAGATGACGGCCGAATGAGCGAGATGAATGCAACGCCCGCAACCGAGGCGGCCACGTCCGAGACCCAGGACTTTCTGTCGAGCGTGGGGGAGAGCGAGAGGCGCGTGCGCGTGAGCGGCAAGGCCGTGAGCGACGAGGTCGTGCTCTCCGCCAAGGACGTCAACGTGTACTATGGCGACCACCATGCGCTGCACAATACGTCGCTCGACTTCCACAAGGGTGAGATCACGGCGCTCATCGGGCCTTCGGGCTGCGGCAAGTCGACCTTCTTGCGTAGCCTCAACCTGATGAATCGCGAGATTCGCCGCTGTCGCGTGGAGGGCGAGATCAACTACCGCGGGCGCAACGTGAACACCAAGACCGAGAACACGTACGAGCTGCGTCGCTCCATCGGCATGGTGTTCCAGCAGCCCAATCCGTTTCGCAAGTCCATTCGCGACAACATCACCTTTGCGCCCAAGCGCCACGGCATCACCGACCGTGACGAGCTCGACCGCATGGTCGAGGAAAGTCTGCGCGGTGCCGCGCTGTGGGACGAGGTCAAAGACAAGCTCGACAAGAGCGCCTACGCGCTTTCGGGCGGTCAGCAGCAGCGTCTGTGCATTGCGCGCACGCTGGCGCTCAACCCCGACGTGATCCTGTTCGACGAGCCCTGCTCGGCGCTCGACCCCATCTCGACGTTGGCGATCGAGGACCTGATGTCGTCGATCGTTGCCGACCGTGCCATCGTCATCGTGACGCACAACATGGAGCAGGCGTCGCGCGTGTCCAACCGCACGGCGTTCTTCTACATGGGCGATATGGTCGAGTACGACGAGACCGACGAGATTTTCCAACGGCCCAAGGATAAGCGGCTGAATGATTACCTCACCGGCATGTTCTCCTAGTCCGGGACATGCTTGAGGCCCGCGGCGGCCATGGTTGCCGTGGGACTGATTGGAGAGGCGGGTCATCTCTTTTGCGAGATGGCCCGCCTTTTGCTCTGCGACCGAAACGACCACCACAAAGGGGACAGGCGCCTTCGTAGTGGTTTGGGGTGGGGCTCGCTGCTATCATGGACAACGTTGAATTTCTACGAAGGAGCAGGGCATATGGCGATTCTTTTGGGATGCGATTCCATCAGCCTAGAGTTTCCCACCAAGCATATTTTCGATAGCGTGACGCTCGGCGTGGGCGAGGGCGACCGCATTGGTATTGTCGGTAAAAACGGCGACGGCAAGTCGACGCTGCTGAGCGTGCTCGCCGGCACGCTGGAACCCGACGACGGACGCGTGACGCACCGCCGCGGCACCACGATCGGACTGCTCGGCCAAAAGGACCAGCTTGTCGACACCGATACCGTGCATCATGCCGTTGTGGGCGACACGCCTGAGTACGAGTGGGCGTCGAGCCCGCGTACGCGCCAGATTCTGGCCGGTCTTATTAGCGATGTGCCCTGGGAGGGCATGGTGGGCGAGCTCTCGGGCGGTCAGCGCCGTCGCGTGGACCTCGCGCGCCTGCTGATCGGCGACTACGACGTGCTCATGCTCGACGAGCCCACCAACCACTTGGACATGCGCACAATCAACTGGCTTGCGCGTCACTTAAAGGCCCGCTGGCAGCGCGGCCAGGGCGCCATGCTCGTGGTCACGCACGACCGCTGGTTCTTGGACGAGGTCTGCACCAGCATGTGGGAGGTCCACGACGGCCAGGTCGATCCCTTCGAGGGCGGCTACTCGGCATATATCCTGCAGCGCGTGGAGCGCGACCGCATGGCCGCCGTCACCGAGGAGCGCCGCCGCAACATGGCGCGCAAGGAGCTCGCGTGGCTGAGCCGCGGCGCCCAGGCCCGTTCCACCAAGCCCAAGTTTCGCGTGGATGCCGCTCGCGAGCTGATCGCCGACGTGCCGCCCGTGCGTGACGAGCTGGAGCTCAAGCGCCTTGCCGTGAGCCGCCTAGGCAAGCAGGTCATCGATGTCATCGACGTGGATGCCGGCTATGCGGATGCCGATGGCACGTCCAAACAGGTGCTCACCGATGTGACCTGGCTCATTGGTGCGGGTGACCGCTATGGTCTTTTAGGTGAGAACGGCGCCGGCAAGTCCACGCTGCTCGACGTGATTCAGGGCAAGATCGCGCCCCTGCGCGGCCGCGTGAAGATCGGCCAGACGGTGCGCTTTGGCGTGCTGTCGCAGCAGCTCGAGGAGCTCGAACCCTACATGGGTGACACGATCCGCGAGGTGCTCGGCAACTATAAGAAGTACTACGTCATCGATGGCAAGGAGACCTCGCCCGAGAAGCTCTGCGAGCGCCTGGGCTTTACGACCCAGCAGCTCTGGAGCCGCATCGGCGATCTTTCGGGCGGCCAGCGCCGTCGCCTGTCGCTGTTGCTGACGATCCTGGACGAGCCCAACGTGCTTATTCTGGACGAGCCCGGCAACGACCTGGATACCGACATGCTCGCGATTGTCGAGGACCTGCTCGACGGCTGGCCCGGCACGCTGATCCTGGTGACGCACGACCGCTTCTTGATGGAGCGCGTGACCGACCAGCAGTGGGCACTGCTCGACGGCCACCTGACGCATATGCCCGGCGGCGTCGACCAGTACCTGCGCCTGTGCAACGCCACCGCTGAGGGCGAGCCCGTTGGTGCGCCGAGCGCCAAGACCGGCACGTTTGACACCGGTGCCGCGGCAGCTGCGGCCGAAAAGCCCAAGTCGAGCGGCCAGCCCAATGGCCTTTCCAACGCCGAGCGCCAGAAGCTCCGCCGCGAGGTGAGCTCGCTCGAGCGCAAAATGGAGACGCAGCGCGCACGCGTGGAGGAGGCCGAGGCCGCGATGGCCCAGGTCGACCCCACCAATTACACGGCGCTGGGCGAGCAGCAGGCAAAGATCGACGAGGCCCACGCCGCCATGGACGAGCTGGAGATGGCGTGGCTCGAGGCGAGTGAAAAGCTCGAGGGCGAGGAGTAGGCGAGGATGATCAAGGCCGCGTTTTTTGATATCGACGGCACGCTGCTGAGCTTTGAGACGCACCGGATTCCGGCGTCGGCGCAGCAGGTGCTCGACAGCTTTCACGAGCAGGGGATTGCGTGCGTCATTGCCACGGGTCGCCCGACCTACCAGATGCCCGATTGGCTGTTCGATCTTGGTTGGGATGCGTACATTACGCTTTCGGGCCAGCACTGTTTTGATGCCGAGGGCGTTTACCGTAGCTGCCCGATCGATCCGGACGACGTTGCGGTGATTGTGGACCAGGTGGCCGAGGGGCGCTACGACTCGCTGTGCATGCAGGGCGAGAACTCGTTTGTGAACCGCCTGTCCGAGCGCGTGGTGACGGCCGGCAACAACGCGGGGATCGTCTACCACGAGGAGCCGTTTGAGCACGCCTTTGAAGCGCCGGTCTACCAGTTTTGCGCCTTTGTGGATCCTGCCGACGAGCATATCGTGACCGATGCGGTGTCGCATTCGCTCACTACGCGCTGGTGCGACCTGTTCTGCGACATTATTCCCGCTAACGGCGGCAAGGACCTGGGCGTGGCAGCGACGCTGGAGCGCCTGGGTGTCGACGCGAGCGAGGCGATCGCCTTTGGCGACGGCAAGAACGACCTGTCGATGTTCTCGGCCGTGGGCACAAGTGTGGCCATGGGCAACGCGCAGGATACCGTGAAGGCCGCAGCGACCTACGTGACGACCGCCGTAGACGACGACGGCATCTACAACGCCGCGAAGCACTTTGGCCTCGTGTAGCTGCGACCCGGCACTTGGGGACGCTCCTTATCTGCCGGCAGCTGGGGACACTCCTTGCGGGGCGTTCCCATTTTGTTTTCATCTCGCACGTTTTGTGAAACGCGGCTAACTTTTTGGTCAATGCAGTAAGACATGGTCAACTTTTGCGGTAAAGTAAGCCAAGGAAAGTATCCAAAGGCTAACTAGCAATCATCGCGAAAGGCGGCCCATGGCCCTACGTGAATCCGGAGAAGACTATCTCGAATCGATCTACGTCCTATCGGAACGTCAGGGCATCGTGCGCTCGATCGACGTTGCCGAATACTTGGGCGTAACCAAAGCAAGCGTCTCTAAAGCCATGGCGGCCTTGGAGAGCACCGGCTACGTGGAGATGGGCAAACGCGACGTGCATCTGACGGAACGCGGTCTTGAGGTTGCCCGTCAAATGTGGGAGCGCCACTGCTTTTTTGTAGGTCTGCTAGAGGACGCAGGCGTAACGCCCGAGGTCGCGTCGCAAGAGGGCTGCCACATGGAGCACTGCCTGAGCGAGGAGAGCTTCGAGAAGCTAAGATCGATGCTGAGACGGGGCAGCGACCGGGATCAGTAACCCCACCAACCAAGTCCAACTCAGACAAGGAACCCCGCCAGCAAGTGATGCCCAAGAACCGCCAGTTGTGTCGCCGCAGGCCGGGGCCGGGCTTGGTTTTGAAAACATTCCGCAGACCAGAATCGCCCCCGTTCGTAGCTCCGAAGGAGCAGAACGGGGGCGCTTCATTGGTCGAGGACGTTTTCAAAACCAAGCCCGGCCCCGGCCGGAGGGACCACAGGCGCTACAGGTTCTTGACACCCATCGCGCGCATGGCGTTCAGGATGGCGATGATCGCCACGCCCACGTCGCCAAAGACAGCGAGCCACATATTGGCGATGCCCAGCGCTGCCAGCACAAGGATGAGCAGCTTAATGCCCAGCGCAAAGATGATGTTCTGCCAAACAATCGACATGGTCTTGCGCGCCACGCGAATAGCGCGGGAAATGTCGGACGGCTTGTCGTCCATCAGCACCACGTCGGCGGCCTCGATCGCGGCGTCGGAACCCATGGCGCCCATGGCAATGCCCACATCGGCGCGCGTAAGCACAGGCGCGTCGTTGATACCGTCGCCGACAAAGGCGAGCTTGCCCTTGCCACTTTCGGCCGCGAGCAGCGCTTCAACACGCTCGACCTTGTCGCCCGGCAGCAGCTGCGCGTGGAACTCGTCGAGGCCGAGCTGCTTGGCCACAGACGCCGCAACCTCCTCGCGGTCGCCCGTGAGCATGACGGTGCGCTTGACGCCGGCGGCGTGCAGGTCGCGGATCGTCTGCTCGGCATCGGCCTTGACGGTGTCTGCAATCACGATGTGGCCGGCATACGCACCGTCCGCGAGCACGTGGAGGATGGTACCGACGACCTCACAGTCCGGCGCTTCAACGCCGGCTGCGGCGAGCATCTTGGCGTTGCCGACGACGACGTGCTTGCCATCGATGGTCGCTGTCACGCCATGGCCCGCGTCGTTGGCGGAGTCGCTCACGCGCTTGGGGTCGACCTCGCCCAGGTAGGCGGCGCGTACCGACTGCGCGATGGGGTGGTCGGAGAATGACTCGGCGAGGGCTGCGACTTCAAGCAACGATTGCTCGGTATAGCCAGCCTCGGGGTGCACCGCGACGACTGAGAACGTGCCGTTGGTGAGGGTGCCCGTTTTGTCGAAGACGATGGTGTCCACGTCGGCGAGCGTCTCGAGGTAGTTGGAGCCCTTGATGAGAACGCCCAGCTTGGACGCGCCGCCGATGCCGCCAAAGAAACTCAACGGTACGCTGATCACGAGGGCGCACGGGCAGCTGACGACCAGGAAGGTCAGGCCGCGCAGGATCCAATCGGACCAAGCGCCAGTCACCAGGCCGCCGCCAAGCGCGAGCACCGCGGCAGCGCCAGTGACGGCGGGTGTGTAGACGCGGGCAAAGCGCGTGATGAAGTTCTCGGTGCGCGCCTTCTTTTCGCTGGCATTCTCCACGAGCTCCAGAACACGCGCGACGGTTGACTCGCCAAAGGGCTTGATGGTGCGCACGTGGATGAGGCCCGTCATGTTGATGCAACCGCTGATGATATCGTCGCCGGTCTTGGCCGGGCGGGGGACCGACTCGCCCGTGAGTGCGGCGGTGTCGAGCTGGGTTTCGCCCTCGACGATGACGCCGTCGATAGGCACGCGCTCGCCGGGCTTGACCACGATCACGGTGCCGACGGCGATGTCATCGGGAAAGACCTGTTCGAGTGTGCCGTCGGCTTGCTCGACGTTAGCGTAGTCGGGCGCGATGTCCATCATGGCACTGATCGACTTGCGACTCTTGCCCACGGCATATGCCTGGAACAGCTCGCCAACCTGGTAGAACAGCATGACGGCGGCGCCTTCGGCCATGTGCGGGTCGGTATCGGGGAAGAGTACCATGGCAAGCGCGCCGATGGTCGCGACTGCCATAAGGAAGCTCTCATCGAAGGCCTTGCCGCGGCGAATGTTATTGAATGCCTTTTGCAGCACGTCGTAGCCGGCAATCAAAAACGGCACGAGGAACAGCGCGAAGCTGGCGTAGATGTCGCCCGGGGTGCCGAATGCGGCGGTGAGGGTGCCGAGCTCATCGAGGGCGTACACCACGGCAAAAATGCCCAGCGCTACCAGGATGCGGTTGCGCTTATGCTCGAGTGACTCTTTTTTCTTGCGCTTCTTCTTTTTCTTCTTGGGGTCGGCGGTGGCCATGACTCGTATCCTCCCATTTGAATATATGAACACTCGCTCATATAATTTTGCGAGCAAAGGCCGCGGCAAGCGCTGCCTTGCAGGTTGGCGTAACTTGGGCTAGAGAATGATCTCGCAGTCCGGCTCGGCGTCGGCCGTAAACTCTACAACGCGGTTGAGCACCTCGTCGAACTCGGCGTCATCAGCCTCGAGCGTCAGCTTCTGGGTCATAAAGTTGACGGACACGGATTTGACGCCCTCGAGCTTGGCAAGTTCGTCCTGAAGCTCGCGCGCACAGTTGGCGCAGTCGATCTCGTCGAGTTTAAACTGCTTTTTCATGGTGGGTTCCTTTCCCTGTTTTGCGGCTTGGGTGCAGGCCGCGCTGGTACCGCGGTTGGTTGCTATTCGCAGATATGGCTCATACCCTGGTTGAGCATGGTGTAGACGTGATCGTCGGCAAGCGAGTAGAGGATGTTGCGACCGTCGCGGCGGAACTTGACCAGGTGCGACTGCTTAAGCGTGCGCAGCTGGTGCGATACTGCCGACTGCGAGGTTTCGGTCGCTTCGGCGATGTCCGCCACACACAGCTCGCGACCCATGAGGGCATAGAGAATCTTGATGCGCGTGGTGTCGCTGAAGACCTTGAACAGGTCGGCGAGGTCGTAGAGAAGCTCCTCGTCGGGAAGGTCCTCGGGCGAGCAGGTGGTGGGGATCGCGGGCTCGGTGGCCTCGATGTCGGGTTTCGTTTCATCAACGCGGATGCTCATTGCAATATCCTTTCATATGAACATGCGCTCATATAACTTACTTCCGATTATATGAGCGCATGTTCATATGTCAATACAATTTGCGATAATTTCGATGACTGCTTGCCGCCTCGGCGATTTTCTGCGGGTTGGGAGACATCGACGCAATGCTCGCCAACATATTTCGAGATGTTCGGCCAGCATGCTAAGAAAGCCACCTTGAGAAGCATTAGAACTGTTCATATTTGTACTTTATCGTGTTAAATACCGCGAGAATCAGTTCTTCCTCTACGGGAGTTCCTGCAGAATCAGTTTTATCTAAAGTTATATTGAGCATTGCTGCAGCCAATCTGGCACATCGGTGGCCGAATAAGTCGAAAAATGTAGGTGGACATCCGCAGAGATCGCCTTTAGAAGAGCGAATTCTCAATTAGATCAATAATCGTGTCGTCTTCCGTGCGGTTTCCATCGATTTTTGCGAACATGTCGCATTCCCAAGGCCCATTGATTTCCTCAGCAAGGGCCCCGACGTGTTGCATGTCGTCGGGTTCTGGCACATCGTTGATGCTCGGGTCATCAGCTTGCGGATATTGGCTTGCAATTTCGCGCTTGGCGGCCTCTTCTTCTTTGAGTGTCTCCAGGACGCGGCGACCGTATTCGAAGTAGCGCCGCAAGACAAATTGGCGAAGAGTTTCTTGCAGGATGGCGAAGTTATCCGGGAGTCGACCGGGCCATATCTTCTCGCGAATGCGAATCGCTTCCATGACCCGCCTAAAAGCGGACTGCTTGAAAAACGAATGACGACTAACTGTGATAACGGCATATCCCATGTTTCGCAGCGTGTTTCGGCGTTCCTCGTCAATTGATTGCTGTTCGGGCTCGTCGTGGTAAAAGCCGTTGTATTCGATATCGGTCATCGAATTTTCGAGCAGCGCGTCGAGGTAGAAAACCGTCCGTCGCGTTAGGGCGGCGTATCTTTTGGGGACTGGGATCGGATAATCCGTTTTGATAGCGCGTATGGCCAAGCCACCCATTGACTTGGGCATTGTCAGCATCATGACAAACGCCGTTTCGAGTGGGGAGCGACAGCCTTCGCGTACATAAGAAAGTGCCTTAAGTGCTTTATTAGATCCACGATACCCCGATGCCTCTGAAAAGAAGGCTCTGAGCTCTTCAACGCTGGTTAGGGCTGGGCGCTCGCGATATTGAGTTTCGTCGGACGTTCCAAGCGCGTAGGAGCCGCAGATTTCAAAGTAATACTCAACGAGCTCCGAAAGGTTGAGGTCGGCTGCTGCTTCTAACGCGCACAGCTTGATATCGACGATGTAGACGTTCGGCTCGAGTTCTAGGTAGCTTTCTGCATCAAACGTATAGCGCGTGCAGTGGCAGATGCAGCCCTTGCGGTGCCTTTTGGCATTATTGGAAAACGTCAGCACATGGATGCTTTCAGAATCGACATTCTTTCTGTTGAGCCATGCTCGCGCCGCTTCCAGGTTGGACGTGGTCGGCGCAGACACCTTGATCTTTTCCATAGATATGGGATCGGTCGCGTGGCTTGCGAGCGAGTTGACTGTTTGGTATACAGCGCGTGCCGTGGTATGTGACAGAACGATTCCCATACGCGCATGATGGCATAGCGGACGCCATATACGCTCGAAACTTCGGGCAACGGTATTGGGGCGCGGCTTATCTTCTGCGAACGGTGGGTTTTTGAGCTGTCGTATTGAGGGGGGCAGCTTCGGCTGGGGAGGTTTCTGTCGGCTGCCCCATTTTGGTGAACTTTAGTTGCGGATTCGTAGCTTCTAAGCGTTTTTGCCGACCGCTCAGATGCCTCACCAACATAATTTGAGTTATTCGGCCTTATCCTATACGAATGGTGCGATCGCAACGTCCTATTCGAATTGATTCAGGTAGATTTATAGGGCTTGGTTGCGAAATTGGGGCGACTATAGCGCTCGATTGCGGTTCAAGGGGCCTTGACTAGTGGTTCAGCTGGCCGAACAACTCGAAAAATGTAGGTGGGCCAACCTGCCGACTATGTGAAGCACGCGTATTTGCTCGTTTTGATGAAAACTAGGGTGCAGCCATAAGGCTGCGCCCTAGTTTACTGCGTGCCGGTGTGCCCAGACGGATTGCGCTGTGCCTGGCAGGCGCTCCCGCAGATGGATCGGTTATTTCGCGAATAGGTTCTTGAGGTTGAACTCGGCTTGGACGGTGCGGAGCATGAGGTCGGTGTCGTCCAAGCCCAGGTGCTGCTCGTTGGCGTCGGCGGCGAGGGTTCCACGGCGGCGCGCCCAGTTCTCGAGTGCGGCTGGGGCGGACTCGCGGGGGAGCGAGCGCACGTCGGCGTCCAGGCTGCGGCAGATCTGGCGCGAGTCGATGACGATGATCTTGCCGGCGCGGCGTGCCTCGGCGTAGCCGTCCAGGTGGATCTTGAACCAGCTGTCCTCAAAGGCGGCGTTGTGTGCCATGTACGGGTACTTCTTCATAAGCTTGAGCAGCTGCTTTTGCAGCTCTTTGTTCTCGCGGAACGGCTTTTTGCCGTCGATGTCGTCCCAGGTGATGTGGTGGATATTCGACAACGGCACATCCTCGCCGCGGTAGATGTCGGGCAGGCCGCAGTAGTGTGCCTCGGCGTCATGCGGGACGGCGTCGCTGGTGAGCTCCATGATCTCCCAGCCCACGTTGATGATATAGCCGCGCTCGGGTGCACGGCCGGTGGTCTCGATGTCGATACCGAGCACGGTGCCCTGGATGGGCTTGCGGGCGTAGGCCACGCCGAGCGCGTCGCGGTCGCCGCGGATTTCGCGCATAACGGACGCGGCGGTGCGCTTTTGCATCTTGCCGATGGCGGCGCAGGTGTCGGCATCGGACAGGCCGCGCGAGAGCGTCGCGGGCGTCACGTTGCGCAGACGCGCCTCGCCAATCTGGTCGCACAGGTCGCGGTTGCGGTCGGCCAGGTCGCGCACGGTGGCAAAGTCGAAGCCGGGGTCGCCCTCGGCGGTAAAGTACTCGGTCTCGAGCACCTTGAGGGCCTCCTCGCCCTTCTGGCGCTCGGACTCCATGGCGCCGTGGTCGCCGTAGATAAACATGGGGATAAACGGCTGGCGCTCGTATTCGAGTGCTTGCGATACGTTCATATGCTACTCCTTGGACGGGCCGCGTTGTGCGGCTCGAGGTTACTGAGTTATGGCGAGATGATAGTTTACCATAGGCAACTATTGGCACCGCGCCCGGGACAACTACAATACCCTAGTTGACCGCTAGGACTTTTACAATGCTGCCGAAAGACACGAAAGGTTCCATCCGTCATGGATTTACTGATTGATATTCTGCTCGACGCCGGCAAGGACACGCTGTCGCTGGTGCCGTTTTTGTTGGTGACGTATCTTGCTCTCGAGACACTTGAGCACGTTGCGGGCGACCGCGTCAACGGCGCTATCAAGCGCGCCGGCGCTGCGGGTCCCGTGGTTGGCTCGCTGCTGGGCATGGTGCCGCAGTGCGGATTTTCGGCCATGGCAGCAACGCTGTACGCCGGCCGTGTCGTGACCTTGGGCACGTTGGTGGCGGTGTTCCTTTCGACCTCCGATGAGATGCTGCCGCTGTTGCTTGCCGAGCAGGTTCCCGTGCAGACTATGGCGATGCTTTTGGCTTCGAAAGCGCTGATCGCACTGGTCACGGGTTTTATCGTGGACGCTGCCATTCGCGGCCTGCGCCGTAACGCCCGCGCGCACGCGGCGATTCGCCGTACCGTGCTGGGAACCGCGGCCAACCCGGCCCACGTGAACTGCGCGCACGACGACCACAGCGGCGGTGACATCATCGACGAGGTGGCCGAGGCAGGCGTGAGCGCCGACCACATCCACGAGCTGTGCGAGCGCGACCATTGCGGTTGTGATGAAGACGAGGACGAGCACGAACACGGACATGGCCACGATCACGGTCATGAGGGCGAACATGAACACCATGATGGTCACGGTCACTCTCACTCCCACGAAGGGACGCCTGTCCTGTCGATCATCCGCAGTGCGATCTCGCACACCGTGCAGGTCTCGGTATTCATTTTTCTGGTGACGCTGATTCTGGTCGCCGTGCTCGAGACGTTCGGCGAGTCCGCGATCGAGCAGTTCCTGCGCGGCAACGAGACACTCGCTGTCCTGGGTTCGGCGCTTGTCGGGCTGATTCCCAATTGCTCGGCGAGCGTGGTCATTACACAGCTGTATCTGGAAGGCGCGCTGCAACTGGCGCCGATGCTCGCCGGCACGCTCATTTCCGCCGGCGTGGGTTATCTGGTGCTGTTCCGCACCAACCGCAGCGCCCGCGAAAATGCCGTGTTCCTGATCATGATGTACGTCATCGGCGCTGGCTGGGGCCTCATCCTCTCCGCCGTTGGCCTCTAAGTAGGCCTAAAAAATGGGCTTCAAATAGCCATGCTCAGCGCCTGCGCAATGCGGCGACGCATGGCATTTTGAAGCCCGTTTTTTGTTGAGCCATGGATTCCGAGCGCTCACACCGCTCAAAACAAAAAGGTAGATTTTAGGCATGTCTCAAAAATCTACCTTGGTTAGTGCAGCAACTCGGTGAGGTTGCGTTTAAAGCGGGCGCGGTCTTCGCTGGTAAATGCTGCCGGACCGCGAGTGCGTCCGCCGGCGCGGCGTACCTTCTTTTCCTCGTGGCGAATAAACAGCTGCATGTCGATAGTCGCCTTGTCGTACACGCGCCCGCGCACACCGATGGCGGCGGCATCGCGCCCGAGCACCATGCTCGCCAAGCCAATGTCCTGCGTCACGACCACGTCGCCCGCCTGCAGGCGTTCGACAATGGCAAAGTCGGCGCTGTCGGCGCCCACGCTCACGTCGAGCGTCGTGACCCAAAAGCCGCGTCGCGCGTGCTCGGCATCGCGCGGGTCGTCGCGGCGAATGTGTCGTTCCAGGTTTTGCGTGCTGTTGCCGGCGATAACAACGGCGACGCCCGCCCGCCGCGCGCAGTCAATCGACTCGCGCGTGACCGGGCAGGCGTCGGCATCAATAAAGAGCGTTCGCGGCATCTAGTGCACCAGTTTGCCAAATTGAATGGCGCGAACAATGAGCGTTACGCCAAACACCAGCAGCGCGGCGCCACTAAAGATGACAAGCATCTTGGCCGACCACAGCGGATAGATAAACACGAACATGCCGGCGATGATGGAGAGTGCACCGCTCAGGATGGCAAGGGCGCGGTTGGACGAAAGCTCGGACTCCAGAATGGACATGACACCTTCGACAATCCAGCCAAAGCCGGCCACGATAACCACCATCGTGGTGAGTGTCGCGGTCGAGAAGGCCTGGTTGCGCAGGATTATGACGCCGCCCAGGATAATGAGTAGGTTGGAGATGATGCTCGTCACGCGCCAGCCAGTGGGCAGCAGTGGCTCAAAAATGGCAGTGAACAGCCTGATGGTAGCGGTGATTACAAAGTAAAAACCCAGGACGGTCGTCAAAAAGACGAGGGACTTGGCGGGTGCAAAAAGCAGCGCGATGCCAGCAATGAGCGCCACGACGCCCGTGATGGCGTAGATCCAGCGCACGGCCTTGACGGCTTTGCCCGCCATACTTTTCTCGTCAAATCCAAACTGGCTCGATTTTTGGTCATCGTTCCTAAAGATACCCATAACGTCTCCTTTCCGTGCGGCGTAAGCCTTGATCGTTACAACCAGTATCGCTTAAAGGCGCTGGCGTATGGGTCGGGGAGGGCGAAACGTAACCCAAAGGTCCCGAATTGTTTCCGTTGTTCCCCACGTCGCGGTTTTCTATTCAACAGGTGTAGAACATTGCAGCCCTGTTCGTTATTGCCTGCGTTTTAGGTTAGATTTTCCTAAGGACAATTGGCTTGTATTGGGGGTCCCTATGAACGAAGCAGTTCCCGAGGCACCGTCGAGTGTCGAATCGATGGCAAAGCAAGGTTGCGAAAAGCTCGGTCTGGAAGCGTTTGATGCGCTGGTCCGTCGTGCCCGTACGTGCCGTCGCTTTGACGAGTCTATGCGCGTGCCGCGCGAGTTTTTGCTCGAGCTGGCGGAACTGGCGCACCTGGCTCCCTGCGGCGCCAATGCTCAGCGTCTGCGCTTTCACGTGGTGAGCGGTGCAGAGGACTGCGCGCGTGTATTTGACGAGCTTGCATGGGCCGGTGCGCTCAAGGATTGGCCGGGTCCCGATGAGGGCGAGCGCCCGACCGGCTACATCGCGATTCTTGCTGAGCGCGCCGTTCCGGGCAAGCCCGCCGCTCCCATTACCGATGTCGACACGGGCATTACCGCGCAGACGATGATGCTCGCCGCCCGCAGCGCCACGCCCGAGGTGGCAGCCTGCATGTTCAAGGCCTTTACGCCCCACGCGATCGAAGCCATGGGGCTCAATAACGACAAGTATGAGCTCAAGCTGATCATGGCGTTTGGCGTTCCGGCCGAGACACAGGTGATCGATGCGATCGATTCCAACCCCGACGGCTCCATCAATTATTGGCGCGACGAGGCGCAGGTGCACCACGTACCCAAGCGTCCGCTTGCCGACGTGCTGCTGTAGTTGTGCGTCGTTGCGGTGCAATCCGGCGGCAAAATCACCACAAAGGCTCCTGTCCCCTTTGTGGTGGTACGAGGGGAGGGTGTGTGGCAGATCTGTATTTGGTGCGGCATGGGCAGACTGAGCTCAATGTGCAGAGCATTTTGCAGGGCTGGCACGATTCGCCGCTTACGGCGCGCGGGCGCGAGCAGGCGCTGACGGCGCGTACGGCGTTTGCGGCGCGTGGCGTGGCCTTTGATCATGTGTATTCCTCGCCGTTGGGCCGGGCGCGGCATACGGCCGAGCTTATCGTTGGCGAGGGCCGTTCCATTGAGCTGGTCGATGACCTGCGTGAGTGGCATTTTGGCTCGCTGGAGGGCACATCAAATCGCGAGATGCCGCCGCAGCCCTGGGGCGATTATCCGGTTGCCTTTGGCGGCGAGTCGGAAGTGCAGCTTCAGTCGCGCATGGTCGCGGCGCTGTCCCGCATCATGGCCAGGCCGCAGCACGACTGCGTGCTGGCGGTTTCCCATGGCTCAGCCTGCCAGGAGTTTCTTGAGTATGTGACTGGCGGGGGAGAGCTGCCCGACAACGGTGCCGTGCTTCATTTTGGCTATTGCGACGGGGCGTTTTCGCTTTTGGGTTGGTAACGAACGAAAGGACCCCTATGAATAAAGATCTGTATCTGGTCCGTCATGGACAGACGATATTCAACCTTAAGCGTATCATTCAGGGGTGGAGTGATTCGCCGCTTACGCAGTTGGGTTGCGACCAGGCGGCGCGCGCCGGCATGTTTTTACGTGCGCGCGGCATTGAGCCCGATCATGCCTACACCTCCACGCTTCATCGCACCGAGCAGACTATCGCCAACTTGTGGCCGGGCTTGGCGTACGAGCGCCTGGACGGCCTGCGTGAGTGGTTCTTTGGCGACTTTGAGGCCGAGCGCGTGATGCTCATGCCCGAGCGCCCGTGGCGCGACTTCTATCGCCAGTTTGGCGGCGAGGGCCAGATGCAGGTGCGCGAGCGCATGGTGGCGACGTTGACCGATCTTGTGCGACGCCCGGACCACGAGTGCGTCCTCGCGGTGAGCCATGGCTCGGCCATCAAGGAGTTTTTGGACCACGTGAGGGGAGCGGCGGCCGACGAGCGCGAGCGCGTGCCGGGCAACTGCTCGGTGCTGCATTTCGTGTTTGACGATACGACCGATACGTTTGAACTGGTTGAGATTTTTACGCAGGAAGACTACGCGCGCGAGCTGGGGCTTGAGCCGCTCGTGGCTGCCGCGGGTCCGCAGCGCGGGTAGTTTGGGCGTGGCGGTGCGGGTCGCCGACTTACTTGCTCGATGCGAAAGGGGGCGGAGATGCATGCGCTGGCGTTGCATCTCCGCCCCCTTTTTTGTTGAGCTGCCGAGTCTTTGTGCTGGGCGTTTAGGCTCTGTTATAACCGTGAGATCTGGTGAGTGAGCAGACCCGTCGGAATCTGCGGCGCGCCGCCGCTGACCTGCGCGGTGGGGAACAGCACGGCTACAGCAAAGTTGAACGGCTCTTTGCCAGAGTAGGCGCCGGCAGTGCGGGCCTCGTCGGCCAGAATCTGCGATGCCCCAGCCAGCGCGGCAGCGTAGGTGGGGTCGTCTGCCGGCGTCGGCTCCGGTGCCTGGTCGAGCATGGCTCGGATGGCGGCAACAGCGTCCTCGCGCTTGACCTCCCACACGCGATGTGAAATGCCGGCGGGGTCGGTGACGGCGTAGAGCGAGGCGCCCTCTTTGGCGGCGCCCAGGATGATGCTCATGACGGGAGAGGCCTCGTAGGCGAGCGACACGGGACGGGGCTGTACCTTGAGGTCGGCGATCGCGCGCGCGGCGGCGAGTGCGTCGATGCTCTCGGCGGCAGCCTCGTCGCTACCTGTCAGTACGTTAACCGGGCAAATCGCCACGACACCTGTCACGCGACCCGGCTCGCCCGAGCATTCGTATACGTAATACGCCGCACCCGGGTCCTTGAGCATGAGCCCATCGGCAATGGCTCCGCGCAGAGCATCGTTGCCGCTCAGGATGCTGCCCATTGCAGGCAACGCCTCGAGCACGCGGTCCTGAGCCGGGCGGATGCAGGGAAACGGAAGTGCTTTCATGGGCGGTCCTAACGCGCGAGTCGGTTTGTTCGCGGCTTATTATGCCCCAACTTGGCCGTTCGCGTCCCAGAGCACGTTATCGGCGAGCGCGATTAGCACCTGCTGACAACGATTGATATCGGCGTGGGGCACATACTCGTTGGGCTTGTGTGCGAGCGCGAGCGATCCGGGGCCGTAGCTCATACAGTTGCGGATGCCCGTCTTGCCAGCAATGACGGCGGTATCGGTGTAGCCGGTAAAGAAGCCGACGGTCGTGTCCGTGCCCGTCACATCGTCTGCTGCGCACTTGAGCGCAGCTAGAAGGGGAGAGGCCGGATCGCGCTCGATGGCGGGGCGGTCGCCTGTCACGGTATAGCTTCCATGGCAGCCTGGGACCGCGGCTTCGGCGGCGACAATGGCCTGCTCTACCATGCGCGTCGCGGCGGCCGTATCAGTCGGCGGGGTCAGGCGCATATCGACCCAGACCTTAGCGTGGTCGGGCACGACATAGGGACGGTAGCCACCCTCGATCTGTCCAAACGTGATGGTCGATGGCCCCAGCTCCTCATGTAAAGGTAGCGTCGCAAACGTGCGACGAAGCGAGCACACGACCTCGGCTATGGCGGCGACGGCGTCGGCGCCCTTCCAAGGCTGGCTTGCATGAGCCGTGACGCCGGCCATCTCGGTCTCGAACCACGTACGCCCCTTGTGCGCCACCTGGATCTGTCCGTCGGTGGGTTCGGTGTCCAGCACCCATTCGCGCGAGCCGACCCAGCCGGCATCGATCGCGGCCTCTGAGCCGCGCATGAAGTCTTCCTCGTCGACCGAGCAGATGAGCGAAAAGCCGCGGCGTGGCAGCGCGCCATCCGCTGCCACGCGCTCGAGCGTATGGACCAGTGCGGCAATGGCGCAGGCCAGGCCACCCTTCATATCGCAGGCACCGCGGCCATAGAGTTTATCGTCGCGCACAACCGCCCCAAGCGGTGCGATGTCTGCGTCCCAGCCATCGCCCAAGGTGACGGTATCCATGTGGCAGATATAGATCAGCCGCGGCTCGTCGCTTTGGCCCGGCACGGTGACTTTAAGGTTGCGGCGCCGGGGCAGCACCTCGAGTTCCTCAACCTGCACGGCATGGAGCACCGGATGGCTCAGCTGCGCCAACCGTTCCTCAACCAACGCTTTGATATGGCGCTCAATCTCGTCCTCATACGCACCCGGGTCTGAGCTGTCGATCCGCACAAGCTCCTGCGCAAGCCGCCAGGCAAAGTCCTCATCAACCATATGCAACCTCACAATCAGTTTGCTTTCCAAACCGATTGTAAGCCTCCTGAGAGATCCGCGACGTGGGCGTGGCAGTATTTACCGTTCGCAGGCCGAGCCAGCGCGTTTGCCGTCCGAGCGGGTTCACAAGCGACGCATCGGGTACGTACCCTTCATGGACGACATGCTGTGCGACATATCTGCCTTTCGGTATCACCGGATACCTCCACAGGTCTTGGCAATAATGCCGGACCTGCCCGATTCTGCGGACGATTCGCGCAGGGAGCACCTATGTGAGCATCCGCTCGTCACGCATTTCCTGGGCACCCCGTTACACGTGTTGGCGCAGGGCAGCTGCGGACGTAAGGGCGATCGCATTGTCAGGCATGTTTGGAACGGGGAGAGGCCGTTTGATTCCATGCGACAGACAGAGTTTGGCCTCGATGTCGCGTCCCCGCTCTTTACCCTGCTGACCCTGGCTTCCTCGGTCTCAAACGAGCGTTTAATCATGTGCATGTATGAGATGTGCGGCACCTTTGCCGTGTGCAAGATTGCGCCTCAGGTAAAGTCGGCACTTGTGCAGGCATATGGGGACCGGTGGGGTGACGCACGGTTGGGTTGGGAAAATGTAAAGGATGTCTCGGGGAATCCAACGGACCTGTGGAAACGACCGCCCTTGATCGAGTTCTCTGAACTTACAGAGTACGTCGATAAGATCCCGGGGCTCCGCGGTGCTAAATCGTTCACACGTGCCGCGAAATGCATTACGGGGGTGGCGGCATCGCCGCTTGAGGTCCAGGCTTCGATGCTGTTTGGCCTTACGAGGTTGCGCGGCGGCGAAGGGCTGCGCCTTACCAATAACGTTGAGATTCGTATGACGCGCAGCGCCCGCCTGATTTCGGGGCTTGATAGGCGCTATGCCGATATCCTGTTGGCAAATAAGGACGGCAGTCGAGAGTGTCTGGTTGAATGCCAAGGTAAAGCCATTCACGGATCCATTGAATCCAAGATCTCGGACTCCGATCGAACGACGGCCTTGCAAGCCATGGGATATCCCGTCGTTCTGATGACCTATGGTCAGCTGGCCGACTTCGATGCCTTCCGCGTGGTGATGGAGCTCATCATGTCCTATCTCGATGTGCCGCTGAAAGACAAGACGCCGCGGCAGCAGGAGCTCGAACGGCGGCTTCGTGAGGAGATTTTTATCGATTGGGCGGGAATGTAGCCGCGCGGGCGGAAAACGGTCGCGCGGACTAGAGTTTTGGTCGCAAAATACTTATATTTTACCTTGGAAGGGCCTTAAAAATGCTACCTAGAATAAGTTGTTTCGGAAAATGGACAGTCAACTTACATTCGGCACATAGAGACCGATTTTTACCTACTAAAGTCCCTGATAAAGCTGTTTATCAAAGCGGGTGTGCTTAGCGACTGGAGCCTCACTATCGATTATCTGAAAAAACTTGTTCTGGGTATCATTTTAAAGTCGTCCGGAGCAACAAAATCGCCCCCCGTTTCGTGAAAACGGGGGGCGAATGGGCTTCGTGGTCTGTCTGGCAGGCTTGGCACCGGCGCTATTTAATCACGCGCACGCGATACATCGACGGAATCTGCTTGAGCGCCTCGATCGTGCTGCCGTCCAGGTGCTCATCGGTGTCGAACATGGTGTAGGCGTTCTCGCCAGCGGACTCGTTGGTCATGCGCTGCACGTTGGCGTTGTCCTTGGCGAGAATGGCCGTGATCTGGCCGATCATGTTGGGCACGTTGGCATGCAGGCAAGCAATGCGGCTTGCGGCGCGCGCCTTGCCCATGCTGCAGGCGGGGTAGTTGACGCTGTGCGCGATGTTGCCGTTTTCCAGGTAATCTTTGAGCTCGCTGATGGCCATGTCGGCGCAGTTGGCCTCGGCCTCGCCGGTGCCGGCGCCCGAATGCGTGGTGATAAACGTGTTGGGCATCTTGACGGTCTTGGGCGTGGCAAAGTCGCAGCTAAACCAGCTGAGCTTGCCCTCGCGCAGGGCAGCGTCGACGGCGTCCTCGTCAATGATGGTTTCGCGCGCGTAGTTGATGAGCACGGCGTCGGGCGCCAGCAGGTCGATCTGCTCGGTGCTGATCATGCCGATGGTATCGGCCTTGCTGGGCACGTGCACGGTGAGGTAGTCGCAGCCGCGGCACAGATCCTCGAGCGTGCCCACGCGCTGCACCTCGCGACTCAGCACCCATGCGTGCTCGACGGAAATGAACGGGTCGTAGCCGTAGACGTCCATGCCCAGATCGACACAGGCGTTGGCGACCTTGGAGCCCACGTTGCCCAGGCCGATGACGCCGATGCGCTTGCCCTTGAGCTCGCGGCCCACAAAGGCCTTCTTGGCCTTTTCGGCATCGACCTGAATCTCGGGGTCGTCGGCGTTGTCACGCACCCAGTTCATCGATTGCACCACGCCGCGGCTCGAGAGCACCAACATGCCCAGGACGAGCTCCTTGACGGCGTTGCTGTTGGCGCCGGGGGAGTTAAAGACGACGACGCCCTTCTTGGCGTACTCCTCGACGGGAATGTTGTTGACGCCGGCGCCGCAGCGGGCGATGGCGCGAATGCCCTCGGGCAGCTCGTAGCCGTGCAGGTCGGTCGAGCGCATCAGGATCGCGTCAGCCTCCTCGGCGCTGCTTACAAACTCGTAGCCCTCGCCAAACTCGACTTTGCCGTCTTTGGTGATGTCGTCGATGGTCTTAATCTTACGCATGGAAAAACTCCTTAGCAGGTTTTGATCTAAACAGGGTGGTCTGAGGTGGCTGGTCGGCCCGCGTGTTGCGGGTTAGTTAGATCGCGGACTCAAACTATGCTGCGCTTCGAAGTCCTTCATGTACGTGGCCAGTGCCTGCACGTCCTCCATGGTGACGGCGTTGTAGACGCTGGCGCGCATGCCGCCTACCATGCGATGGCCCTTGACGTTTTGGATCTCGTGCTCTGCCGCGCCTGCGACAAAGGCCGCATCGAGCTCGGCATCGCCGGTACGGAAGGTGACGTTGGCGATGGAGCGGCTGTCGGCCTGCGCGGTGCCGTGGAACAGCTCGCTGTGCTCGAGCAGGTCATAGAGCAGGTTGGCCTTGGCCCAGTTGCGCTCGGCCATGGCGGCGAGTCCGCCGGTTTGCTCAACCCAATGGAACACCTTGCCGCACACGTAGATGCCAAAGGTGTTGGGCGTGTTGAGCATGGAACCCTTGGCGGCCTGGGTCTTGAGGTCCAGGTACTGCGGCGTCTGCGCAAAGGCGGGGCCATCTGCGATGAGGTCGTCGCGCACGATGACCACGGTCACGCCCGCGGCACCGGCGTTTTTCTGCGCGCCGGCGTAGATGAGCCCGTAGCGCTCAACGTCGAGCGGCTGCGATAAAAAGCAGCTCGAGACATCGGCGACCAGCGGCACATCGCCGCAAGCGGGCAGCTCGTGGTACATGGTGCCAAAGATGGTGTTGTTCTGGCAGATGTAGACGTAGTCGAGCCCGTCGCCCGCGGCCTCGGCGGCAATGCGCGCGTTGATGTTGGCCATGTTGGGAATGCGGTCGAAATTGGTGTCCTCGGAGCTCGCGAGCAGCACGGCCTCGCCGTATTTGGCGGCCTCCTTGTACGCCTTGTTGGCAAAGTTGCCGGTCACGACGTAGCCGGCGCGGCCGCGGCGCATGAGATTCATGGGGATGCCCGCAAACTGCAGCGTGGCGCCGCCCTGCAAAAACAGGACGCGGTAGTTATCCGGGATACTCAGCAAGCGGCGCAGGGTTGCCTCGGCGTCGTCGATGATCTGCTGGTACATGCTAGATCGATGGCTCATCTCGAGCACGGACATGCCGCAACCGCGGTAGTCCATCATCTCGTCGGCGATCTCGGCGAGCACGCTTGTAGGCAATGCGGCCGGGCCAGCTGAGAAGTTGTGCACACGTGCCATCTTCTAGGTCCCCCTTATAGTCGTTTGAACGTTCGGGATACTTTAGCACAGTGGAGCGCCAGGCGCGACCGCATCACGGTAAAACTCGACTACGCCGCTATGATTTACAGGGTTGTTACATGGGGGAGGGATCATCTCGAGGCTCGCATCCGATTCGCCTCGGCCTTTGCTTGTTTCCAGGGGCGTACGCGACCGTTGGTGAGGTCGTCGTAGCCACGAGCGATGGCACGTTGAATGTGATCTTCGCGTTCCTGAATGGTAGTTAGTGCGCGCGTCTGATCAGAAATAGGCTTTACGACAGGCATACGAAAATCCTTACATAGAAGCATATGTATAACTCTATGTTGAATATAGCGGAGGGTGATGTTGGGCGTGTACGTGCCTGCATTCGTAAGCGCAGTTGTCTGGCAAGTGTGATTTGGGGCGGCCTCGTTAAAGTTTCTAAGCTGCGAAAATAACCGTTAACCGGATTTAATTTTGTTGCTCAACATTTGACGCTCTGGGCGTGGTAACTTTTTTACCAACAGGTATGATTATTGTCATGTGCGCCGCGCCTGCCTGCCGGGTTGCGGCGCACTTGTGACAGCCTTTGACACCCTTGGAGCGTGTGCTGTGGATATAACCACAAAAAGCGTTCGGGGGGGGGGGTGCTCACCCGCGAGCAATTCCTCCCGCATGAGATGCGCATCGTCGCTGCCCTTCGTATGCAGGGCGCAAGCGACGAGCAGGTCATTGTACGCGTAAAGAGCGAGAACCTCTTTCAATATCCCACGGAGCGCATGGTCGCCAACCGCGCAACCGTGTGCCTTCGCCGCCTCGACGCCATGGTGCCCACGGACGCCGCATGTGCCGCGCGCGGCATCGACCCCAATATCGCCGTCGAGGCTGCGTCATCCCTAACCAGGCTCATGGCATCTGGTACTCCCATGCAGGCGGACCAGGCCATCTTCTACAGCATGATCTGCCGCTACGATATCGTGCGCGAGCTCGTGCTCGTCGAGGTAGGGGAGCGCCTACAAAACTTCGATTATGCCTTTACGGCGGTTGACCTCACCGCCTTTATGACACGCTTTACCACGGAGTATCCGGACGCGGCCCGCTGGACTGAGGCCACGATCAAGCGCATTAAGGGCTCGCTGCGCCAGACGCTCCGCCATGCCGGCCTTATCGGTGAGGGTCAGGGCCCGGAGTCCGAGCGCCTGTCCCCGCTCTTTCTCGACCCCGAGGTCGAGCAGGGCCTGGTGCAGCTGGGCGAGCAGTCGCTTATCGCGGCCCTTACCGGCAGGGCGGTGATGTAGCGTGGCTTCCGTTAACAGCGCTGCCGATCCCGCAGTCACCCCGGCGACCGATCTCACCACCAATATCGGCATTTATTCCCGCAAGAGCGTCGTGGCGGCGCATGCCCGCTCCGAGCGCGCCCGCCAGGAGTTTGAGCGCCGCGCTCAACTCCTGCGCGAGTGCCTGTGCAGCGAGGACTTTTTGGCCAACAAGGGCATCGGCAACGAGATCGGCTTCCACACCTTTTGCTATGACCCCGCGCTGGAGTTTGAGGCGCGTGCATTATTTGACGCCCTTTCACGCGATGCCAAGGCCGGCAAGCTCCCGTGCACGCTCAAGGTCGTAAACCTCTACGACGCCGTGCTGGCGATCCTCGAAAAGCGCCGTGTCCTCAAGGCCATTCCGCGCCAAGAGGAGCGCCGCGGCACCCAGCGTGTGCTTGAGGACGTGGCCAAGTTTTGTTCGCCCGAGAAGATCGCCGCGTTCATCCTCGAGCAAACCGAACCTCATGCACCTGGCGACGTCATTCTTCTGACCGGTGCCGGCGAGGTCTATCCCTTTTTTCGTATTCACACCCTTCTCGACTGCATGCAAGTCGATTTTTCCGACCTGCCGGTGATCGCTGCCTATCCGGGCAGCTTCAACGGCTCTTCTTTCCAGCTCTTTAACCGTCTGCCGGCCGACAACTACTACCGCGCCATCGATATCTCGTAAGCACGGCTCCACGCAGGCAAGTCCCTGCCGCCGGTAACAACCCTTTGCCATAACGTTCCCAAACCCAAAGGAGCACCCATGGACAACACGATCATTCGCGACCTCTTTGCAAAAGACATCAACCGTTCCATCAACGGTGTGGTCAAGGTCCAGGATTCAAAAGACGAGTCCATCCGCCAGGAGCTTGACGAGTACGTGGTGACGCGCGAACTGCAGGGGCACTTTGCCACGTTCTTCAAGGCATACGGCGATGCCATCGATGTTCACACCGACAAGATCGGCGTGTGGATCAGCGGCTTCTTCGGTTCCGGTAAATCGCACTTCCTCAAGATGCTGAGCTACCTGCTCGAGAATCGCCAGATCGGCGGTAAGAGCGCCATCCGCTACTTTGACGGCAAGATTGTCGACCCCATGGTCGCGGCTGCCATGGAGCGCGCCTGCTCGGTGCCCACACAGGCCATCCTCTTTAACATCGATAGCAAGGCGGGCCAGTGGAAGCAAGGCGATACGGCTCCCACGGCGCTGCTTCGCGGCTTTGAGCGCATGTTCTACGAAGCGCGCGGCTTCTACGGCGAGGATCTCAAGCTTGCAAAGCTTGAGGACTACATCGATTCCCTGGGTAAGACCCAGGAGTTCCGTGAGGCTTTTGAGCGCGTCAACGGCGAGCCTTGGCTCCAGGCCCGCGACACCTACAGCTACTTTGAGGACGACGTCGTCGAGGTACTGCAGAGCGTGCTCGGCATGAGCGAAAAGGCCGCATGGAACTGGCTCGAGGGTTCTGAGGACGAGGCTTTGGCCCCCGATGTCTTTGCCAAAAAGGTCAAGGACTACGTGGACGCTCAGGCGGCGGCCCACGGCGGCAACTTCCGTTTGCTCTTTATGGTGGATGAGGTGGGGCAGTTTATTACAAACGACCGGGACCCAAGCCTTATGCTGAGCCTTCAGACTATCGTCGAGGAGCTGGGTGCCGCCTGCGGTGGCCGCGTGTGGGTGATGGTCACGAGCCAGGAAGCCATCGACAACCTGAGCCTGCCCGTGGGCAACGACTTTTCAAAGATCCAAGGCCGCTTTAATACCCGCCTTTCGCTCTCCAGCTCCAGCGTGGACGAGGTCATCCAGCGCCGTGTGCTCGAGAAGACCGCGCCGGCGGCCGATATGCTTGCACGGGTCTACGAGCAAGACACCGTCGTGCTCAAAAACAACTTTACCTTTGAGGGTGGCTCGCGCTCCGACCTTGCCGGCTACGCCAACTCCAAGGATTTTGTGGCCAGCTACCCGTTTGTGGGCTACCAGTTTAAGCTCCTGCCCGACGTGATGACCGAGGTGCGCAAGCACGGCGTCAAGGCCAAGCATATGTCCACGGGCGAACGTTCCATGTTGAGCGCATTCCAGGAGAGCGCTCAGGCCATCCAGCATGACCAGACCGGTGCACTCGTGCCGTTCTGGCGCTTCTTCGATACTATCTCCAAAGACCTTGAGCACGGCATCATCCAGGTCGTTGTCTGTGCGGAGCGCGCGGCTGAGAACAGAGAAGGTCTTGAGCCCTACGACGTCCGGGTACTTAAGCTCCTGTACCTGATTCGTTACATCGGCTACGTCAAGGCCACGGTCGAGAACGTCTCTATCCTCATGGTCGACAGCCTCGACGTGGACAAGCGCGCCCTTAAGGACCGCGTCAAGGAGTCCCTCGCCCGCTTGGAGCGCGAGAACAAAGTGGCGCGACAGGGCGATACCTACAGCTTCCTCACCGACGAGGAGCAGGAAATTGCACAGGAGATTGCGCGGACCCCGATCGACAATGCGAAGGTGATCGAGTACATCAAGAAGCGCCTGTTCGACAGCATTTACAATGCGTACAAGTTCCATCGCGATCCTAATGACTTCCCCTTTGACCGCTACGTGGATGGCTCGATTCATGGATCCAGCAAGGGTGGTATGGAACTCTCCGTGGTGACCATGGCCGGCGACTTGGCACGTGCGGACGATGCCGAGCTAGCATTGAAATCCGTGGATAAGGCCATCGTGGCCTTGGGCGACGAGGTGGATTATTGGGCCCCGCTCGTCAACGCCGCTAAGATTCGCATGTACGCCCAGACGCGCAATCTGCAGGAGCTACCGCCGAGTACCCGCCAGATTGTCGAGGCAAAAATGCGCGAGGCAGCCTATAACGAAAAAGAGGCCGATGCCCTTTTGAGCGAGGCCGTGCTCCATGCACGTTGCGCGGTCAACGGCCGTATGGTCGAAGTTCGCGCCACCAAACCCGCCCAGGTTTTTGAGCAGGTGCTCGCGCAACTGTGTGACGTTGTTTTTGAAAAGGCTGGCTACATCGGCGCGCCGGTTGAGGACGATTCCGATATCCGCTCCACTCTGGCGGGCAACGTCCAGGCGGGGCTCGCTGGCATGGACGCGGGCAACACGCGTGCGCTCAAGGAGGTTGAGGACTACCTCAAAGTTCAGCACCAGCGCCATCTGGATACCGCTATGGGCGATATCCAGCGCCAGTATCAGCAAAGGCCCTTTGGCTGGCGCGAGGTCGACATCGCAAATGTGGTGGCGCAGCTTGTGGTGGAGCAGCGCGCGCAGGTGCTGTTTGGCGGCCAGACGGTTCAAGCTAACGATAGCCGCATGGTGGCGCTCCTGCGCAAGGATGCCGATAAGGCCCAGGTACGCTTGCGCGTGCGCATGAGCGACCGGTTGCTGCGCGCCACGGGCGAGCTCATGCGTGATCTGTTTGATCTCAAGACCGTGCCCTCCAACGAGGATAAGCTCGTGGCCGAGCTCAAAGAGCGCCTTGAGGGCTTGCGCGAGGCGTGCCTCGCCATAGCACGCGACTACTACACGGGCATCAAGCCGGCCTACCCGTATCCCGGTGAGGACGAGTGCGAGAAGATGCGCTCGGAGGTGGCCGACGTCCTTAAGGACCAGAACGAGGCCGAGGCGTTCTTGACCACGTTCACCAAGCATGAGGAGCGTTTGCTCGATGCCAAGGAAGACTTTGATAAGGTGGTTGAGTTCTTCGAGTCCAACCAGCGAACAGCGTTTGACCACGCTAAGGATTTCTTGAGCCGCACCGAGGGTATCGAGTATGCCTCCGATGACATTCCCAGCGCGGTTGAGAATGTGGCAAAGGTGCGTGAGGTTCTCAAAGATCCCAAGCCCTACGGCCGCATTAAAGACCTGCAGCCGCTTATGGATCCCGTTGAGGAGGACATGAAAAAGCTGCTGGGCATCCGCCGCAATGAGTTTTTGTGCCGAATCGAGAGCGATCTGCAAGACCTGCAGGCACAGGCTGAGAGTCAAAAGGGCTTTGTCAATCAAGCCAAGGATGCCATAGCAGACGCCGGCGCCAAATACGAGTCGTTCAAAAACCGTGCCCACAGTGCTCAAAGCCTCAACGAGCTGAGTGTTGCCGCGACTAACTGGGCCAACTGGCTCAGCGCAGCAACCAACGGGATGTACGACGCTGTGGATGCGGCCCGCATGCGTATGGACAACGAGCGCCGCACCACCGAGGTCACGAGTACGGGTGAGGTGGTCAAGAAGATCTCCAACAAGGCCGTTGCGTCGTCAGCGCCCACGCCTGCACCCGTGCCCCAGCGCAAGATCAAGACTGTGCGCCGCGCCGATCTGGCCAAGCCGAGTCGTCTCTTGTCCGCAGGGGACGTGGAGCGCTACGTGGACGACCTGCGCTCCCGCCTTATGCAGGCGCTCGCTGCAAACGACGAGATCCGTATCAACTAACCCGCGGAGCCACCGGTGCCAAAGCGCGCACCGGTGGCTTATGGCGTTTAGAAAGGCTCATCAACCATGAACGATTCTGCTCTTAAGAGCTTCTGCACCTGGGCCCGTACGGAGCTCATCAAAGGCGTGGAGGCGCAGATGGTGCGCTACGGCATCACCGAACCTGCACCCGCGCCCGTTGGGTCCGAGACCGTTAGCGGCCTGCCCCTAAGTCCGGCTGAGATTGAGCAACGCGACGAACTGCTGCGCATGCAGGCAGAGGTGGGTCACGAGGCGCTGCGCGACCGTGCGGCCTACACCTGGTTCAACCGCATCGTGGCCATTCGCTTCATGGATGCACGCGGATGGCTTCCCAGCCGCATGCGCATGCTAAGTCGTGCGGACGGCAGCCATGGCAGCGAGGCCGTGGAGAACGCACTGGACGTGGAGATAGCGACGGCCGATACCGATCGCATAGCCGAGCTCAAGATGGCGGGCTTGGATGAACCGCTGTGGCGCTACCTGTTTGTTGCTCAGTGCGAGGAGCTTGCCGATTGCCTACCGGGCGTCTTTGAACGCGTGGGCGGAGCCATGGAGCTGCTGTTGCCCCAGGGCCTCATGATGTCCGACGGCGTGGTGGGCAAGCTCAATGCCGTCCTCACTGACGAACACTGGCGCAAGGGCGTGACCGTTCTGGGCTGGATGTATCAGTACTACAACGCTGACGTTAAAGACGAGTTCTTCAAGTCCAAGCGCAAGGCAGCGGCGGCGGACATCGCGCCCGCCACGCAGCTCTTCACCCCCGAGTGGATCGTACGCTATATGGTCGAAAACTCGCTCGGCCGTCTGTGGATGCTCAACAATCCGGGGAGTTCGTTACGCGAGCGCATGGAGTATTACATCGAGCCCGATGCTGAGCACGAGGACTTCATCCGCATCTCGAGCCCCGAGGAGATAACCCTCTGTGGCCCCGCATGTGGCCCAGGCCATATCCTGGTCTATGCGTTCGAATTGCTCTTCCATATGTACGAGGAGCGCGGCTATCGTGAGCGCGAAATTCCCGAGCTCATTCTTACTAAAAACCTCGCTGGCATGGAGATCGATCCCCGTGCGGCTCAGATCGCCGAGCTGGCGCTTGCCATGTGCGCCCGCGAGCACGATCGTCGCTTTTTCAAGCGCGCCGTGCGCGCCGACGTTACCGTGCTCTCGAGCATCCCGCTGGGGGAGGACGAGCTCTCGGGTAACAAGAAGCTCGCCGAGGAACTGAGCCATTTGGGCGAGATCGGCTCGCTTCTTAATCCTTCAGAGGAAGAGGTTGACGAGCTAAAGGCCGCCGCCGCGAGCTGTTCCGACGACCTTTTTGCCGCTACGACCAAAACTAAGCTCGAAGGAGCCGCCGCCATCTGCGAGAAGCTGTCCCGTCGTTTTACCTGCACCGTGGCGAATCCTCCGTATATGGGCAGCAGCAGCTTTAACCCCTTCATGAGCAAATGGGTCAAGAAGAACTACCCCGACGTGAAGAGCGACCTGTTCTCTTCGTTCATCGTGCGTATTATGGACTTTGCCGGCGAGCACGGCGAAATCGGAATGATGACTCCGTTTGTTTGGATGTTTATCGGTAGCTACGAGAAGCTTCGAAATAGGCTTATCGATGACAAGACCCTAACCACGCTCATTCAGCTCGAGTATTCTGGCTTTGCAGGGGCAACCGTGCCTATCTGCACATTTACCTATCACAATTCGCATATCGATGGCTATAAGGGCGGATACGTTCGTCTTGCCGATTTTACTGGCCCCACGGTTCAGGCTCCCAAGGCGCTGGAGGCCATCCAAAACTCCGACTGTGGTTGGTTCTACCGTCGCGACGCCGACACCTTCAAACAAATCCCCGGCACTCCCATAGCCTACTGGCTTGGACAAGGGGCGCGTCTTTCGTTCAAGGAAGGAACGCCATTGTCTGTGATCAGCTCACTAGCGCAAGGGCTAAAGTGCGGCGATACCGATCTTTTCGTTCGATGCTGGTTCGAGTGTTCGAATCGGGACGTCCTAGGCGTTACGGGAGATCCATCTCGAGCGAAGTGGCACTTTATGCTTGATGGGGGTGACTACAGAAAGTGGTCAGGGAATCAGATAGATGTTGTTAATTGGCTGGATGATGGGCATGAGATTAAGACTAATAGGGACAAAAATGGAAAAGCAAAAGCCCGTGTCCAAAATGAACGTTTTTATCATAAAAACGGCGTGTTAACCTGGTCAGCGCTTACAAGTGGTCCGATTAGTGTTCGAAATTGTTCGGACAATTCTATTTGTGGCGGAGCGGGCTATTACATTGTTCCGGTTAAACAGGAAGACAGGTTATTCATTCTTGGCCTGCTTAATAGCTCTACAGCGCAATATATTAAGCTGGCGTTGAGCCAGACTTTTAATAATGAAGTTGGAGACCTTAAACGTATCCCTGTCCACGGGATGGATTCCTCTAATGAGGAAGTTTTAGAATTGGTCCAGAAATCGCTCCAAGCATCCGAATTTGACTGGGATTCGTTTGAGACCTCTTGGGATTTCAAACGTCATCCTTTGGTGTAGGTGGCAAATGTCTACGGATCGGTTTAATAGGCTTAAAGACAATTTGTCTCGCGTTGACAGCCTTCTCGCTCTTTATGAAATTTTACAAAAGGAAGAAGCCAGACGTCTGGTTAGCACCAAGCAAGATGCACGTTCTGCTGACATATTGAGGGCTGCCGTTGTTCTGCTTCACGGATCTCAGGAAGATTATGTTCGGGGGATGCTATCCGACTGGTTATTCGATAGGGCGGACTCAAAAGAACTCGAAGGCATTTCGTTGCCTGGTTCTGCTCAAAAGAGAGCTCAGAAATTTACGCTTAGGGATCTGGCTCAATATAAGAATGAACAGGTTTCAGATTTGATTCAATCGTCAATCGAATCACAGCTTTCATTGGTCTCTTTTAACCAATACTCGGAGATATGCAGCTGGCTTTCCAAGATCGGGATTTCGCTAACTCAGTTTAAGAATCAATCATTAATTGAGAACCTGATTAAACGTCGACACAAAATAGTTCATGAAGTCGATTTAAACAAGAAGTCTGGTAAGACCGAGAGTATTAAGGCTAGTACGGTCAGATCGTGGCGAGAAGCGGTTGAGAACATGCTTCGAATTGTAGATGAACAAATTGAGGGATGGGACGCTTCCTGATGCGCGCCCTGAGTTCGTTTGTATATATCACAAGAGAGAGGCGCATAATACGCGATTTATTCGACTTCTATCTGCAATCAAGGCTTCAACGTTGCCTCTTGAGTGCGGTTTTCGGGTCAACATTAGAGAAGGACTACCATGGCCACTTTACTTCAAGAAAAATACGAGGCTCGCAAGGCCGAGGTCAATGCTCGCTTTGAGCAGCTTCGCGCTAACGAGGAGGAGCTCAACCGAATCTTTGCCAAGATCTACAACATGGAGGGCGAGGTGCCCATCGAGGTCGAGGACAAGTACGTCTCGGTGGCGCGCATCTTCGACGCCGCCGATGAGATTCCCGAGAGTTACAAGGGCAACAAATACGTGCGCACCAAGCGCGACGAGATCACCTCGCTCATAAGCTATGCCGTGGGCTGCATGTTTGGCCGCTATTCGCTGGACGTGGACGGTCTGGTCCTGGCCGACCAGGGCGCCACGGTCTCTGACTATCTGGCCAAGATGCCCGATCCCGATCACGTGACCTTTATGCCCGATGGCGACAACGTGTTGCCCATTACCGATGACGAGTACTTTGACGACGACATCGTGCGCTATTTTATTGACTTTGTGCGTACCGTGTACGGCGAGGAGACGCTCGAGCAGAACCTGGCCTTTATTGCCGAGGCGCTCGGCGGCAAGGGTACCTCGCGCGAGGTGATTCGCGCCTACTTTTTGAAGGACTTCTTTAAGGACCACTGCCAGACCTATAAGAAGCGCCCCATCTACTGGCTGTTCGACAGTGGCAAGAAGAATGGTTTCAAGTGCCTTGTTTATATGCATCGCTACCAGCCCGACCTGTTGGCTCGCATCCGCACCGACTATGTGCATGAGCAGCAGGAGCGCTATCGTTCCCAGATAGGCTATGCCAACGACGCCCTTGCCAGTGCCGAGCGCGGCGAGCGCGTGCGTTTGGATAAGCGCGTCAAAAAGCTCAATGACCAGCTTAAAGAGACCATTGTCTACGAAGAGAAACTGCACCACTTGGCAGACCAGATGATCAAGATCGACCTGGATGACGGCGTCAAGGTCAACTACGCCAAGTTTCAGGATGTGCTGGCAAAGATTAAGTAACTGCAAATACGGTAAGGATATTCATGCCCAAGATCGATGTAGAAGAACAGCTCAAGCTGCGTTTTTTGCAGCCGTTGTCCTCATGTGCGCCGCGCCGTATTGTGGTTTGGCACGATGCGGACGGCGAGTTTGCTCCTGAGTTTGAGCGATTGGCTGCCGAGGGTTTCGGCGGCGCGGGGGCCGATGATGGCGTTATGCCCGCCCACGGTGACTTTGAGCGCCCGGTACGGTTTGTTGAGGCCTGTGAGGGCCGCATGTTTGCCGTTCAGAAGCTTATCAACCGCGATGACCTTGCGAGCGATATCTTGCTATATCGCCGTTGCCCGCGCGGCAGGCTTGAGGGCGATTGGCTTGCCGATGTTGAGCTGTATGCCGATCAGTTCCAGGCTGACTATCTTTCGCTTTTGGCCGATCAGCTGGGTATCGAGAATATCGATGCCGTGCGCGAGAGTCTGCGCGAGCACAAGGCGTTCTTTGATGCCAAGACCCGCTGCGCTAAGTTTGCCGCGTGTGTTCCGCATGCCGCGGGCGTATCCGATATCGAACTCGGCATTCTTACGGTGATCTTTGGCGGCAAGGAGCCGGGCGACGCGCGGCCCGCGTTTGTGCTGCGCGGCTGCATGATCACGATGCTGCACGAGGGTCCCGAGGCGCTGGCTGCGCTGGTGGATAAGTACAGCTTGCGCGACGTCCTCTCTGCCTTTATGCTGCGCTGCTATGGGTTTGATGGGCCGCTGTACGAGCGCGACTCACTGCTTATGCTTGCATCCCATGTGCTCCTTACGGCGGCATCCACCGCGCTTCCCGAGGGGGCGCTCAAGGGACTCGAAAGCTATGTGGCTCCCGCCTACGGCCCCTATTGCCTTGAGGCGGTGCGTACGTGGGGCCAGGCCGCCGATGCCCAGGCATCGAGCGAGGACCTATTTGAGATCTGTCGTTTGGTGGAGGATGCCCGCGGACTCTTTGTGCGGTTTGAGGCTCTGCCGATCGATGTGCTGGTCTCGCTTGACGTGTTCCCGTGCGTCAATGAGGCTGTGCTCTCGCAGTTGTTCAGCTCGTTTGCCCAGGGTGCAGACCGTGTTGAGGACGCACGCGCCTTTGCGGCGCGTCGCTGCGACCTAAGCTGGTACCGCCGTGTCGTGAGCTACTTTGGCTTGCTTGCCGCTGTGGCCGACATGTGCGCATTTAGGCAGGCACATGCGGGCGGGTTCCATCTGGCGCAACCCCAGCAGGTATGGGATGCCTACACGTCCGATTGGTATGCCATGGACGCTGCCTATCGTCATATGTGCACCGCGTATCTGCGGGCGCGCTCCGTCGAGTGCGATGTACTCGAGGAACCTGCCCGAGCTGTGGTGGACTGGGCGGAGAATCTCTACAGCAACTGGTTCTTGGCCGACGCCAATGCCTGCTGGGCGACCGCTGCGCAAGGGGAGTGGGCCGATTGCGGCTACATCGATGGCCCTGCACGGCAGGATGAGTTCTACTGGCATGTACTGCCTACCTTTGTGGGCTCTGCCAAAACGATAGTCGTTATCGTGAGCGACGCGCTGCGCTATGAGGTGGCCCGCGACGTTGCGGCGCTGCTCGAGCGCGAGCGCGGCGGCAATGTCAAGGTCTCTAGTATGCAGGCGGTCTTTCCCTCCATTACCGAGGTGGGCATGCCCGCGCTGCTGCCACACCAGGCGCTTAAGCTTGCAACGGATGGCGCGTTCGTGCTGGCTGACGGCATGCCCACCGCAACGACTCCGCAGCGCGAGGCCGTGCTTGCCCACGTTGAGTCTACGGCCCGCGCTTTGCGCTCGAGCGCATACCTCAACATGGCGGGAACCGAGCGCAAGGCGCTGCTCAAGGACTCTAAGCTCGTTTATCTCTACCACAACAAGATCGATGCTACGGGCGAGAAGGCCGCTATGCAGGATGACGTCTTCGATGCCTGTGCGGACACCGTGGAGGAACTTGCTGCGTTGGCGCGTCGCGTGTGCACCGACGCCCTGGGTGCGCGTGTTGTTATAACGGCGGACCACGGCTTTATCTACACGCGTCGGGAGCTCAGCGAGTGCCAGATGCTCGGCAAGCCAGACCTTCCCTTCCTTGACGCTCCTGTCATGCACGGCAAGCGTCATCTGGTGGTGCCCAACGAGGCCGTGGCCAAGCTTTCGGAAGAGGCATGCGAGGTGTTTGTTAATGTTGGCATGGGACGTTTGGGTGCCGGTTTTGAGGGATTTGCCCCGCGCGAGAACGTGCACTTCAAGCGTCCCGGCGGCACTAACAACTACGTCCACGGCGGCATGAGCTTGCAGGAGCTCTGCGTGCCCGTTATCGGTTTTTGGCGTGCGCGCTCGGGTTCCAAGGACTTTGTCGATACGCGCGTGGCGACGCTGCGCGTGCTAAGTGAGGGACGCCGAGTGACCAACTCGCTCTTCTCGGTCAACTTGATCCAGGAAGAACCCGCCCAAGGCAAGGTCTTGCCGTGCGAGTATGAGCTGGTGTTTACCGACGCAAGCGGCAACGAGGTGAGCGATACGGTCAAGGCGCATGCCAACAAGACTTCTGTTAACTCGCAGGAGCGCGTGGTGCATGCCAAGTTTGCGTTGCATGCAGCGGATGGATTCTCGGCCAAGGGTCCGTACTATCTGGTCTGCCGCGAGCGCGAAACGGGCAAGATCGTTTGGCGCGAGACGTACACCATCGATGTTTCGTTTGCCCCTGTTGCTGACTTTGGTTTTTAGGAGTGTGCCCTATGTTTGATGGCAATGACGACGATCTGTGGGAAGTTCCCTCGATTGATGTGAATGCGCCCGTGCAGGCTGCTGTGCCTGTAGGGGAAGCCGTGCCTGCCCCGGAGGCTGAGACTGTCGAGCCTGCCTCGGAGGCTGAGGCTGCTGCGGAGGCCGTGGCTTCCGCGCTTGTCCCGGAGCCGATGGAGACCGCTGCGCCCGCTGAGGCCGAGGTGCCCGTCGAGGACGAGTCCTCGACCGATGGCTATGCCCAGGCCGCGGCCGAGGCTCCCGAGGACGACGGTTACGACATGGATGTGCTGGACGGCAAGCTGCTCGAGCACTTTGGCGGCAAGATCGTGCGCAAGGACCTGACGGCCCTTATGAAGCGCGGCGCCAACGTGCCCACCTTTGTGCTGGAGTACCTGCTGGGCATGTACTGCTCAACCGACGACGAGGACGCCGTGGCGGAGGGCCTGGGGCGCATCCGCAAGATCCTCACCGATAACTACGTGCGTCCCGACGAGTCCGAGCGCATTAAGTCCAAGATTCGCGAGCTGGGTCGCTTTACCATCATCGATAAGGTGACGGCCAAGCTCGACGAGTACAAAGACATCTACGTGGCGTCGTTTGCCAACCTGACCATTGAGCCGTTTGTGATGCCGGCCGAGTACGTGCGCGACTATTCCAAGATTCTCCAGGGTGGTATTTGGTGCATTATGAGCATCGAGTATCGTCGTCCCATGGAAGAGGAAGACGAGTTTGGCATGGAAGTCTTTGGCGACGATGCGCCGCGCCGCTCCAAGGCTAAGCGCAAAAAGCGCGGGCCCGAGGACTCTCCGTTTAGCGTGGCGTCGCTCACGCCCATCCAGATGCCCAACCTGGACCTGGACGCCATGATCGAGGAGCGTCAGTATTTCTCGCGCGACGAGTGGCTCAACATGCTGCTGCGCTCTGCCGGCTATGAGCCCAGCGAGCTTTCGGAGAAGGAGCGTCTGCACTTTATCGAGCGCATGGTGCCGCTGATCGAGCGCAACTACAATCTGTGCGAGCTTGGTCCCCGCGGCACCGGCAAGAGCCATATCTACAAAGAGGTTTCGCCCTACGCCATTTTGCTTTCGGGCGGGCAGACCACCACGGCCAACCTGTTCGGCCGTATGAACTCCATGCGCGCCGATCGCGTGGGCTTGGTGGGTCATTGGGATTGCGTGACGTTCGACGAGGTCGCCGGCATGCGCTTTAAGGACACCAACGCCGTACAGATCATGAAGGACTATATGGCGAGTGGCAGCTACGCGCGCGGCCGCGACCAGATTAACGCCGATGCCTCCATGGTTTTTGAGGGCAACATCAACGACACCGTGCAAAACGTCCTTAAGACCACGCACCTGTTTGATCCGTTCCCGCCGGAGTTTAACAACGATTCGGCCTTCTTCGACCGTATCCACTATTACCTGCCGGGCTGGGAGATTCCCAAGATGCGCTCGAGCCTGCTGACCGGGCATTACGGCTTAATCACCGACTGCCTGTCGGAGTTTTGCAAGGAGATGCGCCGCAAGGACTTCACGCATCATATCGACCGCTACTTCCGCTTTAACAGCGACTTTAACAAGCGTGACGAGATTGCCGTGCGCAAGTCCTTTAGCGGCCTGGCCAAGCTGCTGTTCCCTGACGAGGCTATGGACAAGGACGACGTCCGCTGGCTGCTGGACTACGCCATCGAGGGCCGTCGCCGCGTAAAGGAGCAGCTCAAGATTATGGCGGGCGTCGAGTTTATCGACGTCAGCCTGGGCTATATGGATGACGACAATCCGCAGGACGTGCACGTGGTGCGCGTGCCGGAGCAGTCCGAGGATACGTTGATTCCCGATGGGCCGCTGCTGTCCGGTCACGTGTTTGGCGTGGGCAGGTCGCAGGGCGGCGAGGTTGCCGTGTACAAGCTGGAGAACAAGGCTGTCGCCGGCGAGTGCAAGTTTAAGCACGAGGGCGTTGCCTTTAACAAGCCGGTGCGCGATACGCTGGAGGCCGCGTTCGACAACTTTGTGAACCTGGCGAACCGTGTGGCGCCGGGCATGCACATTGGCTCAAAGGACTACCTGCTGTTCTATAACGACCTGCAGAGCAAGGGCCTGTCCGAGGAAGTCTCGCTTGCCGAGTTTGTGGGCCTGTGCTCCGCGGCGTGCAACCGCCCAGTGATGCCTGCGCTGGCGGTTCCGGGAATCTTGCGCATGTCGGGCTCTATGGATGAGATCCGCGGGCTCGAGGACATCATGCGCGTGGCCAAAAACGCCGGCGCCAAGCGCGTGATATTGCCGCTGAGCGCCATCGCGGGCCTGCAGAGCGTGTCGTCCGAGATTATCTCGGGACTGAGCCCGGTGTTCTACATGGATGGCGACCCGGTCGACGCCGCGAAGAAGGCGCTGGATCTGTAGGGGTGCGGGCGTGCGGGCTTGCGTACGCGTGGGCCCGCGAGCGTGTTGGCGTGTTCGGGTAAGGAGGCCTGCCATGGCAGACGAGCGTTCTGTTGGTGAGCTGCTCGACGAGCTGTTTGGCTTTGAGTCGGTGGCCAAGCGGCAGACGGCGCTTGAGCAGTACGATCGCGGGGAGTTGGTGCGCAATGCGCGCTCCCGCGAGCTGCTGGGCGTGCTTAGGGGCGTCGAGGCTGCCGAGCACGCTGCGCGCGAGTCTGCCGTGCGGGCTGTTGACGGGTATGTTCGCCGTGTTGAGGGCGCTGCGCTTGCACGCGCTCGTAAGCAGGCAGGTGTTGTGGGCCCGCTGCAGATGGAGCGCCGCTATGCTGCCTTTTTGCGCATGGAGGACAAGGCCGAGCTGTTGACCCGTCTGGAGCAGACACTTGCGTTTATCGAGGTAAAGCTGCGCGCCAATACGGCGGACAGGGTTCGTGCGGCATACGATGCCGCGGAGGCTTTGGTGTTGCGGGGCGTGGCGCGCCTGAGTGACGTGCGCGTTGTGGATGCCGTGCCCCTGGATGCCGATCTGCTATGCACGCAGTTGGAGCAACTGCGTTGCGCCGCCGACGCAACGGACCTTGCCGGCATGATTACGGCGACGTTTGAGTCCGAGCTGAGCGCGACCGGACCGCAGGGTGTTGACGAGCTTGCTGGTGGTGTTGCCGGCGACGTAGCACTGAAGCGCGAGCTGACTAACGTGCGCGGCGCTGCGCAGCGAGCGCGCTTGGCAGCCCAAGCGTACCGGGCCGAACGCGCTGCCCGCGTTGCAGGGAGCACGGTGGAGCCGGTATCGTTGCCGGGGCTTGTTTGCATTACGTGCGAGACGGGGTGCGATGCCGGGGAGCTTGCCGAGTTGCTCGCTCAGGTTAAGAAGTCGTTTGAGACCTATAGGCGCGTTGTTGCCGACGGTGGGTTGTTCCGTGCCTTTGGCGCTGGTTCGCTGCACGGGATTTGCCGCGGCAGTAGTTATTTCGACTACGATGATCGGTTTGACGAAGACGTGTTGGTGGGTGAGTACGATGGTGTTACCAGGCATAATGTTCGGCGCGAGGTTGCGATTCCCGAGCTTGTGGACGAGGCTTCGGCCGACGGCGGCGACTCTCTCGAAGTTGCCGTGGCGCGCATGCGCGAGTTTAACGGACGGCGCTATGATGGAGTGCTGGACGAGGATCCTGCGCGCCATGTGAATGCGTTTTGGTATGGACTCAAAAAGCTCAGCCAGTATTGCGAGGCCGCTGTGCGTGTGGATGAGCGCGCTTGGGATTGCTTTATCGATAAGGTTCAGTTTGCCTATGACGAGCCCGCGGGGCGCTTGGCCACGCAGATGGACGACAAACAGGTTGCGGCTTTCGTTGCAGCCGTGAATGTGCTCGGCGCTGCTGAGTAGGGGCCTGATCCGGTAGGGGGTTTCACCATGAAGATCGATGTTGATGTTGACCAGCTGCGCGAGAGTTTACTCGACCGTGCGGGGAGTGCAGCCGGCGTGGGCTTTCCAGTCGCTATGCTCGACGTAATGGATATCGAGGACGAGTCGCCCCAAGAGCTCCTAGCCCGAGCCGAACGCGAAGGCCTCGACCTCCGCGATTTTGCCGTTGACGATGACTAGGAATGTGACAAGGGTAGCTAATTTGGGACGGGCGTCTGCACCCACAGCTGCTCAAAATGCACGATAAGCCGTCGCAATGGAGTCTAATGAGTTCGCGACAGTTCTATTTTGACTGCACGCTGGCTAAGTGAGTAGGCTTTATTGCAAATCCTGAGCACACGACAAATTCGCTTCAACAAACCCGCAGGTCACAGAGTTGTGCTTTGGTGACGTGGTCGGCGATTCGGCAAAAGTCTACTCACTTAGTTTTGCGAGACGCAAATTGCCCGCAATGTAGCTAATTTGGGACGGGGGTCTTTTAGCTACCTGTACCTCCCCTAGAGGCTAGGTAGGAATTGCGGCAACGTTACGCATAAAAAATGCCGGGGGGATCCCCCGGCCCTTGACTGCCCTCCATAAAGGAACGCAATCCATTTATACCATGGTTGCGATAAGAACGGCTGGCTCACTCGATTCTCTTTTTCCTCAGCTTCTTGACGAAGTTCTTTTTGAATGGGGCAATCGAGCCGAAGAATTCCGTGTCTGTTTTGGTCGCTGTCCCATTCTGGAATTTAAGGAGCGTGAGCTCAATTCCGCAAATATAGTCGGCGACCTGGGAGAGTCGGTATGTCTTGGGCGAAGCGTCGCGATATACCGTGGCCTTTTGGGAAATGGCCTTCTCGATGGCACCATGAAGTGCTCGCGTTACAACGCTTTGGCCTCCGTCGTAGTAGATCTTAACGTGGTCAAAGCTCTGTATATACGCCAAGTGATCTCTGAGAAATATTGTTACGTCGCGCTCGATCTTTGCGGAGAGCTTTTGCGGTTCGTAAAGGCCCTGTTTCTTATCGTAGATGAAGGGCTGATAGGTGATGGGGGAGCGGTCTACAAACTGGCGGAATAGGCTGAGCTGTTTCTTTCTGTTGCGAATGTTGACCCATTGATAATCATCGTGACCAGTGAGAAGGGGCCCAAAATGAAATGGCATAATATCGAGCTCGCAGTCTTTAACGTTGCGCTCGTATGCGGCGATATTTGCATTTAGCTCTATTGCCTGCTCATGAAAAACAAGGGTAACGATGTAGTAGCGAGATACGGGACCCGCGTCACCAGATTCGTCGATAAAGATCGACAGTTCCGTCATGAGGTGACCTCCAATTACGCAAAAAAAATGCCGGGGGGAAGCCCCCGGCTCTTGGAGGTCCCTCTATTCGAGGGTACCAACCCTTTTATACCACGAGACGAGGAGTCTATTCAAGTAGAAATTATAATAAGCAAACACATGTTCGTCAATCTACCTGCGGGTATAGGAATACAAGGAGGGGCTGGGGTAGCTGTGCCTCTGGCCCCTATGACGCCAGTGTGGCGATGACAGCTTCGTCGCCGGCGTGGACTTGGGTGTTGCCGTCGGGGATGATCGTTTGGCCTTCGCGCTTGAGCATCACCACGATAAACGGGTGCTTGCCCTGCGGCACGTCGCGCAGGCGCTGACCGGCCAGGCGACCGTGGGGCGTCACGGTGACCTCGCGCAGCGTAACCTCGGCACGCTCTTCAAACGTTGGCGCGGCCATAACCAGAAGGTCGCCTTCTTCAATTACGGTGTCGCCGTTGGGCAGCACGGGGTGTGCGCCGTCACGCAGCACCAGGACCACGAGCATGTCGGTGGCGCTGCCAATATCGGCGAGCGGGCGTCCTGCAAACGGATGTCCAGCGCCCACCTTGAGCTTTACAAACGACATGCCGTCTTCGTCGCGATAGTCGTTAAAGGTGCGGCGTACGTCGCCGGTCGCATCGATCATATCGAGCTTCTTCGCCACCGCCGGCAGCAGCGAGCCCTGCACCACAATGCTCGACACGGCAATCACAAACACCAGGTCAAATAGGTCGTGTCCGCCGGGAACACCTGCCACCACGGCAAAGAGACTAAAGACGACCGAAGCTGCTCCGCGCAGACCCGCCCAGCTTACGAGCGCGACCTGGCGGGGGTTCGTCTTAAAGGGCGCCAGGAGCATGCCGACGGCGATGGGACGGCTCGCAAAGAGCATAAACGCCATGAGCGCCAGGCCCGGCAGCAGCATTTGCGGCAGGCGGGCGGGCGTCACGAGCAGGCCGAGCAAGAAGAAGATCGTCATCTCGGCCATCTCGGTGAGGGTGTCAAAGAAGTGCGCCAGCTCGACCTTGCCGGTGATGTCGCTCGCGCCCAGCACAATGCCGGCCAGGTACACGGCCAAAAAGCCGTTGCCGCCCAGGTAGCTCGGCAGCGCGTAGGCGACGATTGCCACGGCGAACAAAAAGATGGTCTGCGCGCCCTCGGCTGTTGCGCGTGCGCGTTCAATCAGGTGGCCCGCCGCCCAGCCGATGGCAAGGCCCAGGCCCACGCCCAGGATAATCTGCTTGGCCAGCAGTGTGGGAATGTTGATGTCACCGCCGGCTGCGAGTGTGGCGAGCACGGCGGTGAGCATGTAGGCGACGGGGTCGTTGGAGCCCGATTCGACCTCGAGCAGCGAGTCGGTGCCGCCCCTCAGCGAAAGGCTGTGCTCGCGCAGAACGCTAAAGACGCTGGCCGCGTCGGTGGACGCCACAACCGATCCCAGCAGCAGGCCGCCGATCCAGTCGAAGCCCAGTACAAAGTGCGCGAACACGCCGGTAATGCCGGCAGTGATGACGACGCCGAGCGTGCTCAGCAGCACCGCAGGCGCGGCGACGGGCTTGGCACGGTCGATGTTGGTGTTAAAACCGCCGTAGAACATGATGAACAGCAGCGCCGTGCTGCAGACGGTTTCGGTGAGCGCGTAGTCGCTAAAGTCGATGTGAGCCGGGCCGTTGACGCCCAACAGCATGCCGAGCGCGATAAAGATGAGCAGGGTGGGGAAGGGGAGTTTTTTGCCGACGGGCTTGATGGTCAGGCACAGAATAATAACGAGGCCGATAAAGAGAAGGATCTGGTTCATGGATGGTGTCCGCTCCTGGGTGGTTGGCGTGGCACGGTCAGTTGTCTGCGGTTATTTGTACCCAAAGATGGTGGGTTTATGGGGTTAGATTGCGGGCGTGCGCGATATCGTCATAGACGGCTGCCGTCTTTGCCTCTGCTCGGAAACCCTTTCCAGCTTTATTGCAACGGAGTACAATGGGTAACGTTTAAGTTCAACTTGAAGTTTTAGTTGCGGCACCGGGCTTCGGCCGCAATGCAAGGAGAGGCGTACCATGGCGATCTATGTGACATCTGATGCTCACGGGCACGTGCGTGCGCTTGACGAGGCCCTGTCTAAGATCTCGTTGACGTCCGACGACACGCTGTACGTGCTGGGCGACATGATTGATCGCGGGCCCGATCCGGTCGGCGTTATTAAGCTCGTGCGCTCGCTGCCTAACGCCCGCGTTCTCAAGGGCAATCACGAGCAGATCATGCTCGATGCCATCATTGGCCAGGATCCGCTCGATGCCGAGACCTGGGATATCAACGGTGGCTGGACGACGCGCGAGCAGCTCAACGACATGGAATTTGAGGCATACGAGGAGCTCGTGCGATGGATGGCCGCGCTGCCGCTCTACGCGGTGGTCGAGACCGAGGAGCGCCCGTATCTGCTGGTACATGCTGGAATCGAGATGAAGGCGGCGCGCGCGTTTTTACTTGAGCATGGCGTCGATTGTGCCGATGGCGTCGGAGCGGTGGGTGCCGATCGCGAGCTGCTGCAGCAGATGCTCGCGGTGCAGTCGTCCGATGACCTGCTGTGGATTCGTCACGGCTATTGGGATGCGCCGACGGGACTGCTTTCTGCCGAGGGCGAGGGCCCGGTCGTGGTGAGCGGCCACACGCCCACGGTGTCGCTTGGGCGCTATTGCGAGGTTGGCGGCCTGGCGGGGCTCGATGAGGAGTCGGGCCGCGGGCAGATTGTGCGCCTGGGTGGCGAGGATACCGCCGGCGTGCCCGATCGCATCGATATCGACTGCGCCGCCGCCACCGGCTCCGAGTTCGGCCGCGTCGGTATCCTGCGCCTTGATGACGGCGCCGAGTTCTATGCGAACATCAACCCAGGCGAATAATCGGTGCAAAGGGTAGCTAATTTGGGACGGAGCTTTTTTGACTACTTTCGGAGAATAGCGCCTTCTTGCTCGGTAAGCGCTAGAAATGAGGAGCGTCTGCGTCCTCGGCAGTGCGAAAATGCTCGAAAAACCATCGCAACGGAGTCAAACGACGTTGCGACGGTTCTTTTTTGGCTGCCCGCTGGCTAAGTGAGTAGACTTTTTTGGAAATGCCGAGCAGCCGGCAAATTTGCCTCAACAAAACCGCAGGTCACTGACTTGTGTTTTGCCGGTGTGGTCAGGGATTCGGCAAAAGTCTACTCACTTAGTTTTGCGTGTCACAAATCGTCCGCAACGAGACCCCCCCATTGCGCCAATTAGGCGCCGTACGGGTTGCGGTCGCGCTCGATGCGTTGGCGGATGTGGGCGTATTCGATAATCAGCAGCACCAGGAGTAGGGCCATGATGGCTAGGTAGCTCACCACGGCGCCCATCAGACCCAGCAGGTTGATCAGGATCACCGGCAGCACTACGCTTACGGCGAAGCAGATCAGGTAGATTTTGGTGACGTCGCCGGCATGGCGCAGCACCGTGATGATGGCGTAGATAAAGTCGATGGCCGCGGTGACGCCGCCGGCGACAACCATCAGCAGTGCCAGCGTGCGGTAGCGCTCAAAATTGAGGCCGTACATGAAGCTCATGAGGGGAATACCGGGACCTGCCATAAATGCGGCGCACACGCTGGTGATGACCACGATCAGTGCCATAACGGCAACAATAATCAGGTCAAAGCGGCGACGCTTGCGCGGATTCGTCCAAATGCTCGACAGACGCAGAAGCTGCGGTTTATAGACAAATCCGATGCTCAACAAAATGGCCTGCGCTGGAAAGAACAGGGCATTAAAGTACAGCTGATATTTGTATGCCAGCGTGCCTTCCATCACAAACTTGGGCATGCTCTCAATAAGGTTGAACAGGAACAGTGCACCAAAGAGCGGGGCGCACTGGACAAACAGGTGGCCGACCTCGCGCAGGCTCACGTGGCGCGATTTTTCGGTCTCGAGCAGGGCAAGCGGCGCGGTGACCAGCACGAGCGAGGCGATGGCGGTGACACCCATGGCCATGGCCGCGATGGGCATACTGCGCGTGAGGAACAGCGCCACGCTAAAGACCGCGATGACGCCGACGGATCGTAGCGTTTGGCTCATGCCGGCCAGGTAGAGTTTGTCGGCCTGCTGCAGGCGGCCCTCGTACACGTCGGCAATGCCGTCGATCACCTTATACAGGTAGACGCCCAGGCCGATTGTGGCCATCTGCGCATCGTAGCCGCGGGCGCTGCTGTATACCAGGCCGCATGCCAGCGCGAGCGCTCCGCAGATCAAGCGGTTGAGCTGGTAAGAGGCAAAGGACGTCTTTTCGTCGATATCCGAGACCTGGAAATTGCGCACGCCGTAGTTGCACGCGATCATGATGAGCGTGCCGGTGACAAAGGCGATGGAGAATTTGCCAGCCTCCTCGGCGCCCACGAGCTGTGTGGACACGATGGTGAGCAACGGAAACGCCATGCCCCACACGGCGGTGCCCAGGGTATTCCAAAGGTAGTCGCGACGGGTGGCGTGATCTTCGTACTCGGCTTCTTGCGTGGAGAAGCCGCCGCCGTAGACGGCTCCGAGCAGGCGGTTCCACCAGGCATTGACCATGCGGTGGATGGGGCCGGGCTGGCGATCGCGCTCGCGGCGACGGCGTGTGGCCTGGCTGCTGTCGGGACCGCCGGCGTTACGCTGGCTTAGCTCTTGGATTCGTGCGAGCTCCTCGGCGGTGTGCGATGCGGGGAACAGGCCGTTCTCGATGCGTCCGCCCTGCCCGTGCGCCCCGTCCGATACGGTGGGGTCGGCGACGCCATTGCGGCGGGCGATGGCGCGGCGAATGCTATCGATGGGCGTGATGCTCAAAGCGGAGTCCTTTCTATTGCTGCGCTCTAGTATAGACGCGACGGTGTTCGTTCGTGTTTTTGAACAGGTTGTTCGATAATTTCGGCGGCGCCATTCAGTAGACGGCATTTGGGGACGTTCCTTATGTGCCGGCACTTTGGGAACGTCCCTAAGTGCCGGCATCCGGGGACGCTCCTTGGTTGTTGCCTGTTCAAGAGTGTCCCCAACGATTAGTCGTTTAAAAACGTCCCCAATGACTAGGCCGCTTGCCTGCGATTTTTGACCGTTGGGCGGGCGCTTCGCCGTTGCCGCAAAAACGTTTTTGCATATCGGGTACAACGGGCTTTACGTGAGTAAAGTGCGCGCCTCGTCCACGTGTCGCGCTTTTAAAGGAGGCCCCATGCCAGGTATTACCCCTGCAGAAGTTCTGTCCAACTTTGGCATTACGCTGGTCGAAGATCCTGCCGAGAACCAGCCCCGCCTGCTGGTCGACCTGTCGGCAGCCGAGCTCGTCGAGCACGCCATCCGTCGCAACGAAGGTCGTATGGCCTCCAACGGCGCGCTGGTGATCGAGACGGGGGAGCGCACTGGCCGCTCGCCTAATGACCGCTTTATCGTTGACACCCCCGATGTTCACGACAAGATTGCCTGGGGTGCCGTCAACCGCCCGCTGTCTGTCGAGAGCTACGAGGCCATCAAGGCCGGCATCGTCGACTATCTCAACGAGCGCGACGTGTTCGTCACTCGCGGTATGGCCGGTGCCGACCGCAACCATACGCGTCGTCTGCTTGTCGCCTGCGAGCGTGCCAGCCAGGCGCTCTTTATTAAGCAGATGCTCGCCCGCCCGCTTGCCCGCGAAATCGCACGCACCGGCGAGCCGGACTTCTGCGTCCTTGCCGCACCCGGCTATCAGTGCGACCCTGCCATCAAGGGCCTCAACTCCAGCGCTGCCGTGGTCATCAATTTCCAGGAGCGCGTGATTCTGGTCGCTGGCACCGGCTACTCCGGCGAGATCAAAAAGTCCATCTTCAGTGTCATGAACTACTTGCTGCCCGTCGAGGACGACGTTCTGCCTATGCATTGCTCCGCCAGCATGGATCCCGTCACGCACGAGACCGCGGTGTTCTTCGGCCTGTCGGGCACCGGCAAGACCACGCTTTCGGCCAACCCCACGCGCCTGCTGATCGGCGACGACGAGCACGGCTGGTCCGACATGGGCATCTTTAACGTCGAGGGCGGCTGCTACGCCAAGTGCGAGGGCCTGGACGCGTTCCACGAGCCCGAGATCTTCAACGCTGTTCGCTTTGGCGCCATCTGTGAAAACGTGGTGCTCGACGAGAGCCGCAAGCCCAACTACGATGACGTCTCGATCACGCACAACACGCGCGTGGCCTATCCCGTGGAGCATATCCCCAACGCGTGGACCAAGGGCATGGGCACCACCCCGAGCGTCGTGCTGTTTTTGACCTGCGACGCCTTTGGCGTTTTGCCGCCCATCTCGCGCCTGACGGCCGATGCCGCCATGTACCACTTTGTGACGGGCTTTACGGCCAAGATCCCCGGCACCGAGGTCGGCGTCACCGAGCCCACGCCCACGTTCTCCTCGCTGTTTGGCGAGCCATTTATGCCGCTCGACCCCATGGTCTACGCTAAGATGCTCGGCGAGCGCATTGCCGACGGCCGCACACGCGTCTACCTGGTCAACACCGGCTGGATTGGCGGCGGCTATGGCGTGGGCCATCGCATCGAGCTGGCCTACACGCGCTCGTTGGTCGCGCGCGCCCTCGACGGCACCATCGAGGATAGCGAGTTTGTGCACGACGACATCTTTAACGTCGACATTCCCACCACGTGCCACGGCGTGCCCGACGGCATTTTGGTGCCGCGCCAGTACTGGCAGAGCACCGCGCGCTACGACGAGGCCGCGCATAACTTGGCCGTGATGTTCGAGGAGAACTTCGAGAAGAAGTACTCGCACCTGCCTGAGTCCGTTAAGGCCGCCGGCCCGCACGCCCAAGTGCCCGCCGAGGCTCGTCATCGCGGCCGCGGCCTGCTGGGACTTCGCCACTAGCGTCGCCTCAGACCCAATACCACCACAAAGGGGACAGGTACCTTTGTGGTGGTTTTGCTTGGGCGGATGACTCGGGTTACAATACGCCTGACATATCGTCCCCTTCTCCGGATGGGGACAGCGTAAGCGCTCTTGTGGCGGCACCGTAGGACTTAGAAGGTGGCTGCCGTGAGGGCGCTTTTTGTTTAGGTGCCCTCGCTTGGGCGCGCACAATGAAGGGAGAGCGTATGAAGGGCTTTGTTGCCGAGGATTCATTTTGGGAGCTGTTTCCGCAGGCGGTGGTCGGCGTCGTGATTGTAAAGGGCATGAAGCCCGCGGCTCAGATTCCCCAGGAGGACGTGGATGCGATCGCCGCGCTGCTTGACCGCGCCAACATCGATGCGGAGCGCCACCTGACAAGCGATACCATCAGCGAGAATGCGCCGGTTAAGGCATGGCGCGAGGCGTATCGCCTGTTCAAGACCAAGAAGGGCGCGCGTTGCTCAGTTGAGAACCTGCTCAAGCGCGTGCTCAAAGGCAAGCCGGTCGGCCACATCACGCCTGCGGTGGATATCTACAACACGATTTCGTTGACTTATGCGCTGCCCGTTGGCGGTGAGGATTTGCATGCTATTGAGGGCAATCTGCGCCTGGCGGTGACCGACGGCGGCGACGCGTTCTTGCCACTTGGCGAGGAGGCGGATGATCCGACGCTGCCCGGCGAGCTTGCCTACATCGATGATGCGGGCGCCGTGTGCCGTTGCTGGAACTGGCGCGATGGCGTTCGCACGGCGCTGTCCGACGATTCGGCGGACGCATTTCTGGCGATTGAGTGCGTGGAGCCCGAGCGGATGGGGGACTGCCAGGCCGCCATCGATCGCTTGGCCGAGCTGCTCGAGCGCTATCTGGGAGCGACGGTTGTCGTTAAGACCCTTGTGGCCCGCGACAATCCCTGCGTGGAGCTGTAGCGGCGCCTAGAACCTATTGATGCCCCGAACCACCACAAAGGTGACTGTCCCCTTTGTGGTGGTTTTTATGTTGATGGGTTAACAAATGGGATATTTGGGTACGGAGGTTCGGACATGCGGCTAAGATGTTTACCCGTTAGCATCATGTAAGCGAAAGGCGGTCGTCACCATGCAGCAGAACGACGAGACACGTTTTGAGGACTTTGTCGGACTGATCAGCGGCCTCTACAAGGAGATTCAGCGCATCAAGACGTCCGAAGGCGCAAGGCTCGGCCTTAAGGGCTCCGATGTCATGTGCCTGTACTATCTTGAGCGCAGCAAGGACGGCCTGACTGGCGCCGACCTCGCCCGCATGGCCGGCGTTACCCGTGCCGCCGTTTCGCGCACACTGGCTCATCTGGAGGAGGGCGGCTACGTCGAGGTTGACGACTCGGGTGATGCGGCCGTCAAGTACCGTGCTCCGGTGCGCCTGACTGCTCTGGGCGGCGAGAGCATGAGCGAGGCCGATCGCATCATTCGCGATGTGCTCGATACCACCGGCAAGGCCATGGGCGTGGAGCAGCGCGAGCAGATGTATGCGTCGCTGCGCACGATCCTCAGCACCCTGCGCGAGATTTAGAGCCGCGCTGGCACTATCTTTCAGCCAACAACTGCATCGTCCCGTCTGAGCGCGCACGCCGCGCCGGGACATTGTTGTCAAAATTCCCTGCGCGAGACCTGCGCAAGAAAGGATTCGCTATGTCCGTCCGCATTATTACCGATTCCGCCAGCGATATGTCTCCGGCGGAGCACCCCGCTCTGCGTGTTCTGCCGCTGTCCGTCACCTTTGGCACCGATGTGTACATGGATGGCGTCGACATCGATCACCAACGCTTTTACGAGATGCTCGTGGAGCGTGATGAGCTGCCCAAGACCGGTCAGGTCAACCCGTACGCCTTTTCGCAGGCGATTGCCGAGGTTCGTGAGGCCGGCGACGAGGCGGTGATTATTACCGTGGGTGCCAAGCTTTCGGGCACCAACCAGAGTGCTCGCACCGCACTTGCCGAGGCGCCGGGCGGCGACGTGTATGTGGTGGATAGCAACAACGTCACCCTGGGCGAGCGCGTGCTGGTCGAGTATGCGCTGCGCTTGGTGGACGAGGGCCAGGGCGCGGCTCAGGTTGCGGCGGCTGTCGAGGCCGTTCGCGACCGCGTGGTCGTCATCGGCCTGCTCGAGACGCTGGAGTACCTGGTGCGCGGAGGCCGCTTGTCTGCTGCGGCCGGCGCCGTGGGTACGCTACTCAACGTGAAGCCTGTTGTGGCCGCCGAGGATGGCCTGATCGTGCAACTGGGTAAGGCGCGCGGTTCCAAGAACGGTCGTAACCTGCTCAACCAGAAGGTCGAAAAGGCGGGCGGCATCGACTTCTCCATGCCGCTGGCGCTTGGCTATACGGGTCTTTCGGATGCCGTGCTCAAGAAGTATATCGAGGACAGCGCGGCACTGTGGGCTGGCCACACTGAGGGTGAGCTGCCCGTCCACACCATCGGCGCTACCATCGGCACTCACGTGGGCCCCGGTGCCGTAGCCGTGGCCTTCTTCCAGCCCGCCAACTAACCCACCTGCCAAAACCACCACAAAGGGGACAGGAGCCTTTGTGGTGGTTTATGCTTTTCCGGGTGGAAGGGAGCGAACAATGGCGTCTGAGGGCTTTTTTGAGCGGGTGTACGAGGTGGTCGAGCAGATCCCCGAAGGGATGGTCGCCACGTACGGCCAGGTGGCGCTGCTCGCCGGTCGTCCACGAAGCGCGCGCTATGTGGGCTATGCGCTGCACAGCAATCCGCGCCCTGGTCAGATTCCTTGCCATCGTGTGGTGTTTGCTGATGGCCGCATTTGCGAGGGCTTTGCCTTTGGCGGCCCCGATGCTCAACGTGAGCTTTTGCTAGGGGAGGGTGTGACGTTTGCCGATCCCATGCACGTCAATCTGGGTGCCTGTCGCTGGCCTGCCGGACTCTAACAGCTCTGCCGTGGCCAAAACCACCACAAAGGTGGCTGTCCCCTTTGTGGTTTTAGTTTACCAGAGCTAACTTATGGAGAACGTATGACGGCGCGGTTTGACGCTACAAAGTAAACCACGGTGAACTATATTGTTTTCAGCAACGGAGCAGGCAATAGGCGATGAAAAAGCCTGCCCTGTTGAGTTTGATTCGCATTCCTCCCCTCTGTGCGATTCAACGGTGTACTTCGGGAACAGGCCCGCTGGCAACTTACTGCCAGCGGGCCTGTTCCTGTTTGTCGGGGGAGTGCAACGGGCAGAGCCGAACCGGTCGGGCACCAAAAAAGGGCGGACGCCGTAGCGCCCGCCCTAAAACAATCGACAGCTCAAGCCAGCAGATCGGTCTAGTACACCATGCCCATGGCGTCCTGAACCTCGGCCAGGGTCCGTTCGGCGATCTCGTTGGCGCGACGATTGCCCTCGTGCAGCACGTCCTTGACGTAATCCAGGTCGTTCTCGTAGCGCTGGCGACGCTCACGGATCGGGGCGAAGTACTCGTTGACGGCCTCGGTCACGTACTTCTTGAGCTGGCCGGAGCCGCCCATGCCGATCTCCTCGGCAATCTCGACTTCGGAACGGCCGGTGCAGATGGCGGCGGTCGAAAGCAGGCCGGACACGCCGGGGCGGTTCTCGGGATCAAACGTGATCATGCGCTCGGAGTCGGTCTGGCTCTTCTTGATGCGCTTGGCCGTCTCCTCGGCGGTCATCGAGATGTTGATGGCGTTGCCGTAGCTCTTGCTCATCTTGCGACCGTCCAGGCCGGGCAGCAGCGGGGTCTCGGACAGCAGCGCTTCGACCTCGGGGAACACCTTGCCGTAACGGTTGTTAAAGCGGCGGGCGATGGTGCGGGTGAGCTCGATGTGCGGCAGCTGGTCGCGACCGACGGGCACCACATTGCCCTTGCAGAACAGGATGTCGCAGGCCTGGTGCACCGGGTAGGTGAGCAGAAGGCCGGTGAGCTCGTGGCCCGAGGCCTCCATCTCGGCCTTGACCGTGGGGTTGCGCGCCAGCTCGGCCTCGGAGACCAGCGACAGGAACGGCAGCATGAGCTGGTTTGCGGCGGGTACGGCGGAGTGCGCGTAGATCATGGTCTTGTCGGGGTCGATGCCGCAGGCAAGGTAGTCCATGACCATGTTGTACACGTTGTCCTGGATGTGCTCGGTCGTATCGCGGTCAGTGATGACTTGGTAGTCGGCGATGAGCACGTTGGTCTTGGCGCCCATGTTCTGCAGCTCAACACGGCCCTTGAGGGTGCCGAAGTAGTGACCCAGGTGCAGACGGCCGGTGGGGCGGTCGCCGGTGAGCATGGTGAACTTCTCGGGCGTTTTGGCCAGGCCCTCGCGAATGGCGTTGCTCTTTTGCAGCGCGACTTCGTAGCTGTTCTCGTTTGGCATGATTGCTCCTAACGTATGTTCATGGGTCAAGATGATAACGCGTTTATTGGAGGGTCGGGGCGTAAGTACGCGAGGGGCGGGAGAGCGGCGGCATGTGCGATGGGCGCGGCGTGGCTGCGCGTTTGGCCGGCGGCGTCTGGACGCATCCTCGGCAGCTTACCCTAGAGCTTGTGGTGGCGCTCTTCCTTACGTTCCTCGGCTGCCTGCTCCTCCTGCTTAAAGGCGGGATCGTCGGGGGTGACGAGCTCGTCCTCGTGCGTGCGCTTGTTGTAATGGTGGCGCAGCACGGGCTCAAACAGATGTAGATGCTTGGCAAAGGCCGCCGAGCCAATGGCGAGCACGGTAAAGATGAGCACGCGCATGGGCACCTCGACCTGGTTGATCGCGGCGGCGCCGGCCGAAAGCATAATGCACCAGGCATAGATGAGCAGCACAGCCTGCTTTTGGTTGTAGCCCTCTTGGATCAGGCGGTGGTGGATGTGGCCCTTGTCGGCCTGCCCGATGCTAATGTGGGCGCGCTTGCGGCGCACGATGGCGCTAAACGTGTCGATGATGGGCACGCCGGCAACGATGAGCGGGATGATAAGCGAGGTGAGCGCGGCGGTGCGGCTCACGTTGAGTAGCGAGATGGAGCCCAGCGCAAAGCCCAGAAGCAGCGACCCCGAGTCGCCCAAGAAGATGCTTGCGGGGTTGAAGTTGTAGCGCAAAAAGGCCAGACAGGCGCCAAAGAGCGCAATGGAGAGCGCGGCGGCGTCGATGCGGCCCGAGAGAACGGCCATCGAAAACATGGTGAACGACGCGATGCCGCAGATGCCCGTGGCTAAGCCGTCGAGGCCGTCGATGAGGTTAATGATGTTGGTGAATGCCACCAGATAGATCACGGTGATGGGGTAGGCGAGCCATCCGAGCATGATTTCGCCGGGGGCAAACGGGTTGACGATGACGCCGATGCGCAGGCCACCCACGCAGGCGATGAGCGCAGCGAGGACCTGTCCGGCCAGCTTTTGCTTGGGCTTGAGCTGGATGACGTCGTCGATAGCGCCGGTCGCAAAGATGACGGTAAAGGAGAGCGCCAGCATGGGATAGCTAATGTGAAGGCGCGGGTGCGGCACCAGGACGGGCGGCCAGCCTAGGTGCCAGGTGCCTAGGATTTGCACAATGCAGGCAACGACCAGGCCCAAAAACACCGCCGTTCCGCCCAAACGCGGGATGGGCTTGGTGTTGATGCGGCGCTTGGAAGGATAGTCGACGGCGTCGAGCTTAATTGCCAAGCGCTTGACCAGGGGCACCATGAGGAAGGTCGTGATAAAGGCCGCCGCTGCCACGCATAGGTACGGTATGTAGCTCGGGGATGAAGCCATGAATCTAAAAACCGCCAAGCGTCGAAGGGAAAGGTCAGAAGAACGCCATGCGCAAAGGGCATAGCCGAATCATGATACTCGACCAAGGGGGGTGCATGGAATTGCGCGCAGCGATAATCACGCGCTTACCAGATATTAGGGTATTGTCGATGGATTGTTGGGATGCCGGTGGGGATCCATATGGACTGTAATGGCGATTTTCGGCAAAAGAAAACCACCCCCCACGTTACGAAAATGAACCCACCTAAAACAGGTGGGTGCCCTCATCGACTGTTCCAGCGTCCTTAACAACGAAGGATACCTGTACTAGGTACGACTGTGTGGGCTCCCTAAATAAACGCGACGGTTCACCCAGTTGCTCCGCGGGGGGCGGAATACCTACATCATAAAGCGGCACTTTATCGATTCCAGTCTTGACATTACAAAAATCGTGTCGGACGATTACAGCGCCTTGGGCTCGAGCCGTCTGTGCGGTTGGTCCCTTTACGTTTGAGCTGCTGAATCGTTGTTTTGGAGCATGTTTTTATGCCGACGCCGTTGACCGAACTTTTTTCGCCCGCCTGCCATTTGTGTCCGCGTCGTTGCGGTGCGGTGCGCGACGAGGGTGCGCACGGCGTATGCGGTGCCGATGACACGCTCAAGGTGGCCCGCGCGGCGCTTCATATGTGGGAGGAGCCGCCTATCTCGGGCGAGGCCGGTTCGGGCACGATCTTCTTTAGCGGCTGCTCGCTCAAATGTATCTATTGTCAGAACCACGAGATCTCGACGGGCAATTTTGGGCTTGAGATTTCGCCCGAGCGCCTGGTCGAGATTATGCTGGAGCTGCAGGACCAAGGTGCCAATAACATCAATCTGGTGACGGCGACGCATTATGCTCACCTGCTGCCGGTCGCGATTGCCGCAGCTCGGGAGCGCGGACTGGTCATTCCAATCGTCTACAACACGAGCGGTTATGAGCGCGCGAGTGCCGTGGCGGCGCTCGGCGATTTGGTCGACGTGTGGCTTACCGACTTTAAGTATGCCAATGCGGCGCTTGCGCAGTCACTCTCTCATATTAAGGACTACCCGCGCGTGGCTGTGTCGGGTCTGGCCCAGATGGCGCGCGAGATTGAGCGCCGCGGGGGAGAGCTGGTAGACGGGGACGGGCTCATGAAGCGCGGCATAATCGTGCGTCATCTGGTGCTGCCGGGGCATGCGGACGATTCGTGCCGCGTGTTGGACCTGGTGTGGCAGACGGTGGGCGACGTGCCGATCTCGGTCATGAACCAGTACACGCCCAATGCCCTCATGCGCGAACAAGGCGGCGACCTGGCGCGCGCCGTGACGCGCGAGGAGTACGAGCAGGTGCTCGACCATGCCGACGACCTGGGCTTTACGACGATGTTTTGGCAAGAAGGCGGAGCGGTAGACGAGAGCTTCACCCCAGCCTTCGACACCACCGGCGTCCTCACCAGCGCAAAGTAGCACATTCGCCGATGATTTTTCTGGGACGGGGATTAAAAAATCATCGAGAGGATCGCCTGCTCGAAAAGTTGTCAAAATAGCCACGCCCCAAAAAGACTGGTTATTGGGCGTTGACAGTTGGCGAGCCGTAGGTAAAATATCGACTTGTCCTGGGGACGTAGCTCAGTTGGGAGAGCGCTGCCGTCGCATGGCAGAGGCCGAGGGTTCGACTCCCTTCGTCTCCACCCTTGGATTTGATAAGCCGCTGACATTGTGTCGGCGGCTTTTTTTAAAAGAAAGGGCTGTACCATGGCCGAGCTTGAGTCCCAACCACTGTCTGCCGAGGAACGCGCCGAGTTGGAAGAGCTCCGCGCCGAGAAGGCCCGCCGCGAGGCCCAGGAAGAGGCACGTCGCGAGCGTGAGGAGCTGACCGCCCTGCGTGCCGAGCGTGCGAAGGCCGAGGAGGCCGCCGCGAACGTCGCCCCCGCGCCCAAGCCCGCCGCCGCGAAGCCCGCGCCCACCGCACCTAAACCTCAGCCTAAAAAGGTCGCTCGTTCCAAGTCCGTCGAGCCCAAGCCGAGCCGTGACGAGATGACCTTTGCCCAGCGCATGGTTACCTCCAAGGAGCCTACGGGCGAGAACGAGATCCCTGGCATGGCGCCGGCTCAAAAAATCATCATTGTCCTTGCCCTCATCGCGTTTGTCATCTTTATGGGCTACACGATCCTGACCAGCATGGGCCTGCTCTAGCCCATTCGCGCTGGGTGCCATGCCCGAACACTCTGCCCTTTTCCAACCCTCAACCTCTGCACAACGCATCCGAAAGGTCGCCCCATGGCTTTGACCGACATCTCGCATCCCACCGACATTGCAATGCTCACCGATCTGTACGAGCTCACTATGGCCCAGGGCCTGTGGGAGAGCGGCAAGGCCAATGAGCAGGGTTGTTTTACCGCGTTTTACCGCGACCATCCTTTTGGCAGCGCCTATGCCGTCATGTGCGGCACCGCCGAACTGCCCGAGCTGGTCGAGAATCTGCGCTTTACGCCCGAGGACATCGACTACCTCGCCTCGCTCCAGGCCCCGGCCGGCGGCGCGATGTTCAAGCCTGGATTCCTCGACTACCTGCGCGATTTTCGTGCGCATGTAAACATCGACGCCGTGCCCGAGGGCGAGCTCGTCTTTCCGCGCGAGCCCATGGTTCGCGTCACCGGCCCCGCGCTGGAGTGCCAGCTGCTTGAGACGGCGCTGCTCAACATCGTTGGGTTCCAGACGCTTGTCGCCACCAAGACGGCGCGCGTGGTGCTGGCGGCGGACGGCCGTCCCGTTGCCGAGTTTGGCCTGCGCCGCGCTCAGGGTCCCGATGGCGGCTTGGCCGTCGCGCGCGCGAGCTACGTTGCCGGCTGCTCCTCTACGTCCAATGTGCTCGCCGGCCGCCGCTACGGTATTCCCGTCTTTGGCACGCATGCGCACAGCTGGGTGATGAGCTTCGATTCCGAGCTCGAGGCCTTCCGCGCCTTTGCCAAGTCGAGCCCCAAGAACTGTACGCTGCTCATCGACACCTATGACGTGCGCGAGGGCTGTGAACATGCCATTACGGTTGCCAAGGAGATGGAAGCGGTGGGCGAGCGCCTGTCGGCCATTCGCATCGACTCCGGCGACCTCGCCAAGCTCTCTAAGTATGTGCGCGGCCGTTTTGATGCCGAGGGCCTGCCCTATGTGGGGATCTCGGTTTCTAACGATTTGGATGAGTACACGATTCAGTCGCTGCTCGACCAGGGCGCGCCCATCGACAGCTTTGGCGTGGGTACCAAGCTTGCGACCTGCTATGACCAGCCGGCGCTGGGCGGCGTGTACAAGCTTTCCGCCCGCCGTGCGAGCGAGGCAGATCCATGGACGCCGGTGGTCAAGCTCTCTGAGCAGCCATACAAGCGCACGATCCCGGGTGTGCAACGCGTGCGCCGTTATTACGACGGCTTTGGCGGCCCGGTCTGCGACATGATCTACGACGAGGACCATCTGGCGGGGGAGGGCGCCGCGCGCGGCAATACCCTTGTGGCCGTGAACGATGCCGCCCTGGTGACCGACGTGTCCGAACTCGAGTATCGCGAGCTGCTGGTGCCGATCGTGCGCGATGGCAGTGCGGTGGCTCCGCGTGAGAGCATCCAGGACGCGCGCGAGCGCTGTGCTTGGGCGCTCGACCATCTGGACGCAGCTTTCAAGCGCTTCCTGTACCCGCAGACCTATGTGGTGGGTATGGAGCAGGGCCTGGCTCAGGTGCGCGACGAGCTCGTGCGTAAGAACATGGCCGCGGCCTCTGCCTTTCCCTGGGCTCACTAATTCCTTGGGCGGTAGGGGCGAGTCACGCTTCCCTGGCCGCCGGCTCGGCCGTTCGCTGAACAGTTGATTGGTTTGACGTATGACGACTTCTTATAAAACGATGGTGGTAAAGATCGGTTCGTCCACGGTGGTGGGCGCCGACGGCAAGGTCAACCGCGCCTTTATCGGCGGGCTTGCCGACCAGGCCGCAGCGCTGCGCGAGCTTGGCTGGCGCCTGATCGTGGTGAGCTCGGGCGCCATTGCCTGCGGCTATCCCGTGCTGGGCTTCGACCGTAAGCCGGTCGGCGACCTGCCGAGCCTGCAGGCCTGCGCCTCGGCCGGTCAGTGCATCATCTCGTCGGCCTACGACGAGGAGTTCCATGCGCGCGACCTGCTCACCTCGCTCGTGCTGCTCACGCGTCACGACACGGCGCGCCGCACGTCCTACCTGCACGCGCGCGACGCCCTGCTTCGCCTGGTGGAGCTCGGCGTGGTGCCGGTCGTCAACGAGAACGATACCGTCACCGTCGATGAGATCAAGTTTGGCGACAACGACACGCTGGCGGCGCTTGTGAGCTGCCTGGTTTCTGCCGATCTGTGCGTGACGCTCTCGGACATCGATGGCCTCTACACCGCCAATCCGCATGAGGATCCGACGGCCGAGTTTATCCCGGTCGTGCATAAGATCGATGCCAAGATTATCGCCTCGGCGGGCGATTCTTCCACATCGGTGGGTACGGGCGGCATGATCACCAAGATTCGCGCGAGCCGCATTCTCATGACGGCGGGCATTCAAAGCGTGATTTGCTCGGGCGAGGAGCCCGATGCGCTCGTGCGTCTGGCCCGCGGCGAGAGCGTGGGTACGCTGTTCGATCCGCCGGCGGAGCGCCTGGACATTGCGCCGCGCAAGTTGTGGATTGCACTGGGCGACAAGGCGCACGGCTCGGTGACGGTCGATGACGGCGCCGCGAAGGCGCTGGTCAGCCGCGGATCGTCGCTGCTCGCGGTGGGTATTCGCGAGGTCGATGGCCAGTTTGCCGAGGGCGATGTGCTCGACGTGTGCGACCCGAGCGGCATGGTTGTCGCCCGCGGTATCGCTGAGGCCGATTCGGACGTGCTGGAGCTTGCCGCCGGCCGCCGCCAGGACCAGATTGCCGGCAACCGTCTACTGGCAGACCTAGCCGAGAAGCCCGCAATCCATCGAGATAATCTGATCGTCTTCGCCTAACCAATTGACGCTGCAAACGCCCCTAAGCGGCAATCTGACGTTCAATCGTCGGGCATGACCAAAAGGTCAATGCCCTCCTCTTTCACGTCACCTTGATCGCTTAGGGGCGTTTTCGCTTTCCGTCCTCTACCTGCGGCGTTGTCGTCGGCGGCACTTCGGGACGTTCCTTTTGTGCCGGCAGTTGGGGACACCCCTTTTGTGCCGGCGGACGCGGGCGCTCCTTTGCTAGAAGATCCGTCGCAGATCTCCACGGTTGAGGGACTCGTCGAAGAGGTGCTTGAATACCACACTGCCGTGCAGGCCGTCGTGCTCGAACTCGTTGGTCACCCAGGCGTGCGAGTTACCCACGCGGCTGAGCGTATCGAGCTGCAGGCCCGAATCGACGTACATGTCGTCGAAATACACTGCGGCCTGCAGGGGCACCTCGTTGCACGCCAGGCGCTGCGGGTCGTAGATCTTGTCCCAGCTTGTGTCTTCCATAAGCAGATCCATCGCCGGCTTGAAGGGCTTAAGTTCGGGCATCTGCTCAAACATCCACGGGAACATGGCCTCGCCGGTAAACATGAGCGGTCGCGTGAGCGTGTCGAACTCGGCACGATGGGCCTTCTCTTCTGCCGCGGCCCAGCGAATGGGCATGGTGTCGCCGTCGGCGTAGATGAACTCCTGAAGCGTCCAGTACAGCGGATTCGTGCGCGTGTTGGTGCGCTCGAAGGCGCGCATCAAAAAGCTGTCAGATACCGAGGCGCCGCAGGCCAGCGTGCCGTCGCCGTCAATAAAAGCGTGATCGATAATCCAATGCATGCGCTCAAAGCTCGGCTTCATGCCAAAGTCGCTGCCCATAAGCTGCAGGCGCTCCACCGTCATTGGCGAGCCGTCGGGCAGCACGGGCTTCTGCTCCTCAAGCGCATCGGCCAGCGCCGCCACGCGCTCGACGTCGGCGGGGTAGCGGTCGTAATACTGCTGCGTCTTGGCGGCCATGCGCGGGAAGGTGTGCGCGTAGACCTCGCTGGCGCTCGCCGGCACGTGTGGAATGCCACCACAGGTAAAGCTTGCCGCCACGCCCTCGGGGAAGAGCGACAGATAGCTCAGCGTCAAAAAGCCGCCGTAGCTCTGCCCGAGTGTGACCCAGGGCTTGCCGCCAAAGCCCACCAGGCGCAGGTACTCAAAATCGCGCACGATGGAGCTGGCGAGGTGGCGCTTGAGGAAGTCCGCCTGCGAGCGGGCAGCATCGGAGCCGGCCGCCGTCGCGCGCTCGCCCAGAGCCGCGATCGTGCGCCCGTCTACGCAGTTGCTGCGCCCCGTTCCGCGCTGGTCGGGCAGCACGACGCGGAAATGCTTGACGGCCTCCTCAATCCAGCCGTCGCTCGTGGGCGACAGCGGACGCGGGCTCTCGCCACCGGGGCCACCCTGCAAAAACAGGAGCAGCGGCAGATCGTCGTTGATGCGGTCGGGCGCGCAGACCACGCGGTAGAAGAGCTTGATGCTCTCGGGCGCGCCGGCGATGGGCGCTGGCATGGCGCCGCGGCGCATGGTGCTGCCGACGGCCAGGAGCATCGGCTCCAGGCCGCGCCAGTCAAGGGGGACGTCGATGCTGTGGTCCTCGACGTAAAGGCCGGGGACGTGGTACGAAGTGATGAGGGCCATGTGAGTCTTCCGTTCGTTGCGGTGTTTCGGGTTGACCAATTCTACCGCCGTGGGCGAGGCCATGCGCAAATCGGCTACCATGGTTGCAAACTTCTAGGAGAAAGGGCCGCCCATGTCGGTCGATATAGCCACGTATGTCCACGATCTTGCCGTTGCCGCCAAGGCGGCGTCGGCCTCGCTTGCCACGGCGAGCGATGAACAGCGCCAGGAGGCCGTGCGCGCCATGGCCGCAGCGCTGCGCAACGGTATCGACTCCATCGTTGCCGCCAACGAGCTCGATATGTCCGCCGCGCGCGATGCGGGTACCTCGGCCGGACTGCTCGATCGTCTGCTGCTGACGCCCGAGCGCGTTGAGGGCATGGCCGTCGGCCTGGAGAAGCTCGCCGAGCTGCCCGATCCTGTCGGCCGTGTGCTCGACCACCGCGTGCTCGCAAGCGGCGTGGACCTCACCCGCGTGAGCGTGCCGTTGGGCCTGGTCGCCATGGTGTACGAGGCGCGCCCCAACGTGACGGCCGACGCCGCGGGCATCTGCATCCGCACCGGCAACGCCTGCATTCTGCGCGGCGGCTCGCTGGCCTATCACTCGTGTGCCATGATTGCCGAACTGCTGGCCGATGCGCTCGAGGCCAAGGGCTTCCCGCGCGAGGCCGTGTCGATGATCGAGTCTACCGACCGCGAGGCCACCGGCGAGCTCATGAAGCTCCGCGGCGTCGTCGATGTGCTCATTCCGCGTGGCGGTGCGGGCCTGATCCAGCGCTGCGTGCGCGAGTCGCTCGTTCCGGTGATCGAGACGGGCACGGGTAACTGCCACATCTACGTGCATGAATCCGCCGACTTCGATAAAGCGCTCAACATTATCGTTAATGCCAAGACCCAGCGTGTAGGCGTGTGCAATGCCGCCGAGTCGCTGCTGGTCGACCATGCTGTGGCCAATGTGTTTTTGCCTGCGGTCGTTGCCGTGCTGCACGACCACGGCGTGCTCATTCACGGCGACGAGGCCACGTGCGCCGCGTGCGCCGATGCCGGCTTTGTGGAGGGCGATGACTACGTCGCCGCGACTGAGGAGGACTGGGGTCGCGAGTACCTGGCGCTCGAGATGAGCGTGAAGGTCGTGGCAAACGAGGACGAGGCCATCGCACACATCAATCGCTACGGCACGATGCACTCCGAGGCCATCGTTGCCGAGGACACGGATGCTTGCGAGCGCTTCCTGGACGCGGTCGATGCCTCGGCCGTGTACGCCAACGCCAGCACGCGCTTTACCGACGGCGGCGAGTTTGGCCTGGGCGCCGAGATCGGCATCTCGACCCAAAAACTCCACGCCCGTGGCCCCTTTGCCGCCGAGGCCCTCACCACCTACAAATACAAGCTCCGCGGCACCGGCCAGGTCCGCCCCTAAACCCCTCGTAAACGAAAACCGCCACAAAGGTGCCTGTTCCCTTTGTGGTGGTTTTAGGTGGCGTGGGCGATTAGGCCTGGAAGGTGTCGCGATCGGGAGCGAAGGACTGCACGGCCGCGATGGTACGGTCGAAGAGCTCGGGGAGCTCCCAGCCCAGCATCTCGGCACCCTGCGTAATCACGTCGCGCGAGCAGCCGGCGGCAAAGCGCTTGTCCTTGAACTTTTTCTTGAGCGACTTGGTCGTAAAGTCCATGACGCTCTTACTCGGACGCATGATGACGGCAGCACCGATCAAGCCGGTGAGCTCGTCGCAGGCAAACAGGATCTTTTCCATCTGCAGCTCGGGCTTGGGCAGCGAGGTGTTGAAATCGGACGTGTGCGTCTGAATGGCGCGAATGAGCTCGGGAGAGGCGCCCTCGCCTTCAAGGATCTCGGCCGCATAGATGGTGTGGTTCATGGGGTCGTCCTCATGCTCCTCCCAATCCAAGTCGTGCAGCAGACCGACGATGCCCCAAAACTCCTCGTTCTCGGGGTCGAACTCACGCGCAAAGTAGCGCATGGTGCCCTCGACCGTCTCGCCATGGGTGATGTGGAACGGGTCCTTGTTGTGTTCGTTGAGCAGTTCGAACGCGCGGTCGCGGGTGATTCCGGCGGTAAGCGGCTCTGCCATAAGAGACTCCTTGTGCTCGTGGGTATCGCTAAGAATGAATACTACTAGAACGACTAGAACGAAAAAACCACCACAAAGGTGCCTGTCCCCTTTGTGGTGGTTTTTGGCGCGGATGGGTTAGTTGAGGGCGGCTTGGGCTAGGCGGGCTTCGGCGGCCTCCTCGGTGACGCCCAATGCCACGGCGAACTCCTCGATGGAGCGGCGCTTGGCCTCCTTGAGTACGCGCATGTAGTAGGAGCTGGGCTTTTTATCGGCTTCCTCGGCCTGGCGAATGCGGTGCATCATGGTCTTTGCCACGCGGACCGTCTCGGGCGCGCCCAGCTTGAGCTGCTGCTTAAAGTGCGTCTCCTCAAGTGAGCTGTTGCGCTCGGTAAAGGTGTCGCACTCCAGCTCGTCGTAGTGGCTCAGCAGGTGCTCGGCATCCTGTTGAGAGATGGCGGCATGTAGACGGTCGGCCTGCGCCACGGGGTACATTAGAATCGTCTGCGCATGCCCCTGCTTGGTCTCGAGCAGCAACATGGGCTGCGGCGTGTCGTCCCTAAAACCGACGACGGTGCAGACGCCCTGACCCGGATGAATGACGTGTTGACCGATTGAGAACATGCTACCTCCAACTTATACGAATTTGCGTATGTCTAGAATACCACGCTGACGTGCGCAAACCATCACTTTATGCAGGAAAAGCACACAATTCCGATAGGTAAGAGTATTCGATATTCCGAGCAGCTCATGCACATGTTTATGCATTTTGGGCAGGTGCATAATCTGCAGGCAGACCGGCATCTTTGAGTGAGTCCATACAAGCTGTAGTCAATTTTGTGCATATGCAATTTCGATTGGCTTTACCCTGCGACAGTGCCCGTCGCTTGTGATAGAGTGCTACAAACTCTGGCTTTTGCCCTACGAGTGACCAGGAGCTCGGGGGCTTTAACACAAGGAGGATCTATGCCCGAGAAGATTGAAGAGCTGGTACGCGCTGCGCTTGCTGCGGCCCAGGAGGCCGGCGACCTTTCCGCATTTGAACTTGACGATTGCGCTATCGAGCGACCGGCTGACACTTCTCATGGCGAGTGGACCTCTACCATGGCCCTGAAGTCCGCCAAGCTGGCCCACTGCGCCCCGCGCAAGATCGCCGAGGCCATCGTTGCCCATATGCCCGAGGATCCCGCGATCGAGAAGGTTGAGATCGCAGGCCCCGGTTTCATCAACTTCTACCTCTCCGTTGCCGTCAAGAATGCCATCTTTGGCGAGGCTCGCGAGAAGGGCATGGACTTCGCTAAGTCCAACGTCGGTGGTGGCCTGAAGACCCAGGTCGAGTTCGTTTCCGCCAACCCCGTCGGCCCCATGCACATTGGTCACGGCCGCTGGGCCGCTCTGGGCGACTCCCTTTGCCGTGTCATGGACCACGCCGGTTACGACATCCAGCGTGAGTTCTACATCAATGACCACGGCTCTCAGATGAACACCTTCGGCAACTCCATCAGCACGCGCTATATGCAGCTTGCCGACATCATCGCCAAGCAGGGCGTTGATATCGACGAGGCTCATAAGCTGCTGATCGCCGACCGTGACGCCTTTGTTGCCGACGAGAACGACGAGCACCCCGAGACCCATCCGTATCAGGACAACTTTGCCGAGACCTTGGGCAAGGACTCTTACGGCGGCGACTACATCATCGACGAGGCCGCCGAGTTCTGGCGCACCGACGGCGACAAGTGGGTCGACGCCGATCCGCAGGAGCGTATGGAGAGCTTCCGTGAGCGCGGCTACGTGAAGATGGTCGACAACATGCGCGACCTCTGCCACGCCGTCAACTGCGACTTTGACCGTTGGTACTCCGAGCGCTCGCTGTATGTGAAGGACACCGAGGGCGAGACCGCCGGCACCTCCGCCGTCGACCGCGCTTTTGAGAAGCTCGACAAGATGGGCTACCTCTACACCAAGGACGGCGCCCTGTGGTTCCGCTCCACCGATCTGGGCGACGACAAGGACCGCGTCCTGATCAAGTCCGACGGCGAGTACACCTACTTCGCCTCCGACGTCGCCTATCACTGGGATAAGTTCCAGCGCGTCGATCACGTCATCGACATCTGGGGCGCCGACCACCACGGTTACATCGAGCGCGTCCGCTGCGTCTGCGACGCTCTGGGTTACCCCGGCAAGTTCGAGGTTCTACTGGGCCAGCTCGTCAACCTGCTGCGTAACGGCAAGCCCGTCCGTATGTCCAAGCGCAAGGGCACCATGGTGACCCTGCAGGAGCTCGTCGACGAGGTCGGCTCCGATGCCGCTCGCTACACGCTCATCTCCAAGAGCTCCAACCAGATGGTCGACTTCGACATTGAGGCCGTTAAGAAGCGCGACAACTCCAACCCGGTCTATTACGTGCAGTACGCTCACGCTCGCGTCTGCTCCATCCTGCGCCGTGCCGCTGACGTAACGCCTGAGCAGGCCGACGAGATGGGCATGAAGGCCGTTGCCGCCAAGGCCATCGGTGAGAACGTCGATTACTCGCTGCTGACCGACCCGACCGAGCTCGCCCTTTCGCGCAAGCTTAACGAGCTTACCGACCTGATCGCCAGCTGCGCTCGCGACCGCGCTCCGTTCCGTCTGACGCACTTTGCCGAGGAGCTCGCCGGTGACTTCCACAGCTTCTACGCTGCCTGCCAGGTGCTGCCGAGCGAGGGCCGTCCCGTCGACCCCGAGCTTTCGCGTGCCCGTCTGGCCGCTTGCGATGCCGTCCGCGTGACGCTCGCCCTGGTGCTCACCCTCGTTGGCGTTTCCGCGCCCGAGCAGATGTAACCTGCGGGTCATTTGACCGTGTAGGTTTGGTTTAACTGAGCCCTATAAGCCCGATCTCCTACGGAGGTCGGGCTTTTTTCGCAAACGCCGACGTATTGATGAATTTGGAGCTGCTAGAAATACGAAACTATGCCGGTTTACTACGATGAATTGAGGAATTCTAACCACGCCGGCTTTTTGCTAAAAAGTGCAAGGCATCTACCTGCGGTTTTTAGTTCAACATGTTTCGGAGTGGTCGCGGTTGATCGATTCGTCGTAGTAAACCGCCATAGTTTTGGCGGAGGCAGTCTGATTTGTGGGTGGTAGACCAAAGAGTGTCCCTTTTGACTAGTCGTTTAAGAACGCCCCCAATGACTAAGTTGCAGGTGGCGGCGGTTGTGTTACACTAACGCTGCGTAGTTGACGCAATCATCTCGATACAGATCAATGATGTCCGTCGTTTTGAACGGAACTAGACTGTTTAGCCGCCCTGAAGGTTTATGCAGGGAGCATGTGATCACAGGGCTTGAAAAGAAAGTTGAGCAAACACTGTGTCTGATCAACAGCAAGAAAACGAAATAACGACGACGCAAGCCGCTCCCGCTGCACCGGTTGCGTCGGACCAGGTCGCGGCGCCCGCGCAAGCCTCGGCTCCCGAGACGCCTAAGGCTGCTTCGACGCCTGCGCCTGCAACTGGTGAGGAGGCTGCTCCGGCAAAGCCCAAGCTCGCGCGCCGCACGGCCAAGCCTGCCGCTGACGGCGAGGAGGTCACCAAGCCCAAGCGCCGTACCACGCGCACGACGCGCGCCAAGCGCACCGTTGCAGCTGACTCCTCGGCGCCGATTTCCGATGAGGTCGCGCAGGCACGTGCGTTGGCGCAGATTAGCGAGGCTCAGGTGGTGCGCGCCCGCCGTCGTGCTGCCGAGCGCGAGGCCGCGGCTCTGACCGAGCTTGCAGCTCCGTCTGTGCCCGAGACGCCTGCCGCCGACCTGCCGACCGAGAAGCCGGCACCGCGCACACGCCGCCGCACGGCTGCTAAGGCCGAGCAAGTTGCGGAACAGGTAGCCCCCGAGCTCACTGAGGCTTCGGTCCGTTCCGCGGCAGGGGAGGGCACATTGCCTGTTGAGCCCGCTGCGCCTGTCGAGGCCAACGAAGTTCCCGTTGTCGATCCGGCTTTGCGCCCGCACCGTCGCGGTCGCAAGCCCAAGGCCTTTGTCGAGGCAGAGAAGGCCGCAGCAGCAGCCGCCGCCGCTCGGGATGCTGCGGCGACCGCCGAGTCTGCAACCGCTGCCGATGCACCCGTCCAGGATGCTACGACTTCCGAGGCCGCTCCCGCCGATGCCGAGCCCGCCGACGTCCGTCCCGGTCGCAGCCGTCGTACTGCTGCTAAGCGCACGTCCAAGGCCAAGGCTGCCAAGAAGGGTGCGTCCGAGGATTCTGCCGAGACGACCGCCGATGCGTCGACTGATGTCGCCAAGGCCCAGGACGTCGAACAGCCTGCGTCCGAGAAGCCCAAGCGCGGTCGTAAGAAGTCCGTTAAGGCCAAGGCGTCCGAGCAGCAGGATGTCGAAGCGCAGGTTGATTCTGGCGCCGAGGCCAATGACGCCGCCGCGGCCAATGTTGGCACCGCCGCAACCGATGGTGCCGCCCCCGCCGAGGGCGAAGACGGCGCTCGCCCCAACCGTCGCCAGCACAAGCGCAACGAGGAGCGCAACGAGCGCAAGGACGAGCGCAACAACGACCGTCGCAACCGCCAGCGCGATCGCAAGCAACGCAACAAGGAGCGTAATGCCGCTCCCACCGAGCCCACGCTTTCGCGCGAGGAGCTCGCTGCCATGAAGGTCGCCGAACTTCGCGAGAAGGCCAAGGAGTTCGAGATCGAGACGACCGGCAAGAAGAAAGCCGAGCTCGTCGAGGAGATCTACGTCACCGCCGCGAAGGCCGAGGGCTTCCGCGACATCAAGGGCATTCTGCAGATTCGCCCGGACAGCTCCGGCATCATCCACGCCCATGGCTACATGAAGTCCAACGACGACGCCTTCGTGCCCGCCTACCTCATCCGCTCCGCGCGCCTGCGCACGGGCGACGTCATCGAGGGCTCGCTGCGTCCTTCGCGCGGCGGCGACAAGCGCGCCGGCCTCGCCAAAATCACGACCGTCAACGGTCTGGACCCCGAGCAGATTCGCAACCGCCCCAAGTTCGGCGACCTTACCCCGGTCTATCCCAATGAGCCGCTGCGCATGGAGCACGGCAAGGATTCCATCACCGGTCGCGCCATCGACATCGTGTCGCCGATTGGCAAGGGCCAGCGCGGCCTGATCGTGTCCCCGCCCAAGGCCGGCAAGACCACGATCCTCAAGAAGATCTGCCAGTCCATCTCGATTAACAACCCCGAGGTGCACCTCATCTGCCTGCTCGTCGACGAGCGCCCCGAAGAGGTCACCGATATGCAGCGTTCCATCAAGGGTGAGGTTGTGGCGTCGACCTTCGATATGCCTGCCGACAACCACACTCGCGTGGCAGAGCTCGTCATCGAGCGCGCCAAGCGCATCGTAGAGCTGGGTGGCGATGTCGTGGTGGTGCTCGACTCCATCACGCGCCTCGCCCGCGCCTACAACTTGGCGGCGCCCGCCTCAGGCCGCATCCTTTCGGGCGGCGTCGATTCGGCGGCACTGTATCCGCCCAAGCGCTTCCTGGGTGCAGCCCGCAATATCGAGAACGGCGGCTCGCTCACCATCCTGGCCTCTGCCCTCATCGACACCGGTTCCAAGATGGACGAGGTCATTTTCGAGGAGTTCAAGGGCACCGGCAACATGGAGCTTAAGCTCGACCGCGACCTGGCCGACCGCCGCATCTTCCCGGCTATCGACCCCGTTGCCTCCGGTACGCGTAACGAGGACCTGTTGGTCGACGAGCAGATGCGTCCGTTTGTCTTTGGTCTGCGTCGCATTCTTGCCGGCATGAACAACACCGAGCGCGCAGCCGCATCGTTTATCAAGGGTCTTAAGGGCACCAACACCAACCAGGAGTTCCTGGTGCGTTCGGCCAAAAAACACAGCGACTACGAGCAGACGTTCTAGGTTGTCATCCACGCGCAGCGATAGTCATCAATGCGATAAAGGGTCGGGGCTTTGAGCCTCGGCCCTTTTCTATAGCGCCGCTCCGCGCTTATTTTTGACCGTAAGACCGACGAGCAGCAGGTTTCCCGTTTCAATCCGACATCGTCACTTGCAATCGACAGGACGGTTTCGCATAATAACTTTTAAGCTTCGCGACGGAAAACGCAGATGAAACGAACCATATACCGTTGCTTTGGGGCATAGCCCCGCTTCATCTTCTCTCGCGCAGCCAACTGAATGATGCGATTTGGGTGCTGGAAGATGGGGAGAGCTCATGGCTTCTTCTGATGCAACACAACGAGCAGTCCTTGCCGGACTTTCGTGCGGGATCGGCCTTGCCGCTCCCGTGGTTATGTATGCCGCGACGCTGCCGTTTTCGTCGGTGAACGAGACGGTCGTGGCGGGTGCAGTTCCCTTCGCCGTGGGCGCGGTGGCGGGCGTGGGTATCTATGCCGCCTCGCTGGGTATCTCCGAGTATCGTGCGCAGCGTGAAGAGCGTCTGTTCCAGCCCGATGCCATGGGCGGTGCCGCCAATCTCAATCAGCATCAAAGCGAGTTCAAGACCGCCTCGATTCCAGCTCAGCAGCAGGATGCGATTCCGTACGCTGCGGCTTCTGCTTCTCAGGCTCAGTCGGAGCAGTCTACCTCGGCACTCCTTTCCGGCCTGACTGGTGCGTTCCAGCGCCGTCATGTCGATGATGGTGTCCCTACCATCGCTCGAGCCGCAGATGCTATGGACGAGGCCGAGGCTTGGTCCATGATCGACAGCATGCTCGACGACGATTCGCCGGTGAGCTGCGACCCTGCACGCTCGCGCGACGTCTATCAAGTCGCCATCGACGAGCTCACCAACGGCGGGCAGACCGGCTCCTTCAATCGCGATGATATCGCCGCCGCGGCACGCGCCGTGTCGGGCTCCCAGGCCGCCCCTGCGGGCAGCACGGCGGCTTTCGTGGCACTCGTTGCCAATGCGGCGGTCAATAACGCCTACAGCGCTACCTCGGCGGACGCGAACGCTTCTGCCGATAATTCGTACGTTGATGAAGCCATGACCGCGGACGAGGAGGCTGTTGCCGCCCGCCGTGCCGCCGAAAGCTCGCTTTGGGGCGCTCCTGCCCAGCAGCAGGCGGCTGAGGCTGCGCCGTACAACGCAAACCTCGCCAGCATGCCTATCATTTCCGGTGCCGCGGGCATCGATCTCGATGACCTCGATGAGCCTGCAGCCATCACCGCATCGATTGATGCCCAAGATCGCATCGACACCGGCGACCTTCCGGATGCCTCGCTTGAGGTTGATGTCCCCATGGCCGATTACTCGGGCCACGAGGGTATGTGGGCCGCCGCCACCGCGATTCTGGATGAGATTGACGAGCCTGCTCCTGTTTCAGCCCCCGCTCCCGTCGCTGCCCCTCAGCCTGCTGCCCCCGCCTATGTCGGCCGTCACAGCGCTGTGTTCCCCGAGGATACTGCCCGTATCTCGCGTGAGAGCATCGAGCGGGCCGAGGCTATTGCCGCCGGCATTATGGAAAATCGTCGTCACGAGCGCGTCAATCAGATCCTCGAGGAAGAGATCGAGCGTCTTCAGTCCTCTACCGCCAAGCGTACGGGCCGTGCTTATCTGAGCGTTATCGAGGGCGGTACCGCCAGCTTCGCGCCGCTCCGTGCGGAGGCATAACTTCTGCATGGTTAAGATCAATCGAAAATGGGCGGTCGTAACCTGCCTGATGGCGCTCTTGATCTGGGGCAATTCGCTGGTTCCCGGCTCGGGGTCGGGCTCACTGAGCCTAACGGTCATGGAAGCTATCCGCGGTTTCCTGCACGGCGTGGGACTTCCATATGAATGGGTGACCAACTTTGTTGTTCGTAAGTGCGCGCATTTTACCGAGTATTTGGTGCTCGGCATCCTGGCAACGCACGCCTTTGATTTTGAGGGCCGACGCACCTTTGACGTGCTGCTGCCCACGGCAGTGTTCCTGCTGCTGATTCCCTCGATCGACGAGACGATTCAGCTCTTTGTGCCGGGACGCGCCGGCATGATCACTGATGTGATGATCGACTGCTGTGGAGCGGCAACGGGCGTTGTGCTCCGATATCTCTTACGGTCGCTGATGTGCGCCAAAAAGGCCGCCTAAGGACGCATTGTTTGGTCCTAGGCGGCCTTTTTTATTGGAGGGCTTATATGAGGTGTGGCGGCGTCGTTCCATAGGTCGGATTTGCCGGGTGCGCCACGCCCTGTGGGTGCGTCTGTTACTGAAGCGCCTGTGCGCCTAGGGCCAGGCAGCCCATGATGCCCTGCTTGCCCTCGAGGCTGTTGTTGACGATGTAGGTATCGATGTCGTTGACCTCGGGCGTGACGATGTAGCCGTTGAGCATCTCGGCGCACTTCTTGCGCGCGAGCGGCACGATGGGGGTGTGGTCGGCCACGCCGCCACCGATGACGATCTTTTGCGGTGCGTAGCACAGGATGTAGGTCATGAGCGCCTGCGCCAGATAGCCGGCGAGCAGGTCCATGGCCTCCGGGTCATCGGCCATCTCTCCGGCGCTCTTGCCACCCCAGCGCTTTTTGACGCCGGGACCGGCGATGAGGCCCTTGAGGCAGTTGTCGTGGAAGGGGCAGCCGCTGTGCTCGCCGATGGTGTCGCGCGGGTCGCGCGTGACCAGGATGTGGCCGGCCTCGGGGTGCATCATGCCGTGCACGAGCTGGCCGCCCGAAAGCACGCCGGCGCCCACGCCGGTGCCGATGGTCAGATACGCCACGTCAGTGAGGCCCTGGGCGCAACCAAAGGTGACCTCGCCCAGGCAGGCGACGTTGACGTCGGTGTCGTAGCCGCAGGGAATGTCGAGCTCGTTTTGAATGGTGCCCAGCAGGTCAAAGTAGCGCCATGCCGTCTTGGGGGTCTCCAAGATCTTGCCGTACTGGGGCGAGGCGGGGTTGACTGCGGTGGGGCCAAAAGCTCCGATGCCCAGTGCGGCGATGCCCTTGTTTGCAAACCATGCGTTGACGGCCTCGACGGTCTCCTGCGGGGTCGTGGTCGCGATCTGCTCGCACTCCAGGACCATACCGTCTGCATAGCCCGTGGCGCAGACCATCTTGGTGCCGCCGGCCTCGAGCGCTCCGATAAGCTGCTGCTCTGCCATAGTGTTCCTCTCTCTATGACGAGTTGCTCTGTCACTAAAGTATAGCGCCCTAAACAATGTAAGAAAGCGCTATAAAAAGAATCCTCGCAACGCGGTGGACGGTGCGAGGCTTCTTTGGTTCCTATAGTTGTCGGGCCGTCCTTACCCGCGCGGTTTGATTTTATCACGCAGGAACTTGAGGTTCTCCAGTGCTGCGTTGAGCGTCTCGTCTCGCTTGGCAAAGTGGAAACGAATCAGATGGTTGACGGGCTCGCGGAAGAAGCTCGAGCCCGGAACGGCGCCCACGCCCACCTTGGAGGCCAAATCCTCACAGAAGTCGAGATCGCTGTCATAGCCAAACTCCGAGATATCCATCATCACATAGTAGGCGCCCTGCGGCACGTTGTGCTCAAGACCGATGCTATCGAGCCCCTGACAGAATAGGTCGCGCTTGGCGGTGTAGAGGTCGAGGACCTCCTGGTAATAGCTGTCGTCGAATTTGAGGGCGGTGACGACAGCTTCCTGCAGGGGAGCGGCAGCACCCACGGTGAGGAAGTCGTGGACCTTTTTAATGCGCTCGGTGATCTGGGCCGGGGCGATGGTGTAGCCCAGACGCCAGCCGGTGATGGAGTACGTCTTAGACAGCGAACTGCAGCTGATGGTTCGATCGAACATGCCGGGCAGCGTGGCCATATAGACGTGCTCGTGGGGCGCGTAGACGATGTGCTCGTATACCTCGTCGGTAATGCAGTAGACGTCGTACTTTTTGCAGAGGTCGGCGATTAAGGTGAGCTCCTCGCGCGTAAAGACCTTGCCGCAGGGGTTGGAAGGGTTGCACAGGACGATGGCCTTGGGATCGTTGTCGCGGAAGGCCGCCTCGAGTGTCTCGCGGTCAAAGTCGAACGCAGGTGGGTTAAGCGGCACGTAGATGGGCTCGGCACCCGAGAGGATCGTGTCGGCGCCGTAGTTCTCGTAGAATGGCGAGAAGATGACGACCTTGTCGCCGGGGTTTGTGACCGTCATCATGGCGGCCATCATGGCCTCGGTGGAGCCGCAGGTGACCACGATGTTCTCGTTGGGGTTGATCGGCATGCCCATAAAGTGCTCCTGCTTGGCGGCAAGCGCCTCACGCATGGCCTGGGAGCCCCAGGTGATGGAGTACTGGTGATAGAGCGGCTTGGGGTCGCTGGCGATGGCGCTCAGGCTGTTGAGCAGCTGCGCCGGGGGATCGAAGTCGGGGAAGCCCTGCGACAGGTTGACGGCGCCATACTTATTGGAGATGCGCGTCATGCGGCGGATGACCGAATCGGTAAACGTTGCCGTACGGTTGGAGAGTTCTTTCATGCTTGTCCTTTCGAGCATTTGCAGTGGGGCAAGTTTACTCCTATGAAACCGGTGGGAATTGCTCGAAATGGTCTCGAAAAACTCTTTTCAAAATTCTTGAAAATTGGGGCTTGCATCGCGTGGCGTTCCTTGCAATAATAGTCGAGCGCGAAGCGCACAGGACACGGTGGGTGTAGCTCAGTTGGCTAGAGCGACGGGTTGTGGTCCCGTAGGTCGAGGGTTCGAGTCCCTTTACCCACCCCAGTTCTTGCTTCGTGTTGATATCGGGTCGTTAGCTCAGTTGGTAGAGCAGGGGACTCTTAATCCCAAGGTCCAGGGTTCGACCCCCTGACGGCCCACCCAAAGTATGTTAAAGCGACTGGCTTAGGCTGGTCGCTTTTTTTGTTGACCTCGCATGGGGTCGAACCCGAAAGGGCACAGCCACTTTCACAGATCGAGTCTACCCTGGGGATCAGTAAAACCGGCGCGTCTGCACGGCGAAGTACGCCTGGGCGAGCGCGATTTCTTGCTTGTTTGAATCTCCGTTCTGGGCGATTAAATAGCATGCATAGCGCGTAAGTTTGTAGTCTTTAACCGCGCGAGCGGCGACACCGGCAGTTACCATTTTCGTGGTGTCACGAAAATGGGAATCAACTGGAGTTTTGTTTGTTTCGCACGAGACTTTTGCCCTCTTAACAACTTCGGCGAAGTTCTCCCATCGAGTGTACCCCATGGGTTCCATTAAATCGCGTGCGAGCCAATACTCAACGCCGTCTTCCACATTGGCGTAGCTATCAAGTTTGACACGCCACTTCTCGATATCTCTACTGTCCATATCTCCTCCTCGCTGGTCTATTGTCTATGCGGGCTTTGCCCGCTCTGTACTCAGAATAAGGATACGCTGCCGTGCGGACACGAATGGGCCCCGTGCCACTTCGAGGTCACGGGGCCCATAGATATCGATTAGTTGTGCTCTGCTCTAGATAGGTGTCCAGTTTAATTCGATCGATAGTGCGAACCCAGGCTTTCGGTCCGCTTGCGCATGGCTTTGACCATCTCCGTTGCCAGCTGATTCTGCGATTGCAGGCGGGCGAGGGCTGCGATCTCGCTGTCTTTGGCATGCGGCTTGCTCAGCGCCGTTGCCTCGTCTTTCAGGCTTTCAAGCTGTTGCAGGGCCTTGGATAGACCTGCTTCGGTCCTGTTGATCATGCAATAGGTACTCATCGTGTGCTTAAGGCTGTGTGTCAGGCGTTCGGCATCTGTTGTGGCAATGCCATACTGAGGGAGGGCGATATCCATCGGAGCGGCCGCCTCGGGAGCGTCCAGCGCTGCTTGGGCTGCCGATGCGCCCGCGATGCGCCCAAACACGATGCCGTTGGCGCTTGACAAGCCGCCGATGCGGTCGGCGCCGTGCATGCCGCCTGTTGCCTCACCGCAGGCGAAGAGGCCCTCAATGCCCGTGTACGCGGTCATGTCGATCTTGATACCGCCGTTAGCGGCGTGGGCATACATCGCAACGCGCATCTCGTCAGTCGGGGCGATGCCGTGCTCGTCTTGCAGCCAGGTGGCAAAGGTCTGCACAAACTCTGGGACATCCTCGCGAGGGAAGTCGTAGTGGAGTGCCAGGCCTTCGACACTTGTCTGATCGATGACGAGATCGATAGCGCGGGAGGCCAAGCGTGACGTGAAGGGACCATATCCAGAGCGCTGCTCGAGCAGGTCGTCCAGCTTGTCGTCGGCAATATCTACCGGCTGGTCTACATGTACGTAGCGCCAGGTTTTCTCGTTGAAGACCAGGTTGCGCTTGGGCTCGATGAAGCCGGGCATCATCTGCATGAACTCTATATTAGTAAGTGTTGCGCCGTGCGCCAGCGCGATGGCCTGCGAGGAGCTGAGCACATCAGCCGACGTAAGGCTGCGCTCGAACAGGCCGCTTGTGCCACCGGCTGCGATGATCGTGGCCTTGGCGGCAAAGGGCACGATTCGATTTTCGGTGAGGTCGTAGAGCACGGTTCCGGTTATTCTGCCGTTCGTGTCCTCAACAAGGTCGATAAGCTCATGGCGGGGGAGCAGGCGAATGCCGAGCGACTCGATCCGGGCTGTCAGAGCGTCCTCAAGGGGTTTGCGGGTGAGGCCGCGCCACATGCGCGTCTTGTGGTCAAAGCAGGGGATAAACTGCTTTTGCTGGGCGCTCTCGGCGCTTTGCGGACGCTGGAGCTCAACACCCAGGTCTTGCTCGAGCCATTCAATTGCCTGGGGAATGCTGTGGACAAACGTCTGGACAAGATCGGGGTCGGCGACGCCGCCACCAACGGTCTGGATGGTATCGATAAGGTCTTGTTCGTCGTCTTCGTTAACGGGTCCGATAAGCCCCAAGCCCCAGGTTCCGGGGAAGAAGCTTGATCCACTCATAGTCTTGCCGGCGCTTGCCACAGTGACGGTCACGCCCGCGCGCGCCGCTTCGATGGCGGCGCAAAGGCCCGCAATGCCAGATCCAATTACCAGTACATCAGTCGATTCCATCGGATTCCTTTCTCGTCCGGCGCATTGTCGCACGGGTGATCGGCAATGGGGCCGCAAAGACTCGGCAAATCGGTAAAGGGCAATTATGGCAGGTGGGTGTCATGGACACTTTGACGTTCCATCTCGTCTCATCTCGTATTTCGCCCCAACTGGTATATCGGCATTAGCTACCCTGCGACAGCGTAAACAAAAAGAGCCGCTACCTCGAAAGGTAGCGGCTCCAAAGCTCAACTATATGAGCATCGCGCGGGCGCGATTAGGCCTTGAGGGCCTCCTCGACAGCGACAGCGCAGGCGACGGTGGCACCGACCATGGGGTTGTTGCCCATGCCGATGAGACCCATCATGTCGACGTGCGCAGGCACGGAGGAAGAACCGGCGAACTGGGCGTCGGAGTGCATACGGCCCATGGTGTCGGTCATGCCGTAAGAGGCAGGGCCGGCGCCCATGTTGTCCGGGTGCAGGGTACGGCCAGTGCCGCCACCAGAAGCGACGGAGAAGTACTTCTTGCCAGCCTCGATGCGCTCCTTCTTGTAGGTGCCAGCGACGGGGTGCTGGAAGCGCGTGGGGTTGGTGGAGTTACCGGTGATCGAGATGTCGACGTTCTCGTGCCACATGATGGCAACGCCCTCGCGGACGTCGTCGGAGCCGTAGCAGTTAACGGCAGCGCGGGGACCATCGGAGTAGGGGATGGTCTCGACGACCTTGAGCTCGCCCGTGTAGTAGTCGAACTGGGTCTTCACATAGGTGAAGCCGTTGATGCGGGCGATGATCTGGGCGGCGTCCTTGCCCAGACCGTTAAGGATAACGCGCAGCGGCTTCTTGCGAGCCTTGTTGGCGTTCAGAGCCAGGCCGATAGCGCCCTCAGCGGCAGCGAAGGACTCATGGCCGGCCAGGAAGGCGAAGCACTCGGTGTCGTCGGAGAGCAGCATAGCGCCCAGGTTGCCGTGGCCCAGACCGACCTTGCGGTCCTCGGCGACGGAGCCGGGAACGGTGAAGGCCTGGATGCCCTCGCCGATGATGGCGGCAGCCTCAGAAGCGGTCTTGGCGCCACGCTTGACAGCGAGAGCGCAACCGAGGGTGTAGGCCCACTCGGCGTTCTGGAAGGCGATGGACTGGGTGTTGTTGACGATCTCACGCGGGTTGAAGCCCTTGTCGGTGCAGATCTGCAGAGCTTCCTCGAGGGAGGCGATGCCGTTGTCGGCGAGGCACTTGTTGATCTTGTCAGCGCGGCGCTCGTAACCTTCGAACGTAACAGTCATAGTTATTTCCCTCCCTTTCTACTCGTGAACCGGGAACACGCTGGCGACGGAGTGAGTCTCCTCGTCGGTGCGCGGGTCGATGTACTTGGCAGCGTTCTCCCACTGACCATAGTGGCCCATAGCGCCAGCGATGGCCTCCTCGGGGGTCTTGCCGGCCTTGACGGCGTCGGTGAACTTGCCGAGGTTCAGGAACTCGAACGCGATGATCTCGTTCTTGTCGTTGAGAGCCATGCGGGTGACGTAGCCCTGAGCGAGCTCGAGGTAACGAGCGCCCTTGGCCTTGGTGCCGAACATGGTGCCGACCTGAGAGCGAAGGCCCTTGCCGAGGTCGTCGAGGGAGGCGCCCACGGGCAGGCCGCCCTCGGAGAATGCGGTCTGGCTGCGGCCGTAAACGATCTGCAGGAAGATCTCGCGCATAGCAACGTTGATGGCGTCGCAGACGAGGTCGGTGTTGAGGGCCTCGAGGATGGTCTTGCCGGGAAGGATCTCGGAAGCCATGGCGGCAGAGTGGGTCATGCCCGAGCAGCCGATGGTCTCAACGAGGGCCTCCTCGATGATGCCGTCCTTGACGTTCAGCGTGAGCTTGCAGGCGCCCTGCTGAGGTGCGCACCAACCCACACCGTGCGTAAGACCGGAGATGTCGGAAATCTCCTTAGCCTGGACCCACTTGCCCTCCTCGGGGATGGGTGCGGGGCCGTGGTATGCACCCTTGGCAACGGGGCACATGTTCTCCACTTCCTGTGAGTACTGCATGCCTCTCCTCTCTATCGTGTTGGCGTCCCGTCTGGGGGTCGTGGCTGGCGATTGCCGGGCGACCCTTCGAAAGGGACATGACATGCAGCCCCTATAATACCGCGAAATGCACGGAATATTCGGCGAACGGCTCAGTTTTCGTAGCGAGATGCGCGGAACTTTCAATTGAAACGATTTAACTCTATGTTCTGTGGTCGCGAACTTCCGTAGAGGGGGTCCGTCTTGGGCAAGCTTTTGGTCAGCTCTTGTAAGCGTTGCAGGGGTTGACCTGTTGCAACGCTGCCGTTCGCCGCCTGTTTACTGCCTTTGGCCGCGCGAGTGTATTGTTTTGCGTGAAAGTTTTGATGGCACGCTTCAATCGTGCTGTATTGGATGGCAAGCAGATCCCGGCGAAGGGAGCGCCATGCAGCGCGTTTGGAGAACGGTTACCGGCTTTTACCATGTCTGTGCCCGCGGTACGGGCAAGCAGCTCATCTTTGAGACCGATGACGACCGGTGGGAGTTTTTGGAGCTGATGCGCGGCTGCTGCCGCGAGGAGGGTGTGACGGTTATTGCCTGGTGCCTTATGGGCAATCACGTGCATTTGGTGCTTGCAGATTACGAGGACGCTATGAGCGCGGCGATGCACCGGCTGCTTTTGACGTACGCGCGGCGGTTCAATAAACGCACAGGGCGCACGGGCCATCTGTTCCAGAATCGTTTTGACCGGCGCTCGCTCGATACCGACCGTTATCTAATGGCCGCCATTCGCTATGTTCATGCTAATCCGCAGGAGGCGGGTATCGCCCTGATCGAGCGCTATCCGTGGAGCAGCTTTGCCGAGTATCTGCGAGCGTATGACAACGATATGACGAGGGGATTTTCGGACCCTTCTTGTGTGCTCGAGCTCTTTGAGTCTGTCAGGGGGTTTCTGGATTATTCTCTGTTAATGCCCGATGGTTCCGATCCGGTGATTCACGATATGGATGAGACAGAGTGGGAGCGGCGTGCGTTTGCCGACAAGATGGCGAAGCGCCTGGGTGTGCCGCTCAACAAACTCAAGACCGTAGCACCCTCGCGGCGAGACGGAATCATTTTCGCCCTGCACGATGGCGGCTACACGGTGCGCGAGATCGAACGGTATACGGGAATCAGCAAGAGTACCGTCTCTCGTATCGTGCGCGCTTATGCGCGGGTGAATGCTCAGGCTGAGGGCTCGGAATAGAAAATGGCCGAACCACTCTTGTCAAGCGATTCGGCCATTAAAATTCTTAAGATTTGGGACAAATACTACTGATTATTTTGTCCCGTGAGCATGCCGTCGAGGGTGCGCCAGGCGAGCTCGGCGCATTTGACGCGGGCGGGCATGTGCGAGATGTCCTGAAGCTGGGCGGCTTCGTCCAGGTCTTCCAAGTCCTCCTCGGAGAGCTTCTCGCCGCGGATCATGGCGAGGAAGAGTCCCGCCAAGCGACGTGCCTCCTCGACGGTCTCGCCGGTGATGAGGTCGGCCATGATGTCGGCACTGGCCTGGCTGATGGCGCAGCCGTGGCCGGTAAAGGAGGCCTCCTCGATCACGCCGTTCTCGACGCGCAACTGCAAGGTGAGCTCGTCTCCGCAGCTGGGGTTGATGCCGTCGTGCTCGTGCGTGGGAGCATCCATCTCGTACTTATAGTCGGGGTGCGAGTTGTGCTCCATAAATGTGGTGGAGGTGTAAAGGTTACCCATTGAACGTGCTCCAAACGTGATGCAGACCGGCGATGAACTTGTCGATGTCGGCCTTGTCGTTGTAGAAGGCCACGCTGGCGCGGCAGCAGGCAAGGTTCTCGACGCCCAGCCAGGTGAGCAGTGGCTGCGCGCAGTGGTGGCCGGCGCGGATGCAGACGCCGTCCATGTCCATGATGCTCGCGACGTCGTGCGGGTGGATGCCCTTGACGTTAAAGCTCACAACGCCGTGGTGGTTGTCCCAATAGATGGAGCCGATGATCTGGACAAAGTCGAGCTGCATGAGTTCGCCCATCAGATAGTGGACGAGTGCCTGCTCGCGGGTCTGGATGTTCTCGTAACCCACCGTGTTGACCAGGTAGTCGAGTGCCGCACCCGTGGCGAAGATGCCGGCGGCGTCCTGCGTACCCGCCTCGAACTTCTCGGGGACAGGAGCCCAGACGGCGTCCTGCTCGGTGACCGAATCGATCATCTCGCCGCCGGTGAGCATGGGCGGCATGGCGTTGAGCAGGTCCATCTTGCCCCACAGCACGCCGATGCCCATGGGGCCCATGGCCTTGTGCGCGCTAAAGGCAAAGAAGTCGGCGCCCAGGTCGGCCACATCGACCGGCATGTGCGGCAGCGACTGCGCACCGTCGACGACCAGGTAGCCGCCGTACTTGTGCACGAGCTTGCCGAGGTTCTTGACCGGGTTCTCGACGCCCAGCACGTTGGAGACCTGTCCCACGGCCAGGATTTTGGTCTTGGGACCCACCTTTGCAAGAACCTCCTCGGTGGTGAGCTGGCCGGTCTTGGTGGGGTAGAGGTAGACGAGCTTGGCGCCGGTCTCGCGGCAGACCTGCTGCCACGGAATCAGGTTCGAGTGGTGCTCCATGATGGTGATGACGACCTCGTCGCCCGGTTCGAGCACTGTGGGCGCAAAGCTCTTGGCGACCAGGTTGAGCGACTCGCTCGTGTTGCGGGTGAAGACGACCTCGTTGGCCTGTGGGGCGCCGATGAGGTCGGCGATCTGCTGGCGGACCTTCGCGATGGCGTCGGTGGCCTCGACGGACAGCGAGTACAGTCCGCGCAGGGGGTTGGCGTTCATGCGCTGGTAGAAGTCGCGCTCGGCGTCGAGCACACAGGCAGGGCGCTGCGCGGTGGCGGCGCTATCGAGGAAGGCGATCTCGGGGTGCTGCTGGAACAGCGGGAACTGGCCCTTGTAGGGGTTGGTCTCGATGTCCACGGTGGGCCAGCCGCGCGAAGCCTCGTCGCTGGCGTCGAGCTCCATGGGCTCGGGGGCAGTGCAGGTGTCGCATTTAACGTGCTCGGTGTCGATCATGCGAGCTCCTCTTCAAAGTTGTCGATCAGGTTGTTTCCCAGGCGGACGACGGCGGCGCGGGTGCGCTCGTCGGTGGCGGAAAGCGCGGCGTCCTCCAGCTTGGCGCGGATGAACAGGTCCTCGGCGGCGTTTTGGTCAAGGCCGCGGCAGGCGAGATAGAACAGCTGCTCGTCGCGGACGTGACCGATGGTGGCGCCGTGGTTGCCGGCGACGTCGTCCTCATCGCATAGGATGACGGGAACGGTCTTGTTGTCGACGCCCTTGTTGGCCAAGAGCACCGTCTCGCGCTCGGTACCGGTTGCACCCTTGCAGCCGTGCACGAGGTCGATGGTGCCGCGGTAGACCTTCTTGGACGTGCCGGTCAGCACGCCGTTGGCGTCGATCTCGCACTCGGTCTTGCGACCGCGGTGGCGCAGCTCATAGTTAAAGTCGCGCACCTGCTCGCGGGCGCCCAGGTAATCGGTATCGATGGTGATCTTGGCGGTATCGCCCAGCAGGTCGCCGGCAAGGCCGGTGGCGCTGGCGCCGGCACCCAGGACGGTGTGTTGCACGTTGACGCGCGCGCCCTCGTCCAGGAACAGGCCGGTGTCGTCGAGCGCGATCCAGCTATCGTCGAGCGTCTGCGTGCAGGTCACGTTGACGGTGGCGTACTCGTGGGCGCACACGCGTAGCACGGAGCCCACGACACCCTCGCCGGTAACAGGAGAGTCTAGGGCAATATGCAGGTCGAGCGTTGCGTGCGGGCGAGCGACGATGTCGATGGCGGCGATGGCCGCGGCGGCATCGACACCGCTCACACGCACGGTAACCGTGGCGTGCTGGTATGCGGGCGCATCGATGACGATGCGCTTGGTAGCGTGTTCGGCCAAGTAGGCGTAGGCAGCCTCGCCCATGCCGGTTTCGAAGGCTTCAGCAGGGGAGAGCTCCTCCTCGAGCTTGATGGCGCCAGCCTGATAGACGGATGTGGCGGGCACGTCGAGCTCGGTCTCGGGCGTGATGCGGGCGCGGTCGGCGGCATCACCGGGGGCAGCGGTACGGCGCTCGGGGAAGCGCTCGGCCATGGCTTCCATGGCGGCGTCGAACGCGTCTGTCACGCCAATAAACTGTTCGCCCAAGCCTTCGACCTCAACGGCATCGGCGGGAGCGGCGACAAGCTCGTCAGAGAGCTCGAGCTTGGTCTGGTTCATTTTCAACCAGCCCCAGGTTGCTGCGGGCATCGCGTTGACCTGCTCGAGTGTGGTAGCAGCGGTGTTGGTTTCCTGTTTCATTATCCGATCGCTCCTTCCATCTCGAGCTTGATCAGGTTGTTCATCTCGACGGCGTACTCCAGCGGCAGCTCCTTGGAGACCGGGTTGGCAAAGCCGTTGACGATCATGGTGCGGGCCTCTTCCTCCGAGATGCCGCGGCTCATCAGGTAGAACACCTTGTCGTCGCCGATGCGTCCGATGGTGGCCTCGTGGCCGATATCGACGTTCTTGGCGCGGATGTCCATAGCGGGGATGGTGTCGGAGCGGCTCTGGTCATCGAGCATGAGCGACTGACAGCTCACGGTTGCCTTGGAGCCCTCGGCCTTGGGTGTCGCCACGATGGAGCTGCGGAAGGTCTGGATGCCGCCGCTCTTGGAGATGCCCTTGGTCTCGACGGTCGCCGAGGTCTCGGGCGCGTTGAGCACGACCTTGCAGCCGGTGTCGAGGTTCTGCCCGGCGCCGGCGAAGGTGATGCCGGTAAAGCTCGAGCGGGCGCGGCGGCCGTTGAGCACGCTCATGGGATAGAGGTAACCTACGTGGCTGCCGAAGGAGCCGCTGATCCATTCGATGTCGCCGTCCTCGTCCACGCGCGCACGCTTGGTGTTGAGGTTGTACATATTCTTGGACCAGTTCTCGATGGTCGAGTAGCGCAGGTGCGCACGCTTGCCCACAAAGAGCTCCACGGCGCCAGCGTGGAGGTTGGCCACGTTGTACTTGGGCGCGGAGCAACCCTCAATGAAGTGCAGGTCGGCATCGTCCTCGACGATGATGAGCGTGTGCTCAAACTGGCCGGCACCCTTGGCGTTGAGGCGGAAGTAGCTCTGCAGCGGGAAGTCGAGCTTGGTGCCCTTGGGCACGTAGACAAACGAGCCGCCCGACCATACGGCGCCGTGCAGGGCCGCAAACTTGTGGTCGGTGGGCGGGATGAGCGTCATGAACTTCTCGTGGATGAGCGGCTCCCACTGCGGATCGTGCAGGGCCTCCTCGATGCCGGAGTAGACGATACCCATCTTGGACGCCGTGTCCTGCATGTTGTGGTAGACCAGCTCGGAGTCGTACTGTGCGCCGACGCCCGCCAGATAGCTGCGCTCGGCCTCGGGGATGCCCAAGCGCTCAAAGGTGTTCTTGATGTCGTCGGGCACCGACTCCCAGTCGTGCTTTTGGTCGGTGTTGGGCTTGACGTAGGTGACGATGTTGTCCATGTCCAGGCCCTCGATGGAGGGGCCCCACGTCGGGTCGGGAAAACGGTTGAAAATCTCGAGGGACTTTAAGCGCAGGTCGAGCATCCACTGCGGCTCGTCCTTTTTGGCGCTGATCTCGCGCACGATGTCGGGCGTGATGCCGGCGTCGAGGCGCTCGAATCCCTCCTCGCCATAGGTGAAGTCGTAGAGGCTGCGGTCGATGTCCGCGACCTCGGTGCGGTTCTTGGTCATTGCGTCGCCCCTTTACACCTGCTGCCCGGCAGCGGCGGCCTCGGCCTGGGCGCGCTGCTCGGCGGCCTCGCGCTCGAAGGTCTCAAAGCCGTTCTTGTCGATCCAGGGGATCAGCGAGGCGTCGTCCTCGCGCACGATGTGGCCCTTGACCATAACGTGGACACGGTCGACATCCAGATGCTCCAGGATGCGTGTGTTGTGCGTGATGATGAGCATGGAGCCGTCGCAGCTCTTGCGGTATGCGTCCATGCCGTGGCTGACGGTGGACAGGGCGTCGACGTCCAGACCTGAGTCGGTCTCGTCCAGGATGGCGAGCTTGGGCTGCAGCAGCAGAAGCTGGAGCATCTCGACCTTCTTTTTCTCGCCGCCCGAGAAGCCCACGCCCAGCTCACGGTTGAGGTAGGCGGTATCCATGTTGAGCTCGGCCGCGAGCTCCTTGACGCGACGGCGGAACTCCTTGCCCTTCATCTCCAGGCCGGGGCGGCCGGCGATGCTGGCGCGCAAAAAGCTCGACAGCGGCACCCCCGGGATCTCGACCGGGGCCTGGAAGCTCAGGAACAGGCCGGCGCGGGAGCGCTTGTCGGTGGTGAGCTCGGTGATGTCCTGGCCGTCAAAGACGATGCGGCCGTCGTTGACGGTATAGACGGGGTCGCCCATGACCAGGTGACCCAGGGTGGACTTGCCGGCGCCGTTGGGTCCCATCAGCACGTGGGTCTCGCCGGCGGCGACGTTGAGGTTGACGTTGTGGAGGATGGTCTTCTCGTCCACGGAGGCTGTCAGTCCTTCGATGGAAAGCAGCGGATTTGCGCTCATGCTGTCCCTCTCTGTATATGGTGTACTCATAGGTGTACTAAACCCTAGGAATCTTCTCGGAATAAAGTTACTATGGGTTCGGTTTTAGTCAAGGGATAACCCGACTAATCCACTCGACTTTTCAGACACGGGACATATTCATTAGAAGTATTTGTCCCAAGAACGATGAGAGGGTAGGTATGCTCATTTCTTCTAAGGGCCGCTATGCCCTCCGCCTGATGATCTATATCGCAGCACTTGGTGACGTCGAGGGCAAAATCGCCCTGCGCGAGGTCGCTGACCGCGAGCACATCTCGCAAAAGTATTTGGAGCAGTTGGTTCGTCCTCTTATGAAGGCGGGCCTGCTTAAGAGCGTGCGCGGCAAGGGCGGCGGCTACATGATGGCCAAGGACCCGGCCGAGGTGCGTGCCGGCGATATCCTGCGTGCCGTCGAGGGCAGCACGGCACCGGTGGCGTGCGATGGCATCGACAACAGCTGCGCCCGCAGCGATCTTTGCTCGACCGTCAAATTCTGGCGCGGTCTGGACGACGTGATCGAAAAGTACGTCGACGGCGTGACGTTGGCCGACCTTGCTGCCGTCCCCGAGATCAACTTCGACATTAAGCTGTAGGGCTGCAGATGGTATCTCTCGACAAGGTGTACAAGCAAATTGAGATTTTTGCTCGGGAATGTGACGCCGAGAGGGTTGTGCTGTTTGGTTCTCGTGCCCGCGGTGACAACTTGCCTAAGAGCGATATTGATATTGCTGTAGCAGGTTGCCGGGATTTCGACCGTTTCTCATATCTGATAGAGGAGCGTCTTGATACTCTTTTAGATATAGACGTCGTCAATCTGGATGAGTCCTTATCGCAGCAATTGCTCGATGAAATTGCCAGGGATGGTGTGATTCTGTATGAAAAAATATGAGAACTTTGCCAGCGCCTTGGCGAATCTTGAGGATGCACCCAATCAGGATCTTAGCAATGATTTTGTTCAGAGTGGATTGATTAATAAGTTCAACCTTCAGTTTGAACTGAGCTGGAAGCTCCTTAAACGTCTGCTCGAGTATGAGGGCGCCACGCTTGCTGCATCGGGGTCTCCTCGTGCCATCTTGAAGGAAGCCTACCGATTCTACGACTTTATTGATGAGGCGGCATGGCTAGATATGCTCAGAGACCGCAATACGAACGTCCATATCTATGACAACAAGCTCGCTCAAGATTTGATTCAGCGTATCTTAAACGTCTATATCCCCGCTTTCTGTCAGTTGAGAGACGGGCTGATGGGACGCTACGGCGATCTTCTTCTGGTGCCCGACGACCAGTTTGTTTAATTCCTTTAGATTTCGCGGATTTCGCGGAGGGTTGTTGCCGTTTACCGAGGGGTTGTTGTGCAACAACGGGCGAGCTGCAATACTTACTCTTATCTTTGCAAACTGCACTTTAACTACACCAATGCAGGGAGGATCTTATGCAGCGCAAGCATTCTGCTATTGTCGCGGGCCTGACGCTGGTGCTTTCGTTTGGCGCCGTTTCCGTGCCGGCACCCGCCGCTGCCGAGGAGCCCACGCCGGGCGTTGCCTCGGATGCCACCGATATCGATAAGGGTCTCTACACCCAGCAGTCCTTCTCGGGCGTGCTGAGGTCGGTCCAGGGCGTTTCGTTTGTTAACGTGACCCCCGAGATGAAGTACTTTACCAAGTACGAGAGCCATGGCAACTATAACCAGGGCTTTTCGTATGGCGACGGCTATAACGCGCTGGGTTATTACCAGTTCGACCGTCGTTGGTCGCTCATTCCGTTTATGAAGCAGGTCTACAACTACAATCCCGAGAAATACAGCATGCTCAAGGATGCGATTGATCGCGGCAGCGAGATTTCTAACACGAGCAATGCCATGTACGAGAACGCCCAGCTCACTGAGCTGGGCCGTATTGCGCAGGAGGCCTTCCAGGGCGCTTATAACACCGACCCTGCTGAGTTTTCGGCTCTGCAAGATGCCTATGCGTACAACTCGTACTATGCGGTGACCGAGGCGTGGCTCAAGAGCGGCCTAGGTATTGATATTTCGGGCCGTGCCGATTGCGTTAAGGGCATGGTGTGGAGCATTACCAACATGTGCGGCACCGGTGGCTGCAGGGACTTCTTCCGTTGGGCGAATCTCTCCAACGATATGTCCGACCGCGAGTTTGTGACGGCGCTCTCCAATAGCGTGGTCGATAACGTTGCCACCAAGTTTTCGAGCCAGCCCCAGTATCATGAGGGCTGGAAGAACCGCTACCGCAACGAGCTGAAGGACTGCTTGGTTTATATCGCCGAGGACGAGGCCGCTGCCGCTGCGACGCCCGTGCAGCCCGAGCCTACGCCGGCGCCTGATTCGAATGACGACTCGCGTGACGATGCTAACGATGACAGGATGGATGCGCCCTCGACCGATGCTGACGGTGATGGCTCTGCTGGTGGCACTACCAACAACGGCTCTACCTCGAACGGCTCCGATTCAAACGGCTCTGCTGCGGGCGATTCGTCTTCAAGCTCTGCCGGCAATACGGACAGCGACGCTTCTGGTTCGACCGGCGCTGGCACCTCTAACTCATCCACCGGCTCGAGCGATTCGTCCGTTGGCACCGGCTCTAACAACGGCTCCGGCTCTGACGCAACCCCTGGTTCTGATGCTTCCAAGGATGACTCGAATAAGGCGCCGGACGTTCCCGTTGCTTCGCCGGACAAGAAGCCTTCTTTCTCCGAGCAGCTTGGTTCTACGCTGGGCTCTTCGCTGATGGCTGGCGTCAATAACGGCTCGACCCAGAACAAGGGCAACTCTGATCAGGTTTCCACGGAAAAGATCGAAGCCGCAAAGGGCGACTCCAAGGACGAGGCTTCCGAGAAGACCGAATCCGATAAGGGTTCTAGCTCTGAGGAGAAGAGCGACAAGTCCGAACAGAAGAAGGGCGAGGATAAGAAGTCTGAATCTGAGGAGAAGGACAAGAGCAAGGCCGGGGGCGAAAAGAAACAGTCCGAAGACGACGACAAGAGCGGTGCTGACAACCAGGTCCAGGAGCAAAATGACTCCAAAACGGTGACCACCACGACCACGACGACTACAACGACTAAGTCCTCGGGCGGCAACATGCCCAAGACGGGCGACTTGATTGTGATGGCGAGCCTTGCCAGTGCAAGCTTGGCCACACTGGGCGCTACGTCTATCGTAAGTGGTAAGCATAAGCTCGATCAGCAGAAGAAGGCTTCTGGGGAGGACGGCTTGGAGGAGTAATCTTCCAGATCGTTTTCTATAAGAGTTTGGGACGGGGTCCGGTGCGGCGGCATCGGGCCCCTTTTTTGTTGTGCAACGATTTGTTATGCCCCCTCGGGGGTCTGTTGCTACCGTTGCCCGAAACGTTTACATGTCGATATTGTTGCGCTCTACCCGCTCGTTACAATGGGCATCGTGCTGCGTTAGAGGGAGAGCTTACGGTGTCTGAACAGGCGAATTATGGTGTTACTCATGCGTTTGGTGCACGGTTGCTCAACCATGCGGGTAACGCAGCTCTGCCGGTTGATGTACACGACTTTTCCGATGCAATCAATCGGTGTTTACTCGTCGATAAGACTATGTTTATTGCCGATATATTGGACAGCGAAGCACCTGTTGCGGTTTGCTGTCGGCCCAAGGGTTTTGGCAAGAGCATGAATCTATCGATGCTCAAATGCTATTTGGAACGACCTGATCACCGGCGGCCGGATCGAAGCCCGTTCGTCGGCTCCCAGATTTGGCAGGCGGGCGGCGGTCACTATCGTGATGAGTACGCGTGTTATCCGATCATCACGCTCGACTTTTCAGCTGCCGCTGCGGGGCGCGACGCCGATGCTGCGGCGGCTATTCGCAGCGCTGTCGCGAACGAGTGCGCCCGATTGCTGCCGCTGCTTGCCGCACCTGATCTGTCAAGACGTGAAGTCCGTCTTATCGAGAGGGCGGCGCGTGGGGTGGCCAGCGATAAGGAGATCGATGCGGCGCTTGGCGTGCTTATCAAGCTGCTCCAGGCAGCTTTCGATGAGCAGGTTGTTCTTCTGATAGACGACTACGACGCGGTATGTCCAAAGCGTTTGGACGCTAAGGACGACGGTAGCGTGGATTCCCTAGAGTCGCTCAGCCGAATGTTGTTCGACACCATTGCCGATGCCGGCGACTCGTTGCGATTGACGTGTCTGATGGGCGAGCGCCCCGGTCATGCCGAGTTTGCGTTGTCCCAACGTGGGGTTTCCTATCGGTCGGCGACAGCGTTGTCGAGTTGGTGTGATCGATGGTTCGGTTTTTCGGACGACGAAGTCCAAGTGCTGTTGGATTGCATCGGTCGCAACGGCTGTCTGGATGACGCGCGTGAGTGGCTCGAGGGCTATCTGTTTGGTGGTTTTTATTGCTCGAGCCCGGAGCGCGTGGTGGACTACGCACAGCGCGATTGCGTCGCGCCCGTTCGGGCGGATCTGTATGGTTACGCCGACCGTCTGAGCGCATGCGTCGGTGACTGGAATCTCATGCGCCTGTCCGCATTGTTCGATTTGGTTGAGCCGCATGGGTTTATTGAGGCGCCAGTGCATGTGCATGCCGAGGAGGTCGATGCCGCCAAGCCCGAAGATATCTGGACTGCGCTGTATCTGTCTGGATTTCTTACGACGGACATGACAGGGCATTCGGAGGACGGCGCGTGCCTTCGTTCCCTGCGCCTGCCTAACAACGAAGTGCGTCAGGCGCTCCGTCTTGTAATTCTGGAATGGTTTGAGTGCGCCGTTGAGGACGTTGGAGTTATCGACTCGTTCCATGACGGGTTGTGTCGAGGAGACGAGGACGCTGTAAAGCAAGCTTTGAGCTGTGCTATCGGCGATCTGGGCATCGATGTGGACAAATCAGATATGACGACAGCCTATCATCTGGCGCTGCAGGGGCTTTGCTTTGGACTGTCCGGCTATTGCAATCCCAGCTCCAAGCGAAGTGGCGTCTCGGATCGCTGGGATATCCAGGTGATTCCCACCGGTCGGGTGTTTGACGTGGCCGACACGCTCGGCATGCTCGATGAGCGACCGCTCATTACGATCAACATGTTGTATGACCCTGGCGTCGATGCCCTGGGCCTGGAACTGTTAGCGGTTCAGGCGCTGCTCGACATAGAGCGCGACGGCATCGATGATATCCGCGTGCCGCGCCCCGCCGTCGGGCGCATGCGTTGGGGCTTTGGTTTTGACGGTCAGCGTGTGTCCGTGGTGTGTCAACGACTGTAGCGGCGGGCGAAAGCCCTTTACTACTCGGCGTCCTTCAGGGGCGGCATGGGCTTCCAGTTGGGATCCTTAACGATCTTGCGGGCGTCCTTCATGCCGCGACGCAGCGCCGGAATGCCGGTCTTAAAGCATTTGTCGACTGCTGCCAGACGAATGAACTCCTTGCAGAAGGTCGCGGCATTGCCCAGACGGAACAGCACGGGGTGGTAGTCGCCGTAGATCTGCATGTAGCGTGCCAGATAACCGCGGTTGCGCATGATGTAGTAGCGGTTGGTGTCGCTCGTGGAGTTGAGCTGGCGCTTGCCGGCGATATCCCAGTTAGAGACGGCGCGGGCGCGCTTGAGCACCACGTCGGCAACCACGGCGGCGGGGAAGTGCTGGCTGGCCACGTAGCCGTAGCAGGCATCGTCGCCGTAGATAAAGAAGCGCGCGTCGGGCAGGCCAATCTTGTCGACCACGCGGCGCGAGAACATGCCGCCCTCAAAGCACAGTTGGTTCATGGTGCGGTAGCCCTCGGGTCCCAAATCCCACTTGGCGATGGGGTTAGGGATGCCGAGCGAAAGGATGAGCTGGTACTGCCAAAAGAAGGCGCCGCCGTCAAAGTCCAGGCGCGAACCCTGAATGACGTCGTAACAGTCGGTCCACTTGGCCAAGCGCTCGATGCCTTCGGGGATGACGAGCACGTCGTCGTCCATCACCCAGAACCACTGGGCGCCCAGGTCGTAGGCGCATTTGGTGCCGGCGGAGAAGCCACCCGCGCCGCCACCGTTTTCAAGCTGCGGCGCGTATATAACGCGGTCGGTGCCACCCTGTGAATCGGGCTGGTCGGTGTCGATGCCCCACAGGTTGGCGAGGCGCTCGTTAAATGCGGTGCACATGGCCTCGGTCTCGCGCGAATTCTCGTTATCGACAATCACGATGCGCCAGGGCGTTGCCGTGAGCTCGGTCATGGAGTCGAACAAGTTGGCCAGGAGTTCCTGGCGCTTGTACGTGACGACAACGATGGCGAGCTTATCGATGGGGGCGGGAAGGGTTGAAGGCATGGGGCAATATATCCTTTCACGCGCGGCGCGCGAGCGCTGCGCGGAAGCTATCGAATACGTCCTTGGGACTGTCCTATTGTAAAGGCTCGGCGCACCTTGACGGCAAGCTTTGAATAAAACGCAGGAACCTGCTACGGGCCCGCCGCATGACGTGCGGCTACTTTGCCCGCAAGAGGCTCCATAGATTATATAAACGTCCGCTGGCGCGCTGACCCTTTGATACCATGAAACGACAGGTATTTCCTAAGGAGCACATTTGTCTACTAACGCCTCTGGCAGCCCTGTTCTGTCGCTGCTTATTCCCATTTACAATGTTCAGCGCTACCTGCGCGAGTGTCTCGATTCCGCCCTGGCGCAGACGCTCAAGGATATTGAGATCATCTGCATTAACGACGGGTCGACCGACAACTCGCCGGCGATTATCCGCGAGTATATGGAGCGCGATGGGCGCGTCAAGATGATCGACAAGGCCAACAGCGGCTACGGCGACTCGATGAACCACGGTCTGGAGATGGCGCGTGGCAAGTACGTTGGCATCTTGGAGTCCGATGACTTTATGGCGCCCGACGCACTCGAAAAGCTTGTCTCGGCCGCCGATAGCAATAATGCCGACTTTGCGAAGGCGAACTTTGATTTCTACTGGTCTAAGCCCGAGGAGCGCCGTTCGCTGCACGAGATGTTTAAGGCAAGGGATTGTGGCAAACCGGTGCATCCCAGCAATACGACGCAGTTCTTTAAGCAAAAACCGTCGATTTGGTCGGCCGTGTACCGTCGTGATTTTCTTGAGCGCAACGGTATCAAGTTCCTGCCGACTCCGGGGGCATCCTTTCAGGACACGTCATTCGCCTTTAAGGTGATCGCGTGCGCCGATAAGGCTGTTTACCTGCATGATGCCGTGTTGTCGTATCGCCAGGACAACGAGAATTCCTCGGTCAATTCTTCGGCTAAGGTCTTTTGCGTCAATACCGAGTATGCCGAGATTGAGCGTTGGATTCGAGAGGATTATGCCCGTGACCACGCAGGTGATGACGTCGCGCGCATGCTCAAGTTCAATCAGCTCATTAAGTACGATTCGTATATGTGGAACTACGTGCGCCTGGCGCCTAAGTTCTATAAGGAGTTCCTGGTTCAGATGGCTAAGGAATTTCAGGCGGCCTTGGACGCGGGGGAGTTTTCGCTTGACGACCTCAAGCCGTGGAAGCGCGCGAATCTCGCTGCCATCCTCAAAGATCCTGAGGGCTGGGTTGACGAGCATCCGAGTTTTGCGACGGATGGTGCCTTGGGGCGTGCTAAGTATTACGCCTCGGTTGGAGGCCCAGGCGTGGTCGCCGCCTTCCTCATCGAATCGCTGAGGGGGTAGGTCGGCATGGGAGAGGCCTCGTGTCCTAAAGCTACCATTGTCGTCCCCGTTTACAACTCTGCGCGCTCCATTCAGCGATGCGTCGATTCGCTGTTGGCCCAGTCCGAGCGCTCGATTCAGGTTGTCTGCGTCAACGACGGTTCGACCGATGATTCGTTGAACGTGTTGCGCCAGATCGAGCTGGCCGACGATCGCGTACTGGTTATTGACCAGGAAAACGCGGGCGTCTCGTGCGCTCGAAATGCCGGTATCGATGCCGCCGAGGGCGAGACCGTCTTTTTTGTGGACGCCGACGATTACATCGATGTCCAGACGGTCGAGCGCGTGCTGCATGCCATGGAGCCTGCAGATGCCGAGGTCTCCGTTTTTGGCGGCGTCTGTGAACCAGCCGATGCTGCCCCCAAACGCGTCCAACAACTCATGAGCCCCAAAGCCGGTACCTTCGGCGCCCGTGATCCCCAGTTGCTGTTCCATGCGAATGCGCAGCCCTACGCCTGCCGTGCGGCTTTTTCGCGCGAGCTGCTCAATCGCGAAGGCATTCGCTTCGCCCCCGGTTTGGCTTTGGGCGAGGACGTTGTCTTCCAATTTGCGGCTTATTCGCTTGCCCGCAAGACCGTCGTCATGCCGGACAAGTTTTACCACTACGTGATGGAGAGCGAATCGGCGACGCACGAGTTCAACAGTGTCGAGGCTCGCGCCAAAAAACTTGACGCCCACATGAGGATGCTCGAGGAGGTCTTGGAGGACTGGGCGGCCTACGGTCTTTTGGACCTGTGCCCCGGCGAGCTGATAACTTGGTTTTTGGACCTCATTGTGTTCGACCTGGCGCGCTTGGATGCCGATGACTTCCATCGCGTGGCGGCTCGCGTCAACATGGACCTCACGACGTTTTTGGGAACGGAGTGGGCGGATATGCCTGCTATGGGCGCCGTTCGCCGTGTTGCCCACAAGCTCGTTGCGGCGACCTCGAGCGTTTCGATGGCAGACGCCACGCTGTTCTATCTTTCGACTCGCGGTCTCAAAGCCTGCCTGGAGCGCTTTATCTAATTCCAAGCGCTGCCGCTCGCCGCAACTCGGCTGCTAAAATAACCCTGTTACACGCTATTCAACAGGAGGTTCTCTTGCAGAACTCTGATACCCCTAAAGTTTCGCTGCTTGTCCCCATTTGTAATGTTGAACGCTATCTGCGCGAGTGCCTCGATTCCGCCGTGGCGCAGACGCTCAGGGACATCGAGATCATCTGTATCAACGACGGCTCCACCGATAGCTCGCCGGATATCATCCGCGAGTACATGGAGCGCGACTTCCGTGTAAAGATGATCGACAAAGCCAACAGCGGCTACGGCGACTCGATGAACCGCGGCCTGGAGATGGCGCGCGGCGAGTACGTGGGCATCCTTGAGTCCGACGACTTTATGTTTGAGGATTCGCTCCAAAAGCTGGTCGCCAAGGCCGATGCCGAGCATGCCGATGTGGTAAAGGGCGACTTTTACCTGTATTGGTCCACGCCCAGCGAGCGCCGTGAGCTGTTTGGGATCATCGACGAGCATATGACGGGCGCCGCGTATCGCCCCGTCGATCGTCCGGGCATCTTCTACCGCAAACCTTCCATTTGGTCGGCTATCTATCGGCGCGAGTTCCTCAACGACAATCAGATTCGGTTCCTTCCCACGCCGGGTGCTTCGTATCAGGATGCGGGTTTTAACTTTAAGGTCTGGGCATGCGCCGAGCGTGCCGCGTTTATCGCGGACCCCATTTTGTGCTATCGCCAGGATAACGAGAAGAGCTCCGTTAATTCGCCCAACAAGGTGTTTTGTGTGTGCGACGAATATGCCGAGATGCAACGTTTTTTGGATGAACGTCCCGAGCTCAAGGCTCAGCTCCAGGGCATTTTAATGCGCATGAAGGTCGATACGTACCGTTGGAATGATGAGCGCCTGGTCGATGAGTTACGCGAGCAGTTTTGGGAGAAGGCCTCTCCCGAGCTCAAGTCCGATTGGGATGCCGGTCGCTTTGATCTGTCGCTGTTCGATCCGCGTGGCGAGACCGACTTGCGCCTGATGGTCAAATCGCCCCGCGCCTATATCGATTCGCGCTTTGACTTTAAGAAGCCGGGCAAGCTCAATACGTTTAAGCACTACTTTAAGATTGGTGGGCTGCCGCTGGTCTGGCGCGTGCTGACGTATCAGCGCACCTACGGTGATAATCCGCACCCCGATGACGTTCCGGTCGCACAGTAGGAGCACTTGACTATGGCTACCCCCAAGATTTCCGTTGTCGTTCCCATCTATAACGTGGAGGAGTGCCTGGCCTGGTGCCTGGACTCCCTGCTTGCGCAGGACATGCCCGATTGGGAAGGCGTGCTGGTCAACGACGGCTCGCCGGACGGCTCGCGCGATATTGCGGCTACCTATTGCGAAAAGGACGCGCGCTTTACGCTGGTCGATAAGGAGAACGGCGGCCTGTCGAGTGCGCGTAATGCAGGCATCGCCGCGTCCACGGCGTCCATCGTTGCGTTCTTGGATTCCGATGACCGGTTTACGCCCGATGCATGCCGCGTGATCGTCGATGCCTTTGAGCGCGAGGACTGCGTTGTTTTGACCTTTGGTGCGAATCCGTATCCGCTGGAGGCGGGGTATCCGTGGCTTAACTATGTGCTGAGCCCGCGCGATGTGTCGTTTGAAGGCTATAGCTCCGACCTGCTGTTTAAGGAAGCGTCTCGCCCCTTTGCATGGCGCACTGCCTGCAAGCGCGATTTTTTGCTGGACAACGGGATTCTGTTCGACGAAACCGTTAAGTATGGCGAGGACCAGGTCTTCGATTTTGCCGTGTACGGTCGTTCGCGCAAGACCGCGCTTATCTCGAACAAGCTGTATGACTACCGTGTCGCGCGCAAAGGCTCACTTATGGACACCATGCGCTATGACGACGAGACGCGCCTGCTGGAGCACGTGAAGATTTACTCCGCGGTGCTGGCTGACTGGCAGCGCGACGATCTCGATGTACAGCACGCCGATGACCTGGCGTACTTCCTATGCGATCTGGTGCTGTACGACGCGCTCAGGCTGCTGGGTTCGGACTGCGGCAAGGTGTTTGCTGCCGTTGCCGCGGCGCTTGCCGGTTCTGCCGTGGGTAGCGATGCTGCGCTCGCGCAATGTGCTTCATCTGTTGCTGCTATGGTGCGCGCGGCGCTTACCAGCAAGGCCCCCAATGTCCGTGAGTGCAAAAAGCTCATGTTCGATTATGACGTCTTGAGGTTTGGGCGCCTGGGTGCCTGCAAGCGCATGGCGGCGAACGCCCTGGGAAAGCGAGAAGTGTAGATGAGTATCAAGCGTTTGGCACTTTGCCGCAGTCAGGGCCGTCTGTTTGTGCTGCTTCGTTTTGCCGGTCAGGATGTCGCCGCGCTTATTGAGCGGGAGGGCTCTCAGGCGTTTGCCCATTCGGCGACGAGCGATTCTTGTGTTCCGTCGCTGGTGCTCCCGGTCGATCATGGCCGTGTGCTGGCGCTTTGCCCTTCCGTTTCCGATTACGAACGCGAGCTCGCCGTCTTGGTGCTTCCGTTTTTGGACGGCTCGTCGATGGATGTCGTTTTTGCATCCGGTGGTCAAAGGTTGGGCTCCATTTGCCTCGATAGCCGCGTGGCCAAGCTGGAATCCAAGATTAACTACAAAGCAAAGCCTGCGCTGTGTGCGCTTATCCGCGATGCGCAGCGTGGCGAATGCTGCGGCCGCTACGAGATCGATGCCATTCGTTATTTGCCGGCAGACGCCGGCGCGGTGTGGCGCTATGAGGTTACCTGGGCGGGAGACCCCCAGTGCGCACCTGAGCTCCAGATCTTCGATACGCATATGAATGCCATCTCTGCCACCGTGCATGTGTTTGAATCGCAGGTCGATGTGCCGCAGCGCAACGGTTGCCGCGTCAATAAAATGTATCTGAGCGTTGAGATGCCTCAGGATATACGGGATTTTGTCGCGATTGTGAGCGATCCCACAGAGCAGATCCAGAGCGGGTTTTGCGCCATGGATGGTCGCCTGTACAACGGCATGGTCGACGACAGTTGGAACCGCATGAAGGACGCGCGTGCAGACGACGCAGCTTATCGACGTTGGTTTGAGCAGCATCGCGCAAAGTCGGGCGATTTGGCGTGCCAGCGTGTCGCTTCGGTGGCCTTTGCCTATAGGCCGCTCGTGAGCATTGTGGTGCCGTGCTACAAAACCGATCGGGTCTACCTGCGCGAGCTGCTGGACTCGGTGCTAGCCCAGAGCTATGACAACTGGGAATTGCTGCTGATGGATGCTTCGCCCGAATGGGACGCGGTGTCTAATCTTGCGACCGACGCCAATGACGAGCGCGTTCGCCGCATCGAGTTGCCCGGCAACGGCGGCATTGTGGTCAACACCAACGCTGGTATTGAGCAAGCGACGGGCGACTACATCGCGTTCTTGGACCATGACGACATTCTGGAACCGGACGCGTTATTCCACTATGTTGCCGCGCTGAACAAGGCTGCCGAGGGCGAGCGTCCCCAGATATTGTTCTGTGACGAAGACATGTTCCAGAAAACGGGGGAGTGGGGCCAGCCGGTCTTTAAGACCAAACTCAACGTCGACCTACTCTATAGCCATAACTGCGTGACGCATTTTCTGATGGTGGAGAAGGCGCTTATCGATCGCATTGGCATGTCGCCGGAAGACGTCGCGGGCGCCCAGGATTACGATCTGACGCTCCGCTGCTTGGCGGCGGGCGCGCGGTTTGAGCATGTTGCGCACGTGCTGTATCACTGGCGCGTGCACCCAGGCTCGACCGCCGACGGTTCTGCCGATAGCAAGCCCTATGCTATTGAAGCCGGTCGTCTTGCGCTGCAGCGCCACTTGGATTCGCTGGGAATTTGCGGAACGGTCGAGGAGACCGAGACGCCGTTTGTCTACCGCATGCGCTATGCGCTGCCGGAGCCTGCGCCGCTGGTGAGCATTGTGATTCCCACCAAGGATCACATTGAGACGCTCGACGCCTGTGTGATGTCGATCGCCCGGAAGGCAACGTATGACAATTACGAGATCGTTTTGGTGGAGAACAACAGCGAAGTCCCGGAGACGTTTGCGTATTACGAAACCCTGCCAGAGCGCGTGGCTGCAGCATCCGAAGGCAAGGGCATCGCGCGCGTTGTGTGCTGGCCGGGTGAGTTCAATTACTCCAAAATCATTAACTTTGGTGTGGAGCACGCCAAGGGCGACTACCTGCTGCTGCTCAACAACGATACCGAGGTCATAAGCCCCGATTTTATCGAAGAGATGATGGGGTATCTGCAGCGTCCCGATGCGGGCGTGGTGGGCGCCAAACTCTACTTTGCCGATCATCTGGTGCAACATGCCGGCATTTTGGTTGGCGTGCGTGGCGCACTTGCTCATGCCAACCAGGACTTCTCAGCAAAGCGCGAGGGCTATCTTGCCCGCGCTGTGCGCCCAGGCAACTTTAGCGCCGTAACGGGTGCCTGCCAGATGGTGCGACGCGACGTATTTGAGCGCGTCGGCGGCTACAACGAGGAATTCGCTGTCGGTTTTAACGATGCTGACTTTTGCCTGCGCGTGTGGGAGGCGGGCTTCCGCACCATCTTTACGCCCTATGCCGAGCTGTACCACTACGAGTTCACCTCGCGCGGCAGGGAAGAGGCCAACGAGGAAAAGCTGCGCCGCTGGAAGCGCGAGCAAGCCCTGTTCATGCAGTGCTGGCCTGAGTTCTTCTTGACGGGCGATCCGTGGTTGGGGCCGAACTTATCCGCTGAGAGCGAGTATTTCTCGATCTAGCGCGAAGTGATTCCGAGTTTGGGTAGCGATTTAGCAATCGTGTTGAGCTCATGTTGCTGTAGGTAGGCGGGATTGAGAGCTTCTTTTCTATAGGCTAGGTAGCTGTCTCTGGTCAGTTCCCTAAGCTGTTTAGTAAAGAACTGCTCCCAACTGAAGAACTTCTCGCAGTCGATGAAATCGGCAGGATGAAGGAGCATGTCTTGCGTTTCGACATCGTTGAAGAGTCCCGATCTCAGCACAAGCCATTCAAACGATTCCGGCAAAAAGAGCTCGATCTCCTTAAATCTCCTGAGCGAATAGACATAGGGCATCTCGGGCCCAAAAGCGGCCCCATCTGCAATTACGAGCAACTTTTGGGCTGGGGAGCTCAGAGCGGTTTCGTATATGTTTGATTTGCCACCGGCACTTACGCAGCGAATTTTACTTTTGGCGCACAGGACTTTAAAGAACTCATAGCCGGCATTGCTGTCTTCGACGATGACTTCTTCTGGCCGATCTCCATCGTAGGGCTCGTCTCCGTAAATGCGGTAGCTAGAAGTGTACGTGCGTGTGTAGACAGGATATTTTGTTGTTGCCCTGTTGGTGTTTTTGAGGCCATAGATCTCATCCACGCTATAGGGGAGCTGGGGCAATTCGTCCCTCGCAACGATGACGTAGTAGTTAGAACTGTGTCGAGCTGCATGCTGGAATGCATGGCTCCTTACGAATTTTTGCGTATCGTCCACAAACACGATGCTGTTATCGATGCGGCTGAGTTGCGCTTCCCAATCGATGCCGCCGATGACGCGGCAGGGGGCTGCGCAATTAACGATTATCCCGCTTTGGGCTCCTAGGTTTTCGTATGCACGGAGACTGTCCAGCAGGGTGGTTTTGCCTGTTGCGCTTTTGCCTTGGATGATGGTGAGGTTTCGGCGAATGGTGAGTTTGACCTGGACTTTATTGGTCCTTACGGTCAGCTGGTATTCCCCTCTCATGCTCGAGCCTCCCTCAGACATTTTGCCGAGATAAGGACAAGCTCATCCATGGTATGAACAATCTGTCCGGAATTGATGACACGGGCTGTAAAACGTGCTTTGCCAAAATCCATCATATGGTAGAGGTTGATGGTGATGTCATGTTTGGAGGCGATGCGCAAGATCCAATAGGCGCAATTATCTCCGCAGGTTGAGGCGTTGTAGAGGTTTTGAGGCATAAAGAGCATCAGTAGAAGTGTTTTGGTGCCCGTTGATAGTTTCTCTGGCGGAATAACGCCAAGCACCTTGGTGTCAATTGCGTTTGCGCCAAGAACAGTGCCATTATCAATAGATTTGATAATGCGCTGTGACAGGGGATCTTGCAGCCAAGAGGGAGAATAGCTGTAATCAAAGAATGTCGACGTGTCATAAATCACATCGTCTCTGTCGCCGTAGTGAATGCTGAGCATTGTTCCTCCATGGTTGCCTGTTGCGACTACTTTACCATGTTGGGGTCGATTTCCCTCAAGCCGTGGATAACGGGTCAATCAGCACACCTGTTAGAGCGAGCCGATGGCTTTTAGAGGTGTACAGACTTTCTATTCTGCGGTAATTGCCCGTCTCAATATGTTGGATGCAGCAGATCGAGACCAACGATATTCCGCGATAAACTTATACAACACTATATAGGTTTATACAAACTTATATAAACCGATAAATCGCGATATAACTTACGATAGGAACATAGAATTACGATTTGACGCGAAACGACAGATTGAAACGTTTGAGGCTCTTAAGAAGTCTCTCGTACGGGGGTATTTCGGCAAATGTCGAGAATTGCCTTGTGATGTTGATTGTAAAGCTGTTGCAGGAGGTAGACATGGCAACACTTCGGACTTCTTGGCTAAATGAGCCCCTGCCGCCTCAGATTCTGGAAGACTCTAGTTGGATGCGTATAGTTCATTTTTTCCTGATTGAGTCTCCCTGCCCGGGTCAGAGCAACCGTAAGAATAACGACATTGATAAATGGGCGCCCGCCCCTTGGGTGGGGAATCGAAGCTTAAAGACTTCTCTAAATCAAGCCATATTTAGTCGCAGAGATGTTGATGTGATGCTTTCGGTAGGGAGCAAGAAAGAATTAGAGGGCGCCTGCAAAAAGCTAAACTTGGATGAGCTTTTTTACGAAAATGTTGATGATCAGCGTATGGTGTTTGTGAAAGTTAATTCAAAGGGCAATACGAGCAAATATATGAGTTTGTTTTATCACATAAGGAATGCTCTCGCGCATGGTCGTTTTGCATTTAAAACCGACTCATTAGAGCGTTTTGTGTTTATTTTTGAGGACGGAACCGTTGCATCCGATTGTAAGAAGTTTAATTTGACAGCGCGAGGCGTGATTAGGCTTAATTCTTTGATCCTGGCGATTGATACCATACAAAAGGGGCCTGGAAAAACGGTTGATATAGAAGAGAAAATCCTCGCAGCAATTAGTGAAGGCGTTAATACAAGGCGAAAAATAAAAGGCGAACTTGGTATTACGGACAAGGACTGGTGTATATATAGTCAAGTGCTTAAAAAAGAAGGAAAAATAGAATGCAGCCAGCAGAAATGGTCCATTTGCAGCGGGGAATAAACTGCCAATGGGTCGAACCCGTTGCCCCCTCCGCGGCCATCTCCCGGAGCGTCGCGTCTATAATCTCCTGTAGGTCATCTTGCCTCTCGTTCGCCTCAATGGCCCTCCTAACACCGGTGTGTCGGCACCACTGGAGTAGCGGCGGCGGGGAGGCGCGGCGACCATTGTTCGGTGACCGGGATTGGTCAAAATCGTTTGACTATTAGTGGCTAGATCGCCCGGCGCTAATAGCGCATGCTAGCCTCCAGTCCTGACCATCCCGCAGTCCAACTTTCTATCCGTAGCCCCATCAGAGTCAAACTTCTCAGAGGGAGGTTATTCAGACACTGCAGGGGGGCTATGTGCAGTTTGCCGTGCCGGACCTAGATATCTATTTGCGAGAGAATGCCGAGGAGATTCTCGAACGGTTTTAGGGCGAAGCATAATTAGGTTTTGATTTTACTTGGGGGCATTATGGTAAAAATACGAGATTCCCGTATCGAATTACTTCGCATTGTCCTTATGTGGACGGTAATGGCTCATCATTTTGTTGTTCACAACGCTGATTCTGTTTCCGTATTTCCTAGCTCGTTTACTAGGTTTTTCTACAATATCTTTTTCTATCCAATTGGAAGAACTGCGGTCGGCTGCTTTGTTGCCATAACAATCTGGTTTGTTGCGGGGAAAGCTGGATACTCCATTAAACAAGCTGTTAAACAGATAGCTTCAATCGAAGGCACGGTTCTCTTTTATAGTATTGTGCTGGGTTTTTTCTTCATGCTTCGCGGCGATATTCAAGTAAGTCCAACCAATTTGATAGATATTTTTGCACCAACTCTTACTGGTTCTAGTTGGTGGTTTGTAACCGTCTATGCTTGGCTTGTTTTTTTGCTGCCCTTTTTAATTCCGGCTTTGCATGTGTTGGACCAGAAACTACATCTTTATCTATCAATCTTTCTGGTCTTCGCCTTTGGATTCCTGCGTTATGTGCCGCTCTTTTGGATTCCCATCGACGGGCTACTAGTTGATTTTATTATAATTTGCGTTCTTGTTTGCTATATTCGCTGGTATGTAGATTTGTCAACAGTGGATGTACGGCGCCTGGTTACTTGTTGTATTGCTTCCTTTGTGGGAGTTGCAATATCGTTTTATGGTCAATTCCATTTTGATGGTTTGCTGGGCTCGACCTTTGCGAATTTGTATAACGGTTTTTTCGGATCACCGGCGTCTATTTTTTTCGTTAGTTATAGCAATTTCGGTCTTTTTGATCGATTTAAAGATGCCGCATTTTTCCTCCCGTTTCGTTAACGCTGTAGCGAAACTTTGTTTCGCTACTTATCTTATTTCTGACTATGGGCCTATCCAAAGTTGGCTTTGGAGCTCGCTGTTTCCCTTTACGCGTGTCGGCGTTAGACTGGGAATATTGCAGGTGCTTCTGGTTCCAACGGCTGTTTTCGCGATTTGCTTAATGCTGGAAGGTCTCAGAAAACTCTTAGCCGGCTTCTTCATGCGACTTGTCGGTCCTTGCGATTTGTTAAATAAAGCTATGTCGTAGAACCGAGACTTTCGACATTTTCTACTGCATACGTGATTTGCCGACGATCCCTCTACACAGGTGATGGAACAATTGGGATTCTGAACCAGCGTTCTCTGGTTGTAGCGGATTGGTCGATAATCATCTAGGAAAGCGTGTCGTGGGCACGTAAAGCCTGTGGTAGGCATGGTAACGCCCACGGCTGTTGCAACTAAGACGACTATCATCGAGGTTGCTGTAATCTGGCCGGTTGAGTCGAAGGCCGACATGGTAACCGTTGCGAATTATTTGAGATCGGTGATGATGGCTAGTCTGGTATGTCTCTGGTGCTGTTGCTGTCTAGGGCGCTATTAATTGCTGTAGAGGCTTTGGTTTAAATTAATGAATCGAACCGGTTTCCACATCAATAGAATGCGCTGGCCGCATATGACGTATCGATATGGGCATGGTATTGCGTTTTTTAATTTGCGGCCACAAAGATGCCTTTTGCGAAGCGTGGGGGCTATCTTGCCCGTGCTGTGCGCCCGGGCAACTTCAGTGCCGTGACGGGCGCCTGCCAGATGGTGCGACGCGACGTATTTGAGCAGGTCGGAGGCTATAACGAGGAATTCGCCGTCGGTTTTAACGACGCTGACTTTTGCCTGCGCGTATGGGAGGCGGGCTTCTGCACCATCTTTACGCCCTATGCCGAGCTGTACCACTACGAGTTCACCTCGCGCGGCAGGGAAGAGGCCAACGAGGATAAACAGCGCCGCTGGAAACGCGAACAGGCGCTGTTCATGCAGCGCTGCCCGGAGTTCTTCTTGGATGGTGATTCCTGGCTCGGACCGAACTTATCCTCCGACAGACACTATGACCCAATCCAGGGGCACGGAAACGACAGGAGCCCCCGCTCGTGACCGCGGGTCGGGGCTGCGACAATGTTGTTGAAGTGCCAGAGGCGCAGCCGCGCCGCAACGAGGTTGGGAGGCTCCCGTGCCTAGATATTCTACCGCCTTCGGAATGGACGTACACCTCAGGTCCACCACCGTCTGCGCGCTCGACGCGGAGACGGGCGAGGCCGTGACGAGGAGGTTCCGCGGCAACCCCTGGGGCGAGGTCGCGGAGTGGATGTCGGGCTTCCCCGGCCCGTCGCTCGCCGCCTACGAGAGCGGCTACCTCGGCTTCGCCCCGCAAAGGGAGCTCTCCGGGCTCGGCGTCGACTGCGTCGTCGCGGCCGTCTCCAAGGTCCCGAGGTCGGCTGCCGACCTCTCGTCCAAGAACGACCGCAACGACGCGGCCAGGATGGCCAAGGCGATACTGTCGCACGACGTCACCCCGGTATGGGTGCCGTCCCCCGAGATCGAGGGGCTCAGGGACCTCGCCGCCGCCCACGACGCGGCGACCGCGAGGCTCGCGGCGGCGAAGCAGCGGCTCCTGGCGTTCCTAGCCCGCCGCGGCTATGTCTACGGCGGCACGACGCCGGCCGGCAACCCCCGGAAGTACTGGACGTACGGCTTCCTCAGGTGGCTCGACGGCATACACCCCGCCGACGACGGCGGCATCCGGGCGCTTGCGGCGCTGAGGAACGAGGTCGAGGCGGCCGACGAGACGAGGGAGGCCCTCCTCGCCGAATACAGGGCCGCCGTCGCGGCGGGCCCCCTCTCGGCCGAGGTCGAGGCGCTCCAGTCGATCAAGGGGTGCGGGTTCGCGCTCGCCGCCGCCTTCGCGTCCGAGGTCGGCGACTTCTCGAGGTTCCGCTCCGGCAGGCAGGTGACGGCCTACTTCGGCCTCGCCCCGAAGCAGAGGTCGAGCGCGGACTCCGTGCGCCTCGGCGGAATCAGCGGGGCCGGCAACGCGCTCGTCAGGAAGCTGGCTGTCGAGGGGTCCTGGTGCTACGCCCAGGCCGGCCACCAGCCGAAGCTGATGCCCAAGGGCTCCGGCGTGCCCCTCGAGATAAGGATGCACGGGAGGAAGGGGTCCGAGAGGCTCCTGCGCCGCCGCGAGGAGATGATCGCCCGCGGGATGCCGCAGGCGAAGGCGAACGCGGCCACCGCGGCCGAGCTCGTGAGGTGGCTGTGGGCCCTCGGCACGATGTGCCGGGAGGGCGCGGAATAGACATAAGCCCCCGTCCCGGCGAGCCGGGCGGCCTTCGGGGATACCCCCTATTTCGCTGTGCGCGCGGAGCCCTCCGCATGCGCCTCGACAGACTTGGGGAACCCCGCCGAAGGAATGGAGTGCGGGCCGACAGAACGGTATCCGCGGATATGAGACTGAGCCGAAGGCGTCGATGACATGCCGGGGGCGGACCGGGACGGGTTTAACGGCAGGCCCCGCCGACCGATTGCAAGCGGTCGGCGGGGCCATTGTGGCCCTTGACAGTGGATTGGGTCATATGAGTGAGCACTTCTCGCTTTAGAGAGGAGTGGTGCCAAGGTTCGGTATAAGGTGCTCAAGAGCTGTGGAGGCGTTGGGCTTTGCTACACTGCTGGTGTTTGATTCGTGGAGATCGCGTCTTGCTTTGCCAAAAGCAACTGGCGAGATTATTCTGACGATGAAGCCCCAGCCGCCTCTGATGCAAGCGAAACATTGGGGCATTTTGCTGTATTTCGCGGCCGTGAGCTTAGGCGAATTACGACGAATTGCCTGCTTCAGGAATTTTTCGTGTCACAGGTGCTTGCGTTGTTTGGGGCGCTGCTTATTGATTTAAAAGCTAAAGTTTAACGCTGCGTCAATGGAAGAACGAAATAAAGCCCGCTGAGTACGCCTGCTATCTTTTATAGGAGCAGTCTCCCATCTGCTTTTATAACAATTCTCTTGTATAACTGGACTTCCGATACGGAAGAGATTGTAAGATAATGCAACATTAGTATCATTATTTGTGATGGGGGATACGATATGAAAAAGGCATTGCGTGCCTCAGCAGCGTTTTCTTTAGCTGCTCTTTTGACGATTTCGCCCTTGATGAGTCCTGTAGCCGCTGCTTATGCTGTGAATAGCGTACGATCAGTGAATATTACATCAGATGCGGCGTCCGCAGACGGTGGCGTAGCTTCACGTGACGAGGGCCCTGCCGACGGAGACATGACTGTCGAGCAGTCGTTGCCGGTGGATGTTGACGAGGCGGCTGATGAGGATTTCGGTGTAGATGCTTCTTTGGTTGAACCGCAAGCCGAATCGACTGATTCTTCCTTCCAATATATATATATTGCCTACCCGAACCTTATCAGTGGGGCTGACCAAGTCGTCGCGTTTGCAACTCCTAATGACAGCGATACCATCGCCTCCGCAACGCTAAACTATGTGAGCGCCAACGGAGTTCAGGGAGCTGTTAATGCTTCCGCGCAGGCTGTAAATTCTGCCGCATTTACATTTGGCTCGAAGCTAGATCTCAATACATACTTTCTTACTTCAATAACCTATGCTCTGCAGGGCGACGATGCTGAACATGAGATTGATCTCTCTGACAGGGATTATTCTTTTGCGGTTGTTGAGAGCTCTGCTAATTCCGAGGGCACTTCCGTTTACTATGCAGACGGCGAAGGCAATGCTGTTGAGGCTCAATCCATCAAACAGGCGTTGGAGTGTGCCGATTCACCGGACGGCATTTCTACTTATGCTGCGCGCTCGGCTCGAAAAAACGTACGGGTAATTGCCCTTGATGCTGGCCATGGCGGCACTGATCCCGGTGCGCAAGGAAATGGAAAGAGTGAAGCGGATCTAACTTGGAAGATTGTTGCTGCTTGCAAGAATAAGCTTGAGGCGTATGGTTTTAAAGTCGTTCTTGCGCGCGAGCAAAGCGGTGGCTACTCCGGAAATGATTACCTTTATCGTGTCCAACGATGCGTGAGTCAAGGTGCGCAGGCCTTTGTTAGCTTCCATATTAATTCCGGTTCGCCTGTTGCCCATGGCGCTGAGGTATATGCCCCCACTGCCAATGAATATGATTACACGCAAGTTTCCGTCGAGCTCGCGAATAAAGTTATGAACAACCTCGCTTCTATGGGGCTCAGCTATCGCGGTGTATTCCAGATGGAAGTTGGAGATGAGTTCGCGGTCATCCGTTGTGCCCGCGAACAAGGTATTCCCGGCATCCTAATCGAGCATGGCTTTATTTCTAATGCGGGGGACGTGTTAAATTATTTTAGCGATGAGGGCTGTAGGCGTCTTGGCGAAGCCGATGCCGATGCGATCATTGCGCAATTTCCTAAGTCAACTTGGCTCGACTATTCTTCCGTATTCGATGCTAATTACTATTTGTCGCATTATCCCGACGTTGCCAAAGCTACGGCTGGAAATAGCGATTTAGCTCTAGACCATTTTATTAACTATGGCATGAGCGAAGGTAGGCGCGGCTCTGCCACTTTTGATGTACAGAGTTATTTTAATGAGTATCCAGATTTAAGAGCTTCCTTTGGCTTTGATTTAGTTAAGTACTATGAGCATTACGTTACGGCAGGAAAAGCAGAAGGAAGGCATGGGACCGGATGCTCAAAGATCGAGGGATACGCTACGACTATCAATGGTGTTGATTATTCATCCGTCTATGATCCCTCATTTTATCTATCGAATAACGAAGATATTCGCAACGCTTTTTCTAAACGAAGCCCCGCTGGCGTTGTAATGATTGACGATGCTGCCGTGCTGCGCCATTTCGTCAGCTGCGGCATGGCTGAGGGCCGGCGCGGGAGCGAGTCCTTCGACGTTTACGGCTATCGAAATCGTTATACGGACCTGAGGAAGGCTTTCGGGCTGAACCTGAAGAGCTATTACATTCACTATTTAAATTGCGGCATTAAGGAGGGGCGTAATGGCGCAAGTATGACTGGATATGAAGGCCTTATTATGTCGCCCGCCTATTCAACCTATCTAGATGCTGCCAATCAGTTCACAAAGACTGTGGGTACTAAAGGATTCCCTTCAGCCGTGTATACGGATAGGGGAGCGTCGAACATTAGAGATTTCTGCAGAATTCTATATGAAGAGGCTCAGTCGGAAGGCGTCTCACCTGAGGTTTTATATGGACAGGTGATGAAAGAAACTGGGTATCTAAAGTTTGGCAATTTGGTTCAGCCCGATCAGTGTAATTTTGGAGGCCTTGGTGCCACGGGGGCTGGTAACCCAGGCTATAGCTTCGGATCTGTTCGTGAGGGACTGCGGGCGCAGGTCCAACATCTAAAGGCGTATGGTTCTACGAAGCCCTTGGTCAATCCGTGTATTGACGCTCGCTTTAAATATGTCAGTCGTGGTTGCGCTCCGAGAACCATTGATTTAAATGGTAAATGGGCTGTTCCTGGCGTTGGATATGGTGAAAGCATTGATGCAATCGCTAAAGAGGTAATTGGTTAGGCTATTTAATAAGATCTAAAACCGATTGGGTTAATTTGACTGATAATTTAAAGAAAAACATTACATGGAATACCGTTGGCTCTATTGCATACCTTGCTTGCCAGTGGTTAACGACAGTTGCTGTAGTTCGACTATCGTCGGATTTTACCTATGCTGGTGATTTATCTTTGGCAATGACAATCAGCAATCTATTTGTTCCGATCGGTTTATATAAGATTCGATCCTTTCAAGTATCCGATCTTTCATGTGAGTATTCTTCAGGGGAATACATTGGTTTTCGTTTAAGCACAATAGTGTTGGGATTTGTTTTCGTATTACCTTATGCATTCTTTACCTGTCAGCAGTCTTCCCTTCTCCCCGTGTACCTCTATTGCATATATAAGTCAATTGAAGTTATGGTTGATGTGTTCCATGGCATTGATCAAAAAGCGGGAAATATGTTTTATTGTGGCATGTCGATGCTACTGAGAGGTATTTTGTCTCTTCTGGTGTTTTGCGCCGGAATGTATATCTCACATTCTCTTGTATTGAGTATTGTTCTGATGATCGCGGTGTCTCTCCCCGTGATGATTGTTGATGCACGTTGGGCTTCTAATTTCGACACGATCGTTCCTTCTTTCAGGTTCAAGGCGATGTCTGAACTGTTTTATAAGTGTCTTCCCGCTACGGTTGGGGTTTTTTGTTGTGCTGCGGTTACATCCGTTTCGCGTCAAGAACTTGCTACCGTACTGGGTGCCTCAATGTTGGGCGTTTATTCCTCGGTGTGTTCTCCTGCGGCAATCGTTCAGGCGGGTGCTGCTAATGCCTATGCCCCTTTGCTCGGCGTTTTTGCGAGCGCTAGTGAGTCGGGGGATAATAAAACATTTAATGCTATGTTGATGAAGGTCGTTCTTGGTGCTCTAGTTTTGTCCATTGTTATTCTGTTCGCTTGTTTTATCTGCGGCGACTACTTGTTGGGACTAATTTTTGGTGACCAAATTCATCAGTACTCTTTTTTGCTATACGGTGCGGTTATTAGCTCGCTGCTTACGGCGTTTATCGGCTTCTTTTCCGACCTGACGATTGTTAAGAGAAAGATGGCTGGTAATCTTGTTGGTAATTTAGTTGCTTTAATCGTTGCCGTCCCCCTTTCTAGCTTATTGATTCGGCTATTTGGACCTAACGGAACGAGTGCCGCAATTTCGCTTGCTTATCTTGTCGGATGTGTCGCGATGCTTCCTTGCATTATTCGGAAATAGTGCATCAGAGATTCGTTAAATACTTAGATACAAAAGTGTTTGGCTGAGACTATATATCCCCCGTAATGACTTCTTCAACGCTAATTGGGGGAGTTATCAGTTTTAGCGCAGGTATAAAAGCTTTTTAATTCTAATTTATGTGCAGCAGTCGTCTTTTCGTTTAGGATAAGAAACGTATTAGTAGGTTAAGCATCGACTAAGGTTTTTAAGATTCATTCACCTTTAGTTTATTTAATTGGAGCTTGAAATGTGCGATAGCGTATTCAGGGACAAGACCCTCATGATCACGGGAGGCACCGGCTCGTTCGGCAACACCGTGCTCAAGCACTTCATGAATACCGACCTGGCCGAGATCCGCATCTTCTCCCGCGACGAGAAGAAGCAGGACGACATGCGCCACCGCCTGCAGGAGAAGTCGCCCGAGCTCGCCTCCAAGGTGCGCTTCTTCATCGGCGACGTCCGCAACGCCCAGAGCGTGCGCGATGCCATGCACGGCGTGGACTACATCTTCCACGCCGCCGCCTTGAAGCAGGTGCCCTCCTGCGAGTTCTTCCCCATGGAGGCCGTGCGCACCAACGTCATCGGCACGGACAACGTGCTCCACGCCGCCATCGACGAGGGCGTGGACCGCGTCGTGTGCCTGTCCACCGACAAGGCGGCATACCCCATCAACGCCATGGGCAAGTCCAAGGCCATGATGGAGTCCATCATCTACGCCAACGCCCGCAACGGCGCAGGACGCACCACTATCTGCTGCACCCGCTACGGCAACGTCATGTGCTCGCGCGGCTCGGTCATCCCGCTGTTCATCGACCGCATCCGGAAAGGCGAGCCGCTCACGGTCACCGACCCCAACATGACCCGCTTTCTGATGAACCTGGACGAGGCTGTGGATCTGGTTTTGTTCGCTTTCCAACATGCAAATCCCGGTGATTTGTTCATCCAGAAGTCTGATGCTTCCACCATCGGCGATTTGGCAAAGGCCGTCCAGCAGCTCTTTGGCGATACCGGTACGAACATCATCGGCACCCGTCACGGCGAGAAGCTGTTTGAGACCCTGATGACCCGTGAGGAGCGTCTGCGTAGTCAGGATATGGGGCACTACTTCCGTGTTGCTGCGGATAACCGCGATCTGAACTACGATAAGTTCGTGGTGAAGGGCGAAGTACATACCATGGCAGATGAATCTTACACCAGCCACAACACCGAGCGTCTGGATGTGGAAGGCACAGTCAAGAAGATTCTCACCACCGAGTATGTTCAGAATGCACTGAAGGGCATCCCGAATGTCTAAAGAAAAGTTGCTGCTGGTTGGAGCCGGTGGCTTTGGCCGCATGGTGACTGAACAAGCGATGATAGAATATGACTGTGCCTTTGTAGACGATGGGCAACCTGTGGGCACTGACATCTGTGGCATTCCGGTGGTTGGCAGTCTTGCTGATTTGCCGGAGCTGCGGAAGGAGTACGGCTTGCTGGTGGTGGGTATCGGCAACAATCGGTTCCGGGCACAGGTGTATGAGAAGGCGAAAGCCCTTGGCTTTGCTTTTCCCA